>URBN01000011.1 GCA_900546145.1 uncultured Desulfovibrio sp. | reverse complement strand
GTCAACTAAAAATATAAAAAGGGCGGAAAAAATTTCTTTTTTCCGCCCTGACTGTCCATTTTTGAGGGAGTTATCTTCTGTGATCCTGCTGGTTGCCGATGATGCCGCCGGCAAGAGCGCCGGCGCCCGCACCGGCAAGGGCGCCCCAGCCGGCGTATCCGCCGGATATGGCTGCGATACCGGCACCGGTAGCGGCACCAGCCGCTGCGCCTATAGCAGTACCCTTGGCCGTGTTGTTCCAGTGGGAGCAGCCTGCGCCGCAGGAGAGAACCGCGGCGAGGAGAGCGACGATGCAGAATTTTCTCATTGTTTTTTCAGACTCCGGTCTGCCGCTCCTTCAGCGGAATCCGGAGAACTGCCTCCATTATGAAGCGTTGGTATATTTCGGGAAAGGTTATCTGGTCTTCCCGGTCCCGAGTCTGGGGGTCACAATTTCATTCCAGATGACGTCCATGACCAGTCTGTTCTCATTACCGGGATGCGCGGCGTACCAGTCATCCACGGCTTTGACGATGTCGGCGATCAGAACATCCTTGAAGGCTTTTGTCCAGCCGATCTCAAAGGGAGAGAGATTGGTGGACGGGCGTTTGCCGGCGCGGACGGCATTCGTGGTCATGCGGTCATTGATCATGCGTTCGATGTCAATGGCAGTCTCAATGCCGAAGATAACGGCTTTTTTCGAATCGGCAGAGCTTTCCAGCCAGACTTTTCCGGTCAGCTGCTCGATGCGGTTATGTGGTTCGTTCTGGTATCCGCCCTGCGCGGCGGAAGAGGCCGTGCTGGGGGCGTTTTCCTGCCCGGCAGCCTGGGAAGCGGACGGCACGGCCAGGAAGAGAGCCAGCAAAAAGGCGGTGAGTTTTTTCATATTGGAACCTCCGACGCGTGAAGACGTGCACACAAGCCTTTCATTTCCTTATAGTTGTGCCCTAAAAGAGCGTTTCCTGCAAGATCGGTTTCCCGGTCTACAAAAGGTGCAGCCCGCCGGGCGGAGTGCTCCGGCGGGCTGCTGGGATAGTCAGGAAGAGTTTTCTACTTCTTCACAGCGTTTTCCATCATTTTATGGAAACGGGTGAAGAGATAGCGGCTGTCATGGGGACCGGCTGCGGCCTCGGGATGATACTGGACGCTCATGACGGGTTTTGTCGTGGAGCGTATCCCCTCGAGTGTCCCGTCGTTGAGGTTGATGTGAGTCACCTCAACGTCCTCCACGCCGTCCACGCATACGCAGAATCCGTGGTTCTGGGAGCTGATTTCCACGTGTCCCGTGGCATTGTCGCGTACGGGGTGGTTGCAGCCGTGATGTCCGAACTTCAGTTTCGATGTGGTGCCGCCGAGGGCGTGGCCGATAATCTGATGGCCGAGGCATATACCCGCCACGGGAAAGTCCTTCATGAGATCCCTGACGATGGCAATTTCCTCAGTGAGAGTGGCCGGGTCGCCGGGCCCGTTAGAGAGGAAGACGCCCTGGGCCCCGCTTCTGCGTACGGCTTCAGCCGGGAAGAGGGGGGGAACCATGACAGGTGAGAATCCGGTCTCCTTGAGCAGGCGGATGATATTCCATTTGATGCCGTAGTCGTAGACCACAAGGCGAAGGCCGCTTCCCACAAAGGGGAGTCTGCCGTTTTTGTCTGCGGACACGGTCTGCACCGCGTTGCGCAGGAAGACGTAGGGAGCTTTCGCGGCAACGAAGGGCACGAGATTCTGGCCCTCCATGCCGGGCAGGGCCCTGGCTTTGGCCGTGAGGCTTTCGGGATCAAGGTCGCGTGTTGAAATCATGCAGCGCATGGATCCGCTGTTGCGCAGCTGGATGGTCAGGGCGCGGGTGTCGAGGCCTTCCATGCCTGGAACGCCCTGTTCCTTCATGAAGTCGGGAAGGCTCATGAAAGAACGCCAGTTGGAGGGTTCCTTGCAGCATTCCTTCACCAGCAGGGCCTTCATGTGGATTTTCCCGGACTCCATGTCCTCATGGGTGATGCCGTAATTGCCGATGAGCGGGTAGGTGAGACAGACAAGCTGGCCGCAGTAGGAAGGATCCGTGAGGATTTCCTGGTATCCGGTCATGCCCGTGTTGAAGATGACCTCGCCGCCGGTTTCGAATTCGCCTGTGAAGGATTCGCCTTCGAGGGTGAACCCGTTTTCAAGAGCCAAAAGCGCTTTCATCTATCTGCCCTCTCTTCTGTAGTATTCCTGCAGGCTTTCCACGTGGATAGCCTTGCCCCTGGCCGCTCCGATGGCCGTGGCCGTGGCGCGGGCGCTCTGGATGGTCGTGCAGCAGGGGATGCCGTAGGTGAGCGTTGCCTGGCGGATGGCCTTGCCCGCGTGCGTTGTGACGCCGTTCGAGGCGGGGGTGTTCACCACAAGGGCTATTTCATGGTTAATGAGCAGGTCGACGATGTTCGGACGGCCTTCCTGAACCTTGTTGACCACGGAGACCGGATAGCCGGCTTCCGAGATGGTTCTGGCCGTGCCGCGTGTGGCCGTGAGTTTGAAGCCGAGGTCATAGTAGAGCCTGGCGAGTTCGGGGATGAATTCCTTGTCCCGGTCGTTGACCGAGAGGAAGACCGTGCCGCCGTCAGGGAGTCTGGTGCCTGAGCCGAGCTGGCTCTTGAGGAAGGCCTCCGCAAAATCGGCTCCCATGCCCATGACCTCGCCGGTGGAGTGCATTTCGGGGCCGAGGATAATGTCCACGCCCGGGAAGCGCTTGAAGGGGAGAACGACTTCCTTGCAGCAGGTGAAGCCGCCTTTCTTCATACTCCAGGGGTCGAGCTCATCAAGCGTACTGCCGAGCATGACCTGCGTGGCGAGATAGGCCAGCGGCACGCCCGTGGCTTTGGAGACGAAGGGCACGGTGCGCGAGGCGCGCGGGTTCACTTCAATGATATAAAGATCGTCACCCTTGAGTGCGAACTGGATGTTCATGAGACCGACGACGTGCAGTTCCCTGGCCAGAGCCTCGGCCTGCATGGCGATCTGGGCGACGTGGTCGTAGGAGAGGGAGTAGGGAGGGATGACGCATGCGGAGTCGCCGGAGTGGATGCCGGCCTCCTCGATGTGCTCCATGATGCCGGCCACGTAGACGTCGGTTCCGTCGGAGAGCACGTCCACGTCGATTTCGGTGGCGTGCTGCAGGAATTTATCGATGAGAATGGGGTGTTCCGGACGCTCAGGAACCTGTTCGTGGAAGTAATCGGTGAGTTCCTGTCTGTCATAGACGGAGGCCATGGCGCGGCCGCCGAGCACGTAGCTCGGGCGTACCATGACGGGATAGCCGATGCGCTCGGCCACCTCGATGGCCTCGTCGAGGCTCTTGGCCGTTCCGTTTTCGGCCTGTCTGAGACCAAGCTTGTCGATGAGGGCCTGAAATCGCTCCCTGTCCTCGGCGCGGTCAATGGCGTCGGGGGACGTGCCCAGAATTTTCACGCCCGCGCGCATGAGCGGCACGGCGAGATTGAGGGGCGTCTGGCCGCCGAACTGGACGATGACGCCTTCCGGTTTTTCTTTTTCGATGATGTTCATCACGTCTTCGAACGTGAGCGGTTCGAAGAAGAGCCTGTCAGAGGTGTCATAGTCTGTGGAAACCGTCTCAGGATTGGAGTTGACCATGATGGACATGACACCGGCGTCCCTGAGGGCGAAGGAGGCGTGGCAGCAGCAGTAGTCGAACTCTATGCCCTGGCCGATGCGGTTGGGGCCGCCGCCGAGGATGATGACCTTGCGCCTGCCGGAGACTTTCATTTCATCGCCCTTCTCGTAGGTGGAGTAGTAGTAGGGCGTGTAGGCCTCAAATTCGCCGGCGCAGGTATCGACGAGATAGTAGGTGGGCTCAATGCCGAGACTCTTGCGCAGGCGGCGCACATCGTCTTCGGGGCGTTTCCACATTTCGGCCAGCTGTCTGTCGGAGAAGCCGTATTCCTTGGCTTTGCGCAGCATGGGCGCGAGTTCCCTGTTCCAGGGGGTCATGTCATTGGCCAGGCCGAAATCGCGGATGTGGTTTTCCATGTCCACGATGCTGCGGATCTGGCGCAGGAACCAGGGATCGATGTGCGTGATGTCGTAGATGGCGTCCACGTCCATTCCGGCCAGAAAGGCCTGGCGCACCGCGAAAATGCGTTTTGAATTGGGCGTGCTGAGTTTTTTGATGATTTCATCGGTGGGCGGCAGCGCTTTGCGGAAGTTGTAGCCGAGGCCGCTGGCGCCGATTTCCATGGAGCGCAGTCCTTTCTGCAGGGCCTCCTTGAAGGTCAGGCCTATGCTCATGGCCTCACCGACGCTTTTCATGGATGTGGTGAGTTCGTCTTTGGCACCGGGGAATTTTTCGAAGGTGAAGCGCGGGATTTTTACCACGCAGTAGTCAATGGCCGGCTCGAAGCAGGCCGCCGTTTCCCGGGTGATGTCGTTGCGCAGTTCATCGAGCGTGTAGCCCACGGCGAGTTTGGCCGCGATTTTGGCGATGGGGAAGCCCGTAGCCTTGGAGGCCAGGGCCGATGAGCGGGACACACGGGGGTTCATTTCGATAACCACCATGTCGCCGTTATGGGGATTGATGCCGAACTGAACGTTTGAACCGCCGGTCTCGACGCCGATTTCGCGCATGATGGCGATGGATGCGTCTCTCATGCGCTGGTATTCGCTGTCCGTGAGAGTCTGGATGGGGGCAACGGTAATGGAGTCTCCCGTGTGGACGCCCATGGGATCGAGGTTTTCGATACCGCAGACGATGACCACATTGTCATTGCGGTCGCGCATGACCTCCATTTCCATTTCCTTCCAGCCGAGGACGCTCTGCTCGAGCATGACTTCGGAAGTCGGGCTCGCGGTCAGGCCGCGCTGGGCGATTTCGAGGAGGTCTTCATAGTTGTAGGCCACGCCGCCGCCCGTTCCGCCCAGGGTGAAGGCCGGCCGCACGATGAGGGGCAGGGGCAGTTCTTTCGCGAGACGGCGCACATCGTCCATGCTGCGGGCTATGCCGCTCTGGGGAACTTTGAGGCCGATGTGTTCCATTGCCGCGCGGAAGTGCTCGCGACTTTCCGCTTTTTCAATGACTTCGGCGTTGGCGCCGATGAGTTCTACGCCGTACTTTTCCAGCGTGCCGTTTTTCCAGAGGGAGAGGGCTGCGTTCAGTGCCGTCTGTCCGCCGAGCGTGGGGAGAATGGCGTCCGGCCGCTCCCTGGCGATAACCGCAGCGAGCGTTGCCGGTTCGATGGGTTCCACATAGGTGGCATCCGCCATGTGGGGGTCGGTCATGATGGTGGCGGGGTTGGAGTTAACCAGAACGACGGTATAGCCTTCCTCTTTCAGGGCCTTGATGGCCTGGGAGCCGGAATAATCGAATTCACAGCCCTGGCCTATGACAATAGGCCCTGCGCCGATGACAAGGATTTTATGCAGGTCTGTACGTTTGGGCATGACAAATCCTTCTAACCTGAGTGTTTCGGGGCAGAGAGTGTCCGGTGTGCCGCGGGATTGTTCCTTTCTCCCTTTATCCGTTCCGCACCGGATTCCGGGTGTCCCCTGGCACATCAAACCTTAAACAATCAATTATTGAATTATCTGTATTTATTTGTCAATAAAAAATTATCGTCCTCCGAAGGATACAAAAAAGGCGGGGGAGCCTCTCCGAGGCATCCTCCCGCCGGGTATTCAAGTTCCGCGCCCCTCAGGCTTACTTGCTTTCCTGAAGGTGTTTCTTCACGTTCGCGTACTGCACGAGACGCAGGGAGTTCAGCTTGATGAAGCCCGCGGCGTCGTGGTGGTCATAGTTGCTGGCCTCGAAGGTGGCCAGGTTCTTGTTGAAGAGAGAGTACGGGGAAGTGCGGCAGAGAGGCCACACGCCGCCCTTGTACAGCTTGGCCCTGACCTGGCCGGTGACGGTCTCCTGGGCCTTGTCCATGAAGGCCTGCATGGCTTCGCGTTCGGGTGAGTACCAATAACCGTTGTACACAGCCTCAGAGTAGCGCACAACGAGCTGGTCGCGGATGGAGAGGAGTTCACGGTCGAGGCACAGGCCCTCGAGGTCCTGATGCAGCTTGTAGAGAATGGTGCCGGCGGGGTTTTCGTAAACGCCGCGGCATTTCATGCCCACGTAGCGGTTTTCCACGATATCGCTGCGGCCGACGCCGTTGCGTCCGCCGGCGAGTTCAAGCGCGTGGATAATCTCATAGGGGGAGAGGCGTTTGCCGTTGAAGGCCACGGGGTTGCCCTTTTCGAAATCAACGGTGATTTCTTCGGGGGTGTCGGGGGCCTGTTCCATGGGCACGCAGCGTTCATGGCAGACGGGATCGGGAGCGAGGCCGGGATCTTCCAGTTCGGATCCTTCGAAGCTCGTATGCAGCATGTTGGCGTCCATGCTGTAGCGTTTGGCGCCCTTGGAAATCGGAATGCCATTGGCCTCGGCGAATGCGTTCAGAGCCGTGCGGCTCATGAGATCCCATTCACGCCACGGGGCGATGACCCTGATGGAAGGATCGAGGGCCTTGGCGGAAAGTTCGAAGCGGACCTGGTCGTTGCCCTTGCCGGTGGCGCCGTGGGCGATGGCGTCGGCACCTTCCTTGTGGGCGATCTCAACGAGAGCCTTGGAAATGAGCGGACGGGCGATGGAAGTGCCGAGAAGGTACCGGTTTTCATAGATGGCGGCGGAACGGACCATGGGGAAGACGAAGTCTCTGGCCATTTCCTCACGCAGGTCGAGAACGTAGGCTTTCTTGGCGCCGGTCTTGTAAGCTTTCTCTTCAACGCCGGAGAGATCCTCGGGCTGACCGAGGTTGGCCGTCATGGTGATGACGTCGCAGTGGTAGGTGTTGATGAGCCATTTGAGAATGACGGAAGTGTCGAGGCCGCCGGAATAGGCGAGGACGACTTTGCGGGGATTACTCATAATGTGTGTTTCCTTTGTGTGTTCCGGAAGCGGTTCGGGAAAACTCCCGGCCGCGGCGCCCTCTCCGTATTATAAGGAAAGAGCGTCCCGTCTGGCCGGTGGATTAGCGCCAGAATATCTTGACGAGGTTGGTGCCGCGCGGGGTATCCGCTGAGCCGTGAATCTGTCCGGCAGTGATAACAGCTCCGTCGCCCTTTTTAAAGTAGGGGCTCTCGGTGATGAAGTTTTCGGCGCGGCGCAGATGGCTTGGCTCGTCCTCGGGATTCCTGATGAGGATGGGGGTGACTCCCCAGGAATAATTCAGGTACTTCACGGCGTTGTTATTGGGCGTCAGACCGTAAATCTCCTGAGGCGGGCGGCAGGAAGAAACCTCACGGGCCGAAGCGCCGGAGAGGCTGTGGATGACCAGGGCCTTTGCCTTTGCCTTTTCGGCCAGCAGACAGGCGGAATAGGCCAGGTACTCGGGAATTCCGGAGTCGTTTCCCGGTTCCTCAAGTTTATGGCGTTCGGCGAGCAGCGCCTCGGCCTCGTTGCAGATCAGGCGCATGTATTTCACCGTCTCGACAGGGAAGCTGCCCATGGCCGTTTCTTCGGAAAGCATGACACAGTCGGCGCCGTCGAGCACGGCGTTGGCCACGTCCGTTGTCTCGGCGCGGGTGGGAGCGGGAGAGTTGACCATGGAGAGAAGCATCTGCGTAGCCACAATGACGGGCTTGGAAGCCCTGTTGCAGGCCTGGATGATGTGCTTCTGGATGGCGGGCAGCTTCGGGAGCGGGCATTCCACGCCGAGGTCGCCGCGGGCGACCATGACGATGTCAGCCTCGGCCAGGATGCCGTCGAGATTGTTGACGGCCTGCTGGCGTTCGAGCTTGACACAGACCGGCACGCTCCGGCCGCAGGATTCGATGAGTTCCTTGGTTTCGCGCACGTCGTCAGCGGTCTGCACGTACGAGATGGCGACAGCGTCCACGCCAAGCTTCATGCCATCACGCAGATCCCGCTTGTCCTTCTCTGTCAGGGCACGCACCCGGGTGGCCTTGCCGGGCAGGGCGAGGCCCTTACGGGAGGTCACCATACCTTCGTTTTCGGCTTCGAGGATCACGAGGCCGTCGGGACGGCGCCCATAGACAAAGAACTGAAGCCCGCCGTCGGCCAGAACGAGGCGGTCTCCCTTGACCAGCGTTTCCAGAATCACGTCGTGGTCAAAGGGGAGATAGGGCATTTCCGTGGTATAGCTGCTGGTCGGGCCGAGAAGGAGTTGCATGCCCTTGGTGACCTCAATGCTCTTTTCCCGGATGTCGCCGAGGCGGATTTTGGGGCCGGAAAGATCCTGCATGATGGTCAGCGGGATGCAGAGTTCCTTTTCCACGGAGCGGATGCTGTCGATGATGCCGACGAAATCCTGGGCGCTGCCGTGGGAGAAATTGAGGCGGAAAACCCTGACGCCGGCCTCGGCGAGATCATGGATTTTTTCCCTCGTGTTGGAGGCCGGTCCAATGGTCGCAACAATTTTTGTCCTGTTCATTTTTTCTTTTCTCAGTGCGTTCCATCCAGGGGATGCCGCACTGCCTCCTTAAGAGATAACTGAATTTGTTCGGGGAACCTCTGCTGTTTTTGAAGGAAAATTTCTAAAACGCTTTGCCCCGTCTGTCCAGAAAGCGGAAGGTTCCCTCCGCGTGAAAGTTTTACCCGGCCGGTGACGCTCTTTCCCACCCTTTCCCCCGGGAGCTTCACCCTTTCCACTCCTTCCCACGAAAAGGGCCGATCTTCCGTCTGCGGCCGGAGGAAAAGGACGGGAAGAGGGGTAGCACCGGCATGTATGCCTTTCCACAGGGAAGAGGCGAAAAAAGAGTTTTTTTGCATGGTGAGTCACCCGTGGCAGGAGGCAGGAAGAAAACGGGCCGGGAAAAGATGCAAAATTTGTGTGGGCACGCTGAAAGGGCCGTTAATCCAAAGCGCAGAGGCCGGATGCCGGTCTGCACCGGAAGATACGCTGCCCTTGACAGAGGGGGAAGGGGAGTACATAGAGTGTGGGAATCTGTGGGAAGATCTGTCATTTTGTGGGAGCCATGATGGAAAAACTGTTCACCAGAAGCCAGCAGAGGAGCCTCGACGTGAAAGGCCGCCTCATGCTGCCCCCTGAATACAGGGAAGGCCTGGCCAGGAATAATGAGCAGGGCTCGTTCTGGCTGACCTGCTATTATGGCCGCCTGGTGGCGTATCTCCCCGGCTCCTGGGACGATTTTGTCGAAAAACTCAACAACATCGGGAATCCTTCCCTGAACATTGTGCGCTTCAAGTCCAAAGTCATGGGTCTGGCCGAGGAGCTGTCCTGCGATCATCAGGGCCGCGTGCGCATCCCGCAGCCGCTCATCACCGCAGCCGGCCTGAAAAAGGACGTCATGCTCGTGGGAATGTTCGATCGCTTTGAAATCTGGGATCTCGAAGCCTTCAACGCCATTGTCCCTGAGGACGTCTCCGGCGAACTCGCGGAAAAGGGCATCAGTTTGACCATCTAGGAGGATGGGCGGCATCATGGAAGAAATGGCGAAGGGCTATCAGCACATTCCTGTGCTCCTCGGAAATATTCTGGAAGATTTCTCTCCTTTATTCAGAGAAACTCCAGAAAGACCGGACGGGCCGGTGCGCATTCTGGACGGCACACTCGGACTCGGCGGGCACAGCGGCGCGCTTCTCTCCGCGCATCCGGATTGCGAGATCCTGGGGCTCGACCGGGATACCGAGGCTATGGGACTGGCCCGTGAGCGGCTTTCCCGCTTCGGCTCCCGCTTCCACGCCGTTCACTGCCGTTTCAGCGATTTTTCTGAGGCCCTCAGGGAAGCGGGCTGGGACAGCCTTGACGGAGCCATGATCGACATTGGTGTTTCGTCCCTTCAGCTCGATGAGGAAAGCCGCGGATTCAGTGTCCACGGAGACGGCCCGCTCGACATGCGCATGGACGCCGCCTCCGGCTCCCGCTCGGCCCGGGACATTGTGAACACAGCCGGAGAGAAGGAAATCAGGGATCTCATCGCTTCCTATGGCGAGGATCCCCAGGCCGGGCGCATCGCGAGGGCCATCTGTGAGGCCCGCAGGGAAGCTCCCATTGAAACCACGGGGAAGCTGGCGGAGATAATTTCCCGCGCCTATCCTGCAGCCTGGCGCGCCAAGGCCCGCCATCATCCCGCGACGAGGACTTTTCAGGCCCTCCGTATGGCCGTGAACGACGAGCTCGGCGAGCTCGGGAAATTTCTGGACGGCATCCTGCCCTTCCTCAGAATGGGGGGCAGGCTGGCCGTTATTACCTTTCATTCCCTTGAGGATCGCATGGTCAAGCAGCGCATGCACCGCTGGGCGCAGGGCTGTCTCTGCCCGAAGTATGTGACGCACTGCACCTGCCATCATGTCCCGGAGGTGCGCATCCTGCACAAAAAACCCGTGACGGCCGGGGAGGATGAGCTTCTGCGCAATCCCCGGGCGAGCTCTGCGAAACTCCGTTCGTGCGAGCGGATTGCTCCGTACGTGAATGACCGGGAACAGGAAGGCGGGGAGGTGCAGGCATGAGTCAGCTGACAGGCAGACTGCATCTCGGACAGCATCTCGCGGCTGCCATGCCGCACCGTGGGAAAACCTGGCTCCTGGTGCTGGCCATTAACGCCCTGATGACCCTTGGAATGAGCGTGGTTCTGGTGTGGCTCAGCATTGACCGCGTGAACACGGCCTACTTTATCGACGTGCAGCGCAGCGAGCTTAAGGATAAGCAGAGCCTGAGGGCCAAGCTGGAAGTCGAGCGCGACCGCCTGCTCTCGCCCTACGAACTGCGGCTCAAGGCCGATCAGTACGGCATGAAGGAACCCAGGCCCGGGCAGATCAGGCGCATGCAGGTCAACCCGTAGTTTTAAAGAGAATTTTTGACAGAACCGGAGAGTTTCGGGAGAAGATATGGCGTTTTTCAGGCGGACAAATACGAGGCGTGTGCAGCCCGCACAGCGGACCTCCCAGACCAGGCCACTGGTCCGGAGGGGAGCCGCCGCACGCAACTCCCGCGTGACACACGCTCCCGAAACGCCGGCTCAGACTTCCAGGAATACCTTTGCCAGCATGGTCAGGCAGCGCTTCTTCGCCGACTATGACTGGGGGCGGTTCCGCATTACCTGTGTGTTCTGTTTCTTCGGGCTCGCTTTTCTGGCCCTGTGGTTCCGGGCCTGGCAGCTGCAGATGATGGAAGGTCCCAATCTGGCCGAGAAGGCCCGCCGCCAGCATACCACGAGCGAAATGGTGACCGGCAAGCGCGGCATGATTCTGGACCGCAACGGCAGGGTCATGGCCCGCAGCGTCGAGGTCTTTTCCGTGTACGCAAAGCCTGCGGAGATAAGTGATTACCTGACCGTGGCCAATACCCTCGGGCCGCTGCTCGGCCTGGCCCCCCAGGAACTTTTCGACAGGCTCTCAAGTACGCGCCGCCACTTCCTGTGGATCAAGCGTAAGATCGATGACTATACCGCAGAGGCCATCCGCAAGGCCCGCCTCCCCGGAATCGGCCTGAGCAAAGAGTACGAACGGGTTTATCCCTTCAAACATATGGCCGGGCAGCTGCTCGGTTTCGTGGGCTTTGACGACAACGGACTCGAAGGACTGGAACGATCCCTCGACAAGAACCTCGGCTGCACGCCGACCCGCCAGATTATGCAGCGCGACGCCATGGGACGCCGTTTTTACATGCGTGAGGAGGGACAGGAAGATCCCCACGGCGATGACGTGACACTGACCATCGATGTGCAGATGCAGTTCTTCGCCGAAGAGGCCATCGCAAAGGCTGTAAAGGACGCGGATGCCCGCTGGGGCGGTGCCCTTGTGGTGCATGTCCCGAGCGGAGAAATTCTGGCGTGGGCGCAGTATCCCTTCTTCAATCCGAACAGCTTCAAGCAGTTCCGTCCCCAGATTTACCGCAACCGCATGTCGCAGGACGCCATGGAGCCGGGCTCCACGTTCAAGCCCTTCGTTATGGCTGCTGCCATGCAGGAACACAAGGTCAACCGGAACACGCCCATCAACTGTGAGGGCGGGCGCTGGACCACGCGTTACGCTGTCATCCGCGACACCTCGAGCCACGGCGTGATCCCCGCCAACAAGGTCATCCGCTACTCATCGAATATCGGTATGGCCAAGATAGGCCTCATGCTGGGATCCCATACCCTGTACAACTACCTTCATGAGCTTGGCTTCGGCGAGCGTACGGGGCTTCCCGTTTCGGAAAGCCGCGGTATTCTGCGCCGCCCGAGGGACTGGAGCGAGGTCGACCTCATGTCCACGTCTTTCGGACAGTCCGTTTCCGTGACGCCCGTGCAGATGGCCCAGGCCTATCTCACTCTGCTCAATAACGGAGTGACCAAACCCATCCGTCTGCTGCGCAGTGACACCGTTCAGCCTCCGGCGGACCGCAGGCAGGTTTACTCCGAGCCCGTGACCCGCGAGGTGCGCAGGATGATGACGGAGGTCGTCGAGGAAAAGGATGGTACAGGCCGCAGGGCGCAGATCGATGGCATTCAGGTGGCTGGCAAGACCGGCACTGCCCAGAAGGCCGATCGCAGGGCCGGCGCGTACGGCGCCAAGCGACTGGCTTCGTTCGTGGGCTTTCTGCCCGCTGACGATCCCCTGTACCTGATCCTCGTCTTCATTGACGAACCCCGCAACGGCAAATACGGCGGCATTCTCGCCGCCCCCGTGTTCAAGGAAATCGCACAGCGGAGCATGGCCTACGCTGGCGTGCTCGGCGGCAACGGGCAGGTGAAGAAGGCGCCGGACGCCGAGGTTTCCCTGTCCGGAAAAGACAAGAAGATACGCGAGCGCGGTTTCGTTTTCTCGGATCCAGAGTCTCCCTTCGAGCCCCGCAAAGCCATAGCCCCGCAGGTGGATCACACGGCGGCGCTGACAGGAAGCCAGGATCCCGATGATGCCATGCGTCTGCCTGGGCACCTGGCCAAGGCTCCTTCCAGAGTTCCTGACGTGCAGGGCAAAACGCTCAGGAACGCGATCGAGCTTTTCGCGAGGGCTGGTATTGTGCCTACGCTCAAAGGCGAAGGGACGCGCGTTGTCAAACAGAGTCCTCCCCCCGGCTCGGAATGGCCCCAGCAGGGGAAGGATGGCGGCAAAACTGAATTTATTCTGTGGCTTTCGGATAATTAGGAGAGGAGAGGGCAATGTCTCAGAGCTATGAAGAGCTGTTGAGCCAGGTACGCGGGGGACGCCAGGTTACGGCCGATTCCCGTAAAGCGGCTCCGGGGTGCGTTTTCGTGGCCGTGCGCGGTGCGACCGAGGACGGTACAAAGTATGTGCCCCAGGCCGTCAAGGCCGGCGCCACGGCCGTGGTTGCTGATGAAAGCGCTCCTGAGGAGCTGCTTGCCTGCCTGAAGGGAACTGGCGTTGATCTCGTCCGCCACAGGGATACACGGTTCGCCCTCTCGGAAATGGCCTGCGCCCAGGCGCACACGGATGAACTGCCGATGACCATCATCGGCATCACCGGCACCAACGGCAAGACCACCTGCGCCTACCTTCTGGAAAGGCTCTTTTCCTCGCTTGGCCATAAGGTCGGTGTCATGGGGACAGTGAGTTACCGCTGGCCCGGCCATACGCAGGCTGCGCCCCTGACTACGCCTGATCCCATCAGCCTGCACAGAAATATTGCCGAGATGGCAAAGGCCGGCTGCGACGTCTGCGTCATGGAATGCTCCTCCCACGCCATCGATGAAAAGCGTGTGCAGCACGTGCCCTTTGCCGGGGCCTGCTTCACCAATCTGACGCAGGATCACCTCGACTATCACAAGGACATGGAGAGCTATTTCAGGGCCAAGAGCCATCTCTTCACGGATGTCCCGCGCGCGGACAAGGCCGTGGCCACCAACGCCGACGATCTGTACGGCGTGAGGATAGCCGGCCTCGCCAAAGGCTGCGTGACCTACGGTTTCGGCGGCTGTCCTGCTGGTGTGAGCCCGGAACAGCATCTTCATGGCGAGCTCTTGGAGCAGGGGACCAGCGGCATACGGCTGCGCATGACTTTCCGCGGAAAGAGCTGGGAATTCCACTCGCCCCTGATTGGCCGCTTCAACGCGGACAATCTGCTGACCGCCCAGTCCATGGCGCTGGCCCTCGGCGTGGAGCCGGAAAAGCTCGGTGCCCTGGCTGGATTCCGCGGCGTCCCCGGGCGCCTCGAACGCGTCCTCAACAGAAAGGGACTGCATGTTTTTGTGGACTACGCCCATACACCGGACGCTCTTGTGAACGTTCTGCAGGCCCTGCGCGGTGCGGGCTTCCGCCGCATCGTCACGGTCTTTGGCTGCGGTGGAAACCGCGACAGGCTTAAGAGACCGCTCATGGGCGAAGCCGTGGCCCGGCTTTCTGACACAGCCGTCCTCACTTCAGACAATCCCCGCTTCGAGGATCCCGAAGCCATCATCAGCGACGTGCTGCCCGGCCTCAAGGGGGCAAAAGAACTCGTCGTGGATCCCGACAGGCGCAGCGCCACTGCGAAGGCCTGCGCCATGCTCGGTCCCGATGACTGCCTGCTCATAGCCGGCAAGGGACACGAAGATTACCAGATCGTGAACGGCGTAAAGCACCACTACAGCGATCAGGAAGTTGTCAGGGAAATTCTCGGCGCCGACGGGGAATAAGCCCGCCCGAAAAATTTTTTTCATCAGCAAAAACAAGGAATTCTCAAATGCGTTTGTGTCTGGAAACCATAGCCGAGGCCTGCGGGTCCGGAATCCCGGCGGATGCGAAGAGCACTGTCGTTACCTCTGTAGTCACGGACAGCCGCCGGGCCGTTCAGGGCTCGCTCTTCGTCTGCATACCCGGAGAAAGGGTGGACGGACACGATTTTGCCGTGAAGGCCGTTGGAAACGGCGCCTGCGCCGTACTGGCGCAGCGTCCCATTCCGGAACTCGCCGCCCGGCATCCTGAAGTGCCTGTGCTCATGGTGGAAGATACGGTGAAGGCCCTTGGCGCCACGGCCCGGGCCTGGCGGAAGAGCTTCCGGGGCAGGGTTGTCTCCCTGACCGGCACGGCCGGAAAGACAACTGTGAAAGAGCTTCTCTTCAATGTGCTTTCCCTTGTCGGAAAGACGCACAAAACCGACGAGAATCACAATAATCAGGTGGGCATGCCCCTGGACATGCTGGCCGCTGACGGCAGCGAGGACTTCTGGATCATGGAAGCCGGTATCAGCCACAAGGGTGACATGGACGAGCTCGGGTCGGTTATGCTCCCTGACGCGGCTCTCGTCGTCAACGCAGGCATTGGCCATACCGAGGGCCTCGGGGAAATGGGCGTGGCCTGGAACAAGAGCCGTCTCTTCCTTTATCTTTCGAAGGAGGGCCTGGGCACGGCCAGCGCGGATTATCCGGAGCTTGTAGAAAATGCCCTCAGGAACTGCCCGGATGCGCGTTTCTTCTCCACAAACAAGGGCGCTTCCGTGAAGAACGG
The DNA here is from genome assembly GCA_900546145.1 of uncultured Desulfovibrio sp. Taxonomy (GTDB): domain Bacteria; phylum Desulfobacterota; class Desulfovibrionia; order Desulfovibrionales; family Desulfovibrionaceae; genus Desulfovibrio. The sequence goes on along the minus strand of URBN01000011.1, from coordinate 48,879 downwards.
CCGGGGACAGGAGGTCTGCGTCTGTCACGCTGAAACCGTGGATGCAGGACCGGAGGGTGACACCTACCGGATTTCTTTTGCCGCGGATGAAGGCCGTCCTGCCTTTGAGATTACATGCCGGACGGGACTCAGGGGAGCCTCCGGCGCCGAGGACTGCGCAGCCTGCGCTCTCGTCTGCCGCAGGCTTGGTGTCAGTGACAGCGTCATCGCCTCAGGTCTCGCCAGACCGCTTCCCCAGGAACAGCGCAGTGCCGTGCAGAAGTCCGGCAGCTTCGTCCTGATTGACAGCACCTACAACGCCAACCCGCTTTCTATGGGCCGGACGCTGGACGCTGCCGCCGGAGAAGCTTCCCGGATCGGACTGCCCCTGGTCTGTGTGCTGGGGCACATGGGTGAACTCGGGAAGGAATCCGAAAAATCGCACACGGAGCTCGGCTCCCGGCTGGCTGCGCTGCACCCCTCTGCTGTGTTCTGGAAGGGCGGCCGAGAACAGGAAGTCCTCAGCGGCCTCCGCAGGGGAGGCTATAAAGGAAGCTTTGCCATCATAGGCGACGACGATTCCTGCAGGAAGGAGTTCGGCGCCTGGCTCAGCCCGGAAAACAAATCACGCGGCGCTGTCGTCCTCTTCAAGGGCTCGCGCCTCAACAGGCTGGAGGACGCTCTTGCCGTCTTCAGAAGTCTGACCGGTGAAGAGGGGGCGCTCTGATGCTCTATCATCTCCTCCTGCCGCATGCGGACGTCTTCACGGCGTTCAACGTCTTCCGCTACATCACTTTCCGCTCCATGGGTGCGCTGATCACGGCCATGGTCATCTCCGTGCTGATTGGTCCCTGGTGCATCAGTTTCCTGCACCGGATCAAGTGCGGGCAGTACATCCTGTCCGATGTCAAGGCGCATGCGGCCAAAGCCGGAACGCCGACCATGGGCGGCCTGCTGATCATGCTGACTGTTCTGGTCTCCATCCTGCTCTGGTCCGATCTTTCAAACCGCTACGTCTGGCAGTGCATGCTGGTTTTCCTGGGCTACGGCGTCATTGGCTTCTGGGATGACATGACCAAGCTCAGACATCATCAGAATAAAGGCATTTCCCCGAAGGCCAAGATGCTCGGGCTCATCATCGTGGCCTCCGTGGCCATGTGGCTCCTACAGACGGATCCGTCCTACACGACGAAGCTCTATATCCCCTTTGCCAAAGGCTGGACGCCCGATCTCGGCGTCTTCTATTTCCCCTTCGGCGTCTTCGTTATGGTGGCCTCGTCCAATGCGGTCAACCTGACCGACGGGCTGGATGGTCTGGCCATTGGCCCGACGGTGCTCGCCGGCGCGGTCTTCGCCATCTTTATCTACATCACCGGCAACGCCCGGCTTACGCAGTACCTGTATCTGCCCTATATCCCGGGTGTGGGTGAAGTGACAGTTTTCTGTGGTGCGTTCATCGGCGCGGGCCTTGGTTTTCTGTGGTTCAACGCTTACCCCGCCCAGGTCTTCATGGGCGATGTAGGTTCCCTCAGCCTTGGCGGCACTCTCGGCTTCCTTGCCCTTCTCTGCAAGCAGGAACTCATCATGGTTGTAGTGGGCGGCATCTTCGTGGCCGAGACTCTCTCGGTCATTCTGCAGGTCAGTTATTTCAAGTGGACGCACGGCAAGCGGATTTTCCGCATGGCCCCCCTGCATCATCATTTTGAGCTCAAAGGCATACCCGAGTCGAAAATCATCATCCGTTTCTGGATTACGTCCATTATTCTCGGGCTTGTGGCGCTTTCCACCATCAAGCTCCGCTAGTCAGGAGAGAGTTATGTCAAATCAGGCTGCCCATCAGAAATGGCGTCCGGTTCCCGGGAGCACCGCCGTTGTCGTCGGTGCCGGAAAATCCGGTCTTGCCGCTTCCCGTCTGCTCGCTGCCGACGGCGTACACGTCAGACTTCTGGAGTCCAATCCTGATCGTATTGACGCTGGTCTGTCCGCCGATCTGAAGAGCGCCGGCATAGAGGTCATGACGGGGAGCCACAGCAGGGAGCAGTTCAGTGGCGCCTCTCTTGTCATCCCCAGCCCAGGCATGCCGCTCCTGAAGCTTCTGGAAATCATGGGCGAAGCGGCCAAGGGGCCAGACGCGCCGGAAATCATGGCCGAGACGGAATTCGCCTACAGGCACCTCGGCGGAGAGGGCATCGCCGCCGTCACCGGCACGAGCGGCAAGACCACGACAGTGAGCCTCATCGCGGCCATGCTGAAGGAAGGGGGAAAGAAAGTCTTCCTCGGAGGAAATATCGGAACCCCTCTTTCCGAATACATCCTTGGCGGAGAGAAGGCTGATGTGGTGGTTCTCGAGCTTTCGAGCTTCCAGCTGCAGGCCTGCACGCATTTTCACGCGCACGTGGCTGCCATCCTCAATATCACGCCCAATCACCTCGACTACCACAAGGATATGGCCGAATACACTGAGGCCAAGTTCAGGATTTTCCGCAACCAGACGCCTGAGGATCTGGCCATCCTTTCTCCCGCCCTCAGGGAAGAGGCGGAAAGGCATCACCTCAGGGCCAGAGTCATGTATTTCGAGGCCTGCGGACGGTTCAGGAAGATGCAGCTTATAGGCAGGCACAACGAGGAGAACGCTGAGGTCGCCTGGCAGGTGGCCAGGGAATTTGGCGTGGACCTTGAAGCTGCCCAGCGCGCTGTTGAGGCGTTCAAGCCTATTCCGCACAGACTCGAGCGCGTGTGCGAAAAGCACGGCGTTCTGTACGTCAATGACTCCAAGGCGACGACGGTTTCCTCTCTGGAAACAGCTCTCAAAGCCATGGATCGTCCCGTGCTCCTTCTCTGCGGTGGCAAATGGAAGGGCGGAGATCTGGCAGCGCTTATTCCCCTGGTCCGGGAGAAGGTGCGCTGCGTGGCCGGTTTCGGCGCCTCCCGGGAAATTTTTGAATCAGCGTGGAAGGACGTGGTGCCCATGGAATGGTATCCGACCCTGAAACCCGCTGTTGAGAGTCTTTACCATAAGGCCGTCCCCGGTGACGTTATTCTTCTTTCCCCGGCTACGGCCAGCTTTGACCTGTACAAGGGCATGGCTTTCAGAGGCCAGGACTTTAAGAACATCGTGGGAGGCCTTGCGTAATGCTGAGGAATCTGCTCAAGCGCCGTAAAACGGAGGCTTTTGCAGCTCAGGCCCAGACGGCCGGCTCTGGCTCCGTATCAGGCGCCGCCGGAACCCGGGCCGCGGTGTCCGGGAGACACCGCAGGACGGGCGGCGTGGACTGGTGGCTTTTTGCCATTATGTGCATGCTGCTCTCCATTGGCCTTGTCATGGTCCTTTCGGCCAGCGGCATCGTGGCAGAATCCTCATACGGGGACAAATATTACTTCTTCAAGCGTCAGATTATTTATGCCCTTGTCGGCGGTATTGTGCTCTGGGTGGCAGCCGTACTGCCGAGAAGTTTTCTCTACAAGATGCAGTACCCCTTTATTTTCTTCTGTCTGCTCCTGCTTCTCGTGACGCTTTCGCCGCTCTCTCCCTCAATCAACGGAGCTCACCGCTGGATCAAACTTGGGCCGATCAACCTGCAGCCCATGGAGTTCGTGAAGATAGCCCTGGCCATGTATCTGGCCTATTTCATGAGTTCCAAGCAGGCGCTGATCAAGACCTTCACCCGCGGTGTCCTGCCGCCTTTCCTGGTGACGGGCCTCTTCTGTTTTCTGCTCCTTCTGCAGCCTGACTTCGGCAGCGCTGTCGTGCTCGCCCTCCTTCTCTTTTTCATGTGCATAGCAGGCGGCACGCGGTTCATTTACATCTTCTGTTCTGTGGTCATGGCCTGCGTGGCTGGCGCAGCTCTGGCCGTTACGGCTCCTTACCGCATGCGCAGGCTCATGGCTTTTATCGATCCGTTCAAGGACGCGCATAACACGGGTTACCAGCTCGTGCAGTCGCTTCTTGCCATCGGTTCCGGCTCTTTCTTTGGTGTGGGCATGGGAGCCAGCCGCCAGAAGATGTTCTACCTCCCCGAAGCCCATAACGACTTCATCATGGCCGTGCTGGCTGAGGAAATGGGATTCGTGGGGGTAAGCGTGGTCATTATCCTGTTTATCCTCTTCTTCTGGCGCTGCTACAAAATCATCATGGAGCAGGAAGACCTCAGAGATCGCTACACGGTTTTCGCCTTGACTGTCATCCTCTGCCTTGGGTGCCTTCTCAATCTTGCCGTGGTCATGGGCGTGGCGCCGCCGAAAGGCGTGCCCATGCCGCTGTTGAGCTACGGCGGTTCCAACCTGGTGGCGACTATGCTCTGCACGGGGCTCATTCTCAACTTCTCACGGACGGCAAAGAAATGATTCAAAGAGTCCTTCTGACAACCGGTGGCACCGGCGGGCATATCTTTCCGGCTCTTGCCGTGGCTGAAGAGCTCAGGCGCCGCAATCCTGGCATAGACCTGCTTTTCATGGGGTCCCTTTACGGCCCCGAAAAACGCCTTGCTGCTGAGGCTGGCGTGCCTTTCGTTGGCCTTCCCGTGCGCGGTTTCCTTGGCCGCGGACTGGCCGGCATTGCTGCCTTCGGCCGCATGTCCCTGGCCATTCCCCGCGCGCTGGCCGTAGTGCACCGCTTTCACCCTGACGCGGCGGCGGGTTTCGGCAGCTACGCCGCCTTTGCGCCGCTCTTCGCGGCACGCATCCTGGGCGTTCCCGCCGTTCTGCACGAGCAGAACGCTGTTGCCGGCGCCAGCAACCGTTTTCTTTCCAGGCTGACGGCCCGGGTCTGCGTGTCCCTTCCGGAAACGAAAGGATTCACGTGCCCGGTGGTCGTTACAGGCAACCCCGTGCGCAGGGACGTTTTCGCGGTGGGCGGGCAGAAGCGCGGTTTTGACCGCAGGCACCTGCTCATTGTGGGCGGCTCGCTGGGTGCGCATGCCCTCAACAAATTCATGGTGGAGATGCTGCCTGTCCTGAAAAAAGCCGGCATCTCCATCCGCCATCAGACTGGCGTCAGAGACGAACCCGTGGTGAAGGAAGCCTATGCCAGGGCGGGATATGATCCCTCCTGCGTGACCGCGTTCATCAACGACATGCCCGGTGCCTATTCCTGGGCGGATCTGGTCCTCTGCAGGGCAGGGGCGAGCACTGTGGCCGAACTCTGCGGGGCGGGAGTGCCATCCATCCTCGTGCCTTATCCCTACGCGGCCGGGGACCACCAGACAGGCAACGCCAGAGCTCTGGAGCAGGCCGGCGCGGCTGTTCTTTTCCAGGAAAAGTCCCTCAGCGCCTCCTTCCTTGGTGGCACTATCACTGGCCTTTTCGGGGAACCGGACAGGCTGGCCATGATGTCCAGGGCTGCGCTGGGGCTTGCGCGCTGTGACGCCGCTTCCCGGGTGGCGGATCAGATCGAAGCTGTGGCCGTGAAGCGCCGATAACTGTCAAGATTTTTTGAACATATTGTTTAAAATATTTCTCACAGGGCTTTAAAAAACGGAGGCGGAAACGACAAATTTTCTCCATATGCAGCCCGCGGCGCAGAGCGGTGTCTTTGCTCCCTGGGCGGCAGGAAAACAGCAGGTCCTGAGAGAGAGCCTGAAAAAGGTTTTTTCCCCGGTTCGGGCGGTATAAATTGCTGCCTTTCTTCTTCTGCGCCCTGAGAAATACAGTTTTAAGGATTCCGGAATCTTTGTAGTTAAATGCGAAAAGATATCAAGAAAGGAATTTTTAGATAATTTCATAAATAGGTCTAGATTTTTTATTGCAGAAAAGGTTACAAGAACGTCATGAACAGCAGGATCAAAAAAATATACATGGTTGGCATCGGCGGCGCAGGCATGTGCGGCATCGCGGAGGTGCTTCTCAACCTCGGCTACAAAGTCAGCGGTTCGGATATCGCCGATTCAGCGACTGTCCGTCACCTCAGGAGCCTGGGAGCCAATGTGCACATAGGCCATCTGGCAGAGAACCTCGATGACGAGCACGTCCTTGTGAAGTCCACGGCCATCAGCGATGACAACCCCGAGGTCGTCGAGGCCCGCAGACGCGGCATCCCCGTTATTCCGAGGGCTGAAATGCTGGCCGAACTCATGCGCCTGAGACAGGGAATCGCCATCGCCGGTACTCACGGTAAGACAACTACGACTTCCCTCACGGCCAGCATTTTCGATACGGCCGGCCTTGATCCCACTGTCGTCATCGGCGGACGCCTCAACGTATACGGCACTAATGCCCATCTTGGGCATGGTAATTATCTTATTGCCGAAGCTGATGAATCCGACGGATCCTTCCTCTGCCTCCTGCCTATCGTCAACGTGGTTACCAACGTGGACGAGGATCATCTCGATCACTACAAAACCCGTGAAGCTCTGAACGACGCCTTCGTTCACTTCATGAACAACGTTCCGTTCTACGGAGCGGATGTGGTCTGCGGCGATGATCCGGGCGTGGCTGCACTGCTTCCCAGGGTGAAGCGTCCTGTGATCACGTACGGCTTCGGCCGCGAGAACCAGCTTCGCGCCGTGCCCCTCGAAGTGGATCATCTGAACCGCTTTGAGGTGTGGCGCGGGAACGAAAAGCTTGGTGAGATCATGCTGCCTCAGCCCGGCAGGCACAATATTCTGAATGCGCTGGCTTCTATCGGCGTCGCTCTGGTCTGTGAGATCCCCTTTGAGAAAATCAGGGAGGGACTGGCCGGATTCAAGGGCGTTGGCCGGAGGTTCGAATACAAGGGCGAGCGCAATGGTGTGACTGTAATAGATGACTACGGCCACCATCCCAACGAAATAAAGCAGACTCTGGCGACGGCCCATGTGGTTTTCCCCGGACGGCGCATCGTTGTCGCCTTCCAGCCCCACCGTTTCACGCGCACTCAGGCTCACTTCGGCGAGTTCTGCAAGGTGTTCGACTCGGTGGACGAGGTCCTGCTGACAGAAATTTACCCGGCTTCGGAAAAGCCTATCCCCGGCGTTTCCGGGTTCAACCTCGCTGTTGGTATGCGCCAGGTGAGCAAGACCCCGGTTACGTTCTACGAGACGCTCCCCGAACTCGTGAAGGGCCTGGACGAAAAGCTCAGACCCGGCGACGTGCTCCTGACAATCGGCGCGGGTTCCATCACCAAAGTGGGACCGGCCTGGCTCGAGCGCGGCTAAGCCATGCTCGAGATCAGAAATCCCAGCCTCTCCGCTATCACGACCCTGGGTCTCGGCGGCACATGCTCTCTCGAGCTGACCGTTGGCAGCAGGGATGATCTCGCGGCCATGGACGACAGGATCCGTGAACTCGGCCTTCCTGTCTATGTGGTCGGACGGGGCAGCAACATCTTCGGACTGGACGGTTCTCATGAGGCCGTTCTCGTCCGGCCCGCCTTCACGGACGGGCCGGCGGTCCTCGGGGATGAAACAGCTGATGGCAGGGTTCTGGTTTCCTGCGGAGCGGGAATTTCCCTTTCCGTTCTTCTTGCCTTCCTCCGGGAGAAAGGCCTTTCCGGCATGGAAGGTCTTGCCGGAATTCCCGGCACGGTGGGAGGTGCGGTTGCCATGAACGCTGGTTCCTTCGGAACTTCCACGGCCGAAAGCCTGGATTCCGTTGAGATCTGGTCTGGCGGCCGTCTCGTCCGTCTGACTCCGGATGCCTGCGAGACAGGATACCGCCACTTCAGACCGTGCGGCCTGACTGGCAGTTTTCTTGTTGTTTCTGCCGTGTTCCGTCTCTCCCGTTCAACCAGTCAGGATGTGGCGGCCGGCATGCAGCATAATTTCCAGATGAAGAAATCCAGGCAGCCCATCACGGCCCGCAGTGCGGGCTGTGTCTTCCGGAATCCAGCCTGCGGCGTGTCCGCGGGCGCTCTTCTCGAGCGGGCAGGATTCAGGGGGCGCAGAAAGGGCGGCGTCGCCCTTTCGGAACAGCACGCCAATTTTCTCGTGAATCTGGGGGGCGGGACTTCATCCGAAGCCCTTGCTCTCCTTGAAGAGGCGAGAACAGCTGTCAGGGCCATGGCTGGCGTTGAACTGGATTTTGAGGTGAGGTTTCTGCCGTGTCTTTCTTCCTGAACCGCAAGGAACGGAAAAAAGATGCCCGGCCAGCGAAAACAGGCGGGGTTGATGCCGGCAGAGGCCAGAACAGGGGACCCGTGGACGGAAGGCAGGTTCTTCTGAATCTGCAGTCCGGAAAGGGGATCCGGCCCCAGGCTTCGGGATCGGCACCCGTGGGATCCGATGTCGGCGGCGCAGGCCGCCAGCGGAGGAGCCCCAACACCTTCAGGGGATTTTCCTCTCTGAGGCAGTCATCCGATTCCAAAGCGCAGGCGGGCCGCAATATGCGCCGCAGGCGTGTTTCCCGGCAGGAACCGGAAAGCACGCCAAAGGCTCCTGAAACTCCCCGCCGCAAGCGGGACTTCAGCGGGCTCAGGCGTTTTGGCAGAAAAATTTCCGGCGTGCTCATCGCGGCTCTCATCACAGTCTGCGTGTTGCTTCTGCTCCTCAAGGGCTCCGTCTGGATTTATGACGCGGTTCTTACGAGCGATACCTTCACCACCAGGCACATTGATGTGTCGGGGAACGTCCGCCTGACCAGGGACATGATTCTCAGGCTTGGCGGGCTGCATGAAGGGGAAAACAGCTTTGCGGTGAGTATTTCCGATGTGGAACGCCGCCTGCGTTCCACGCCCTGGGTTGAGGATGTTTCGGTCAAACGGCTTCTGCCTGACCGTTTCGTTATCAAAATCAGGGAGCGTATGCCCAGTTTCTGGGTCCGGCATGATGACAGGCTCTTTTACGCCAACGACCGGGGTGAAATCATCGCTCAGGTTGAAAGCGACAACTTTATGTCCCTGCCCATGCTGACCATCGAGTCCGGTGGAGAGGACGCCATTCCGTATCTCTCAAGACTGATGAAGGACATGCGCAGCGGGGCACTTCCCATTGAGGTGGGCGCCATCGCCACGGTGGATGTCTCGCCCAGCAAGGGAGTAGAGATTTACCTGGAAGACAGGGAAATGCGGCTGTCGCTGGCCCCGGACGACTGGGAAGGGAATCTTTCCCGGCTCGGAGTGGCCATCGGCGACCTGGCCCGCCGAAGGGAGCTCGGCATGGTTCAGGAAGCCAGGGCGGCAGATGGCAGCGTCTGGGTCTCACTGCGCCAGCAATTACGCTAAATAAGGGATTTTGGGGATATACAGTTGGGAGTCGATAATGGAGAAGACTGATACAGCACTCATTGTAGGGCTGGACATAGGCACCACGAAAGTCTGCGCCGTCGTCGGCGAGGTTGACACCGACGGGCAGGTCAAGATCGTAGGTATAGGCGACAGCGAGTCCAAAGGACTGCGCAAGGGCATGGTCGTCAACATTGAGGATACCGTGAAGTCCATCCAGCAGGCCGTGACGACGGCCGGACAGATGGCCGGCTGCGATATCCGTTCTGTGTATGTCGGCATAGCCGGCAGCCACATCATGGGCATCAACTCCCATGGCGTCATTGCCATCCAGGGTAATGAAGTGACGACGCACGATGTTGACAGAGTTCTTGACGCTGCGAGAGCCGTGGCCATTCCTTCCGACCGAGAAGTCATTCATACTCTCCCACAGGAATATATCGTCGACAACCAGCGCGGTATCGTGGATCCCATAGGAATGGCCGGCGTGCGGCTCGAGGTGAACGTGCATATCGTCACGGCCGCTGTTTCGAGCGCCCAGAACATCGTCCGCTCCTGCAACCGCGCAGGTCTCGACGTCGCGGACATCGCCCTTGAATCCCTGGCTTCTGCCAAGGCTGTTCTCACCGATGAAGAGAGGGAGATCGGCGTGGCGCTGGTGGATATCGGCGGTGGCACGTCTGATATAGCGATTTTTGAAAACAACGCCATAAAGCATACGGCCGTCGTTCCCCTGGGCGGCTCCATGCTGACGAGCGACATTGCCTTCGGCCTGCGCACTCCCAACAAAAGCGCCGAGAAAATCAAGGTCAAGTATGGCTGTGTTCTCAGGGATCTCGTCCAGAGCGACGAAGCGCTCGAAGTTCCGAGCGTCGGCGGCCGTCCGCCGCAGAAGCTCCGCCGCCAGGTGCTGGCGGATATCTGTGAGCCGCGTATGGAGGAAATCCTCAACTACGTGAACAAGACCATAGTGGCTTCCGGCTGCAAGGACCGCATCAGGGCGGGCGTGGTTCTTACGGGCGGTGCATCCCTTATCGAGGGCTGCCAGCAGCTCGCCGAACAGGTTTTCGACATTCCGTGCCGCATCGGCTATCCGCGCAATATCGGAGGGCTTACCGATGTGGTCGACAATCCGAAGTTCGCTACCGCGGTAGGCCTTCTGCGCTACGGTGCCGAACAGGAGCTTAGAAGAGGCTTCACGATGATCGAACGGCCGACACTCTCGACCGAAAGCGAAGAAGAACAGCCGAGCGGAGAGGGGTCTCTCTTTTCCAGACTGCTCACTCGTATGAAGCGCTGGTTTATGGATATTACGTAGCCTCATTTTCCCGCAGCCGGGGCGGCTGTGGGGAAAGACGCACGGGGCATTTCGGCAGAAACATTCAATCGGGCATTTCAAGCAATGTAGAGGAGCGGTTTTATGTCAGAATCTATCATGGATCAGATCGTTGAGACTCCAGCAATGAGCGGCAACGCCAAGATTCTGGTTGTTGGTGTGGGCGGAGGCGGCTGCAACGCCGTGCAGAACATGATTGAGTCAGGCCTTTCCGGTGTTGACTTCATCTGCGCCAATACCGATTTGCAGGCCCTCAACAAGAACCCTGCCCAGACGCATATCCAGCTAGGTGAAAAGCTGACGCGCGGCCTCGGAGCCGGCTCCAATCCTTCCGTTGGCGAACAGGCCGCTGAAGAAAGCAAGCAGGCCATCGAGGAAGCTCTGACCGGTGCTGAAATGGTCTTCATCACAGCCGGCATGGGCGGCGGTACCGGAACCGGTGCTGCGCCTGTCGTGGCTGAAGTCGCCAAGTCCTGCGGCGCTCTTGCTGTGGCTGTCGTGACCCGGCCCTTTACCTTCGAGGGACAGAGGCGAGCCAACTACGCCAAGACAGGCATAGAAGAACTTTCCAAGCACGTGGACTGCCTCATTACTATCCCCAATGACCGCATCATGACCTTCGCCCCCAAAAAGACTCCCCTGAAGGAACTGATGCGCAAGGCCAACGATGTGCTTTACTACGGCGTCAAGGGCATCTCTGACGTCATCACCCAGCCCGGCTACCTGAACGTTGACTTCGCTGACGTACGCACTGCCATGGCCGAATCCGGTCTTGCCCTTATGGGCATGGGCTCCGGCAAGGGCGAAAACCGCGCCGAGGAAGCTGTCCGCAGCGCCATTACCTCTCCTCTCCTCGAGGACGTCTCCCTGTCGAGCGCCAAGGCCATTCTGTACAACATCACCGCTTCTGACGATATCTCCGGCGAGGAAATGGAACTCATCGGCGAGAAGATCCGCAGCGAGGTTCCCGAAGAGGCGAACATCAAGTTTGGTATCCTCTTCGATGAAAAACTCGAGGACGAGATCCGTGTCACCGTGGTGGCCACCGGTATCGAACCGTCCGTTACTCCCGAGGTCAAACCTCCTTTCGAACGTCCCACGCAGCGTGTAGTCCGTCCCCAGCCTTCCGTCCGTCCCAGCCAGCCCGCTGCCCAGCCCGGAGCCTATCAGCCTGCTCCCCAGCCCTCTTACTATCAGCCTGCTTCCCAGCCCATGGGCAACCGCGTGGACTTCAGCGATGTACAGCAGGCTCAGGGGTTCCAGCAGGACGCACGTAAGGCCCGCAGCCAGTTCGTCCGCGATGCCCAGGAGCGCTGGAAAACCGAGTCCCGTCATGGCGACCATGATGGCATGAATGCCCATCGTCCCGGCGAGCTCGACTTCCAGTATGAGGATGACCTGAGCATGCCGACTTTCATCAGGAAGCAGATGGACTAGTCCAGCCTGATCTCTGATTTTTCAAGGCCCCGCCTCTTCAGCCTTGAAATGCCCCTGGGGGGCCCACGCCCGGGCCCCCCTGAGCCGGCGTTCTTCCGGCATGCCGGAAGAACAGCCTGCATACTGGAGAACCAAAATGGGATATTTCGCAGCACGTGAGGCTCAGACCTCGCTATCCTGCCCTGCCTGCGGCAAGAAACTTAAGATCGCGCGGACCTGCCATAAGGCCTACATGGTCTGTCCTTCCTGCGGTCAGACCTTTCCCCTCCGGGACTTTATTGAAAAAGCCGATGAAGCCATGGAAGACTTCCTGAACAACTGCTTCATCGACCGTATCTGAAACGCCGACTTTATCCGCACGGCAGAGCTTGCACCCATGGTGCAGGCTTTTTTTTACCCGCGGGACGTACAGCGCAGGGAGGAAGATTCATATCCTGCCCGTCCCCGTGATGGGAGAGGGGAAAAAACGACTATGATTCCCTTCTTCCAGCCGCAGGGAGAGGGAGCTTAAACGTTTTTATTGGGGGCCGGCCCTGAGCTGTTCTTCCTGGCCTGCGGCTTACCGGATCCATGGCCGGATTGCTTGTGAAAAATTTCTAAAATGTTTTGTACCTGCCTTGCCCTAGATTTTGTTAGGTGCTAGCTTCTTCAGAAGAGCAGACAGGCTGTTCCTTTTTCGTACTGGCGGTTCCGGAGTGTGGTACGCATGGCTTTTACCTGGTTGAAATCATTGCTCTCCTCCTGCAGAAAGGAAGAGAAGAAAGAACCGGAACAGGAGCAGCAGGACAGAAATTTTGCTATCCTGAGCAACCGCTTTCGTATGTTTCTCACGGCCTGGAACCGTTTTCAGGAAATAGAGTCGCAGATCGAATACACGCTCTGCTGCGAACATCCGTTCGGCATTTACAAGGTGCGGGCCCTGTGCACGGATGTTGCCCTGCAGGTCTTTCAGTGCGTACGTCAGCTGAAGGCCCTTGATGGCAGGCACACGGACGAGCTCGTGAAGCGCTTCAGCGTCCTTCAGAAAGAAGTAAGCTCTCTCGTCTATGATCTCCACAGACGCATACAGGGTCCCCTGATCCTTCCCCTGAATTCGCCGGAACTCGCTTCCAGCACACTCCTGGCTTCCCCCGAGGCCGTACGGCTCAGCACGCTCCCGGATAAATACCGGGATCTCGTTCCCCGCGGTTTCGTGATTACGGGAGCGGGGTGTGACCTTCTCCTTGGAGAGAAAAAAATACGCGAGGAAATCAACCGCCGCATTCAGTCAGAAGGGGGACTTAAGACGAAGCGCGTGCTCAGGCTGGGCCTCGGCGCCGAGCAGGTAGTCAGAGAAACTCCCATGCCTCAGGAACTGCAGGGCGCGGTCAGGGCAGCGTTGCATGAGCTGAGGGAAGAGTGCCGTGACAGCGGGCCTATGCTCCTGGTCTTCAAAGTACGCCTCTGGCCTCCGGAATCAAAATACGAGTCTGACGGGCTGTATATGTGTCCCGAGGCTCTGCCTCTTTCCTCTCCGGACGAAGATATACTGGAGGCTGTGCACAGGGCTCTGTCCCTGAAACAGTGTGCGCAGGCGCTTGTGTACCGGCGCGCCCGGGGGCTCACCGGATCGGGCACAGGCTTTTCCGTTTCCTGCATCGCCATGGAGAGCGGCTCGAAACGCGGCGTCGTGAAGACGGCGCATCCTCTGCAGCCGGAAGGCTCACTTCTGCAGGTGTACGTGTTCCATGGCCAACCGAGGGAAAAGAAGGATTCCGACCGCTTCTCCGTCTCTCCGAATCCGCCGTACGCCGTGCGTGTGACAAGGGAGAGCGCAAATTTCGCTGGTAGTCTGGATAAAGCGACGGTGTCCCGCGTGGCGGGCATTGCTGCCGAGCTGGCGGCTGACAAGGGCTGTCCGCAGTCCATGTCATATTTTGTCACGCCGGATGGAAGAATTTACATTCATACCCTCCACGACCTCCTGCTCCGGCAGCGCGCAGCTACGCCTGTGATGAAGAAGGAAGAAGAGGCAGGTCTCCGGGATCCTGAAGAAAAGCATTATGCCGAGGACGAGCTTCTGGACAAGCTTCCCGATCCGATTCTGTCCGGAGGAATGACGGCCAATCAGGGTGTTGCCGCAGGACATCCCGTCATTGCCAGAAAATGGAATGATCTCAGGAATTTCCCGCCGCATGCTGTCCTTGTCGTCCCGGATGATCACTACCTCTGGGTCTCAGCCCTGGACAGCGTCAGCGCCCTCATTGTGGAGAAGGGCAGAATGAGCTCTCGTCTTGCTGACATCTGCCGCGAGTTCCGCATTCCCACTATTTTCCAGCTTCCGGGAGCCATGGAGAAACTGAAGGAACTGGAATGGGTGACCGTGTCGGCCAGCGATGGCTGCGTGTACGCCGGATTGCAGGACGTTCTGGCAGCGCAGGCCGTACGTCCCATAGACTACATGCCCACCTCACCTGTATACCGTATTCTGGATAAGGCATCGAAGTATATCTCTCCCCTGACCGTGGATCCGCAGAGCCTCGATTTTACAGCGGCCAACTGCCGCACATACCGTGACATCGCTGTGTACTGTCACGCCAAGGCTCTGGATGCCATGTTTGCCCTCGGGTCCGAGCAGAAGGGAACAGAACTGCGCGTACGCCAGCTGTATGACCAGGTTCCCAAGCAGTTCTGGGTCATTAACCTCGGCGGGGGATTCGCTCCGATCACGCATAAGGGCCCTCTCATCGACATCCGGGACATCACCTCTGTTCCCATGCAGTCCTTCTGGCACGGCATGAACGCTTACGACTGGGAAGGACCGCCGCCTGTGGACGGCAAGGGCTTTCTGTCGGTCCTCTTCGAGGCGACCACCAATCCGAATCTCGAACCGTCTGCCCAGACGCAGTATTTCACGGAAAAGAATTATTTTCTTGTTTCCGGAATCTATATGAGCATGTTCGCCCGGTTTGGTTTCCATTTTATTTCCGTGGAGGCCCGCGTGAGCGAGCGCCGTGGTGAGAACTATGTGTCCTTTACCCTGCGCGGCGGCGCTGCGGATATCGAACGCCGTGTTTCGCGCGTGAATTTTGTGGGAGATCTTCTGTGGGAATTCGGTTTCAAACCGGACATCCGGGGAGATTCCCTCACGGCCAGGCTCGAGGGGATGTCCCTCGAGGAGGGCAAAGCGCTTCTGGCTGTCGCCGGTCATCTGACCACGCATACGCGCCAGCTTGACATGATTATGCTCGATAAAGAGCAGCGGGCCCGCAAGAAGGAAGAAATTCTGGAGCAGTGCCGTGCTCTGTATACGGGGCGCAGGTAATAACCGAATCTGCATGGCTTTCCGGAACGGCACCGGGAATGCCGGGAGTCAGGGCAATGTCTGAAAAAACAAACCCCAGACGGGAATACCGGCGGATATACCGCAATGTGCTGGTCACTCTTCTGCTTCTGGCGGTAACCCCGCTGGTGGCTCTGGGATGGTTTTCCATCAACCGTATCGACAGCGTCTATGATGAGAAGATCAGTGCCGGACTGGAAGCTCTCACGAGTTCCAAGCGCCGGGCCCTGGATACGTTCCTTGGAGAGCGCATCTCACAGATCCGCACGCTGGCTTTCACGCACAGCTATGAAGAACTCAGCAATCCCGGCAGACTGAGCAGTATTTTTTCCGTGCTGCAGACGAACGGCCGTTCCTTCGTTGACATAGGTGTCATTAATCTCGAGGGACGCCATGAAGCTTACGTGGGCCCCTATAACCTCCTCAACGCGGACTATCACGATGCGGAATGGTTTTCTGAAGTTCTGCACCGTGGTACGTACGTGAGCAACGTCTTCCTTGGCAAACGCAATCTTCCGCATTTCATCATAGCCGTGCTGCGCCACGACGGGACGCACAGTTTCATACTGCGCGCTACTATTGACACTGAAGCCATTCTGTCTCTCCTGCAGCGCATTTACTCGGGCAGCCGCGCTGACGCATTTCTCATGACCAGGGATGGCGTGCTGCAGACCGATTCCATTTATTATGGAAAAGCCATGTCGAAGGTGAACTTCGGAGAGGTTCTGGGCCCCGGGGAGCGCGATTCCATCGCTCTGCGTACGCTGAAGACAGAAGATGCCAAGCAGGATGGAAGCGGCAGTCTGCTGGCCGCTTTCACCCCTCTGGAAAACATGCCCTGGGTTCTGGTTGTGATGGATGACGTGAGGCAGTCCCTGACCCCGCTTCGGACGCTGAAAATTTTTATTCTGGGCTTTGTCATCGTGGGTCTTGTTCTGGTGACGGCAGGCGCTGTTCTTTCCACGCGCAAGCTCGTCAAATCCATCGAGGAGAAGGACCGCCAGCAGGACAATATCGATGCCCGCCTGCTTCAGTCCAGCAAGATGGCCGCGCTCGGAAAGATGGCTTCTGGCGTTGCACATGAGGTCAACAACCCGCTCATGCTCATCCAGGAGAACGCGGGCTGGATAAGCGATCTTCTGAGTGACGAGGATCGCAGCAAGATGAAGAATTATGATGAGATCCTGGCGAGCTGCGACAAGATAAGCGCCAATGTGCAGCGCGCACGGGGCATCACGCAGCGTATGCTGGGCTTTGGCAGGCGCATGAACCCCGGCAGGGCAGAGGTCATGCTGAGCGTCGTGGCCGATCATGTGGAAGAGCTTCTCCATTCCGAGGCTACCAGTCATAACGTGCGCATCATAAAGAAATATTCTTCCGATGTGCCGGTCATCCTTTCGGATCCGGCCCAGCTCGAGCAGGTGATTCTGAACATCATCGACAACGCCATTGATGCCATTGGCCAGAACGGCACAGTGACAGTGACTACCGGGCGTACGCCCAACGGTGGAGCCTCCATTGCCATCTCCGATACGGGACCTGGTCTTGATGAGGAGACAAAGAGCAAGATTTTCGATCCTTTCTTCACCACCAAGCCTCTCGGCAAGGGAACTGGTCTTGGCCTGGCCATCTGTTACAATATTCTGGAAAAGCTTGGCGGGCGCATTGACGTGCAGAGCGAAGTGGGCAAGGGGACGACCTTCACCATCTTTATGCCGCCCGAACCGCCTCAGCAGTCCCTTATGAAAAACAGCCTGAGCGATAATGAAAGCCACGACAAAGCCTGAGACTGCCCTTCAAAGGAGATGTACCCCATGCATGTGCTAATGGTAGATGACGAAACGGAATTCCTGGAAATCATGAAGAAACGCCTGGGCAGGCGTTCCATGGATATAACCACGGCTTCCAACGGTATGGATGGTCTGAAATGCGTACAGGCCATGGCCGACGGAACAGGTCCGAAGTTCGATGTGGTGGTCATGGACGTGCGCATGCCGGGCATGGATGGTCTTGAAACGCTCGGAGAGATGAAGAAAATCGCGCCAAAGCTGCCTGTCATCCTGCTGACGGGGCATGCTTCAGTAGGCGTGGCCGTCCGCGGCATGGAAAATGGCGCGTACGATTATCTGCTGAAGCCTGTTTCCCTGAATGAGCTGATCATAAAGATGGACGAGGCAGTGCGGGCAGCGAAGTAATGGAGTCGCCATGGGATTTCTTTCCAGTTTAGGAAAGCTCTTTCACAGGGAGCACATACCCACGCCGGAAGAAAGGGCCGAACTTGAGGCTGTGAAAAAACAGATCCGGGATCGGTGCAAGCGGTTCAGGAGCCTGCTTTCAGCCAACAAGACGGCGCTGGAAATCATGAGCGATATCGAGGAGCACCTGAGCGGGACGCGTCCGTTCGGCATGGAGTACATCAGGGGCGCCGGTACGCGCGCCGCGGCTTCTGTCTACCAGATGGTGCGCGAGCTCAACTCCCTCACAGGCAATGCCTATCCGGAACTCCCTGATGCGTTCAGTCGTGTAAGCGGACATATCGATACGGTTCTGAAGCCGGCGGTCTACTCCACAGACGGACCTCTTGTGCTGCCTCTTCAGGCCATCAGTCTGGCGAATATCCAGGAGGTCGGCGGCAAAATGGCCAACCTCGGAGAGGTGAGCTCCGGGGCAGGGCTACCCGTTCCCTCCGGATTTGCCGTGACTGTTACGGCATACAGACTTTTCCTTAAGGAGAACGGTCTGGCCGAGGAAATTGAAAAACGTATCCGTGCCACGGATATGGATGATATGTCCCAGCTTTTTACGCTTTCTGCCGGCCTGCAGCAGGCTGTGCAGCAGGCGCCGCTTCCGGCCGCGCTGGAAGACGCTATCTGGGGACAGATTGAAATTCTCGTGGACAAGTACATGAGCGAGGATATCCGTCTCGCCCTTCGCTCCAGCGCTGTGGGAGAAGACGCACTGGGGGCGAGCTTCGCCGGGCAGTACCGCACGGAGCTCAATGTGCTTCCTGATGAAGTCTGCGACATCTGGAAGGAAATCGTGGCCAGCAAGTACACTGTGGCCGCACTGAGCTACCGGTACCAGCGCGGCATCCCTGACGATGCGGCGCCCATGAGCGTCGGCGTGTTGCGCATGGTAAGGGCTCTGGCCGGCGGTGTCGCCTACAGTGAGGATCCTGTGTCCGAAGGCAAGGACTCAGGATCACGGAATGTTGTCCTGAATTCCGTTCCTGGTCTCCCTGAGGCCGTGGTCGACGGCGGCGTCATGCCGGACACGTTCACATTCTCGCACAGTCACCCGGCACGCCTTGTTTCCCGGCATATCGCGTGTAAAGCAAGCCGTCTGGATACGGATACGAGTCTGGCCACGGGTATTCGCAAAACCATGCTTACGCCCGAGGAGGGCAGCGCGCCGAGTATTACGGATGAGCAGGCCCGCGAGGTGGCCCGCATTACGCTGGCTCTGGAGGAATACTACGCGAAACCCCAGGATGTGGAATGGGCTCTGGAGACGACCCGCGACGGGAAAGGCACGCACGTGATAATTCTGCAGAGCCGTCCTCTGCAGCTGGAGAAGGCAGAAGACGGAGCCGAGACGCAGCCGGAAACCGGTGAAGAAGATGTGCCCGTGCCTCCGGAAGAAATTCTGCTGCAGGGCGGTATATCCGTGAGCAGCGGCGTGGCGCTCGGCCCGGTTCATATCGTGCACCGCGACCTCGATATGCTTTCCTTCCCGAAGGGCGGCATCCTGGTCGTGGAGCGTGCGTATCCGCGCTGGGCGACACTCCTGCCCCGCGCGGCGGGCATGATCAGCGAGAACGGTGGTACAGCCGGTCATCTTGCTTCGGTATGCCGCGAATATCACGTACCTGCGCTCTTCAGCCTCGCAGAAGCAGTGAAAACGCTCTCGAACGGTCGTGAAATCACTCTGGACGCTAATCACCAGCGCGTCCTCTCCGGCCTGCACAGAGAACTTCTGCAGGGAGACAGGACGCATCCGCGCCTCATGGACGGATCCCCTGTCATGAAAGCGCTGCAGGACGCAGCCCAGTACATCGTTCCCCTGCATCTGCTCGACCCGGATTCCAGCGATTTCAGACCGGAAAAGTGCACCAGCCTGCATGATATCACCCGTTTCTGCCACGAGAAGTCGGCTAATTTTATTTTCAGCGGGGATACAGACATCTCCCGTTCCATGGGCAAGCAGCTCAGGGCCGGAGCCAAACTGCAGTACTGGATAATAGATATGGACGACGGCTTTACGCGCGATGTGCAGGGGCCTGTGGTCGATATCAGTGAAATAGCCTCGAAACCCATGCTGGCCCTCTGGGATGGCATGTGCGCCATACCCTGGAACGGGCCGCCAACGGGCAGCGCGGCAGGCCTCATGAGCGTTGTCTTCGAGAGCACCATGAATCCCGAGCTCGAAGTTACGGCACCCAACACCATGGCCATGCGCAACTACTTCATCATTTCGAGCGCCTACATGCTTCTGCAGGCGCGCTACGGCTACCACTTCTGCACTGTGGAGGCCCTGGCTTCGAGTGAAAAACAGGAGAATTTCGTCAGTTTCCAGTTTAAGGGCGGCGCGGCTGACGTCAACCGCCGCAAGCTGCGCACGGCGATGATTTCCGGCCTGCTTGAGCCATACGGTTTCCGCGTGGATCTGAAGGGAGATTCTCTCTATGCCGTTTCCGAGGACATGGAGCGGGACGATATTCTGATCCGGACCGAGCTCATCGGCTATCTGCTGATTCATACGCGCCAGAGCGACATGATCATGGAGGATGACGACCTGAGAGAAAGCTTCAGGAGCAAGCTGGAGGACGATATGAAGAAAGTCTGCGACCGTGCCAGGGCCAGGCTTCAGGGCGCGGACGCGGGTGCAAAATCTTGACAGAAGCCCTCTCTTCAGGTAAGAGGGTGCCCAGCATAACGGACGGTTAGCTCAGTTGGTAGAGCGCTGCCCTTACAAGGCAGATGCCGCAAGTTCAAGTCTTGCACCGTCCACCATTACAGAACAAAAAAGCCATCAGGAAATTTCCTGATGGCTTTTCTTGTTTCCTGTTTCCGTACTAGACAAGCAGCGGCGCGTCGTCTCTGCCGGAATCATCTGTTTTCTTGCCGGAAAGATAGGTCTTAAAGGCGTAGAGTCTGTCCATGGTGCCGAAAACGTAGAGCACGTCGTTTCCCTTAAGCACGAAATTACCATCGGGTGAGGGATACATGTGCGGATCCCGGTAGACAGCCACCAAAGTGACGCTGAACCGGTTGCGTATTGCCGTGTCCGAAAGCGTCTTTTCACAGAGAGGGGCGTTTGCGTCCAATCTAAGGGCCTGCACACCCATCTCGGGAAGTCTGTCGACGAGGGAGCCGAGATCTTCTGCGGAATGGGTCATACGGCGCACCATGCGATAGCTCTTGTGGCGGGCGTGATCGCAGAGACGTTCGATGTCCTGACGGGGCACGAGGTACGTGGAGAGTACCTGGCTGAACACTTCAAGGGCGGATTCGAATTCCTCGGCGACGACATAGTTGGCTCCAAGCGCGTGGAGCGGCCCCACCTCGGTGACAAAGCGGGTACGGGCGATGATGGTGATTTGGGGATTGGCAGCACGGGCCTTGACCACGATGGCCCGGACGGCCGCGGGGTCAGAAATGACGATGGCTATGGCTCTGGCGCGTTCGATGCCGAGGCTTTCAAGGATGGAGGGCTGGCTGGCGTCTCCATAGGAAATGGGTAGCCTTCCCCTGTAACGGTTGACCGTCTCTGGGTTCATTTCCAGAATGTTGAAGGGCAGCCGGCATTCCTTTGCGGCGTTGGCGAGCGTTTTGCCTGAGAAGCCGAAACCGATGATAATGATGTGATCTGTAAGGTCACTGGCCGTTTCCTCAGCGGCTTCAGTGTCACCGTCGTGAACGTTCAGTCCGATTTTTCTGAGGACGCGGCAGACACCGGCCGCGAAGGGTTTTGAAGCCGAGATAAGTCCGGGCGTCAGCATCATGCTGATAACGCTCAGAGCGAGAAACATCTGATACGTATTTTCGTTGAGCAGGCCTGCAGAGACGCCGGATGCGGCGAGAACGAATGAGAATTCGCCGACCTGGGCGAGGCAGAGAGAGCCCATGATGGCCGTTTTGAGGGGATACCCCTGGACCATGATGGATGGCATGCAGAACAGGGTCTTCAGAACGATGAAAGCGGCCACGAGGCCTGCGATGAGTCCCGCGTGGCTGATGACGAAATTGATATTGAGCATCATGCCCACAGAGATGAAAAAGAGGCTCATGAAGACATCTTTATAAGGAAGAATGTCAGCGATGACACTCATGGAATACTGTGAGCGGGCCAGCATCAGACCGGCGAGGAAAGCACCCAGAGACATGGACATGCCCAGGAAGGAGGTAATGCTGGCGAAGCCGAGGCAGAGAACCAGTGTCGTCAGCAGAAGGATTTCCCGGGCTCTCGTGCCGACCACGGCGTTCATGAGCCGGTCAAGCAGGAATTTTGAGAAGATGAACATACCTGCGGCGAGGCCCAGAATTTTTACTGCCGCGCCAATGAGCACGTTGGCGGTAAGCTCCAGCTGTCCCGAGAGCATGGGGATGAGCAGCATCATCGGGGCGACCATCATATCCTGAAAGACGAGGATGGCCAGATCGAGACGGCCGACAGGTGTGCCGGCTATGCCTTTCTGCTGGAATATCTGAAGGACAATAGCCGAAGAGGAGAGGGCGAAGAGACATCCCCACAGAACGCCGCTTTTGGGGTTGCCAAGGTAGAGGCCGAGTCCCCAGCAGGCTGCGATGATGAGGCCGATCTGCAGGCTGCCGCCTACAAAGACGGGCTTTTTCAGGCGGTTCAGTGCGTCTCCGGAAAGTTCCATGCCTATGGTGAACATCAGCATGGCGACGCCAAGGTCGGCCACATGGTCGATGGTGCTCTTGTCACTGACAAGGCCGAGCACGGACGGGCCGCAGAGCACGCCCGTGAGCAGAAATCCCACCGTAGCAGGAAGCCTGATCTTGCTGGCGGCAAGGTTTACCAGGATAGACAGCAGGAAAAGAATGACGATCTCGGCGAGAGGGGAAAAATGCATAGTGCCTCCGTGAAGGGTTCCCACTATCACCGGCAGGAACAGTCCGCAAGAGACAGCAGAAAAGGCGGAAAGAAGAACGTCCGCAGGTATAAAAAAAGGGCGGCGCCCGAAAAGGGGTGCCGCCCTGATGCGTACACTAATCAGGCTGCGTCAGGCAGCTTGTACTGATACCGGTCTTCAGTCCGGAGTTTAGTACATGCCGCCCATGCCACCCATGCCGCCCATGCCACCCTGGGCGCCGGCAGCAGGAGCCTGCTTGGGCTCGGGCTTGTCGCAGATGGCGCATTCGGTGGTAAGAAGCAGAGAGGAGACAGAAGCAGCGTTCTGCAGGGCCACACGGGTGACCTTCTTGGGGTCGATGACGCCGGCCTTGAAGAGGTCTTCGTACTCACCGGTGGCGGCGTTGAAGCCGAAGCCGTCCTTGCCGTTGCGAACCTTCTCAACCACGACGCTGCCTTCGAAGCCGGCGTTGTGGGCGATCTGGCGCATGGGCTCTTCGATGGCGCGGCGGATGATGTTCACACCAGCCATCTCATCGTCGTCAGCGGGCTTGATGTCGGCGAGGACCTTGCTCACGCGGACGAGGGCAGTGCCGCCGCCAGGAACGATGCCTTCTTCAACGGCAGCGCGGGTAGCGTTCAGGGCGTCTTCCACGCGGTCCTTCTTTTCCTTCATCTCAACTTCAGTAGCGGCACCGACACGGATGACAGCCACGCCGCCGACCAGCTTGGCCAGACGTTCCTGGAGCTTCTCACGGTCGTAATCGGAAGTGGCGTTGTCGATCTCATTGCGGATCTGCTTCACGCGTTCCTTGATCTCTTCCTTGCTGCCGAGGCCGTCAACGATGGTGGTGTTTTCCTTCTCGACCTTGATGCGCTTGGCCTGGCCGAGTTCGTTCAGGGTCAGGTTCTCGATCTTGGTGCCGGTGTCATCGGAGGCAACGATACCGCCGGTGAGGGTGGCGATATCCTGGAGCATGGCCTTGCGGCGATCACCAAAGCCAGGAGCCTTGACGGCGACAACCTGGAGGGCGCCACGGATCTTGTTCACGACCAGGGTGGCAAGGGCTTCGCCTTCCACATCCTCAGCGATGATGAGGAGGGGCTTGTTGACCTTGGCAACCTGCTCGAGGACAGGAAGCATATCCTTCATATTGGAGATTTTCTTGTCCGTGCAGAGGATGTAGGCGTTCTCCATCTCGCACACCATCTTTTCAGCATCGGTGCAGAAGTAAGGAGAGAGGTAGCCGCGGTCGAAACGCATGCCTTCCACGACATCCATGGTGGTCTCGAGGCCCTTGGCTTCTTCGACCGTGATAACGCCTTCCTTGCCTACCTTGGACATGGCCTCGGCAATGATGGTGCCGATGGTGGCGTCAGAGTTGGCGGAAATGGTGCCGACCTGGGCAATTTCCTTCTGATCGCGGGTGGGCTTGGCAATATTCTTAAGCTCAGCGATGAGGGCTTCAACGGCCTTGTCCATGCCACGCTTGATGGCGATGGGGTTACGGCCGGCGGCCACGAGCTTCACGCCTTCGCGGTACATGGCCTGAGCGAGAATGGTGGCGGTGGTGGTGCCATCACCGGCGGCATCGGAAGTCTTGGAAGCGACTTCCTTAACGAGCTGGGCGCCCATGTTCTCGTACTTGTCTTCGAGCTCGATTTCCTTGGCAACGGTCACACCGTCCTTGGTGATGACCGGAGCGCCGAAGCTCTTCTCGATGGCCACGTTGCGGCCCTTGGGTCCGAGGGTGACCTTAACGGCATTGGCGAGTTTATCAACGCCCAGGGCAAGACGCTCACGGGCTTTTACGTCAAAAATAATATCTTTAGCCATGGTAATTTTCCTCCAGGATAGGTGCTACTTAGTCGGTAATAATGGCGAGGATGTCGTCTTCGCGAAGAACGAGGTGGTCTTCGCCGTCGAGCTTGACCTCGGTGCCGGCATACTTATTGAAGAGGACGGTGTCACCCTTCTTCACAGCCATGGCGACACGGTTACCCTTCTCGTCGCACTTGCCCGGACCGGCGGCGACAACCATGCCTTTGCAGGGCTTTTCCTTAGCAGTATCCGGAATGTAGAGACCGCCAGCGGTCTTTTCTTCAGACTCAAGGCGTTTGACCAGTACGCGGTCATTCAGCGGCTGCAGTTTCATAGTGGGTATTCCTCCATAAAAGTTAATTTGCTTTTTTATTAAGGTGCGGGGCGCGTTCCGCCAGGGCCCGTCAGCCTTGGCGGCTTCAGTGTTTGGGGGGCTTCCCTGCATCGCTCAATAAGATAAGTCGGGCCCCTGTTTAGTGAAGAGGAAAAAATGAAAAAATTGCGTAATTTTCTGGGTAATTATTAATTCATCAATATTTTCAGCATATTATGAAAATAAGCCATGGAAAAATCGTATTGGGGACCGCCCCGGGCAGGAGCGTGGCGTCTTCGGACAGTGTGGCGGATTCCGGTTTCCGGGCAAAAAAAATCCCCTGTCCGGTGAGGACAGGGGAGACTGAAAAACTCAATCGGAAGTATGTGATTTAGTCGCCGCAGACGTCAGCGGGAGGAAGAATTTTGATGCCCTTTTTCTGAAGCTCGTCGATGGCCTCGTCGTTCTTGTCGAAACGGAAGATCATGGTGGCGCTCTTTTCCTTCTTGTTCAGGAAGGCGTACATGTACTCGACGTTGATGCCTGCCTTGTTCAGGATCTGCACGATCTCGTCCAGTCCGCCGGGCCTGTCATCAACGGCTACAGCCACGACATTGTTGATGCCGATGGCAAAACCGGATTTCTTCAGAACCTTGGCGGCTTCCTGGGGATCGCAGACGATCATTCTCAGTATGCCGAAGTCAGACGTGTCGGCAAGGGAAAGGGCACGGATATTGATGTTGGCTTCAGCCAGAACTTTCGTCACTTCACAGAGACGGCCGGTCCTGTTTTCCAGAAATACAGAGATCTGTTCGGTTTTCATGAGATAGTTCCTTTCCTGTGCTCAGACTAGGCTTTGCCGCCCGTGGTATCCGAGGAGTCTGTCGAATGGGCTTGGGAGGTAGCGGGCTGTTCTTTTTTTGCTTCAGGCTTGGCTGAGATATCGATTTCATCCGGTTCGCTGGTTGCACGCTTGAAGTTGCGGATAGCGCGGCCCAGGCCGCCGCCGATCTCCGGAAGTTTCTTGGCGCCGAAAAGAACCAGTACCACCAGCAGAATGATAAGCATTTCCTGCATTCCGATACCCATGAACCTACTCCTCCCTGCCTATACGGTGCAGGTGTATTTTTGCGTTTGCTGAAATCATTATCCTTTGCCCGTAATGAGGTCAAGGTCAGGAGATGAAGAGCACGTGGCTTGTGTATCAGACTTCTCCGGGGGCAGGAAAAGTCTGATATCATTATTTGGGTTCGGGGATCGCCTTCACAGCCGCCGCACTGTCAGCACTGTCGGCTGCTATGGTCGCGTCTGTGGCTTCCTGTCCTGTGTCCTGAATATTTGGGGGAAAGTATCGGATGCGGGCACTGAATTCAGCCCTAAAAGGGGGCAGGAGATCGCTGCTACCCCGGACAGAAGGTGCATTTGCCCATAACAGATGGCCCATGGCCCAGAGAAGAGCACCTCCCGGAGGAGGTGACACCACGGCAATGCCTGTATCCCGGTTGTAGGAGGCTGCCGGAGAGGTCCGGAACATAGCCAGGAAAAGTATCCTGTGTATTTTTATATTTATTGGAAATATCTGAATTTTTTTTGGGGGGGAGCCCCAGAGAGAGGCCTTACCGGCGGCTTCTTTTGTGTCTGGCTCTGTGCTTCTGATAGGTGCCGTGGCGCAGATTCATCACTCCGCTGCCGTCAACATCTCTGCGGACGGCGGCCGCGGAAGAGGGATGGCGGAAACCTGCATCGAGGAGTTCCCGTGCAGCCATGTTGCGCCGTCCGGCCGAGCGCCCGCCGAGTACAATGATAAGGAGGCGCGTATCTCCCCGTTTTGCCGTGACGATGATGTTGTAACCGGAACTGACGGTAAAGCCCGTCTTGAGCCCATCCACGCCTTTTTCACCGAGAAAGGGATTCGTGGTCGTGAGGGTGCGCCTCCCGTGCTGGGCGAAACTCTGGGAATGAATTCTGAGGGCGCCGGGATAGCTCGACATATAGGCGAGAGCAAGGCGCATCATATCCCGTGCCGTGGTGGTCTGGCCTGCAGCCGGCAGACCTGTGGGATTTCTGAAGACAGTGTTGGTCATGCCTATGGCACTGGCCTTGGCGTTCATGGCTCCCACGAACGTGCGGGGATTGCCGCTTACCCTGTACGCGAGGGCTGTGGCCGCGTCATTGCCCGAGGCAATGAGCATGCCTTCCAGGAGGTTCTGCACGGTAATGCGCTCACCAGAGCGCAGATGCATGGTGGAGCCTCCTGCGCAGGCTGCGCTCGCCGGAACTCGTACTCTGCTTCCAAAGGAAAGTCTCCCGGCCTGAATGGCGTCGTGAACGAGAAAGGAGGTCATGACTTTTGTCAGGGACGCCGGAGGAATCTGCATATCCGGAGATTTCTGGTAGAGAATCTGCCCCGTGCTCATATTAAGGAGGAGAGCGGAACGGACAGGGACACCGGCCACGGCTTCCCGATCGGAGAGCAGGGAGAAGAAGAGAACCAGAATAAGGAGAGCAGCGGGGAAAAGATGCGGGCGAATCATGAGCGGGGAACCTGAGATGTTGGCTTCGGGCTGTCCTTTTTTTCCTGCAGCCCGGTGAAGAAGGACGGATAGGCCCGGTTGGCTTCTTCCAGAGCCTGGATGGAAAAGGCGAGGAGCACGGGACCGAGAATGAGACCCACTGTGCCAAAGGCGGCTATGCCGCACAGCATAACGAGGATGAGAATGAAGTAGGAAGCCTTGATGCCCTGCTTGAGAAAGAGCGGACGAAGCAGGCTGTCTGCGGTGGAAACGATGATGACACCCCAGAGCACGAGCGTGACGGCCTCCACGGTCTGCCCGGAAAACCAGAGCTGCAGGCTCAGCGGCCCCCAGACGAGAGCTGTTCCGACGGTGGGGATGGGAGCAACGAAGGAGGCGAGCAGCCCCCAGAAGGCGAACTGCTTGTACCCAACGATGGCGAATCCCACGCCGCACAGGAAGCCCTGAATGATGGCAACGAAGATGATGCCCATGAAGATGCCTCTGAGGGCGTTTCTGATGGCTTCGATGAAACGGTGCAGGACCAGGGGATGCAGATGGAAGATGCGGGCCGTAACAAGATGGATGCGTTCCGCGTAGAGGGCGAAGATGACAGTGAGGAAAAGAAAGAGGAAGAGATCCCAGAGAACGGACATGGTGCCACCGAGGACGTTGAATCCCCTGTTGATGATGGTGGTCATGGTGTCTGTGGAAAAATTGCTGAAGTACTCGGATATCTGATCGAGAATGGACTGGCCTTCCTCAAGGATCCTGTTTACGAAAGGCACGTTGTGTATGTTGGCGAAGCGTTCGTTGAGGAATTGTGTCCATTCCTCGGGCAGCTGGAAATTATTTGACCATAATTCGTGCAGACGGGAAAAGCCCGCGCCAACCTGGGGAGCCACAAGAACCGTGAAGAGCGTCACGGGCAGGATCATGCCCATAATGATCAGGGAAAGGTATGCGGTCATGGGCATACCCCTGATGATGGAAAGTCTTGTGCCCGTGCGGATGCGCCTCCAGCGCCTGATTATGGGGCGGATAAGCCTCGGCCCGCCAATCTCTTTTGCCAGAAGCGCGCGGCAGCGGGGTTCTACGTTGCGCCTTCTCTGCCGCGCTATTGTGCGGAACTTCCTGTATATGGGCAGAGTCAGGCAGGCCGTGCAGCCGGCCATGAACACGGTGATTGGGTTTGGCCACAGCAGGAGATACCAGGCCAGTGCGGCCAGAATATAGAGGACGCGGGGGTAGAAAAGGGAATTTTTGCGCATCTTTTTCAGAAAGAATCGGTTGGAGAGAACAGAAAGTTCCCCGTCCGGCGGATTGCAGAACGAATAACTGATAGCAAACATCCCAGGGATTGCCAAGTTTAAGAAAGAATCACTTCTTGTCTGATGCCGTCAGAAGAGACTGAAAGAATGTAATACGCAAAAGTATAAAAATATATAAAAAGTCTAGATTTTATTTAAAAACAGGAAACAGAGGCAAAGCGAACGGAAGTACATCAAAGAAGCACTGAAAAAAGAAATAAATGCAATGGATTTCTTGAAAAAGAAAAATAATTTTTCAGAGAGGGGGAAGCAGCGGACTGGTCCTTACGCTGAGAAATTCCGTCCCCGCTTGACCTTCCATGGTGACTGGCTTATAAAGTTATGAAAAGAAGTATTCTGCGATCCGCTGTTTTGGCAGTGGACGTTTTTTTTTATTGTTTTTTAGGAGAACGAGACATGGCCGATTCCAGCATCCCGATTTCTGTGCAGGGGTACAAGAGACTGGAGAAAGAACTTGCGGAACTCAAGGAAGAACGTCCGCATATCATCCAGGCTATCAAGGAAGCCCGTGAAGAAGGCGACCTGCGTGAAAACGCCGGTTACGATGCCGCCAGAGAGCGTCAGGGCATGTGTGAGGCCCGAATCAAGTACATTGAATCCAGACTCGGACTGTACAAAGTGATTGATCTCGACAAGCTGAGCGGTAACCGCGTTGTGTTCGGCAGCACCTGCGTCCTTGTGGACGAGGATACCGATGAAGAGAAGACCTATACCGTCCTCGGCCCCGACGATTCCAATCCGTCGAAGGGCAGCATTTCCTATCTGTCGCCCGTGGGCAAAGCCCTTCTGGGCCACGAAGTCGGCGATGAGGTGACCATCAATATCCCCCGTGGCAGCGTGACCTACGAAATCACCGAAATCAAATTTCTTGGACATAAGGTCGTCGAATAACGGCCGGGGGCACCTTTTCCTGAACAGCCTCTCCGCGCAAGCGGGGAGGCTGTTCTCGTTTCCGGCCGGGGAGAACGGGCGCGCCAAAAGCTATTCCGGCTTGACGTGAAGTAACAGGAAATTTTATTATCTAACGTTTCCAGGGGAGGAAATCCTTCCCCTGTTTCCAGTCTTTTCTCCGGAGAGGCCCGAAATTATGAAAAAATATTTACGCTATCTGGCGCCGCTTCTCGTCCTGGCTATCTTCATTCTGGCTGTGTATCTTCTGTACGACAAGCTCAAGGCTTACAGCATAGCGCAAATACGTGCCGCCATCGATCAGATTCCCTACACCCGCCTTTTCCTTTCCTTTATCCTCGCCATCGTCAATTATTTTATCCTGATTGGATACGACTGGCTGGCTCTGAAAGCCATCCACAAAACACTGCCCATGAGCAAGGTCAGTCTTGTGTCGTTCGTGGGGCAGACCGTGAGCTATAACTTCGGGGCTCTTCTGGGCGGAACAAGCGTGCGTTTCCGGTTTTATTCGGTCTGGGGCTTCTCCATCCACGAGATTTTGCATCTTGTTCTCATGCTCGCGGTCACTTTCTGGATCGGCGCCATGGGCCTTGGCGGCATCGTCTTCCTTATCGCCCCCCCGGAATTTCCTCCGGAACTGCTGGCCAAAATGCCCCTCCACAACGTCCGGCTCCTCGGAGCCCTGCTCACGGGCATAGCTGTCCTCTACCTTGTGCTCTGCTTTTTCGTGCGTAAGCCAGTGCATTTTTTCGGCAAGGAATTCGTCTTTCCGACGCCGAAGATCGCCATTGCCCAGGTCGTGGTTTCCTGGGTTGACCTGATCTGTGCGGCAGCCTGCATGTGGGTTCTTCTGCCTTCAACCATCGGAGTGGGGTATCTTCAGTTCCTGCCTGGCTACCTTATGGCCCAGGTGGCTGTCGTCCTGACTCATATTCCCGGTGGTGTCGGTCTTTTCGAGCTCATCATCATCCACCTCACCAACACGGACCAGGAGCAGGTGGTCTTTGCGGCGGTTCTCATGTTCCGCCTCATTTACTATATACTGCCGCTTCTCTGCGCAGCCGTCGTGCTCGCCGTGTACGAGGTGCGCCTGCGCCGCAACTTCATTCACGACGCCGGCCGCTGGCTTTCCGTGCTGTCGCCCATGATTACGGCCTGTCTCGCGCTCGCTGCGGGCGCTGTGCTTCTGCTCTTCTCAACCACACCTCCGAGGTGGGGGCTTTCCTTCCTGACGCAGTATCTGCCAACCCAGTGCGCGTTCATCGGCACCATATTCTGCGGGGCTGCGGGATGTCTGCTGCTTTTCCTGGCCTATGGCCTGAAGCGGCGTCAGCGCCGGCCCTATGTATGGATTTGCATCTGTCTTGTGCTCGGCATTCTGGGTACGCTCATGCGGGGAAGCTGGATTCCGGCGCTCATGTGCGCTGTGGTTCTGGGTATGCTGTACGCGTCGGGGCGTCGTTTCTACAGACATTCTCTCTTCATGGAAGAGCATATCCCCGCGCCGTGGCTTCTCTGCGCCATCGGCCTGCTCCTCCTGAACTTCGCGCTCGGGTTCGCCCTGTATCATACAGTCTGGGGGCAGAATGCTCTTCTTTCCTTCCAGGGCCCCTTCAACGCGGCATGGTCCCGGGCACTGAACATCTGTATCCTCGCGATTATCTGCACCTTCCTGCCCCTGCGTTTCTATCTCAGAAAGCGGGCAGTCCGGCGCAGACTTGCCGCCGGAAGCGGCGTCCGGAATTCTGCCGGATAGAAAATAACAGGCGGGGCGTACGGTATTCGTTTGCCCCGCTTTTTTCTGTGCTCCCGTTATTGGCGCGTCTGATGATGAAAGTCCCGGGACTGCCCTGACAGCGGGAAAATCACAGCCTGGCACCGGAGGTATCCGCCGTGTGTGATGAAGTCCGGGGCGGTGCAGCCAGAACGCTGGTCTGGTCAGCTGCCTCCACTTATGGAAGTGGCGGCATGGCAGCCGGAACGGTATTGGCACTGGGGGCATTAAAAACCCGGAAGGTCACTGTGGTGTGAGGGGAGTGCGTTCTGTTCAGAGCACACTCCTTCCCGGTTCCGGCCGGTTCTGACCAATGGATACAAAAAAAGCCGACCGCAACAGTGCTGCCGGCAGAGACAAACAGTTTTTGCCACGGATCAGTCGCGGGAAATGCGTACTTCGTTCTTGCCGTCGCGTTCTTCAAGCAGGACATCTACGTGTTCTTCCCTGGACGTATTAATGGTGCGGCCAACGTAGTCGGCCTGGATGGGAAGCTCGCGGTGTCCGCGGTCAATGAGAACCAGAAGCTCAACGGAGCTGGGCCTGCCGTAATCAAGGATGGCTTCGAGGGCAGATCTGATGGTTCTGCCCGTGTAGAGGACGTCATCAATAAGAATGACGGCGACACCGGTCACATCCTGGGGAATGTTGGACTGACCCACGCGCGGAGAGGCGTCCATGGAAGTCCAGTCATCACGATACAGGTTGATGTCGAGGGTTCCCAGAGCAACCTCGTGATTCACGGTCGAGGTCAGGATTTTCTGCAGACGTCTGGCCAGATCGGCGCCGCGGCGTTCGATGCCGACAAGCATGATGTTTTCGCATTTCTCATGCTTTTCGAGAATTTGGTAGGCGAGACGCTCCAGCGTGCGCGTGATTTCGCCGTCATCGAGAAGGAGCTTGGATTCCATAAAAATCTCCATGCAAAAAAAGAAAGGGTTGATTCAAATTATCAGTTTTGCCGTCTGCTGAAAAGAGTGGAAAAGGCTGTCAGGGTATTCCATTTTTGGTTATAGTTGTTATTTTACAAAATACGGTTATCGGCAGCAGATCCCCGGATGCGTTTGCAGGCAGGATTGGTTTCTGATAATCTTACAAATTCCCAGCTCGGGAAAAGTGCGTGAGTTTTTACGGCTCCGCACTGCTTTCTGGATCTTCATTTTCGTTAACATTTTGCCGATCATTGGAGGATTTTTTTCATGATCACCTTAGATGATGCTGCCAAAAAAGAGCTGGATGCATTTTTCTCCAGCCACTCTGACACCCAAAAATCCGTTCGTGTTTTTGTAGCCCCCGGCGGCTGAAGCGGTCCTTCTCTTTCAATGGCTCTGGATGAGCCTGACGACGAGGATGAGACCCAGGAAGTCGGCGGCATTACGTTTTGCATGACAAAAAATCTTTATCAGATGATCGGAGAAGTTTCGGTAGGCCTCAGCTACATGGGCTTCACGATCAGCTCTGAAAGGCCCTACAGCGCTTCTGCGCCCCAGGGGCATGGCTGCAGCGGCTGTACAGGGGACAGCTGCTCCATCTAACCGTTCGTTCCGCTGCGGTCTGTTCCTCCGGATTTTCCGGGGGAACAGGCCGCGCCCAGAACGAGCCAACCAGGCGGGAAAAAGGGCGATAGCTCCCTCCCTCCGGACTGCTTTTCCCCAGGCAGTTTATATCTCCCGTGGAGGTTTTTCCATGATTTCTCTTAGCGATGCGGCCAAGAAGGAGCTGGATGCCTTTTTCAACGGCAATCCCGATGCCAAGAAATCCGTCCGCGTTTTTCCCGCTCCCGGCGGATGCTGTGGTCCGACGCTGTCCATGGCTCTCGATGATGCAGACGACAATGACGTTTCCGAAGAGATCGGAGGCGTTACCTACTGCATGACGAAGGAGCTCTACGAAGCCATTGGCAACATCAGCGTGGATCTCAGCTATCTCGGCTTCGCCATTGTATCCGAACGCCCCGTTCCTGACATGGGCGGAAGCTGCAGCTGCGGTGGAGGGTGTTCCGGATGCGGCGGCGGATGCCACTAGCCTTCTGTTTTCCGAACCGTACGGTGCCCCGGAGACGACGGGGCGCCGTATTCTCTTCTCTTTTCAAAGGAGTCATGCCCAATGTTTACTGTTACGCCTAAAGCCAAGAAGGAACTCGACGATTTCTTTGCCGCGAATTCCGACTGCGGCAAGAGCATTCGTGTGTATTTTGCCCCGGGCACGTGCGGCGGTCCCACCGCCACCATGACACTGGACAAGGCCGATGCCGAATATGACGTTTCCGAGGAAGTTGACGGTATTGTGTTCTGCATGACCAAGCCCCTTTTCGCCATGGTCGGTAATGTGACTGTGGATGTTAGCGGTACGGGCTTCGTGGTCAGGACAGACCATCCTTTCGTTCTCGGTCCGTCGGATCATTCCTGCGGCGGCAGCTGCGGCAGCTGTTCCGGCTGCGGTTTCTAAAAAGATGACTGCCTCAGGGGCGGCGCAGCCGTTTCTTTCATCCCCAAAGGCATGAAAAAACATGCAGACTCGTTTTCCTCTGGATACGCAGGAAGCTGTCCTGCATCTTGATCGGGCGGGCCTGGCCACCCGGGCCAGGCTGGCGGCTGAGTCCGTCGCCCGCGGGCGCACCGCCGTACTTGTGGCCGGCAGCCGGGAGAGCTTTCAGGCTCTCCAGGGCCTGGCCGTGCTCTTTACCCCGGAACTCTCCGCCGAACCGGTTCCGCCGGATACCCCGGCGTGGGCCAGGAGTGTCATCAGCCTCCCCCCCGGACTCCTTCTGCGCAGCGGTCCTTCCGTCTGGGCGTCACGCCTGGCGTCCCTCTACGCGCTTTCTCTGGGCGCACCCCGTATCGTTGTTGCGAGCGCCGGCTCTCTCCTTGTCAGGTATCCATCCCGGGACTTCTTTCTGAAGAACACTCTCGAGATAGCAAAGGGCGCTGACTGGCCTCAGGATTTGCTCCTTGATCAGCTCGTTGAGTGGGGGTTTTCCCGTGTTCCCATGGTGACCAACCCCGGCGAAGTCGCCCGCAGGGGCGATATCCTCGACATTTTCGCCCCTGGATACACGAGGCCGTTGCGTCTGGAGTTCTTCGGCGACACGGTCGACGAGCTGAGAGTTTTCGACCCGGAAAGCCAGCGTTCTGTGGGGGATACGGATTCTCTGACCGTTATTCCGGCGGCTCCCTATCTGAGCGATGCAAAGAGTCTCGAAGTGGCGGAGCAGCGCTTTCAAAAGCTCTTCCGGGAAGGCGTAATCACGGAAAACATGTCCTATGCCTGCAGAAAGGCCCTGCGTGAAACGGGCAGGGCTCTCATGCCAGGCGTGGTGCACGAAAACGCCTCTCTCCTGGAAGACTGGCTCCCGAAGGGAAGCTTCTTCTTCTGCGATGGGGAGAATGATACCCGCGAGGTTCTTGAAGAGGTCTGGGACGATGCCGCGGAAAAGCTTTCCTCGGAGGACGCCGAACCCCAGCAGCCTTCTTCTCTCTGTCTGCGCAGCCGTGACGCGGCTCCCCTGCAGGGCGGCACAATTGTCTATTCCGAGCCCCTTGTGGTGGGAGTGGAGCAGTCCGGCATCGATATGTGCGAGCATGAGCTGCACTCCTTCCAGGAGGTCTTTACCGATCCCGGCGCCATGGACCGGCCCTGGCTGCAGATGAGCGCCGCCCTGAAGACGTGGATGGCTGAGAAGAACCAGGTGCTGCTCAGCTTTTCCACGGATCGGGCCCGAAAGAAGTTTCTCAAACTCTGCGAAACAGAGGGCATTGCGCCGCGCCTGCGTTACTCTCTCGGCGAGAAGGGCCTTTTCGCTCTTCTTTCTTCCTTCAGAAAAGGTTCCGAACTCCTCTGGGACAATTCGATCATTCTCGGGGAAGGAATTCTCTTCCCCAAAGCCGAAAGGTCTGGTACCCGGAGTACGCGCGCCTTCAAGGGCTTGGATTCCTTCGAAGATCTGAAGGAAGGTGAACTGCTCGTTCACAGGGATTACGGCATTGGCCGCTTCAGGGGACTGAAGCGCATTGATATGGCCGGCACGGGCAATGA
This sequence comes from uncultured Desulfovibrio sp., assembly GCA_900546145.1. Taxonomy (GTDB): domain Bacteria; phylum Desulfobacterota; class Desulfovibrionia; order Desulfovibrionales; family Desulfovibrionaceae; genus Desulfovibrio. The sequence continues at coordinate 13,877 of URBN01000011.1, read as the reverse complement.
CTTCCTGGTTATGGAATACCAGGGCAGCGACAGCCTGTACGTGCCGGTGGACAGGCTGTCCCTTATCCAGCGCTTCAAGGGCGGCGATGGAGCCGAGCCGGCGCTGGACAAACTTGGCGGCTCCCGCTGGAACGCCAGCAAGGAGCGTGCCCGCAAGGCCATTGAGAAGATAGCGGCTGACCTTGTGGAGATGTACGCCTACCGCAAGGTGGCGAAGGGCTTTTCCTATCCTCCTGTGAACGACCTCTATCGTGAGTTCGAATCCACGTTCGGGTTTGAGGAAACGCCGGATCAGGCGAAGGCCATTGCTGACGTTCTCCGTGACATGGAGCGTGATGAACCCATGGACAGGCTCATCTGCGGCGACGTGGGGTTCGGCAAAACCGAAGTGGCCATGCGTGCAGCCTTCAGGGCGGCGACGGAAGGCCGTCAGGTGGCGCTGCTCTGTCCGACGACTGTGCTGGCCGAGCAGCATTATCAGACTTTCAGGGCCAGGATGAGCGGCTTCCCCGTTAACGTGGGGCTGCTTTCCCGCTTCGTGTCCGCGGAAAAGCAGAAGGAAGTCATCCGGGAGGCGGCAAGAGGACAGATTGATATTCTCATCGGCACACACCGGCTTCTTTCCTCGGATGTGGAACTGCCCAATCTGGCACTGCTTATTCTCGATGAGGAACAGCGTTTCGGTGTGCGGCACAAGGAAATGCTCAAATCGCTGAAGAAAAACGTGGATGTTCTGACGCTTACGGCCACGCCTATTCCGAGGACGCTGCAGCTTTCCATGTCCGGTATCCGCGACCTTTCCATCATTGAGACCGCTCCGCAGGACCGCAAACCCGTGGAATCTCTGGTGCTGAACCGCGACGAAAAGACGCTCAGGGAAGTGGTGAAGCGCGAGATGGAACGCGGCGGACAGGTATTCTGGGTCTATAACAGGGTGCAGGGGCTTGGCCGTGTGGCCGAGTTTGTGCACAAACTGGTGCCGGAGGCCCGTATCGCCATGGCCCACGGCAAGATGAACGAAGAAGAGGTCGAGGACAATATGCGCCGTTTCTGGCATGGCGAGCTTGATGTCCTCGTGTGCACGTCTCTTGTGGAATCCGGCCTGGATTTCCCGCGGGCCAATACCCTGATTGTGGATCAGGCTCAGAATTTTGGCCTCGGCCAGCTCTATCAGCTGCGGGGCCGGGTAGGACGCAGTGACCGCCAGGCCTATGCCTATTTCGTGGTTCCCGACAAGGATCATCTGACAAAGCTCGCCGAAGAGCGTCTGCGTATCATCCTGGAAATGGACTACCTCGGCGCCGGCTTCAAAGTCGCCATGGAGGATCTCCGTCTCAGGGGCGCCGGCAATATCCTTGGTGAAGCCCAGTCCGGCCAGATTACCAGGGTCGGCCTTGACCTGTATCTCGAGATGCTCGCGCAGGCCGTGGACCGCCTCAGGGGCACGCCCGAGGTGCAGCGGGTTGAAACCGAGCTCAATATCGGCGTTCCCGCCCGCATACCGGAAACCTATATCGAAGACGGTCAGGAAAGGCTCCGTTACTACAAGGAGCTCACCACGGCTCCGGACGGGCCGACCAGGGAGCAGATTGCCCTTTCCCTGCGTGACCGCTTCGGCCCCTTCCCTGAAGATTTCCAGAATTTCCTTGCTGTCCTTGATTTCAAGCAGTTTCTTACCGGACTGCAGGTGCAGAAGGCCGATCTCAGTCTGAAGCATGTCAAACTGTGCTGGGCAGAGGGACAGACAGCTTCGGACCCTGTCAGGATTCTCACACTGGCCAATCAGACGCATGGCGCGAAGCTCACACCTCCGGCAACGCTCATTCTGCCGGTTCCGTCGGACAAACCCTTCAGGGAGGCGCTCGCCGGCCTGAGGGCGGATCTCGAGTCCGTGCGCGCTGAAACCGCTTCCGGAGACGGAGAGAAGGCACAGACGGAGCCGGCGAAGGAGAAGAAGGATATTCCGTCCTATCTGAACGTGGAACGCCGCCCGAAACCGCGCAAACCTTCCAGAACGCAGTCGCCGGCTCCGGATCTTCAGGGCCTTACCGTCAGGGTGGGCGGCGTGAAACGAAGGAAAAAACCCGACAGAAAATCCTAAAGGATTCAGGATGCCTCTTTGGAACACCTTGCCAAGGGTGAGAGAATGCGGGTAATAAGGAGCCGAATTTTTGCGGAGGATTTCGTTGTGAAAAAATTGCTTGGTTTTCTGCTGATTATCGGCATGGCCATGATCCAGCCGGCCGCTGCCGAGCAGATCAACAGAGTTGCTGCTGTGGTCAATGGAAATGTCATCACCATGTATGATCTGGAACGCAATTCCTATCCCGAGCTGGCCAGGGCACATATCGATCCCCGAAATCCCGCTCAGAAGGACAGGGCCCGGGAAATCATGAACAAGGTTCTGGACATGATGATTCTGGACGTTCTGTATCAGAACGAAGCCAGGCGCCTCAAAGTCGAAGTCACGGATGCGGAAGTCGACAAGGAAATCACCAATATGTATCAGTCCCGCCGCATGACCAGGGCTCAGTTTGAGCAGTCCCTCGCCCGTGACGGCATGACTCTCACCCAGCTGCGCAGTCAGGTTAAGAGCAGCCTCCTCCGCCAGAGGATCCTGGGGCAGCAGGTTGGCCGCCGCACCATTGTCACTCCTGAGGAAATCAAGGCGTACTACGAGGCTCACAAGAGCACCATGTACAACCGTGAAGGCCTGCACATGCAGGTTCTCATCTACAATCCGAAGGCTCCCTATAATGAAATCGCTCCCAAAGTGAAAAGCGGTGCCATAAGCTGGCACGACGCGTTCATGAAATACGCCGTCAACCGTTCGAACAATGACGGCGATGCCGGTGCCGTCCAGTGGAACCGTCTCAATGACGAATGGAAGGGCCGTCTTAACAGCATGCAGCCGGGCGAGGTTACGGATCTTTTCTCCTATAACGCCCAGTTCAAGGCCCAGGTGCGCCTTTTCAGCCCCAAAGGAGATACCAAGCTCAGGATTATGACGCTGCAGGAAGCCACTCCGTTTATCGACGCCAAACTGCGCGATCCCAAGGCTGATTCCCGTCTGGAAGATTTCAACAAGGATCTCATGTCCAAGGCTATCATAGACAGACGTTTTTAGTCTGACGGCGAGAGGTTGATTTCATGACTCTTGAAGAGCTTGGCGCCGCACTGCGCGCAAAACGCGAAGAGCGCGGCCTGTCCCTGGAAAACGTTTCGGAACGTCTCAAAATTTCCACAAGCCATCTTGATGCCCTCGAGAAAGGCGATCTGTCCGGCATGCCCCACACGGCGTACGCTAAAGGCTTTCTCAGGTCCTACGCCCGCTACCTCGGTCTGCCTGAAGACGAGTATAAGCCCGTCCTGGATTCCCTGAGTCCCGACAGATCCAGTGTCGTGACCGAGCCTCTCTTCGAGCCTGATGTTTCCGCCCGTCCACACCGTGACACGCGCTGGATTGGCATTGTCCTGAGCCTCGCTCTGGCCTGCCTCATCGCATGGGCCGTGTGGCGTTTCGGTCTTATCGATTTTGTCGCCAAGGAGAGCGGGATCGGCAATACCGCGCAAGCCCCCATGCAGACGAAGAATCCTCAGGATGGCTTTGCCGCGGGCGGCCAGAACGCCAGCATGTCCGGAAGCCAGGTAACCGGTTCCGTTGATCAGAAGACCCAGCCCGCCGGGCAGAAGTCTGACTCCGGACTTGGTGACATGCAGGCTCCCGCCCAGCGCACGCCCAACATGCCCGCCGGCGCCGGAAGCGCCACCTCCGCCGGATCTCCGTCGCTGAACGCCACGGGTACCGGGCGGCAGCCCCTGGCCGGTGTCGTGCCCGCGGATTCCCCGTGGGGGACACTGCAGGGCAACGCTACGCTGGCTGGCAAGGCCGGCCTCGCCGGAAACGGCACGAAGCCTTCCCCGCAGGCCGCCAATCCCAATATGCCTCCCAACGCGGATCTTTCCGCGCTTCCCGGCCAGCATAAGATTGTACTCATAGCCGAAGAAACCTGCTGGATGCAGGCCACCGCAGACTCCGGAAAACCGGATCAGCATACCATGAAAAAGGGCGAGACCCTGACCTTCCCGTTCACGGCCAAGCTTGTGCTGCGCCTCGGCAACGCCGGCGGCGTGCGTATCATCTACGACGGCCAGGAACTGCAGGACAGAGGCCGTTCCGGCCAGGTCCGCACCATGACCTTCCCCCCCATGCCCCAGTAGGAAGGGGGCTGGGAGGCCCATGGACTGGAGTGACACGGGCTTTGTGGTGGCCAAAGGGCTTTTCAGGGAAGCCGACGTGTGGCTCCGCATTCTTTTCCGCGGCCACGGCATGCAGACAGTCTTTGCGTTTGGAGGTGCCCACAGCAGGCGCCGTTTTGTGGGGTGTCTGGACGTGATGAACATCCTCACGTGCCGGGTCTCGCCCTCACGCAGGGGCTCGTACCTGGATCTCGAGGAGGCTGTTCTGGAGAAGGGGCCCGAGAGACTGCGGCACAGCCCGGCCCTCCTCGGGATTGCGGCCAACTGCCTCAAGTTCACGCGGGCTGTCGGTGTGCCGGAACAGTCGGGGGAAGAAGGTTTCAGGCTTCTCTCTGAAATGCTGGCCCGCCTCGAATCCGCGGATGCGCCTTCGGTTCTTTTTCCCTTTTTTTTCCGCCTGCGTCTGGCAGGCATTCTGGGATACGCCCCCGGCTTCGACACCTGCGCCTCGTGCGGCAGGCCTGTTGAAGGCGCGGGGCGTTTTTCTGTCGAGGAGGCCCGGGTGCTCTGTGAGGAGTGCGCGTCCCGTTCGCGGGGTGGGGGCATTGTCCTTTCGGCAAAAGCGCTTGACGTCCTGCGGGATGTACAGCAAGAATATCCTCTTTCATGGCCTGCGTCTGGTCTTTCGCCGCAGGACAGGCGCCAGACAGCCCAGGCCATAGATGCCTTTGTGCAGTACCATCTTGGATTCACCTGGGAGCGGGGCCGTTTCCTGCGCGTGTAGGGCGTTCCGCCAAGGAGAGATTTTCATGTTCTTTCAAGACGTAATCATGACGCTCCAGAGCTACTGGGGCAAGCACGGCTGCGTTGTCGAACAGCCCATCGGCGTCGAGTGCGGCGCGGGTACCTTCAACCCGCACACATTTCTGCGCGTGCTCGGACCGGAACCGTGGAGTGTTGCATATGTGGAACCCTGCCGCCGCCCCAAGGACGGACGCTACGGCGAGAACCCCAACCGCCTGCAGAGGTACTTCCAGTTCCAGGTCATTATGAAACCCAACCCTGAAAACTCCCAGGATCTCTACCTCGGCAGCCTTGGCGCCCTCGGCATTGACACCTCAAAACACGACATCCGTTTTGTGGAAGACGACTGGGAATCTCCCACCCTGGGCGCCTGGGGCCTTGGCTGGGAAGTCTGGCTCAACGGCATGGAAGTGAGCCAGTTTACGTATTTTCAGCAGGTGGGCGGCCTGGATCTTTCACCCACTCCCGTGGAAATCACCTACGGCCTCGAACGCATCGCCATGTATCTGCAGGGCGTGGACAGCGTCTACGATCTCAGATGGAACGAACGCGTTACCTACGGCGACATTTACCACCAGAACGAGGTGGAGCAGTCGAAATACAACTTCGACTGCAGCAACGCGGCCATGCTCTTCAAGCATTTTGACGATCACGAAAAGGAATGCCGCTCGCTCATGGAAATGGGACTGCCGTGGCCTGCCTATGACCAGTGCATGAAGTGCTCGCACACGTTCAACCTGCTGGATGCCCGCGGCGCCATTTCCATCACGGAACGCGCCGCCTACATCGGCAGGGTCCGCGCCCTGGCCTCCGGTGTTGCAAGGCTTTACGCCAAACAGCGCGAGGATATGGGCTATCCCATGCTCAAGAAGTAAGGAGAAAAAGGAATGGCTACTTTTGTTCTGGAAATCGGCACTGAAGAGCTTCCCTCCCGCTTCCTGGCAGGGGAGGAGGCCTATCTCTCCCAATCTTTTGACACGGCCCTGAAAGAAAATTTTCTGGAGCACGGCTCCATCCGCGTGTACACCACGCCGCGCCGCGCCGCCGTCATCATTGACAATCTCTCTCCCGTACAGCCCACGCGTGAGGAGGAGGTCTCCGGACCGCCAGCCCGCATCGCCTGGAAGGACGGCGTGCCCAGCAAGGCTCTGGAAGGGTTCGCCCGCACCAACGGCGTGGACGTGAAGGATGTTTATACCATCAAGACCCCGAAGGGGGAGTATGTGGCTGTGAAGAAGACGGTTGGCGGCCGCGGTGCAGGCGACATCCTGGCCGGTGTCTGTCCCGGCATCATTTCCGGCGTGCCTTTCGCGAAGCGTATGCGCTGGGGAACGAGCTCCTTCACCTATGCCCGCCCCATGCACTGGATTCTGGCGCTGCTCGATGACAGCGTTGTGTCCTTTGAGGTCGGGCCTGTGAAGAGCGGCCGCACCACCTGCGGTCACCGCATTCATGGAGCCGGTCCCTTTGAGGTGCCTTCCGCTAGTGACTACATTGACGTCGTAACGAAGAAGGGCGGCCTCGTGCTGGACGGCGCCGAGCGCCGCAGAATTATCATTGAGGGGGCTGACAGGCAGGCAAAGGCCGTAGGCGGCCGCGTGCTCTATACTGAGGGACTGCTCAATGAAGTGTGCGGCCTCGTCGAACATCCTGTTCCCCTTCTCGGCGACTTTGACAAAATCTATCTGGAAGTGCCCCGCGAAGTCTTGGTGACCAGCATGCAGGTGAACCAGAAGAGCTTTGGTCTGGAAGATTCTGCGGGCAACCTCCTGCCGCACTTCGTGACCGTTCTCAACCTTACTCCTCCGGACGTGGAGCTCGTGAAACACGGCTGGGAGAGGGTGCTCCGCGCCCGTCTCGAGGACGCCCGCTTCTTCTGGCATGAGGATCTGAAGAACAGCTTCGATAAATGGCTTGAGGAGCTCGAGCACGTTGTCTTCATCCGCGGCCTTGGCACCATGGGCGACAAGACGCGGCGTCTCGAAAAACTCTGCCGTGCCATCGCCGAGAAGTGTGATCCTGCCGTGGCGGACAACGCGGCCCGCGCCGGACGTCTTTCCAAGGCCGATCTTGTCACCAACATGGTTGGCGAGTTCGACACGCTGCAGGGCGTCATGGGCGGCATCTACGCCAGGCGCATGGGTGAGAATGACGCAGTCGCCTCGGCCGTGAGCGAGCAGTATCTGCCTGCCGGGCCGGACAGCCCCCTGCCCGTGAGCGCCACTGGTGCCATTCTGTCCATCGCCGACAAAGTGGACACCATGGCCGGCTGCTTCGGACTGGGCCTCATTCCTACAGGCGCCGCCGATCCCAATGCCCTGCGCCGCTGCGCTCTGGGCATCATCCGCATCGTACGTGAGTTTGGCTTCTCTCTCGATATGCGCGATCTGTTCGCGCTTGCCCAGGAAAGCTATGGCGATATCGAGTGGAAGCTTTCTCCCACGGAAGCCCTGGATAAGCTTATGGACTTCTTCAGCCTGAGGCTGCGCAACTTCTACCAGAACCTCGGCAAGGAGACGACGCTGGTCGACGCCGCCCTCGGCGCCGGCGTGCGCGACGTGAAGACCTGCGACCTGCGTCTGGAGGCGCTCGCCGCATTCCGCACGGAACCTGGCTATACCGAGGCCGTGCAGACGTTCAAACGCGTGGCCAACATCATCCGCAAGCAGTCTGACGGCAGGGAGGAAATCCCCGCTGTCTGGCGTAAATCGCTCCTCCAGGAAGAACCCGAGAAGAAACTCGCCAATGTGCTGGACGAGATGCTCCCCGAACTGGATAACCTCTGGAACGGCCAGAACTACGCCGGCATCCTCGCCACGCTGAAGAAGCTCCGCCCCTTTGTGGACGCGTTCTTCGACGGCGTTATGGTTAACTGCGACGACGCCGCACTCAGGAACAACCGTCTTGCGCTGCTCAAGGCCATGGCCGATCGTTTCTCCCGCGTGGCTGATTTTGCGGCCCTTCAGATCTGACGCGTCCGGGGCGTTCCGGCTCCTCCGGAATGCCCCGTTTTTTTACGGAGCCGTGGAATCTGCTGTTTTCCGGCCCCTGTTTCTTGACAGGTCCGACATCTTGGCGTATTAACAGCGTCTCACAAATGGAAAAAGCCTGTCAAAGGTTTCTATAGTTTTTATTGGAGGATCATCGTGGCTAATCATAAGTCCGCCCTTAAGCGTCATCGCCAGAGCCTTGTTCAGGCCGGCCGCAATCGCGCTGTCCGCACCCGCGCCAAGAATGCCGTGAAGGCTGTGCGTCTCGCTATTGCCAACAAAGATCAGGCTGCTGCCAAGGAAGCCCTCGTGAAGGCTACTTCCCTGCTCGCCAAAGCCGCTGGCAAGGGTGCCATTCACTCCCGCCAGGCTTCCCGCAAGATTTCCCGTCTTGCCCATGCCGTGAACGGCGTGAAGGCCGACGCCTAGTTTTTTTAACTTTTCCCTTGACCTTTTCTCAGTTTGAGAATAGGTTGCTTCGTTGTTTGATGCGCTCGTAGCTCAGCTGGATAGAGCAACAGGCTACGAACCTGTGTGTCGGGAGTTCGAATCTCTCCGGGCGCACCAACAGGAAATCAGAGACTCCGCAGGCTGTCTGCCTCCGGAGTCTTTTTTTTTGCCCACAGGCCGGAAACCGCCAGTCATCTCCCGTGGCCTTGTGGACGGTCCGGACATCACGTAAAATCCGGTCATGGCAAAAACACGAGAAATATACGTCTGTTCGGGCTGCGGAGCGCGCTCCTTCCAGTGGCACGGGCAGTGTCCTTCCTGCGGGGAGTGGAACACGCTCAAACCCGTGGCCGTGCGCCAGGGGCCTCCAGGGAGCGCGACCTCCGCAAAATCCTCCGTGTCCCAGCGCAACAGCCCCCAGACGCTTGAAAGCGTCACCTGCGAGGGCAGGGAACCATATCCGAGCGGCATAGCCGCCCTGGATCGTGTCCTCGGCTCCGGACTGGTTCCCGGAGCGGCTATTCTTCTGGGCGGTGAGCCGGGCATAGGGAAATCGACGCTGCTTCTGCAGGTGGCTGGCAGCGTGTCTGCGCGCGGTCAGAAGGTTCTCTACGCTTCAGGCGAGGAGTCCCTGCCCCAGGTCAGGGTCCGTGCCGATCGGCTCGGCCTGCTCAATCCACGGCTCATGGCCATGTCCACATCCTCCATCGAGGAAGTCATCGCCGGCATGGAGGAGGAGAAGCCGGCGCTCCTTATCCTCGACTCGGTCCAGACTATGGCCAGCCTTGAGGCCGAGGGCCTGCCCGGCAACGTGAGTCAGGTCAAGGCCGTGGCCACGCTTTTCATCGAGGCCTGCCGGCGCCTCAGCGTGACAGGGATCATCGTGGGACATGTGACCAAGGATGGCACGCTGGCCGGCCCGCGCATGCTGGAGCACATGGTTGATACCGTCGTGTCCCTCGAGGGGGACAGGCGTCAGGTTTTCCGGCTCATGCGCGTGTTCAAGAACCGCTTCGGTCCCAATGAGGAACTTCTCGTTTTCCGCATGGGCCGCCATGGCCTCGAAGTTGTGGATGATCCCTCGACGTTCTTCCTCGAGGACAGGGATCCGGAGCTCTCCGGGACTGCTGTGGTCATGGCCGTGGACGGGCAGAGGCCGCTTGCTGTCGAAGTGCAGGCCCTCGTCTCGCGTTCCTTCCTTGCTATACCGCGGCGTGTGGCGCTGGGCTTTGACGTCAACCGTCTGAATCTGCTCCTCGCGGTGCTTGAGAAGCGGCTTCATCTCAATTTTTCGCAGGTGGATATCTACGCCAAGGTCGGAGGAGGCATGCGTCTGCAGGAACCCGGCATGGATCTGGCTCTCGTGGCCGCCGTGCTTTCCTCTTATTACGATGTGCCCCTGCCCGAGAAATGTGTGTTTTTCGGTGAACTCGATCTGAACGGGCAGGCCCGGCCAGTCGCCTCCCAGGAACTTCGTCTCGCTCAGGCCAGGAGGCTTGGTTTTTCCCCCATTGTGCATTCGGGAAAGGGCGGAGTGAAGGGAATATCGGAAATGGCGGCACGGCTTTTTCACAGAAACTGAGGACAGACATGAGCAGCGAAATCGAACGCAAATATCTCTGGGTGACCCGCGATGCTCTCAGGGGCAGGGTAGAGGCGCTGGGCGGAATCCCGCAGGGCGGATCCCATTTTGAATCCAACAGACTCTATGACGATACAAAAAGAAGCCTTAGCCGTTCCGACAGGCTGCTGAGGCTGAGAACCCGGGAATGGGCTGAGAAGAGTGACTGCCGGCTTACTTTCAAATCTCCCCTGCCTCCTGTCATGGTTGGGGGAAGGCCGGTCAAATGCCGTGACGAAGTGGAAATCGGCGTCGATGACCCGGCCGGCATGGCGCGCATCCTCGGCCTGCTCGGCTATCATGTGATCGGCGGCTATGAGAAAATCCGTGAAAGCTACCTGATCGGCGGTGCGCATATCGACATGGACGAACTTCCCTTTGGCAGCGTGGTGGAAATCGAAGCCGGGCCGGAGCGCATCGCGGAGCTCGAAAAGGCGCTGGGCCTTGACAAATGCCCGACCAGTGCAAAGAGTTATTACGAATTATTTTTGGAATGGCTCGCAGAAAGGGGACGTAAAGCGGAAAGCCTGTGTGTCTTCGATGAGGAGACGCGCGGGACGCTCCGCCAGTCCCTTGGCCTTAACTCCTAGCTGAGGAACGCAGTTACCATGTCGGATTTACACAATCCTGACGTCTGTGGCGGTGAGGAAGTCAGTGTTATCGATGAACCGCAGGTGAAAGAACCGCCGCGCTACGCGGTATACCTGCATAATGATGACTACACGACCATGGACTTTGTGGTGCGCATACTGCGCGAAGTGTTCTACAAGAGCGAGGAGGAGGCAACCACCCTCATGCTGCGGGTACACAACGAGGGTGTAGCGAAGTGCGGTTCCTACGTGCGCGAAGTGGCTGAAACCAAGGTGTGGCAGGTCCGCACCAGAGCCCGTGAGGCGGGATTCCCGCTGCGGTGCACAATGGAACAAGAATAGTCCGGCTGGTTCCCCGGACGGGAGGAACATTCTTTATGGTGTTCAGCAATACAGTCCAGAAGGTCTTTCGAGACGCAATAAAGGAATGCCAGAAGCGGCGGCATAACCTGCTGACCGTGGAGCACATCCTTTACGCCTTCACCATGTCCATGCATGGTCGCGTCCTTCTCGAGGGCTGCGGAGCCTCTTCCGCCGTTCTGCGCGAGCTGATCGAGGGATTCTTCCGGTCAAAACTCGAGACGGTTCCCGAAGGTGTGAGCGGAGAAATATCCCAGACCGTTGCCCTGACTCAGGTCATAGAAAGGGCCGTGCGCAGCATGGCCGCCGCCGGCCGCAAGAAGGTTGACCTTGGAGCCCTTCTCGTGTCTATCATGCAGGACGACGAGAGCTACGCCGTGTACTTTATGAAGCGGCAGGGCGTGAACCTGCTGGATGTGGAGACCTTTGTGGCCCACGCCTACAGGGAAGACGATGGTGACTCCGAAGAAGGAGAAAAGGCCGAAGTCAGGGCCGGAGAAGGTCAGGAAGGCGGAGAAAAGGGCGCCAAGGAAAGCGCGCTCGAGAAGTTTTGTGTGGATCTCACGGAAAAGGCACGTCAGGGACGTCTTGACCCCCTTGTGGGCCGTACCCGTGAGCTCGACCGCACCATTGAGGTGCTCTGCCGCAGGCGCAAGAACAATCCGCTCTTCGTGGGCGATCCCGGAGTGGGCAAGACTGCCATGGCCGAGGGCCTGGCGCAGCGCATCGTGGACGGACGCATTCCGGACCGCTTTGCCCACACCTCCATCTATGCCCTCGATCTGGCTTTGGTGCTGGCGGGCAGCCGCTACCGCGGTGATTTTGAGGCCCGTCTCAAGCAGGTGGTGAAGGAGCTCAAGAGCAAGGAAGACGCCATCCTGTTCATTGACGAGATCCACACCATCGTGGGCGCAGGCTCCACGAGCGGCGGATCCATGGACGCCTCGAACCTGCTGAAGCCCCTTCTGGCCAGCGGCGAGCTGCGTTGCATGGGCTCCACCACCTACGACGAATTCCGCAATCATTTTGAGAAAGATCGCGCCCTGGCCCGCCGTTTCCAGCGCATTGACATTCACGAACCCAGCAGGGACGAGTGCTTCGACATCCTGAAAGGGCTGTCTGGCCGCTACGCCTCCTACCATGAGGTGCGTTACACGGATGCCGTGCTGAGAGCCATGGTGGATCTCTCCTCGCGTCATATCCGCGACCGTCTCCTGCCGGACAAGGCTATCGATGTCATGGACGAGACCGGTGCCGCTGTGCACCTCAAGTCCTGCGGCCTGGCCTGCGACAAGCCCGGCTTCAAACCCCAGGAACCCGCGCCCGCCGAGGCGGCTCCCGCTTCCGGTACGGACGGGAATACCGTTCCGAAGGGACTCCACTATGTGGATATCCTGGGCCTCGACAGGAAGGACGCCGCGAAGAGTGCGCCTCAGAACGCCTCTTCCGCTGACGCTGCCTCCGCGAAGGCTGCTGACGGTGCGCAGGAAGAAAAGACGGCCGCCAAGGAAAACCCGGCCAGGCGGCCTCTGGTCACCCTTCAGGACGTTGACCGCGTGGTGGCACGCATGGCTGGTATCCCGCTGCGCAACGTGACAGGTTCCGAGCTTTCCCGCCTGTCCCATCTGGAGCGCGACCTCAAGAAGCGCGTCTTCGGTCAGGACGAAGCCATCGAACAGCTGGTACGCGCCATTCTGCGCTCGCGTGCAGGGCTCGGTTCCGCCAACAGACCGGCCGGCTCCTTCCTCTTCTACGGGCCCACGGGTGTGGGCAAGACGGAAGTGGCCAAGAGCCTGGCAGCGGTCATGGGTATCGGCTTCCTGCGCTACGATATGAGCGAATACATGGAAAAGCACTCCGTGTCCCGCCTCATCGGCGCGCCGCCAGGATACGTGGGATTTGATCAGGGCGGTCTCCTTACCGAGGCCGTGCGCAAGCAGCCGTATTCCGTGGTTCTGCTGGACGAGATCGAGAAGGCCCATCCGGACATCTACAACGTCCTTCTGCAGGTTATGGACGATGCTACGCTGACAGACAACACCGGCCGCAAGACCGACTTCTCCAACGTCATCCTCATCATGACCTCCAATGCCGGCGCCTTCGAAATGAGCCGTCCCTCCGTGGGCTTTGGCTCGCAGTCGGGCAGCCCGGACGAGGCTTCGCACAGGGCTCTGAAGGCTGTGGAGAACCTCTTCACGCCTGAGTTCAGGAACAGGCTTGACGGCATGATTCCGTTCCACAGCCTGACCGAAGATATGATGCTCAGCATCGTTGACAAGTTCATGACCGATATCCGCGATTCCCTGGCTGCCAAGCACGTAAGCCTCTCCCTGAGCCGCAAGGCGAGGGAATGGCTGGCGGACAAGGGCTTTGATCCTCATATGGGCGCACGTCCCCTGCGCAGGCTCCTGCGCAATGAAGTGGAAGACAAGCTGGCCCATGAACTGCTCTTTGGCTTCCTCCGTAAGGGCGGCAAGGCCCATCTGACCCTGAAGGAGGATGAGCTTGTCCTTGCGGAACAGTAGTCCGGAAGACAAACCTCAGTTCCTGAGAGACGCGGGAATGAGCCTGATGCGTGTCCGCCGGTATATGGAGATGCTGCAGTCAGGTTTCCCCGCGTGCTCTCAGGAATGTGATGACGTTCCCCTCTGCAAGGGCGGCGATCTTTCCATTCCTATGCTGCTCGCAGCGTACGGGAAGGGCATTTTCCCATGGTTCAACGAGGGAGATCCCGTGCTCTGGTGGTCCCCCGCCCCGCGCTGCGTTCTCCTGCCGGAGCTCTATCATCTTCCCAAACGGGCAGCGCGTTATCGAATGCGCCGTAAAACCCCGCCCTTCAGGGCTGGGGATATAAGGCGCGTC
>URBN01000010.1 GCA_900546145.1 uncultured Desulfovibrio sp. | reverse complement strand
GCCCTCCTGCTTCCAGCCGTCTGAAACCAGGCCATTGTCGTTCTTCAGCAGAATGATTCTGTCGTTTTCGGGACTCTTGTCGCCGTCGAACCCGAATTCACCGCCGTCCCTGCCCCAGACGTCGGCGACAGCAACGCTGACGGAAGCGTTGGAGATATCGGTCTTCTCGTTATCCGCGCCGCCGGTGAGCGTAAGCACGGACTCCTGAGCTGTCATATTGGGCAGTGTATACTTTAGTATGCTGAAATTACGGATATTGGCGGCCGTCATGCCCTTGGCGTCAATAAAGTTCAGGGTATTTGGCGAAGTCGGAGCGTACATCTGATTTCCGCCACTGGCGTAGCTGCCCCAGATAACCGTGTTCTGCGAGCTGAAGGAAGGGGAGCCATCGCCATCTACATTGTCGCCCTGCAGTGTGACGGTGTTTCCTCCGGAAGCCGCGGTATTCCCGGCCGCGTACGCGCGGCCGCCATAAATACTGCCATCATACGTACCGCCAAGCAGTGTCAGCATATTTCCTTCGGACACAGCCTGCCCGCTGCCTTCATTGCGGGCGTAACCAGGGGAAACGATATCGGAGACATGCGTGTCATCGAGTTCAAGCGTATTCCCCGACGCCTCCGCGAGGCCGCTGCCCGAATTGCGCGCATAGCCGCTGTATACCACACTGGCAATGTCCGAGTTCTTCAATGTGACAGCACCGGACGCCTTTGCGTCCCCGGAACTGTCTGCGCCGGCCCGTGCATACGCGCCGATCACGTATCCGCCCACGTGCGTATCCGAAACAGAGACGGTAGTCTGCGCAGCCGCGCCGCCTCCCGAAGAATAGACAAAATCGCCCAGGACATATTCCCCGACGCTGCTGCCCTTCACGGTCACCGTGGTTCCGCTGGCCTCGGCGGCGCCGCCGTAAGAAGCGATATACGTACCCGAAACGGAACCATCAATTTCCGAATCAGTGAATTTGACGCTGTTGCCCGTCGTACTCACCGGGTCTGCATAGGCAAAGATGGAAAGCGCCCGCACGGAACTCCTTGCGTATTCATTCCCATGTCCGCCAGAGAGAACCGAGTCGGAAATTACAACCTTATTGCCATAGGAGTTCTGGACACGTCTGGCATGTATGGTTGCGCCGGTTACTGAATACAGGGCTCCTGAACCGTCCGCTTCTCCGATAAAGGCGTTGCGTATTTCCACCGTGTTGTTGTTCGCTTCGGCGTACCCTTCTTCGAGCTCCGTATCGCCGTGCACTTCAGCACCCAGGACAGCCCCCAGCACCCTGGCACCATCCTGAATGTAAACGTGGTTGTTATCGGCCCGGGCTATGCCGGCAGTCTGGGAATAGTCATTGTGCGAGGCGTGTGCGCCGAGGACTCGTATTCTGACCTTTGAGCCTTCTCCCTGGACAGTAACTGTATTGTTGTCGGCTATTGCGTCTTTGCCGAGGACATCTCCACTCTGGAAATCGGCCATACCGCCGACAAGTCCTGTGTCACTAATATACGCCCCATTGTTATCAAAAAGCGCGTTCGTCACAGTCAGATTGTTATTGCTGGCTGTACTGCTCCCGCTTCCCCAGTTGCTTGCATAGCCGGCGATGGCGGTCTTACTGAAGGACGTTGAGCCGTCTCCCTCTATGGTAAGGTTGTTTCCCGAGGCTATCGAATTGTATGACTGAGAAGACGGGGTCGTGGCAAGTCCGCCATAGATGGAATCGCCCGCGTGCTCAGTGCCGACAGTGCCTGTACGCCCGGAACTTTTTGCGTCACCGCTCTGAGGGGCTCCGGTGTGCGCGAAATCGTTTGCCTGGTTGTCGAGGGAATATGTGGCCGCCCATACCGTCCCTGTACCTCCGGTGACGGAAGAAAGTCCTTCCGCGAAGAGCGGGGCGGCAAGCAGCGCCCCGGCAAGCACTATCCGGTTCATCGCGTTTTTCACGCGGCATTTCCGGAGAACCGCCCGGTATCGGTTTATAAGGTTTCCCATGGCTCCTTGTGTCATCTTGGTCTCCTTTCTGGGGGGGGCATCCGCGAAGAGCGTCCCTGAGCGGGCGATCCGGATCCGGCAGAAAACACCTCCGTCGGAAAAAGAGGAGCCGGAACCGTCCTCGCGATTCTGTCCGGATAAATAAAAACTTTTATGAAGTTAAAAATTTAAAAGTATTGTTCGAAAAGGCTGAAAAATACGCCGGCGTATCCACATCGGAGGAGAGGGGCATCATACGTCAGTCAGCACAGGCAGGACCGTTTCCCTGCCTGCTGCGCGCGTCCCGGGCCGGAAAAGCAGAAGTCCCGCTCTGCCTGCCGGGCCTCTTCCCCGGGACGTTCAGGCAGGGCTTACCCTGAAATTGTGCAGCCCGGCCGTAAAACGGAAACTGTCTGCACGGGATGTTTCATGGCATTCCTCCACAGGCTGAAAATCAGGACTGATTCGCATCAGGAGAGCCGACAGTTACACTGTCGGTTTTTTCTGTCTGAAAGCCTGCGGGGCGGGATTTTCCGTTGAAATAATGTTTTCTTTGTGATAAAAGTTAACTGCAAAGCTTTGTTTGGAATACAAGAAAACCCACTAGGAGCCGACAGTGTAACTGTTGATGAATGACCGTTGCACGGAGGGGGCCCTGAATCCCGCGCGGGCGGAGGGGCTGCGGCCGTCCGCGGCATGGAAAATGGAGCGTACGACTGAATCCCGCGCGGGCGGGGGGGGGCTGCATGTTGAAGCAGACTCAGTTTACATTTCTGCTGAGTCCCGCGCGGGCGGAGGGGCATCTGATGAGAGAAACGGGCAGCCGGCCGGAATGAATCTGTCCGGGGAATTGCCGGAAAGGGGTGTCAGGACGTGACGTTTCCCGAACTGTTCTATTTTTCCTCAGGCGGAGTCCTGAGGCAGGCGCTGATTGTTTCTGCGGCGGCCAGAAGCGGTGCCTGTCCCAGATGGGCATAGCGCATGGTCGTTCTCGGATCGCTGAGTCCCAGCAGTTTCTGGACCTCGTACAGCGAATGGCCTGAATTCACGAGAAAGCTGGCGTATGAATGCCGCAGGTCGTGAATGCGTACGTCGTCAAGTCCAAGTTCTTTACGGATCCTGTTCCAGAAGAGGTAGAGATCGCCGAGCGGTTTCCCCGGTGCTTTTCCGGGGAAGAGCCAGGGGCTGCCGGGCACGCGGGGGAGAGCTCTGAGCACGGCGATCGCGGCCGCGGAGAGCGGAATGTGGCGCGGCCTGCCGGACTTTGAGAGCGGCACGGTGAGGAGCCGCAGGTCCGTGCGGACGTTTTCCCAGCGGGCCCTGAGGATCTCGCTCTTCCGGGCTCCGGTAAGAAGGAGCAGGCGGAGGGCGCTGGCTTCAGGCCGCCCGCACTGTTCAAGCCTCCGCATGAGTTTCTGCGCTTCTTCCTTCGTGAGATAGCGCTCCCGCGGAGTGCATCCTTTCAGAGGAGAGACGCCGGCGCACGGGGACTGCCCTGCGGGCAGGAATCCGCGCAGCGCGGCCTCCTGGCAGAGTGTCTTGAAGACAGACAGAGCCCGGTTGCAGGTGGCGGGGGCCAGCCCGCCGGACGAGAGCCGGCAGAGCCAGTCCTCAACGTCCTGCCGGTCGATGCCGGCGAGTTTCCTAGCACCGAACACCGGGGAGATGTGCTGGCGCAGGATGCGCTCGTCGAGCCTCCAGCTCCGTTTGCGCATCTCAACGTGCGGCAGATAGACAGCTGAGGTGAACTCATCAAGTGTGATGACGGAACGCTTCTGCTTTCTGCCTTTCCCGGCAGACAGATGCGGAGATCCCGCGGTGGAAGCTGTAGGATGGCGGCGAACCATGTTGTGTCCTCCTGGTTAGATTTTGTTGGGGAAAAATACGGCAGGGACTATAGCCGCGCCCCCTGTGGAGGGGGCACAGCCGGGTCCTGTCCTTATTTTTTCTGTACAGCCAGGAGTTTTCGCCGCCCGGAATCACGGTTTTTTTCGCGCCGGGCAGTTACCGCGGCATGCCGCGCTGCGTATGAAGACAGGGGGAGCGCCATCCGGTTCCCCATGAAATCGTCGCGCCCTCGCCCCCACCGCGTCACAGGCAGGATGTAAGAGTGGGGCAGGTTGTTCCGCGCTACGGAAAAACGGGAGTCATGACAAAGCTCCGGAGGGAAGATGAGCGTCACGTTCAGAAAAGGGAAAGCAGAGGACTGGAAGATCGTTTATGATCTTATCTGTGATATGGAAGGGACAGAGCTCCCCGCGGAGGCTTTCCGCGGAATTTATGATGAAAAAATGGATGATTCCCGGTTTTACTGCCTGCTCGCCGAAGAAAACGGGGAAGTGCTGGGGGTGCTGAATCTGCGTTTCGAGAAACAGCTCCATCACGCCGCGGCTGTGGCCGAAATCATGGAATTTTCAGTAAGCCCGGCGTGCCGCGGACGCGGCGTGGGAGGCGCCATCTTCAGGGAAGCGTGCCGCCTCGCGCGGGAAGCGGGGTGCGTGCAGATTGAGGTCGCCTGCAATCAGCTGCGTGAAAGGACGCACCGCTTCTACCTCGGGCACGGGGGCATGCACAATTTTCACTACAAGTTTTCAAAGCCGCTTACAGGGGAAGACAGCCCCGTGAACCGGCTCGGCCGCTGAAGGCCGGATCCAGAGGGATACACAAATGTAAAAAATCCGCCTGTCGGAAAGCCTGTGACTGCTGTCCTGACAGACGGATTTTTCACGATTGCAGCAAAAAGAGGGAAGAGGGTTCCCGGGCGGCCCGGAGGCTGTTTCCCGGAAACTGTCTCCGGTTTTGGGCAGTTAGCTCCCCATGTGCCTCAGACCCAGCATGGTCCGCCACGCGGTCAGGGAAGTGTCGAGCAGGAGATAGTCCGGGGCGAGACTGAGCGGCGCCGCGGAGGCGAGTCCCGCTCTGACGTCGTCGAGGTTTGACGTGCGCGGGAGCTCCTTTATGTTCTGCAGGGGGCAGAGGTCGAAGTCGCCGGAGGGCTGCATGACCATGACGGGAAGCCCCTTGATGGCGGCCTCGAGAGCCACTGTGGTGGAGTTGGAGGCCCAGACAAGCGGATTGCAGGCGAGTTCGTCGGCGATGGGGGCCGTGGAGAAGCGCAGCTCTTCCGTGCGGCCGTGGAGAAGCCCGCTGAGCCTCTCCTGCACGGGCAGGTAGGGGTGGGGCTTGACCGTGACCCTGAAGTTTCCGAGCAGGCCGGCCTGAAGGGCTTCGGCAAGGAGCTTTAGGTGGGCTTCGGTCTCATCCCTGAAGAAGCTCGTGACCACGAGAAGGTCTCCGGGCGTGCCGGTGAAAGGCGCCGGTTCCGATCCCGCGAGATAGAGATAGCGCAGGGCCTCGGCCTTCCTGAGGCGGGCTTCGGGCACGCCGGCGTCCGCCCACTGGCTCACTGCGGCCGACCCGTTGCCGACCACGTAATCAGGCTGGAAGGCGCTGGTTCCGGGATCGGAGAAGGTGCGCGGATCGTCGAAGTAGCGGAAGTCCGTGGGCCGGATGGTGGAGTGCTGGGCCCCGTAGACGGTGCCCGCTCCGGCCTCATGGACGGCGTGCGTGAGCATGCGTTCCCAGGGGCAGTTTTCGAGCGGGAAGGTCCAGTAGCGCTGGCGGCCCGAAAGGGTCACGTAGTTTTCGAGGCCTTTCTGCTGCAGGCAGCGCTCGAGGCACCGCCAGCCGCGGAAGCTTTCGGCGTACTCGCCGGCGAGCAGGGGCCAGAGGTCGAGTGTGGAGTGCGCGAAGTGGAAGGAGGAGCGTATCCTCTTTTCCGAGACGGCGCTCATGACGGCGATGCGGGCATAGCGGACGAGGGACTTCAGGACGCTGCCCGGGGAGAGAAACTCCTCGAGATAGTTGAAGGAGACACCGCTTTTCCGGGTCTTCCGGAAGTTGTCGCGGAAGCCGCAGCACTGGGCGAGAGAGCCCTGGGGCGAGGGGAAGAGCACGAAGAGCCAGCGCACGGCGGGCGTGTTTCCTTCGCCGGCGTCGTCCCGGAGGGCGTCGTGCAGGCTTTCCCAGTAGCGGGAACGGAAGACGCCTTCCTCAGCCTTTTTAACGTCGATATTGGGGAAATAGGTGGTGATGGTTCCGGTGGAAGCGGAGGACGGCGGAAGCGACCTGCAGGACCCGACGACGCGGCGTACGGACCAGAGCCACCAGGCGAAGCGGGCGATGGCGCGCAGGGGAGCGGGCGTCCGGTTATAGACGCGGCGAAGCCGGCTCTGCGCTTTTTCCGGAGCGGTCTCATTATTTTTCGCGAAGGACCAGCCGCGGGCTCTGCACATGGCTTCGAGGGCGGCGTTGCAGGCTGGAGTGAGGCCGTCGGTGACGAGGCTTCCGGCGCCTTTTTCCTCCATGACCATTTCAAGGGCGCGCAGGCGGTAGATGTCGTAAAGCTCGGGCGTGACCTTGGGGTGGCGTTCGTAGAAGAGGGAGCACCACCACATGGAAAGGGAGCTGCCGCCGCGCAGGGCGTCCGCGAAGGTGCCGCGGCCCGTCCCGGTGCGGCCTGTCTCATAAGCCCATGTGGCGTGTTCGCTGCGGATGGCGGTGAGGCGGTCCGTCATCTCCCGGGGAAGGGAGATGGATCCGGCGGGAACGTTCCAGGCGTCGAGGCTGGCTTCAATGGCGCCGGGACGTAGATAAGCGGTTCCCGCGCCGCGGTGAAGGAAGATTTCGGACATGGCTATCGTTCCTCTCTGGCGAAGACATCGCGGATGGCGGCGTCATAGGGGGCGGTGAGGAGCCCCTTATCCGTGATGATACCGGTGATGAGGTCCGCCGGCGTGACGTCGAAGGCGAAATTGAAGACGGGCACGCCTTCGGGGGTGATGCGCGTGGAGCCGATGGTGGTGACCTCGGAGGCGGGGCGCTCCTCGATGGGAATGTGCTTTCCGTCGGGCGTGGAGCGGTCAATGGTGGAGAGGGGGGCAGCCACGTAGAAGGGGATGCCGTAGTGGCGGGCCAGAATAGCGACGCCGAGGGTGCCGATTTTGTTGGCCGTGTCGCCGTTGGCGGCGATGCGGTCCGCGCCGACCACGCACAGGGACACGAAGCCCCGGGACATAAGGGAGGCGCAGGCGTTGTCGCAGGCCACGGTTACAGGGATGCCGTCGCGCTGGAGCTCCCAGGCGGTGAGGCGGGCGCCCTGCAGGAAGGGCCGGGTCTCGTCAGCGATGACGCGGATGTTCTTTCTGTTTTCGAGGGCGGCGCGCACGACGCCGAGGGCCGTGCCGTAGCCCGCCGTAGCCAGGGCGCCGGCGTTGCAGTGGGTGAGAATGACATCGTTATCGTGCACGCAGGGAAGACCGTAGCGGCCTATGGCCATGCACGACGCGATGTCATCGCGCCGCATGGTTTCGGCTTCACTGATGAAGAGCTTCATGAGGTCTTCGGGGGCGAGGGACGCGTTCCTTTCCCAGAGGGCGGTCATGTGGTCCACGGCCCAGGCGAGGTTGACGGCAGTGGGGCGGGCAGCCCTGAGATCGGCGAGGTGCTTCCTGAGGTTTTCCCTCCAGTCCGGACCTGCGGACTCGCGCAGAGCGATGGCGCAGCCGAAGGCGGCGGAGACGCCGATGGCCGGCGCGCCGCGGACGACCATGACCTGAAGGGCGGTGATAACGTCGGCAGTGGTGCGGCAGAGGAAGCGTTCCTCGCTGGCAGGCAGCTTTCTCTGATCGAGGAGGTCGAGGACAACGCTGTCCCTGTGAAAAACTATATGATCTTCCATGTGTTCTCCTGTTTGCGGGTGTTTCGGCAAGCTATAGCGCGGGAGGGCTTAAGGGCGCAATCGCGGGCCGGGGGCCTGAAATGGACAGACGGCCCTTCTGCTGTTAGGAAGGAAGAGTCAGGAGCGTGCGCCCCGACGCCGGCCGGCCGGGATGCCCCGCAGGCGCCGGAGAGAAAGCGGGACGCGTTCCGTATTTTCTGCCGGCACATGTCCGCAGCGCAGCGCCGCGCGGGCGGCCGGGCATACAGCAAGCATTAACGAAAAGGATGCCCATAGATGGCGAACAGTTTTGATACGCCCCTGCGTGTGGGGCTGGCCGGCCTCGGAACGGTCGGAGGCGGCCTGGCTGAACTTCTTCAGAAAAACGCGGCGCTCGTGCGCCGGAGGACAGGCCGCGGCATAGAGCTGAAGCGCGTGCTCGTGCGCGACGTGAACAAACCCCGCTCCGTGGAGCTGCCCGAAGGCTGCCGGATTACGACGAATCCCGCCGATCTGACCGATGATCCGGATATCGATGTGCTCGTGGAGCTCATGGGCGGTATCGACGCGCCGCTCGCGCTCGTGTCCCGGGCCCTGAAGAACGGCAAGCACGTGGTCACGGCCAACAAGGCCCTTCTGGCCGTGGAAGGCGGCGAGCTCATGCGTCTCGCCCGCGAAAAGAATCTGATCCTGCGCTACGAGGCCAGCGTGGCCGGAGCCGTGCCCATCATCGAGGCCCTGCGCGGCCCTCTCGCCGGCAACCGCATCAGCAGCGTGCTGGGCATACTCAACGGCACGAGCAACTATATTCTCTCGGAAATGACCACGAAGGGCGTGGACTTCGAGCAGGCACTCAAGAAGGCCCAGGAGCTCGGCTACGCCGAGGCCAACCCGACGCTCGACATCGACGGCCAGGACGCGGCCCACAAGCTGACGCTCCTCATCCGTCTCGCCTTCGGCGTGGACTATCCCTTTACCGTCCTGCCCGTGCAGGGCATACGCGGCATGGCGCCCCAGGATATCGCCATGGCCAGGGTGTTCGGGTACCGCGTGAAGCTGGTGGCCCAGGTGAACCGGGTCAATATGGACGAACCCGACGACGGTCCCATCCGTCTTGAGGCCGGCGTGTTCCCGGCTCTCGTGCCCCAGACCTATCTGCTCGCGCGCGTGGGCGGCGTCTATAACGCCGTGCGCGTGGAAAGCGAATCCTCGGGATCCCTGTTCTTCCATGGACGCGGCGCAGGCGCCCTGCCCACGGCCAGCGTGGTCCTGGGCGACCTCATGGCCGTGGCGAGAGGGGAGCTGCCCAACAATACCGGCTTTGCCGGCGGGGATATTCCCAGAGCCTCCATCGTGCCGCCGTCGGAGAGTGTTTCCAAGTATTACGTGCGCACTATGGTGCCCGACGCTCCCGGCGTGCTCCGGGATCTCGCCGGCTGCATGGCCGCCGAGGGCATCAGCATAGCCCAGGTCATCCAGAAGCGTGACATGGAGGACGTGGAGTTCGGCGAGGAGGTCGTGCCTCTCGTCTTCATGACCCATGAGGCGTCGGCCCGGGCCATGCGGCAGGCCCTGCAGCACGCCCTGGACAAGGGGCTCCTGCACTCGCCCGCCGTGTACTACCGGGTTCTGTAAAACGGAATCTCTGTTTTTTATGGCCGGGGATCCGTCTCCGGCCTTTTTTATTTATGGGGGAAGCCATGATTCTGCACGTGGATATGGACGCGTTCTTCGCCTCCGTGGAAATCATGGACAACCCGCGCCTCAGGGGCAGGCCCGTCATCGTGGCCGGCGGCGGGCGCAGCGTGGTGGCCACGGCGTCCTACGAGGCGAGGAAGTTCGGCGTGCATTCGGCCATGCCCACGGCGCAGGCGAGGCGGCTGTGCCCCGGAGGCGTTTTCGTGCCGCCGCGCTTTTCCCGCTACAGCGAAGTCTCCCGGAAGGTCATGGACGCCCTGAGAGGATTTACGCCCGTGGTGGAGCAGGCGAGCATTGACGAGGCCTATCTCGACGCCGGGGGCCTCGGGAGAAGCTTTTCCGGCGTGGACGGGCTTGTCTGCGCCGTGCGCGGGGCCATCAGGAAGGCCACCGGGGGACTCACGTGTTCCATCGGCGCGGCGCCCGTGAAGTTTCTGGCCAAGATCTGCTCGGATATCAACAAGCCCGACGGCGTCTGCATACTCCGTGAAGAGGACATGCCGGCTTTTCTCGCAGAGCTTCCCGTGGCGAAGATACCGGGCGTAGGCCGGCACACCCGGGAAGAACTCGCCCGTTTCGGGATCACGAAGGCCGGGGACATGCTGCGCTACAGCAGTGATTTTTTCGCTTCGCACTTCGGGAAGAGCGGCCTCGTCCTCCTCGACAGGGCGCGCGGCATCGACCCGGGGAAGGTGGAACCCTGCAGGGAGATCAGGTCCGAAAGCGCGGAGGACACGCTTTTAACGGATACGCGGGACAGGGAAATCCTGAAGGAAATGATGCGGAATCAGTCCGAAGAGGTGGCGGCCAGGCTCAGGAAGCGCCGCCTTGTGGGATCAACGGCCACAGTGAAGATCAAGTACGATAATTTTAAGATCATTACCCGCTCCCGGACGTTTTCCTGCCCCCTGGCCTCGTCGAAGGGCCTCTATGAAGCGGCCTGCGCCATCCTGGACAGCCTGGAACTCGAGCGGCCCGTGCGCCTCATCGGCGTCCGCCTCTCCGGCTTCGGGGGCGTATGCAGGGAAGGATCCCTTCTGCCGCTCATCACCGGCAGCCCCGTCCCCGAAGAGCGGGAAAAGCGCAACGTGCGCCTCGAAAGAGCCATGGATGATCTCAGGGAGCGCTTCGGGATGGAGATTATACGCCGCGGCGCGCCTGCCGGAAAAACGGACGGGCGCTGAGAGCTTCTCCTGACCGGAACTGTTTCCTAAACGGGGGCTGCCTGAGCGGCGGGACGCGCGGAAGCGTTTTCCTGTCTGCGGAAGAGGGCCATGTATTCCTGGTTGCCCTTGGGGCCTTTGATGGCTGCGGGCACGACGCCGAGGTTTTCGAGGCCGAGCTCCTCCTTTGCGAAGACGAGGATTTTGTTTACGGCCTTCTGCCGCACGGCCTCGCTCTTTACCACGCCCCTGACGTTTTCGGAGGGGCCCACCTCGAACTGGGGCTTGATGAGGGTAGCCACGAGGCCTCCTTCCTTCAGCCAGCGCATGCAGGGAGGCAGGATGAGCGTGAGGGAGATGAAGGACACGTCGGCCACCACGAGATCGACCTTCTCGGGAATGAGATCCTCAGGAGCCGTTCTCAGGTTGCAGCCCTCGTGGCTGATGACGCGCGGGTCGGACCGGAGCTTCTCGTGGAGCTGGTTGTGGCCCACGTCCACGGCGTAGACCCGCTTCGCGCCGTGCTGCAGGAGGCAGTCCGTGAAGCCGCCGGTGGAGGCGCCGGCGTCGAGGCAGACGTAATCCGTAACATCCATGTGGAAGGCGTCCATGATGGTGAGGAGCTTGTAGGCTCCCCGGCTCACGTACTGCTCCTCTCCGAGAAGAAGAAACCGGGTTTCAGCGGGATAAATGTGTCCCGGCTTGTCCACGGCCACAGGCAGGGCGCGGCTTCCCTCGGGCACGGCCACGGCCACTTTGCCGGCCATGATGAGGCGTCTCGCCTGCTCACGGCTCCCGGTAAGGCCCTGTTCAAATACGAGCTGATCCGCTCTGGCTTTTACTTTCGCGCACATACGTGGAAAAATACCCTGCAGGCCCGGAGTTGACAACCCGGACCGGATTTCCTTTTTATGCGCCCGTTTTCTTGCCAATATTCAGGAAAAGTTGTATGAAAGGCGCCTTTAGGGAAATTGCGCGCGTCATGGTGCAATACCCATGTCCAGAATACATGCATTCAGTAATGAGGTTTCAAATGAAAAAAGACATTCAGCCGAAGGTCTACAAGGCCACCATCACCTGCGCCTGCGGACATTCCGAGCAGGTTCTTTCGACCAAGGGTGAGCAGGTGCACGTCGAAGTCTGCTCCGCCTGCCATCCGTTCTTCACCGGCAAGCAGCGTTTCCTTGACACTGCCGGCCGCATCGATCGTTTTCGTAAGAAGTACGCCAAATTTGAAAAGCAGAAGTAGTTTCGTTTACGCTCTGCTGCCTCTTCTGACGGCCGACCGTCCCCTGGTGGGCGGCCAGGCCGTCATGGAAGGGGTTATGATGCGCAACGGCCCGTCTTACGGCCTTGCGGTCAGGCAGAACGGCACCATCTGCGCCGAGAGGCGGGGATGGTATTCGTTTCTTCCCAAATCCATCAATTCCAAGCCCTTCATCCGCGGGGTGCCCGTTCTCATCGAGACGCTGGTCAACGGCATCAAATCCCTGAACCGCTCGGCAGAGCTGCAGGGGGAGGCCGATGACAAACCGCTCGAAGGCTGGCATCTGGTCCTGACCCTTCTGGTCTCCTTCGCCTTCGCTCTCGGCCTTTTCCTTCTTCTTCCCCATGCGCTGAGCTGGGGCATGCAGCAGCTTCACCTTGGCGGCGACGTCAGCGGCGTCTCCTTTCAGCTCTGGGACGGCTTCTTCAAGATGCTGATCCTCATCGGCTACATCTGGGGCATAGGCCGGGTTCCCGAGATACACCGCGTTTTCCAGTATCACGGGGCCGAGCACAAGACGATACGGGCTTTTGAAACGGGCCTGCCCGTGGATGTCGACCTCGCAGCCAGGCAGATCCGCATGCATCCCCGCTGCGGCACCACCTTTCTTCTTTTCGTTATCTGCATATCCATTCTGATTCATGCGGTTTTCGTGCCGCTTCTCCTGTACTGCTATACGCCGGAGAGCGCGGTGCTGAAGCACCTCATGACCATCGCCTTCAAGATTCTGCTGGTCTTTCCCACGGCGTCCCTCGCCTATGAGCTTATCCGCTTCGCGGGCCGCATGAAGGACGGCTGGTTCGCCACGCTGCTGCGGGCGCCCGGCATGGCCCTGCAGCTGCTCACCACGGAGGAGCCCGACAGGGATCAGCTGGCCGTGGCCATCGTGGCCCTCAGGGAGGCGCTCGGTCCGGATTCCGGATACGAAATCACGACCGGAGACTACCGGCTGCTGTAGGCCCGGCGTTTCATTTTCGGAGTTTTCATGTTCGCCAAACTTCAAGGTCTCGAAAAAAAATACATGGAACTGGAGCAGGCTCTCGCCGATCCCGCCGTCTATAATGACCAGGAGCAGTACCGTAAGCTGACAAAAGCTCACGCCGACCTGAAGGACGTGGTGGAGCTTTTCCGCAAATACCGCTCGCTTTCCGAGCAGATTGAGGAAAACAAGGAGCTTCTCCACGATTCCGATCCTGAGATCAAGGAAATGGCCGAAACCGAAATCCGCGAGGACGAGGCCCAGCTTCCCGAGCTCGAAAGGCAGCTCAAAATCCAGCTCATCCCCAAGGATCCCCTGGACGAAAAGAACACCATGCTTGAAATCCGCGCCGGTACGGGCGGCGAGGAAGCCGCTCTTTTCGCGGCCGATCTCTTCCGCATGTATTCCCGCTACGCCGAGCTCAAGGGCTGGAAGGTCGAGGTCATGAGCGAGTCGCCCACGGAAGCCGGCGGATACAAGGAAATCATCTGCCTCATCTCCGGCGACAGGGTTTACAGCCACCTGAAGTTTGAAGCAGGCACCCACCGCGTGCAGCGCGTGCCCGCCACCGAGACCCAGGGCCGTATCCACACTTCCGCAGCCACCGTGGCCGTCATGCCCGAAGCCGAGGATGTGGACGTGGACATCAAGCCCGAGGATCTGCGCATCGACGTTTACCGCGCCTCCGGCGCAGGCGGCCAGCACGTCAACAAGACCGAGTCCGCTGTCCGCATCACCCACCTGCCCACGGGCCTCGTGGTGACCTGCCAGGACGAGCGCAGCCAGCACAAGAACAAGGCCCGCGCCATGAAGGTGCTCGCTTCCAGGCTCCTCGCTCTCGAGCGCGAGAAGCAGAACAGTGAACAGGCCGCCGAACGCCGCCTCCAGGTCGGTTCCGGTGACAGATCCGAACGCATCAGAACCTACAACTTCCCGCAGGGCCGCTGCACGGATCACCGCATCAACCTGACCCTGTACTCCCTGGACAAGATCATGCAGGGCGAACTGGATCCGCTCCTGGATGCGCTTTCCCAGGCCGCTCAGGCCGAAGCCCTCAAGGCCGAAGCCGATGACAGCGAAAAGTAGCTTTTCCCGTATCTGATGATGACAGGCGGTGCCGCGTTTATCGCGCGGCGCCGCCTTTTGCGTTCAGGGAGGGCAGGAGTCCTCTCCGGCAGGGAGATGTCCCTGCCGTGCCGCTCCGCCCGGATCCCGAACTTCTTCTGCAGCCCAAAGGAGGCCAGTCATGCCGGAATACCTCAGCATAGCCACCCATGAACGCATCGAAATGATTTCCATCGGCTCCCTGCTCGCGGAGCTCCTCAGAAAAAAGGCGGACGCCGGCTGGAAGGACGGCTTCCTCGCCGTGTACTCGCCGCACACCACCTGCGGCCTCACCATCAACGAGGGATGGGATCCCGATGTGAAGGCTGACATGGAGCGCTTCCTGGCTGCCCGCGTCCCGCAGGACTGGGGCTTCCGGCATGCCGAAGGCAACTCTGACGCGCACATCAAAACGTCCTTCTTCGGCTCCTCCGTCCTCGTGCCCGTGGCGGGCGGGCTCCCCGATCTCGGGCAGTGGCAGGCCGTCTACCTGTGCGAGAGCGACGGACCGCGCGTGCGCACCCTGCGCGTGAGCTTCCTGAAGGAAGCCTAGATCCGGCCCTGAAACCTCCAGGAGGCGTCCAGAGCCCTGATCCTGCAGGACTGAAGGGAATCTCAGCCGGACGTCCGGCGCGGCCTCAGGGCCTGTGTGGCGGGACGTCAGCGTTATCCGGCCGGAAAAGAAAAAGGCGGGGCTTCCGTGAAGGGAAGCTCCGCCTTGTCGTTTCTTGAGAGGATGCGCCAGGCCTACTGGACCGGGGTCTCAGGAACGTCGTTCAGCTGCTCGTCCTGGTCAGTGACGCGGCCCTGCAGCCAGACGTAGGC
Source organism: uncultured Desulfovibrio sp. (assembly GCA_900546145.1). Classification (GTDB taxonomy): domain Bacteria; phylum Desulfobacterota; class Desulfovibrionia; order Desulfovibrionales; family Desulfovibrionaceae; genus Desulfovibrio. The sequence goes on along the minus strand of URBN01000010.1, from coordinate 54,140 downwards.
GTCTATTTCGTCGCCGGCCTTCGGCTCGAAGTCTTTGAGCACGGACTTCGGGGCGTAAAGGGGCAGCTGCAGGTTGGGACGATCGTCGAAGGGGAAGCTCACATAGAGGATTTTGATATCCATTCTGTCGAGCTTGCAGTCATCAACGTCTTCCACTGTAGTGCGCATCTGGTATTCGCAGAACTGGCGGCCGGGCATGATGAGGTGCCTGCCCTTGAGATTGAACTTCAGGGGAGGCACGTCGAGACCGGTTTTGCCGGGGTTCTTCTCCAGCCAGTCCTGGGCGTACACTTCGAACTGGGGCCCCTTGGTGATGGTAATGTCATCGAGGAGCGCTTTGCGGATGGAGAGGCAGACGCCCGAGAGAAGGAAGGTCTGCGTGACGCCTTCCGTGAGCATGTCGTAGTCGCGCTCGAAGACCGGGTCGTAGAACCACATGGGGCTGCGTCCTTCGGTCATGGTCACGGCCACGTTTCCGCCCACGCCCACTTTCCAGGGGTGGGTTTCGGCCACTTTGGCGTCGTTGGGCAGGCCTTCAGCCATGGGGAAGGCATCCAGGGGATGCAGTTTGTCCCCCTCGGGTCCGGCCATGACGACGCAGGCTCTCACCGGTTCGTCCTTGGGCCAGGCCATGAGGTAGAAGTCGGTCTTGTTGACGTTCCAGCGCCATGCGGGTCTGGTGCCACCGGCCTTCAGAACTGTGGCGACGACCTGCGGCATGAGCTGCTGGGGCATGCCGCCCAGCAGAACGCCCCACTGCAGGCCGAGCCCTTCGAAATGCTGGCGGTTTTCGCCGCGGAGCATAGCCTGGGCTTCTTCGGGAGTGGGTTTGCGGTGGGATTCAAGGTCCTCATTCACAGACTGCTTCTCGGCGTCCACTTTCTTGCTGCTGGCCATGGGTGACTCCTTTCTTCTTAATGGCGGTCTCTGTCTCCGCGTTCACGATCACCGCGGCCGCGTCTGTCGCCGCGGCGCTCGCCGCGATCGCCACGGTCGCCGCGATCAGGGCGGGGACCCCGGCTGCTGTCGTGCTTCGGACGGGCGGTCTCCTCGGGATTCCACGGATGACCCTGTTCTTCGAGCAGGACAGCCTTGCGGCTCGCGCGGATGCGGTCACCGGTGATTTCGATGACCTTGACCACCATTTCGTCGCCGAGCTGGGCGACATCGGAAACCTGATTGACGCGGTTGATGTCGAGCTGGGAGATGTGCACCAGCGCTTCCACGTTGGGCAGAATCTCGACGATGCAGCCGATTTCGAGAATCTTGCGCACCTTGCCCTTGTAGTTCTTGCCAAGCTCGGGACGCTGGTCGTAGTAGCGCAGCATCTCGATGGTCTTGGAAAGGGACTCGGCGGTGGGGGCGAAGACGGAAATCTTGCCGGAGTCGTCGATGTCGACGGCCGCGCCGGTGGCGGTGGTAATGGCTTTGATGTTCTTGCCGCCGGGGCCGATGATGAGACGGATGATCTCAGGATTGACGTAGATTTCCTCGTGCTGCGGGGCGTACGGGGAAAGCTGGGCGCGGGGCTTATCGATGACTTTGGCCATTTCGCCGAGGATGTGCAGGCGGCCTTCATGGGCCTGGCGCATGGCGGCGCGCATGATGTCAGTGGAAAGGCCTTCGACCTTGATGTCCATCTGGATGCCGGTCACGCCTTCGGCGGTACCGGCTACCTTGAAGTCCATGTCGCCCATGGCGTCCTCGTCGCCGAGGATGTCGGTGAGGATGATGAAGTCATCGCCTTCCTTGATGAGGCCCATGGCCACGCCGGCCACGGGAGCGCTGATCGGCACGCCGGCGTCCATGAGGGACAGGCAGCCGCCGCACACAGCGGCCATGGAGGACGAGCCGTTGGACTCAACGGTCTCGGACACCACGCGGATGGTGAAGGGGAAGCTCTCGGCTGAGGGCAGCACGGGGCGCAGGGATTTTTCAGCCAGGGCGCCGTGGCCGATTTCGCGGCGGGAGAGACGCACGGGCTTCACTTCGCCCACGCAGAAGGGCGGGAAGTTGTAGTGCAGCATGAAATGCTTGATGACGTCGCCATTGAGGGAATCCACGCGCTGCTCATCCGTAGAGGAGCCGAGGGTGGTCACGGCCAGGGACTTGGTCTCGCCGCGGCGGAAAATGGCAGAGCCGTGGGTGCGGGGCAGGACGCCGGTCATGATCTGGATGGGACGCACGGTCTTCGTGTCGCGGCCGTCGATGCGCTTTCCTTCCTCGCGGATGCGGGTTCTGACCGTCTTCTTCTCAAGAGCGGCGATCATATCCGGCACGGCGGCAAGGGCCTCGGGCTTGTCGGCCCAGGCGGGATCGTTGGTGAGGGCGGCCATGACCTTGTCCTTGACCGCGGCGCGGGCGGTTTTGCGCTCGAGCTTGTCCGGCACGCACATGGCCTCTTTAAGGCCGTTTTCCTGGCAGAGTTCGGTGACCCTGCTGAGGAGCACGGGATCGTCCTCATGCGGGGTGAAGGGCATCTTTTCCTTGCCGCACTGGGCGACGAGTCTGTCCTGGGCCTCGATGAGGGGCATGACCTGGGCGCGGCCCCAGTCAAGGGCGTCGATGATCACGTCCTCGGGCACGATGTGCGCCTCGCCTTCAACCATGGTGAGGGCGGTGCGGCTCGCGGCGAAGACAATGTCGATGTCGCTCTTCTTGCGCTCGGAAATGGTGGGGTTGAGCACGAACTCGCCGTTGATGCGGCCCACGCGGGCGCCGACGACAGGGCCGTCGAAGGGCAGCGAGGAGAGGCAGATGGCGGCGGAGGCGCCGGTCATGGCCAGAATGTCGGGGTCGTTTTCCTGGTCAGCGGAGATGACCGTGGCCAGAACCTGCACATCCTGCTGCAGGCCCTTGGGGAAGAGGGGGCGGATCGGACGGTCGATGAGGCGGGAAACGAGGGTTTCGCGCTCGGAGGGACGGCCGATCTCGCGGCGGAAGTAGCTGCCGGGAATGCGGCCGGCCGCGTACATGCGCTCGGAGTACTCGACGGTGAGGGGGAAGAAGCCCTTGTCGGCTTCCAGAGTGGCGGAGCAGACGGTAACGAGGACAACGGTGCCGCCGCACTGCAGGCAGACGGAGCCGTCGGCCTGGTTGGCGATGCGGCCGTTCTCGAAAATGAATTCCTTGCCGGCCACACTGGCGGTGACGCGGACAGGGTTGAAGATATCCTTGAGCATGGCTCTCCTTGTGGTGGAAGGGGACTCCGGGAAAAGGGGGCAGAACCTGCCTCGTTTTCCCGGATACCCCTTCGCGCGTTAGGCGCCCGGAGAAGACGGGCGCGGGAAAGAAAAAGGGGCCCTGAGGCCCCTTCATCAGCACAGAATGCAGTTACTTGCGCAGGCCGAGCTTGTCGATGAGGGCACGGTAGCGCTGGATGTCCTTGGACTTGAGGTAATTGAGGATGTTGCGGCGGTGGCCGACGAGCTTCAGAAGGCCGGTGCGGGAGTGGAAGTCCTTCTTGTGCACCTTGAAGTGTTCGGTGAGGCCTTCGATGCGGGCGGTCAGGAGGGCGACCTGAACTTCAGGAGATCCGGTATCGCCTTCGTGTCTGGCGTGTTCCTCGATAATTACCTTTTTCTGAGTAGAATCAATAGCCACAGCAGTTTCTCCTTAAAGAGAGTATAGGGTTAATTCCAAAGCCCCCTCGTTATGGCGAGAACGGGACCCGACGGATTTTCCTGAAGGGAGGCCACGGCGAGCTCGGTATCTCCCTGCATGAGCAGGGCGAGCCCTCCGTTGGCGCGTATTTTCTCAAGAAGCCCTGCCGGACACGCGCAGGCAATGCCGTTGCGTACCCTGGCTGCCTCTTCCGCGCCGAGCCGGACCTGAGGCCAGCTGGCGAGCACCTCACGGATGGGATGCACGTACTGCGGGAGAAGCTCCGGGTTCTTCTGCAGGAAGTCCAGGTCCACGGCCCTGTCAAGGCCGAAGGGGTGACTGTACTCCCGGGTCAGTTCCGTGAGCACGGCTCCGCACCCGAGTCGCATCCCCAAGCTGTGGGCGAGGGAGCGTATGTAGGTGCCGGAACTGCATTTGACCCGAAAAGTGACAGCCGGAAGTTCCATGGAGAGAACCTCCGCCTGTGAAATTTCCACACGCTTTGTTTTTTCAGGGACGTCCTGTCCGCTGCGGGCCAGGCTGTAAAGAGGCCGGCCGTTGTGCTTGGCAGCGGAATAAGGGGGCACGGGCTGCATGTGGGAGCCCGTCCAGGAAGCGATGTCACGCCGTACGGCATCCCCGCTTACCCCGTCCCAGCCGTTTTCGGCGAGAACGGTTCCTTCTTTGTCCCAGGTGTCCGTTTCCCTGCCGAGCTCGAGGGTGCCGCGGTAAATCTTGGCGCCTCCGCCGAGCAGGTACCCGGAGAGTTTGGTGCCCTGTCCGAGAAGGACAAGCAGGACACCGCCGGCCATGGGATCCAGCGTGCCCGCGTGGCCGATCTTCTTCTGTCCCATGCGCTTGATGGCCGTGATGCAGCGGTTGGAGGTCGGCCCTGAAGGCTTGTTCAGAACCAGAACGCCGTTCTGCTGCGCGGGGCGTGGAGCAAGATCTTCGTGATCGCGGGGTGCTTCTGTCATGGCTGGTTGACTCTGATAGACAAAAATCGGGCAAAAGTCAAAGGATTAGAGGCGCCCGGCGTGTCCTGCATGATTTTTTCCGAAAACTTACAGGGGTTTCGGAGCCGTTCTGAGAATGGCGGCGAGAAGTTCTTTCTCCGCCTCGTCGGCAGGCAGCGCAATGGTGCCGCCTGCTGCTTTTACATGGCCGCCGCCCCCGAAGACGGCGGCTATGGCCGCCACGTCGCTGTCGCCGGCCGCGCGCAGGCTGAAGCGTGTTTTCCCGGGCTCCTGCTCCTTGAGAAGGGCTGCTATGCGGACGCCTTTCAGGGAGAGCATGCGCTCCACGAATCCCTCGCAGTCTTCCTGTGTCGTTGTGGTGCTTCCGAGATCGCCGGACGTGCAGGAACAGATGGCCACGGCGCCTGCCGCTGCGGTGGAAACCTTCGCGGAAAGGCGGCTCCAGAGCCGGAAGCGGGGTATGGTCCAGGTCTTGTCGAGGCATTCCCTTATGGCGTGGATGTCAGCCCCCCTGAGGCTGAGCTCAGCCGCGAGGGCGAGCACTCCGGGATCCGTGTTGGAGTGGCGGAATCCTCCCGTGTCCGTGATGAGTCCGGTCATGAGGGCAGAAGCCATGGCGGGCGTGAAATCGGCGCCGGAGGCGTGAATGACCGAAGCCAGAAGCTGGGCCGTGGCCGCGGCTTCGGGATGGATCATGTTCGCCGCCGTGCCCATGCCCGGACCGGGGTGGTGATCCACGTTGATGCAGGCGAGGGAAGGCAGAAGCGCCCCAAGCTCCTCACCGAGCCGGGAAGGGGTCCCGAGGTCCAGGGCGAGCACGCACTGCGGGGTGAAGGGGAGACGGGCGAGGGAGGTGTACACGGAAGCGGGGCGTTCCACGAATTCGAGGTAGGCCGGCACGCCGTAGGGGGAGTAGAGGACAAATTCCCTGCCGAGGGCGCGCAGAAGGAATCCCGCGGCCGTGACAGAGGCCAGGGCGTCGCCGTCCAGATGGGCGTGCCCGCAGACGATGTAGCGGTCGTACCTTTTTAAGGCTCCGGCGACCGCGGCTGCCTCGTCCCGCCACGCGGCGGGGTAGGCCAGATCAGTCAAGAGCATAAATCTCCAGATGTGAGTCGGTGACTTCTTCTTTGGCCACGGCCTCCATCATGAGCTCGCATTTGTCCATTTTGCTGCGGAGATGACGCTCCGAGTTGGAGATGGAGACGACGGCCAGGCGGAGCAGGGTGAGGGAGTCCTCGGTTCCGTCCTCGGCGATGGCCACATTGAACTTGTTGCGGGTCTTCTGCTTGAGGCTGTTGGCAACCCGGCGCTTGGCCTTGAGGTTGTCATTGCCGTCCAGGGCGATCTCGATGGTGAGGTGAGCGATGTACATGCTGAAAAAAAGCGGCGGATCTCCATGGGGAGATCCGCCTGCCGTCTGATGCTGTTATTCGAGTGTGGCAGCTTCCTGCACGGTCTCGAAGGCTTCGATGATGTCGCCGACCTTGATGTCGTTGTAGTTCTCGAGGCCCACGCCGCATTCGTTGCCGCGGACCACTTCCTTCGCGTCATCCTTGAAGCGCTTCAGGGAGCTGATGTGTCCCGTGTAGATCACGATGCCGTCGCGCATGAGGCGGGCGCCCGCGTTGCGGGTGATCTTGCCGTCAGACACATAGGCGCCGGCGATGGTGCCCACCTTGGGCAGGGAGAAGGTCTGGCGCACTTCGGCCTGGCCGAGCACCACTTCTTTCTCCACGGGGGCAAGGAGACCGGCCATGGCGTTCTTCACGTCGTCCACGAGCTTGTAGATGATGTCGTAGTAGCGGATATCCACGTTCTCGTGGGCCGCGATGGCCTTCACCTTGGCAGTGGGACGGATATTGAAGCCGATGATGATGGCCTTCGAGGCGGAGGCCAGCAGAATATCGGATTCGGTGATGGCGCCGGTGCCGGCGTGAACCACGTTGACGTTGACCTTTTCCGTGGAGACCTTCTTCAGGGATTCCTGAACGGCCTCGAGGGTGCCCTGCACATCGGCCTTGAGCACGAGATTGAGGGTCTTCTGTTCCTCGTCGCCGGAGGAGGCCAGGAAGGTTTCGAGGGTCACCTTGGATTCGCTGGCGAGATCCTGTTCACGCTTCTTCTGGGCGCGGGCGTCGGCGATGCGGCGGGCGACCTTTTCGTCAGCCACGGCGTCGAAGGCTTCACCAGCCTCGGGAACGCCGGCAAAGCCCTGCACTTCCACGGGGATGGACGGTCCGGCCTCGCGGACCTTCTTGCCCTGGTCATTGAACATGGCGCGCACGCGGCCGGAGAAGGTGCCGCACACGAAGTAGTCGCCCTGATGCAGGGTGCCTTCCTGGATGAGCACGGTGCCCACGGGGCCGCGGCCCTTGTCCAGCTTGGCTTCAACAATGTGGCCGCGGGCGGGCTTGTTGGGATTGGCCTTGAGTTCCATCACTTCGGACTGCAGGGCGAGAAGCTCGAGCAGTTCATCGAGACCCTGGTGGGTCTTGGCGGAAACCTTGGCGCAGATGGTGTCGCCGCCCCATTCCTCGGGCTGCAGGCCGAGCTCGGAGAGCTCGCGCATAACGCGGTCGGGGTTGGCGCCGGGCTTGTCGATCTTGTTGATGGCCACGATGATCGGCACGTTGGCGGCGCGGGCATGGTTGATGGCCTCGCGGGTCTGCTCCATGACGCCGTCGTCAGCGGCCACAACCAGGATGACAAGGTCGGTGATCTGGGCACCGCGGGCGCGCATGGCCGTGAAAGCCTCGTGGCCGGGGGTGTCCAGGAAGACGACATCGCCGTTCTTGGTCTTCACGTGGTAGGCGCCGATGTGCTGGGTGATGCCGCCGGCTTCGCCGCTCGTCACGTGCGTCTTGCGGATGGCGTCAAGCAGGGAGGTCTTGCCGTGGTCGACATGGCCCATGATGGTGACCACGGGCGGACGCGGCTTGAGATCCTCGGGCTTGTCGGGCTCGGTCTCGCCGAGATAGTCCTTTTCCTCGAAGCCGGTCTTCTCAACCTCGTAGTTGAATTCGGCGGCCACGATCTGGGCCGTGTCGAAATCAATGGACTGGTTGATGGTGGCCATGATCCCGAGGTTGAAAAGAACCTTGATGATTTCGTTGGCCTTGAGGCCCATCTGGTGCGCCATGTCGGAGACGCGGATGGCCTCGGCGATGCGCAGCTTGCGCTTTGCCGCCTTCAGGGGCTGGGTCACGGGCGCGGGAGACTGGGGCTTGCCGCCCTTGCGGTGTCCCTTGCTCCGGAACCGGGGAGCGTCATGCTCCTCCTGATGATGTCCGAAATCGCTGGTCTGGAAGTCCGTGCTGCGGCGTCCCTTGTTGCGCTTCTTCTTGCTGCGGGTGTCAGTGGGCTGTTCCCCGCCGAAGTCCATGCCGCCCATGGAACCGCCCTGGCCGCCGCCCATGGAAGAGGAGCGGAAGCCGCCGGAGGGCCTGCCTCCGGGCGTGCGCGTGCGGGGTCCGCGGGAATCACCGCCATCGCGCTGTCCGCCGTCACGCTGTCCGCCGGCCGGACGGTCGCGGCGCGCAGACGGGGAAGGACGGGAAATGATGCGCACCCTCGGAGAGGCGCCGTCCTCCTGCTGTTCGGAGGCCTGCGCGGGGCGGGGCTTCGGCTTCGCGTCCTTCTGCGGGGCCGGGGCAACGATTCTGGCTGCCGGCGCGGCAGCGGGAGCGGGCTGAGCTCCGTCCCCGGCTTCGGGCTTCGGCTGGGCAGATGTCCCGGCCTGCGGGGCCGGCGTGATGATACGGGCCGCAGGCACCTTCACCGGGCTGGCCTCTTCAGGCCGGCTGATGACCCTGGCCGCGGCTGCGGGTTCCTGCTTCGCGGGCCTCTGCGCGGGAGCGCGCTGGGGCCTTCCGCCATCGGCAGCCCTTTCGCGGGGAGCGGGCTTCGCGCCGGCTCCGTCCGCCGGAGCCGCGTTGCGGCGGTGGCGGACGATGACCTGCTTTTGGTCCTTGTCCGCCTGACGGATCTTTTCGTAATGCCTGCGGAGCTTGTCGGCTTCCTCAGGCGTGACGGAACCCTGGACGCTGCGAACGGCAAGGTTCATCTCACGCGCTGTGCCAAGGAGCTCCTGACGCGGAATTTTCAGATCTTCCGCGAGGTCCTTTAACTTGATTTTGTCTTTGGTCATTTATTTCCCCCCCTGTGCCGTTTCGCAGTGCGGTATTTGGAAAATTTTGTCTGGCAGGATTCCCGGCCGCAGACGTACCATCCCCTGCCGGGGAGTGTCTTCTTCAGGTCGGGCACGAGCTCTCCTCCGGGGTCCCGGACATAGCGCGTCAGGTTCTGCTTCGGGAAACGCTGTCTGCAGATGACGCACATGCGCTCGGGCCCCGGACGCGCCCCGCTATCGGGCGTCTTCGGGTCCGTTTTCGTCATCGGCTCCATCCTTGGCTTCCCCGTCCGGATCCGTGAAACCGGCTTCGGAGGGATCCTGGGCATCGGTGCCGTCGACGGTGTCGGCGCTGGGATCGTCGGTGCCGTATTCCTCGGGCTCGGGCTCATCCTCTTCATCCTGTCCGGCGTTTTCCGCCGCGTCAGCGGCAGGCCTGTTCATGAACTCGACAGAAGAGGATTCGGGCTGTTTTTCTACCACGGGGGCGAGGAAGTTGATGGCGGCTCTCAGCTGGGCGATGCGGGTGGCGGTGAGGTTCAGCTTCTCGCCGAGCTCACCGTCCGTGGCGGCGCGCAGCTTGTCCAGGGTGTTGTAGCCGGCCTTCAGGAGATCCTCCACGGAGACCTCGGCGACGCTGGCCACCTGTTCGAGCCCGTGTCCCAGTTTCTTGTCAGCGTCCAGCTTGTGCCTGGTCTCGCTGTAGATGTCGATCTTCCAGCCGAGCAGGCGCGCGGCCAGTTTGACGTTCTGGCCCTTGCGGCCGATGGCCGGAGTCAGCTGATCGTCGGGAACGATGACTTCGAGAAGATTCTCGGCTTCGTTCACCACGATGCTGGAGACGACGGCCGGAGCCATGGCGTTCTTCGCGTAGGTTTTGATGTCCGGGCTCCAGACAACGATGTCGATGCGCTCACCGTGCAGCTCCTGCACGATGTTCTGGATGCGGGAGCCCCTGACGCCCACGCAGGCGCCCACGGGATCCACGTCGCGGTCGCGGGAGACAACGGCGACCTTGGCGCGGGAGCCGGGATCGCGGGCCACGCCGAGAATCTGGATGACACCCTCATCGACTTCAGGCACCTCGCGGCGGAAGAGGGCGGCGAGGTAATCGCGGTGGGAGCGGGACACCACGACCTGCGGGCCGCGGACGTCCTTGCGTACGTCGATGATGATGGCCTGAATCTGATCGCCGCGCTTGTAGTGCTCCTTGGCGATCTGCTCCTCGCGGGGCAGGATGGCCTCGGTGCGGCCGAGGGAAATGACCCAGCCGCCCTTGTCGCGGCGCTGCACCGTGCCGGAAACGATCTCGCCGATGCGGTCCTTGAACTCGTCAAAGATCTGGGCCTGCTCCGCGTCGCGCATGCGCTGGATGATGACCTGCTTGGCGGACTGGGCGGCGATGCGGCCGAGATCCTCGATGTTCACGCGGAAGCCCACCTCGTCGTCGAGCTGGACCGAGGGATCGTGCTTCTTGGCGTCGGAAATGGCGATCTGCGTGTCCTCGTTGGCCACGTCGTCGTCAGGCACAACGATCTTGAACTGGTAGACTTCGATGTCGCCGGTTTCCTCGTTGTACGTGACTTCGACGTCGATATCCTCGCTGTAGCGGCGCAGCACCGAGGTGCGTACGGCCTCCTGCAGCGTCTCGATGAGCATATTGCGATCCAGGCCCCTGTCCTTGCAGATCTGATCAATGGCCTTTTTCAGTTCAAGATTCATGAATTTTTCCCTTTTTGAGCTTTAGAAGAGCTGTTCTTTTTGGCCTTGCCGGGACGGCTGCCCCGGCCGGGCTTCTGAGGGCGGGCATAAATATAGACGCGGCGGACCCTGCGGGCTGAGGAGAAGGGGAGCGTTACGGGCGGGCAGTCCTCGGGAAGAAACGTGCCGTCCTCGGAGACGCTTCCGGGCTGCAGGACGAAAGAATCGCCGCCGGCCTCCAGAAGGGTGCCGCGCCACACGCGGTGCGGCTTCACCGGATCGCCGGGCGTGATGGCTTCGGGATACCGGGCGTCAATGATTTCCCCCGTGTAGTCCTTCATCTGGTCCGCGGAAAAGAAGAGCCTGTCGAGGCCCGGCGTGGAAACTTCCAGCGTATAGGGCCGGTCGATGACCTCTTCCGCGTCCAGCGCCAGGGCGAGCTGCCGCGAGATGCTTTCGCACTGATCCACGGTGGCCGAAATGTTCTCAGGAATGTCCCCGCCCTCTGTCTCTGCGGGGGCTTCTTCTTCCGCCTTTCCGGGCATATCCACGTACAGGCGGACGAGCATGCGGCCGGCTTCGATGACTTCGAGGCCCCATATCTCCAGATTCTGGGCCCCGACGGCGGGCCCGGCCAGCTGTAAAATTTTCGCTTTCAGCGTGTTTTCAGACACGTTTTCTGTACCCCACCACGGGTTTAAGGGTCAAAAAAAAGGGGGCCTTTACAGGCCACCCTTCTGTGAACTTGCTGTTCTCAAATGGATGTTGCAGCCTCGCGGCTGCACCGACGCCGGATACTTACTAAAGAGAAAGCCTCCGTGTCAAGTCTTCGGGGCCTTTCTTCCCGAAAAAAGGCGCTTTTTATGCCAGCCGGACGGAATCCGTCATGGCGGCCGCGAGGAGGAGCCTGTTCTCTTCCACGAGCCGCCGGCAGGCCGAGGGCATGGCCAGGGCCCCGAGTCCCGCCATGTCCGTCCACTGCCAGGACGTGCCTTCTTCCGTGAGCGGAACAGGAGGCGTTTCTGTCTTCTTCACGGGCCGCAGGAGAAAGCCCTGCAGGCACACCCTGTGGTTGGTGAACGTGTGGTTTATGGCAGGGAGGGCCGCGGTGACGGCAGTGTCGAGACCGGTCCTGTCCCTGACGGACGCGACGCAGGCATTCTCCGGGGGCACGCCGTCCTCAGCCACGCCGCCCGGGAAATCCCAGAGCCCGCCCCAGCGGCCCTTCGGGGGACGCCGCAGGACGAGGCATCTGCCAGAAGAAAGAATGAGGCCGGCGGTCGTGGTGAGGCGGATCGTTTCCGGGGGCGCTTTTTTCACGGGCCTTTCACGGGCTGTGCCCCGTTCTCCGGCGAGGCAGAAGCTCCGCACGGGGCAGTCTCCGCAGCGGGGAGCCTTTCCGCAGACGAGGGCGCCGAGCTCCATCATGGCCTGGTTGTGCGTCCTGGCCCGTCCGGGGGGAAGAAGTTCCCCGGCGAGCTCCGCCACGCGGAGCCTGGCCGTCTTTCCCGAAAGGGGCTCGTCAATGTCGAAGAGGCGGGTGACGATGCGTTCCACGTTGGCGTCCACGCAGGCGATGTCGTGATTGAAGGCGATGCTCGCTATGGCCGCGGCCGTATAGGGACCGACACCCGGCAGGGAGCGTATGGCTTCCGGATCGGAGGGGAAGCGGCAGTGAAAGCGCTCTTTCAGGATGGCGGCGGCCCTGGCCACGGCGCGCGCCCGCGAATAGTAGCCGAGTCCCTCCCAGGCCCTGAGCACGGCCTCCTCGGAAGCGGCAGCGAGGGCGGCAATATCCGGAAACTTTTCCATCCATTTCCGGTAATAGGCCACGCCCCGCTCCATCTGCGTCTGCTGGAGCATGATTTCGGAGATCCACACATGATAGGGCTCGTAGTCCTCACGCCAGGGCAGGGGGCGGCGGACCCGGAGAAACCAGTTTTCAAGGGCTTTATGGAAGGCGTCCGCGTCCTTCAGTGGAGATATGACGCGGGGCATGTCACATCCCTCCCGCGGCGGCGCGTATTGTCAAGGCGGCCCGCATAACGTAAGAAAAGCCGGTATGAAAACGCGTGCGGCCAGTGTGATGACGCCGCATCCAAGAAGGAGATATCATGTCTGAAAATCCTGTTGTGCTGCTGGAAACGACTTCCGGCGACATCCTTGTGGAGCTTTATCCCGACAAGGCTCCGGAAACGGTTGCCAACTTCCTGAAGTACGTCGATAACGGCTTCTACAATAATACAATCTTCCACCGTGTCATCCCCGGCTTCATGATCCAGGGCGGCGGCCTCACTGCCAGAATGCAGCAGAAGGACACCGAGGCTCCCATTAAGAACGAGGCCGACAACGGCCTGAAGAACGACCGCGGCACCATCGCCATGGCCAGGACCATGGATCCCCACAGCGCCACGGCCCAGTTCTTCATCAACCTCGTTGACAACGACTTCCTGAACTTCCAGGCTCCCAGCGGCAACGGCTGGGGGTACTGCGTGTTCGGCAAAGTGACCGAAGGCATGGACGTGGTCGACAAGATCGCCAAGGTGAAGACCACCACCGTGGGCATGTATCAGGACGTTCCTTCTGATCTCGTGGTGATTACCGGCGCCAGCCGCTTCGAATAGAACAGGCGGTCAGAACCGCGTCCGCGAAGAAAACCGTGCTGTTCCGGGCTTTCCCCGGATTGGAGATTATGGTGAGAAAACTTCTGCTTTCTCTTGTCCTTGTCCTTTCTCTGCCGGCGCTGGCCCGGGCTGACAATGATCTCATTCAGCCTGATGCCTACCTCTGCGCAGAACTCATTTCCGAGCCCGGCATCATGAAGGGTGAGCCTCCGCTGTTCCAGGCCCTCCAGGTCGACGGATGGGTGTCCGCCGAGATCGGCCAGAATATCGCCTCTCCCGACACCGTGCAGGTGGTGCTCACGCAGACCTATATGTGGTGCCAGAAGAACCCTGACGTAAAGGTGATGCAGCCCTGGAAGGAAATGCGCTCCACGGGACCGAAAGTCGAGGGCCGGTGGAACGCCGAAACCTCAACCTGCCGCGACTACGCGCTCGATCCTGATGACGCCAGCGGCTTCATCATCTGGCTCGACGCCTGGAACCGCAAAACCCAGAATACCGCCAAATCCATTCTGAAGTCCGATTCCGATATCCAGGAATTCATCGACGCCTGCATGATCAGCCCGCAGAAGAAGATGATTGATGTGCTGAGGGAACACGCCAAATAGCGGCGTCCTGCCCCTGAAAAAACGAGGACGGTCCTTTCCGGGGCCGTCTTTTTTTTGTGCTTCCGTCATGGCGCATTCCGGCCGCCTGTGGTGTGGAATGCCGGAGCCCTGCCAGAGAGCCCGGCTTCTCCTTGTGGCTGCGTATGGAGAAAACGCAGGGGCTGTGCTCTGAAAATGCCATACTGTTCCTGTTTTACGGCATACCGGAGTGGGGAAAAGGGAGTCTTCCCAGAAAAGCTGTAGGAAGAAGAAAAATGAACCCTCTGTTCCGGAAGGGGCCGGTTCCGCAGAGCTGAGGGGGCCCGCAGAAACAGAAAGGGTCCCCTCCGGAGCGGAGAGGACCCTTTCTTCATTGTTGCACGTGAAACAATTCCGGGGAGGGATGGCCTGTCCCCCCGGAAACTACACCTTGCGGTAGCGGGCGCCGGTGTCGGCGGAGGTCACCATGGCGGCGTAACGCCTCAGGATACCGTAGGGGCTCTTCTTCTCGGGAGCCTTGTACTCGGCGCGGCGTTTCTCGAGTTCCTCGTCGCTGACCTTCAGCTCAAGCTTGCGGCCGGGAATGTCGATATGGATGATGTCGCCGTCCCTCACAAGGCCGATGGGGCCGCCGTCAGCGGCTTCAGGGGAGATGTGGCCGATGGCCGCGCCGTTGGTGCCGCCGGAGAAGCGGCCGTCCGTGAGCAGGGCCACGTCCTTGCCGAGGCCCATGCCGGTGATGGCTGCGGTAGCGGAGAGCATCTCGCGCATGCCCGGGCCGCCGCGGGGGCCTTCGAAGAGAATGACAACGCCGTCATTGGGCTTGATTTTGCCGTCGAGAATGGCCTTCATGGCGTCTTCCTCGCTGTAGAAGACTTTGGCCGTGACGTCGCGGCAGAGCATTTCGGGAGCAACGGCCGCCTTTTTGACCACGGCGCCCTTGGGGGCGATGTTGCCGCGCAGGATGGAGATGCCGCCGTCTTTGGAGTACGGATTCTCGAGAGTGTGGATGACATCCGTGTTGAGAATCTTCGCGTCTTTGATGTTCTCGCCCACGGTCTTGCCCGTGACGGTGAGGCAGTCGGTATGGATGAGGCCGCCTCTGGCGAGTTCGTTCATGACCGCGCGGATGCCGCCGGCGTTGTCGAGGTCGATCATGTAGTGCTTGCCGGCCGGGGACAGATGGCAGAGGTTCGGGGTCTTGCGGCTGACGGCGTCAAAGATGTCCAGGTTGATGTCGAGATTGGCCTCGCCGAAGATGGCGGGCAGATGCAGGACCGTGTTGGTGGAGCAGCCGAGGGCCATGTCGACAGTGATGGCGTTTTCCACGCTCTTCCTGGTGACGATGTCGAGCGGACGGATGTTCTGGCGCAGGAGCTCCATGACACGCATGCCGGAGTACTTGGCCAGACGCAGGCGGGCGGAGTAGACGGCCGGAATGGTGCCGTTGCCGGGCAGGGCCACGCCGATGGTCTCGGCAAGGCAGTTCATGGAGTTGGCCGTGAACATGCCGGCGCAGGAACCGCAGCCGGGGCAGGCGCGCTCTTCCATCTGCTGGAGTTCTTCGGCGTTGAGTCTGCCGGCCTTGTAGCCGCCCACAGCCTCGAACACGGAGATAAGGTCAGCGTGCTTTCCGTCCGCCGCGTAGCCGGGAAGCATGGGGCCGCCGGAGACGAGGATGGAGGGCAGGTTCAGGCGCATCATGGCCATGAGCATGCCGGGGACGGTTTTGTCGCAGTTGGGGATGAAGACGAGGCCGTCGAAAGAGTGGGCGCGGGCCATGATTTCGCAGCTGTCGGCGATGTAGTCCCTGGAGGGCAGGGAGAAGCGCATGCCTTCATGGTTCATGGCGATACCGTCGCACACGGCGATGGCGGGAAATTCGAGAGGAGTGCCGCCGGCCATGCGGATGCCGGCCTTGACCGCTTCGGCGATCTTATCGAGGTGCATGTGGCCGGGAACCACCTCGCTGGCGGAGTTGACGACGCCGATGATGGGGCGGTCGATTTCTTCCTTTGTCAGGCCGAGCGCGTAGAGCAGCGACCTGTGGGGGGCTTTTTCGAGCCCCTTTTTCATGAGTGAGCTTTTGCTGTCATCCATTGTAAAAAACCTCGGGATAGAGTCGGAATGGCTGTTAGGGCGTGAAAATATAGGCCAAAAGCACGGGGGCGTCAAAAAACGGGAGGCCGCTCCTCCCTGCGGGGGATGCCCGCCGCTTTTCGCTTGAGGGCGCGTGGGAAACAGGCTAGAGAGACACGCATGCAGGGAAAGAATCCGACACTCGCGAAACGTTATCTCTTCAAGCTTCTGGCCAACGTGGCTTCCGTACCCGTCTACCTGGCGATGGAAGCCATCCTGCCGCGCGCCCTCGGACCGAAGATGTACGGCAGTTACAGCTTTGCGACCAATCTCTTCTACCAGATGGCCGGCTTCCTGGACATGGGCACGAGCACATGCTTCTACAATTCCCTGTCCCGGCGCCAGACCGAGTCCGGACTTATCGCCTACTACATGCGGGCGTCTCTCCTCGTGCTCGTCATCACCATGGCCGTGGCCATGCTCTTCTTCGCCGTGCCTTCCTGCGGCAGCCTTTTCATGCCCGATGTGCCTCTGTGGCTCGCCCCGCTGGCCGCCTTCTGGGCTTTTCTCACATGGTGGGGGCGCGTGCTCAGATCCATGAACGACGCCATCGGCGCCACGGTGAGTTCCGAGATGGTGCGCACCGTGGTTTCCCTTGTAGCCGTCGTCGCTCTGGGCGGCCTCTTCTTCTTCGGCGTCCTCGACATCGGCACGCTCTTTCTGCAGCAGTACTGTATGCTCGCGTGCACGGCCATCGGATTCTGGTTCGTCACCGTGCGTTACGGCCGGGGCCAGTGGCTGCCCTCGGGAACCATTTCCATGCGCCTTACCAGAGAGCAGAAAAAAGCCTATTTCCGGGAATTCTTCGACTATTCCAATCCCCTTTTCGTACAGGCCCTCCTGGCCTTCTTCATGCTCTCTGCCGAACGCTGGCTTCTGCAGTGGTTTGACGGTTCGGCAGAGCAGGGATTCTTCGCGCTGTCCCAGAAAGTGAGCATGGCCTGCTTCCTCTTTGTCTCCGCCATGACGCCGCTTCTCATGCGTGAACTTTCCATCGCATGGGGCAGACACGACGTGACGGCCATGGCTCATCTCGTCAACCGTTTCGCCCCGCTTCTCTATGTGGTAGCCGCCTATTTCTCCTGCTTCACGCTCTCCGAGGCCACGTTCCTCGTCCATCTCTTCGGCGGTTCCCAGTTCACGGAAGCCATTCTGCCCGTGCAGATTATGGCCCTCTATCCCCTGCACCAGGGATACGGCCAGCTTGCCACGTCCATCTTTCACGCCAGTTCCAGAACAAAGGTGCTCAGGAACATGCAGGCCCTTGAATGTGTATATGGCCTCTCCGCAGCCTGGTTCCTGCTCGCCCCAGCAGACCTCTGGGGCCTCGGGCTCGGCGCCACGGGCCTCGCCTGCAAAACCGTGGGCGTGCAGTTCATCAGCGTGAACCTCTACATGTGGCTGGCCTCCCGCTTCGTGCCCCTCGCGTTCTGGCGCAATCTCTTCCATCAGATCTGGAGCCTCGGCCTGCTTCTCGGACTCGCCTTCGGCTGCCGCGAGCTCACCCTGTATCTGGGGATTGGGAATCTTGATTCCTTTGTGCGCTTCTTCTGCTCCGGAGTCATCTACTCCGCCGTCCTGGGCCTTGTCGGCGTCCTCTGCCCCGCGCTCCTCGGGCTCTCCCGCCAGGAAGTGCGGGACTTTGTGAAGCGCATCCGCCACAGGGAACTGTGAGTTTTCCGGGCTCTTGCATTGCCCGGGAAAAAGGAAGTATAAATCTGAAATTGCTGGGGGAGCCGAAAGGCTGAGAAAGGGCTGACACCCTGACCCCGGGAACAGGTTATGCCTGTTCTGACACCTGATGCAGGTAATACTGACGAAGGGAAAGCAGCCAGAGCTCCGTGCATCTGAACGGTACGCCATATCCGCTTTTCCTCCGCGTCAGGGAAAGCGGTTTTTTTGTTTCTTACGGGGTAACGCATATGGAAAAAATCACCTGTACCGTCAATGGACAGGAAACGGCGTTCGCGAAGGGTTCCACCATGGAAGACGTGGTGAGAAGCCTCGGTGCGGATCCGGCGAAGGTCGTGGTCGAACGCAACGCCGTCATCGTGCCCAGGGAAAAATTCGCTGCCGTGGAGGCCGGCGAAGGCGACGTCATCGAGGTCGTGCAGTTCGTGGGAGGGGGGTAGTCAGCCTTTTCCCCCAGATGGTGCGCGTATCTTTTTCTGAAGGAGCTTAACATGGAAGATAAATTTGTACTCGGCGGCGTGGAACTCAGAAGCAGGCTTTTCATGGGCACGGGCAAATACGCCTCGGATGATCTCATCCCGAAAGTGGCCGAAGCGAGCGGCGCGGAAGTGGTGACCGTGGCCATGCGCCGCGTGGATCCCCAGAACAGGGGAATTATGGCGCATATCCCCGCTGGCATGCGCCTCCTGCCCAATACTTCGGGCGCCAGAACTGCCGATGAGGCCGTGCGCCTCGCCCGCATTGCCAAGGCCGCGGGCTGCGGCACCTGGGTGAAGATCGAAGTCATTTCCGACACGCGGCACCTCCTTCCTGACGGGTACGCCACGGCCAAAGCCACGGAGATCCTCGCCCGTGAGGGATTTACCGTTCTTCCCTACATCAATCCCGATCTCTATGTGGCCCGGGCCTGCGTGGATGCCGGCGCTGCCTGCGTCATGCCCCTCGCCGCTCCCATCGGCACCAACCGCGGTCTGCGTACGAAGGAAATGATTGGGATCCTCATCGAGGAAATGAGCGTGCCGGTCGTCGTGGACGCCGGAATCGGACGCCCCTCCGAGGCCTGCGAGGCCATGGAGATGGGCGCTGACGCCTGTCTCGTGAACACGGGCATCGCTTCAGCCCGCGACGCCGTGGCCATGGCCCGCGCCTTCGGAATGGCTGTCAGGGCCGGCCGCGAGGCGTTTCTCGCCGGGTTCGGCGGGGTGCGCGCCCAGGAAGAGGGCGCTTCCGCCTCGTCTCCGCTCACCGGGTTCCTGCGCTAGGAGGCCGGCATGGAAACCTTTACCGAATTCTGGAAGGCCCAGGACAGGGAACAGCGCGAAAAAGATGTGGCGGCCATGACCGCCCGCGACGTCTCGGACGCTCTCAACAAGGAAGTCCTTTCCCCGCGCGACTTTCTGGCCCTGCTTTCCCCTGCCGCGGCCCCGTACCTCGAGGCTATGGCCCGCCGCGCCCACGAGCTCACGGCCCGTTATTTCGGCCGCGCCGTGAATCTCTTTACGCCCCTTTATATCTCCGATGTGTGCACCAACCACTGCCGCTACTGCGGTTTCAACGCGGAGAACAAGCAGAAGCGTACGCATCTCACCGTGGACGAGGCTTATGCCGAAGCCCTTGCCATCTATAAGGACGGCCTGCAGGACATCCTGCTCCTGACCGGCGAAGCTCCCGGCATCTCCACGCCCCAGTACATCGCCGACGTGGTGCGCCGCATCAAGCCGCTTTTCGCCTCCATCGGCATCGAGGTCTATTCCCTCACCGAGGACGAGTACGTCATGATGGCCGAGGCCGGCGTGAACTATATGACCATGTTCCAGGAAACGTACAACCCGGTGCTCTACAAGTATCTGCACCCGGCCGGCCCCAAGAGCAATTATGAATACCGCCTGGACGCGCCGGAAAGGGCAGGACGCGCCGGCATGCGCTCCCTCTCCCTGGGTGCCCTGCTCGGCCTGGACAGGCTCTATGACGACGGCTACGCCACGGGACTGCATGCCTGGTGGCTGCAGCGCCGTTTCCCCGGCACGGACATCGGCCTGTGCATCCCGCGCATCTGCTCCCACGAGGGCAGCTTCGACATTCCCTATCCCCTCGATGACAGATCCTTCGTGCAGTACCTTACGGCGCTGCGTATCTTCCTGCCGCGGGACTGCCTCACCTGCTCCTCCAGGGAAAGCGCGGACATGCGCAATCATATCGTGCAGATCTGCGTGAACCGTGTTTCCGCCGGTGTTTCCACGGCCGTGGGCGGCAGGGTCAAGTTCAGCCACACCCCGCCCCAGTTCGACATCACGGACAAGCGCGGCGTGGCAGAGATGGAGCACGACCTCATCTCCCTCGGCTATCAGCCCGTCATCAAGGACTGGGAGGATCCCACGCTCTCCTCCACGGCCAGGGTGTAGCCGGACCATGGCAGGAACGCTTCTTGAGGGGCTCTCACGCTACCTCGGAAATGAGGAGCTCTCGCGCCTCGCGGCACCCCGCATCGGCTTCGCCGGCTGCGGCGGCATCGGATCCAACGCCGCTCTCATGCTGGCGAGATCAGGCGTGCGCCGCTTCCTTCTCGTGGATCATGACACCGTGGACGCGAGCAACCTGAACCGGCAGCAGTTTATGCCGCGGGACGTGGGACGTCCCAAGGCCGAAGCCCTCAGGGATCGTCTCCTTGAGCTTGATCCGGGCCTCGACATCGACGCCAGGGTGAAAAAGCTCACGGAACAGAACGCGGACCGGTATGTGCCTCTCGCGGACATCTGGGTCGAGGCCTTCGACGCTCCGGAATGTAAGCGTTTCCTCGTGGAGCGCGTCATGATGGCCGGAAAGCGCGTGGTGTCGGCCTCTGGCCTCGGCGGCTGGGGCGGACCGCCCATGCGCAGACGGGAGCTTGGCCTCCTGACCCTGGTGGGCGACTTCACCACGGACGTGGCCGATCACGCTCCATTCGCTCCACGTGTCACCGAGGCAGCGGCCCTCATGGCCGATACCGTTCTCGGATGGATACTCGGGAAAATGGCGGACTGACGCCTGTCTTTCTCTGAAACAGTGAGCCCCCGGAAGCGTACGCTTCCGGGGGCTCACCGGTCTCATGAACGTTTTCCGGCTCAGAATTCAAGGCTGCCCGGCGTGCGCGGGAAGGGGATCACGTCACGTATGTTGCTCACGCCCGTGAGCATCATGATGAAGCGCTCGAACCCCATGCCGAATCCCGAATGAGGCACTGAGCCGAAGCGGCGCAGATCGAGGTACCAGTCGTAGCTGCTGGCTTCCTGCCCCATAGCCAGAATACGATCCCTGAGGAGGTCATAGCGCTCTTCGCGCTGGGAGCCGCCGATGAGTTCCCCGATGCGGGGCACAAGCAGATCCATGGCCGCCACGGTGTCCCCGTCGTCGTTGGCCCGCATGTAAAAAGCCTTGATGTTGCGCGGGTAGTCCGTGACCATGGTGGGCTTTTTGAAGTGCTCTTCGGAGAGGTAGCGTTCGTGTTCGGTCTGCAGGTCGATGCCGTAGGACACGGGGTACTCGAAGTCCTTTCCGCTCCTCTGAAGGATGTCTATGGCCTCCCGGTAGGTGACGCGGGCAAAGTCCTCGCCTGCCACCGTTTTGAGGCTCTCGATAAGGCCCGGTTCAACCCAGCGGTCAAAGAGGGCGAGTTCCTCCGGGCAGGTGGAGAGCACCTCGTCGACGCAGGAGCGGACGAAGTCTTCGGCAAAGTCCATGAGGTCAGGGAGTTCGCAGAAAGCGAGCTCGGGCTCAATCATGACAAATTCGGCGGCATGGCGCGGCGTATTGGAGTTTTCGGCGCGGAAGGTGGGGCCGAAGGTGTAGACGCGGCCGAGTCCCATGGCCAGGGCTTCGGCTTCAAGCTGGCCGGAAACAGTCAGGTTGCACTGATGGCCGAAAAAGTCCTTTGAAAGATCCTTCTCCCCTGGAGAAAGCGTGGTCACGCGGAACATCTCGCCCGCACCCTCGCAGTCGGACCCCGTGAGAATGGGCGTGTGCACCCAGAAGAAGCCGTTCCTGCGGAAAAAGGCGTGGACAGCGGCAGCCGCGCGGGCGCGCACGCGGAATACCGAGGAGTACTTGTTTGTGCGCACACGGAGGTGGGCGATGCCGCGCAGAAATTCGTCGGAATGGCGTTTCTTCTGGAGCGGGTAGGTTTCGGGATCCGCATGGCCGAGAATACGCAGCGTTTTCGCGTGCAGTTCCCAGCGCTGCCCCTTTCCGGGAGAGGCGACGAGATCGCCTTTTACACAGAGCGAGGCTCCCGTGCCGTCACCGCCGAGCTCTTCACGGACCGGAGAATCCGGGTCGACGACGCACTGCAGGTTGGTGAGGCAGGAGCCGTCGTTGATTTCAAGAAAAATGACATCCTTGGCGTCGCGGCGCGTGCGGATCCAGCCGCATACGGTCAGATCCCCGACAGGGGCTTCGGCTGCCAGGGCATCCCTGATGAGCGTTCTCAGCATGTCCATTCCTCCTCGTGAACGTATCTTCTGATTTTACCCGCAAAGGCGGGGAACCTCAATTGCGGACGCGGCAGGCACATTGAGTTTTCGTGGAGGGAACGGTATGATTTATGCCCGTAAACCCCGGTTCCCCGGGCTGGCCCCATGAAAAGACCTGCAGAGGAGATACAAGCATGTCCAGAATCATTCTTTCCATCGCAGCCGTCTGCGTTCTTCTGTTTCCCGCTTCCGGCGCCATGGCCGCCCCGGCTCCTGATTCCGGCACAGCCAGGGTGCAGGCTCCTCAGGATAAGCCCGCCAAACAGGACAGCCGGGTCACAATGGTGTCCGTCACGCTGGACGGCAGCGACAGCGTTGGCGCCAGACTCGGAATGAAGCTGAAGGAAGCTTTCAACAGCTCGAATCTCTTCAGCCTCTCCGAGGCCGACAGCCCCAAGCTGCGCATCCTGGTCGACACAAAATCCGAATTTCCCAGCCGTCCCGGCGTGGGCTCCGTGTATTCCGTCACCTGGGTCTTCAGCCAGGGAGAAGGCTATCTGCCCTTTCTGCTCTCCAAGGAGATCGGTACGCTGACCATGGACGAGGTGGACGGCCTTGTGGCACGCCTTGTGGAACGTACTGACGGACTTTCCGTGAAGTATAGCAATCTCTGGAAGAAATAATTTTCTGAACCGGCCTGCAGGCCGGAAACAGATTGTGACGGACGCTGTTGATGCAATGGCGTCCGTTTTTTTATTTCAGTTTCTGTTCGTTCAGCAGAACGAACAGATTGGCCATGAAGGCTTCGATGGCACGTGCGGGCGTGACCTGGGCCTGAAGCAGGTTTTCGGCTTCATACAGGAAGCGGCAGGCCTGGGCCTGAGAAGCGGGCGGCATGGCAGCGAGGACATCCTCGAGATGTCCGGTGCGGGGACTCCTGGCCATGACGCGCAGAAGGCTTTTCTGTACAGCGGTGAGCATGGCCCGGCCCTGTGCCGCGGTGAAGCCGTGCTGTCCCGTGACGGCAAAGAGGCCGCGTCCTGTCTCGAGAAAGACGGCTATGCTGTCCTGCAGGGCCGCTGTTTCCGCATCGGCCTGTTCGGGATCCGGCCAGGGAAGGGTGAAGCAGAAGGAACGGGAGACGAGTGTTGGCAGTATCTGCTCCCGCTGCGGAGTGAGCAGGACGAAGAGCGTGGATGGGGAGGGTTCTTCGAGGGCCTTCAGAAGGGCGTTGGCGGCTTCGGTACGGGTTGTTTCAATGCCGGCGAGAATAACCACCCTGAAGCCCGGGCTGTGCGGGGGATCGCTGATGACGGATTTGAGATCGCGCACGTTGTCCATGCTGAGGGCACGGATTTTTCCGGGATTGTCTTTGTCTTCTTTGTTGGAAATGCGGCCGTCCAGGGCGATGAGATCGAGATATTCGAAGGCCGCTATCTGGCGGCAGGTGGGACAGGTGAGGCAGGGAGTGCCGGTCTGCCGGGCGGAAGGGCAGGAGCAGCGGCAGGCCCAATAGAGAGCAGCGTCCGTGCGCGCGGCTTCCGAACCGCCCTCGAGGAGCAGCACCTGCGGGGGTGCTGCTCCGAGGCTGTCCAGGCGTTCCCTGACAGACTGGAAAGCCGGACCTGAAACGGCCTCAAGGACGGGATCGGACATTAGAGAACGATGGTCTGATTTCTGCCGGGGCCGACGGAAATGATGGACACCTTCACGCCGGTGAGCTGTTCGACGCGCTTAATGTATTTCTGCACGCTGCCCGGCAGGGCGGAGAAGGTACGGCAGCCGGAGATGTCCTCATCGAAGCCGGGGAGTTCCTCGTAGATGGGGGTCACGTCGGCGAGGGCGTTTTCACCCTGCGGAGGATATTCCATGCGGCGGCCCTTGTACTTGTAATCCACGCAGATCTTCAGCTTGGGAATGCCGCGGAGCACGTCGATCTTGGTCATGGCGATGTCGGTGAGGCCGCAGAGCAGGGCGGACTCGCGGACGACCACGGCGTCAAGCCAGCCGCAGCGGCGCGGACGGCCCGTGGTGGCGCCGAATTCGTGTCCGTTGTCCTGCAGGAACTTGCCGGTTTCGTCCTGAAGTTCGGTGGGGAAGGGGCCGGCACCCACACGGGTGGTGTAGGCCTTCATGACGCCCACGATGCGCTGGATGAAGTTCGGACCGACGCCGGAACCGATGGCCGCTGCGCCGGCAACGGTGTTGGACGAGGTCACAAAGGGGTAGGTGCCGTGGTCGATATCGAGGTGCACGCCCTGGGCGCCTTCCCAGAGCACGCTCTTGCCGCTTTTGGAAGCGTCGAGAAGGGCCTCGGACACATCGCGCAGGTAGGGCGTGATGCGATCGGCGATGCTGAGGAGCTCATCGGTGACCTTGTCGGGATCCATGGGCTCGGTCTTGTAGAGCTCGGTGAAGAGAATGTTCTTTTCGGTAAGGGCAGCGCGAATCTTGGTGCGCAGGAGATCCGGATCTGTGAGATCGTTGGCGCGGATACCGATACGGGCGGCCTTGTCCTCGTAGCAGGGACCAATGCCGCGGCCTGTGGTGCCGATCTTCTTGCCGGCCTTCAGGCTTTCCCTGGCGAGGTCAATGGCGCGGTGGTAGGGAAGAATGAGATGCGTCTTGGGGCTGATGCCGAGCCTGGTGGCGGACATGTTGACGCCCTTCGCCTTGAGCGAATCCACTTCCTTCAGGAAGACGTAAGGATCGAGAACGACACCGTTGCCGATGAGGCAGAGTTTTTCCTCGTGGAGAATGCCGGAGGGGATGGTGTGCAGGATGGTGCGCTCACCGTTCACTTCGATGGTATGCCCGGCATTGTTGCCGCCCTGGAAACGCACGATGACATCGCTGTCCGTAGCCAGCATGTCAACGATTTTTCCCTTTCCTTCGTCGCCCCACTGGGAGCCGATAATAACGGTATTGGCCATATTTTCACCTTTTTCAGATTCCCGGGAAAAGCCGGAAAACCGGTAGAATAGTCTCCGGACCGCTCCTGCGCGGACGCGACAGGGCGCGCGGGAGGGAAAACGGAAACGCAAAACCTTTACTTATGCAAATAAGCGGATTCTGACAAGTTTACTTCCCGTCCCCGCCGGGCTCCTTCAGCGGTTTGAAGGCGAGGATGCGGCAGGGCTCCTTCGGTTTGTCCTCAAGGGAGAAATTCATGGCAAAATCCGGCATGGGTTCTGACTCCTGTCCTCCGCTGGGCGGATTGGACTGCTTTGCCCAGTAGTGGTTGAACAGGTTGTTCTTCATGTACTTGGCCTGGATAAGCCCCAGGATGAGAGCAGACATTTCCCAGCGTTTGGTGGGTTCGAAAACGCTGACCTGCTTTGCGTATTTGGGCCACAGGGCCATCAGGGAAGCTTCGTCGATGCTGTCGAGCTGTTCGGCGAGCCTGAGCAGTAATTTTTCCATTCTAGCCTTTGCCGTTACACGGCACGCTTTCAGAGACACGGAATCGGACACATACCTTTCTATCTTACTTCCAGTCCATGCCTGTGACAAGTATCTGACATTCGCGGGATTTTTCAGAGAGTGCCGCTTTCCTGCGCCGGAAGCCCGAGGAGGCGGGCCGGGTTTTCGCAGACCATGGTCCTTATGTCCTCCTGACTGAAGCCGAGGCGCATGAGGGACTCACAGAAATGCAGGAGTGCGTGGGCCGGTTCCGGATAGCCGAGCTGCCCCATGTCAGACGCGAGGACCGTGCTCCCGACGCCGACGCAGCGGATCTGTCTCGCCACAAGGGCCAGGGGGAGATGCTGCCGTGTGTACAGGGCGTGACAGCAGCGCTCGAAGAAAACTCCCTGTTCTGCGAGGCGCACCTGCGTGTCGAGATCCATGCCCACGGCTTCGAATTCCGGATGCGTGACGAGTATTTTTCTGACGCCTGTCTGCTTCGCCAGGGAAACCAGGGCTTCGCACTCGAAGGGGGAGAGGTGCCCGGTTCCGAGTATGGCCCCCGAGTGCGCGATAAGGTCAAGGATCTCGGGAAGCCCCGGGGCGGGACGCCCCCTGTCATCGAAAACGGGCACACAGAGCGTTCCCGGGGGCGCGTGAAAAAAGGTGACGTGCCTGAGGGAAGAGACTGTGGGCATCCAGATTTCTCTGGCCCCCATGCGCAGGGCACAGCGCACGGCGTCAGGATTGAGTCCGCCGCAGGAGGCGTTGAGCACGAGCCCCCCGAAGACGCGCAGGCCGGGGAACATTTCATCGAGGGCGCTGGCAGCGAGGTAGGTGGGACAGTAGTGGTTCTTGATCAGGATCGCCTTCATGCCCAGTTCCCTGGCCCCGGCTGCGAGCTGGGGACCAGAAAGAAGGCGGGGCACGATGTCCGGCGCGAAATGCACGTGGGTGTCACAGGCGCCCTGAAGGAGTGTGGCTGTATGCATGGTGCGGCGTTTGCTCCCGGCAGGCTTACACGGGAAAGGATGAAAGACCACTATAAGAAATCTCTTTCCGGCCTGCAAAGCGGCCCTTCCGCGTTTTTAGGAGTAGACGTGCACGCTGGTCTGCGCAGCGGGAATGAAGGACATGCCGAGCCACGTGATGAGAAGGAGTATAAAGGCCACGGTCAGAAGGCCGAGCGTGCCCCGCGTGAGCACGCGCCGTGCGCGCAGGTGAATGTAGACGAGGTAGGCTGACACCGTAATGAAGGCCCATGTCTCCTTGGGATCCCAGGCCCAGTAGTCGCCCCAGGCCTGCTTGGCCCAGACTGCGCCCGTGATGAGCCCGAGGACGAGGAAGGCGAAGCCCAGCCTGACAACGGCGTCCAGGGCGGGCATGAGATGCCAGGAACCATCCTTCCTGTTGTCCCGGATTTGCTTCAGGGACAGGAGCGTAGCCACGCCGAGTATGGAATACGAAGTGATGTAGCAGGCAACGTGGGGCGGGAACCACGCACTCTGCAGAGCCGGCATGAGTGCGCCGGACTGCATGCCGGGACGCAGAATCAGAATGAAAAGAAAGACGGAAGCAATCAGGTTGGAGAAACTGAGCAGCCACAGATAGCGGGTGCGCAGGGCGGTCAGAAGGCCGATGAGAGAGAGCGCAGACGCAAAGAGGAGCCGCGTCTCACCCATGGTGCGGATGGGAGGCCTGCCGAGGTCCCGCCAGAGGAGACCGATGAAGACGGAGAGCACAATCCAGCCGGCCAGCGTGGCCAGAAAGGCGGGCGCCGGGTTTCCTTTCCTCTGTGCGAGCAGGACGCCGAGAATCCAGAGCGAAAGCGCGGGGACGGCGAACCAGGAGAGCTGATTCCAGATCATGAGCGTTCCTCCCTGCGGGCGGGACGCCTGCAGATGCTGAAGATGGCGGCCAGGGACATGAGGATGAAGCCCGCGTAAACAACGGGCAGCCATGGGTCACAGACGAGCTCAAAGCTGCTGTAATCGGAATACCGGCCGAGGCGCTGGTCGTAGCCGTACTGGTAGATGATCCAGTTTCCTATGCGCAGCGGGGCATTGACCTCTATCTTCGTGCGCACGGGCTCGTCACCCTTCACGAGGACAGTGACATCGGAAATGAACTGTTTGGGTTCAGCCGGCGTCACGGCAAGGGCGTAGCGCTCATCGAGATTCACCACGTGCATAAATTCGTCCATGTTCCCCGAAGAAATCCAGCCGCTCTGGGTTTTACCGTTCTCCAGGGAGCGGACCGTGACTTTTACGGCCGGTGAGGAACCGGGTTTTTCCTGGGGCTGGAACGTTTCGTTGCCGGCGAAAACAGCGCGGGGATAGAAGGTGTCCACGTGGATATCCCATTTGCCGAGGCGTCCCTGGGGCGTCTGGGGGGCTATCTGGAAAAATTCGGGCCTGCCCTCAGGCTGCGGAAGGCCGGTCTTGCGGTCGATGACTACGAGTTTCGGGGCGTATTCCTCCATAGTGAAGGAATGCAGGGTGATGGCTACGGGGAGAGCGAGTCCCTGTCCGTCTTCGGAATACACACGCCACTGCGTTTCTCCCGTGTTCACGTACATGACGTAGTGCTGCTGGTCGGGAATACCGAGTCCCGCGCCGGCGAGAGCTGCCCACACGCCGAAATGCCAGAGCAGGAAGACGGCGTTCTTCAGGGGATGGCGGATACGCGCGGACGCGGTGCCGGAGAGGGTGATGAGAAGCAGTGTGTAGAGAAGGACAAAGGGCCAGCAGTGCGTGACGCTCCTGAGGCCGAGGCGGCCCGCAATCCCGGCCGCTTTGTCAGGCCCGGTCTGCAGGAAGAGCCCCATGATGAGAGAGAGGAAAAGCAGGCCGGCGAGCAGGCCCGCGGCGAGCTGGGGCCCGATGAGCCAGGCGCAGACAGGAGTGCGGCGGAACGCGGCGAGCAGGCCTCCCAGGAGAAGAATGGCCAGTCCGCCTATGAGGTTGAAGGGAAAGGTCAGAAGGTAAAAATCGGCGGGACCCGCGACCCACTGCAGCGCGAAGCCGGTGACGAGAAGCATGCCTGTGAGCACGGCACTTTCGGCAACGCCGTAAGGCGCCTGCCACAGTCTGCGCGGAGATGCCGGGCTCGATCCGTCCTGCCCGGATTCGGGAGTATCAAGAGAGAAAAGCAAACAGAACTCCTTCGCCCGGCGCTTCCCGGGGCCTGAGAAAAAAGGGGAGGGATAAGAAAGAGCGCCGGGGGAAACCCGCCGGCGCTCCGTTTATGCGTGCGGAACCTGGGAGGTGCGGCCTAGAGGCGGCCGGCCTTCTTGGCTTCCTCGACCCACTGCGGGACGACCGTCTGGAGGAACTTGTCCTTGGCGGCCTTCTTCTCGGCCATGTTCAGGCCGATGTAGGCCTGGGCCTTTTCCTTGGTGGAGACGTCAGGCATGGTGAAGTTGACGTTGTGGGCAATCATGACCTTCTGGAGGAGCACCTGGGCCTGATAGGCCTTCTCGATGCTGTGGCTCATGATGCGCTGGAATTCAGCGGGAGCGTGGAACGCGGCGCCATGAGAGGCGACGGCGTAGTCCCAGCGCCACTGGGACTGACGGATGAGCTTCAGGATGGGCTGCATCTCTTCTTCGGTGGCGCCGGCATCCCAGCAGGCCTTGGCCATGATGTGATCCTTCGCCAGGGCTTCTTCAGCCACGGTGCGGACTTCCTCGCCCTTGCGGAGGTTTTCGTTGGCCCAGTTCCTCAGATTCTCCTCGGATTCCCTGTGGCAGGTCTGGCAGGTGGAGGAGATCTTGGCGAGCGGGCTCATGATCTGGTGATCGGAGTACTTGATGCCGCCCTCAGCCTTGTAGGGCATATGGCAGTCGGCGCAGGCCACGCCATGCTGGCCGTGGGGGCCCTGCAGGAACATGCTCCAGCCAGGATGCTGGGCCTTGAGGATGGGGGTCTTGCTGAGCTTGTGGACGTAGTCAGTGAAGCCCTGTTCGTCGTAGTACTGCTCGATGGCTTCAACGGTCTGACCCTTGTCAAAGGGGAAGGTCAGATAGTTGGTGCCCTTCTTGAAATAGTATTCTTCGTGGCACTGGGCACACACGAGAGAGCGCATTTCCTGCTGGGTGGCGTTGTTGATGTCCTTGCCCTGGCGCTTGAAGGCCTCGATGAGAGCGGGCCTGGAGACGCGCAGGTTCATGGTCTTGGCGTCATGGCAGTCGGCGCAGCCGATGGGATTCACGATTTCGCTGCCGAGTTCGCTCCACTTCTTGGCGTAGAATTCGGCGATGCCGTGTTCAGCCATGTAGCGCGGAACATCGGGGCTCTTGCAGGTCCAGCAGGTGCCGGGCTGCATTTCGCCCTTGCCGTCCATGGGGGCGCCGGTACGCAGAGTGCGGCGCATATCCTCAATAGCGTGCATGTGGCCGCGCGGCTTGGTGTAGTCCTGGGAGAAGGCATAGCCTGCCCACAGGATGACCATGTTCGGGCGGTCAGCGAGGACGTCATGTTCATCGTTGCCGTTGTACTTGCTCTTGAAATCGCCCTTTTCCGTCATCTTCCAGGTTTCATATTCCCTGGGGTAATTCAGGCCCCAGTCGCTGTTCTTGGCGTTGGTCTGGGTGAGCTCGATTTTTTTGTTGTTGTATATCGAAGCGACTTCAGCCTTGCGTTCGTTGATGGACGCCGCCAGCATGCCGAGGAGGAAGACGACGACCATGGCTGCGGCGCAGAGAATCCAGCCGAGG
The DNA here is from genome assembly GCA_900546145.1 of uncultured Desulfovibrio sp. Classification (GTDB taxonomy): domain Bacteria; phylum Desulfobacterota; class Desulfovibrionia; order Desulfovibrionales; family Desulfovibrionaceae; genus Desulfovibrio. The sequence continues at coordinate 24,118 of URBN01000010.1, read as the reverse complement.
GACGACTTGCGCTTAGGTGTTTCTTCGGAACTCATAGTTACTCCCTTTCCCATTAGCGTGATGTTTATTGTTTGTTCTCAAGCCAGGAAGCCATTCCCGAGAGCTTCGACCCGGGAAGCGGAACAATGGCGTTCGGTGTGGACGAAAGGTTGCTCACCTTCGTGTGCGGAACCTGAGTGTGACAGGTCCAGCAGGCCTTGCCGTTGCCGTTCAGGGTATCCACGTAGGATACCATGCCGGTCTTCACGAATTCCGTATTCAGCTGCGTGTGGCAGCGGATGCAGTTGTTCATGATGACCGTTGCGCTGGCCGTCCTCGGACGGAGCACCTGGGGTTCGGCGTGGGCCGTGAACACGGCTGCATGGTAGAGGCCGTCCTTCGCCTTGAAGTAGTACTTTGCAATGACGCTGGGATGCGGAACATGGCAGTCATTGCAGGTGGCCCGCGTTGCATGCGAGCTGTGACTCCAGGTGGCGTAGTAGGAAGACATTACGTGGCAGTTCGTGCACGCTGACGGATCGTTCGTCAGGTAGGACGTCACATTGGAGGCATAGGCTATGTAGCCGGCCAGTCCTATGATGGCGCCCGCGCAAATGGAGAGAACAATGACACATCTGTTTGAGAGACTCTGGAGGAATTTTTTCACATTTCGACTCCTTTAGGCTCTCCGCCAGACATCAGAACAGTATACCGGTCTGCGGGTCCGATACGCGGCGAATCGCACACTTACTGCCCGGTGCAATGCCTCTGTTCAGTTGGCAGATCACTTCCAAACTGTCTTCCCCTACTAATTACCCAAATTCCAGTCAGAGACGCAGATCACAACAAAATGGAAACTCTGGCGTTTTTTTCACAAACAGGCCAAAAGTCACTGCAAAAACCATGTGGCGGACGCGGGCTGTCTGTGTTAGCAGAAAAGCACACGAAGGGAGGAAACATGTCCAATCTCAAAGCAATGTATAAGACCATAGTGAAGGAAGACTTTCCCGAAACCATGACCATTACCCTCGGAGACGAGAAGCTTGTTTACCGCAAGCGCCAGTGGGAGATCGGAGGCGAAAAGAAAGGCCTCCGTTACGGCGAGAATCCTGATCAGCCCGCCGCGCTTTACGAACTCGTCGACGGTGGCATTACTCTTGGCGGCCGCAGCTGGCGTCAGCCCGGACAGGGCATTGTCTCCTCGCTCACAGAAGCGCAGATGATCCAGGCCGGCAAACATCCCGGCAAGACCAACCTGACCGACGTCGACAACGGCGCCAACATTCTGCAGTACCTCACCGACAAACCGGCCGCCCTCATCATCAAGCACAACAATCCCTGCGGCGCGGCTTGGTCCGACAAGGGTATCGCTGATGCCCTGGAAAAGGCTTTCTGGTGCGACCGCATCGCCGCTTTCGGCGGCGCCATCGTGGTCAACCGGCCCTTCACCAAGGAAGCGGCCGAACTCGTGGCTGCCAATTATTTTGAAGTCGTCGCCGCGCCCTCTTTTGAAGAAGGCGTTGTCGATATCCTGAAGTCGCGCAAGAATCTGCGCATCATGGAACTGCCCGGGCTCGGCGAGCTCGAAAAGTTCCTCAAATCGGCCTACCTCGACATCAAGTGCCTTTCCGATGGCGGCCTTGTGGTGCAGAAGTCCTTCCAGAACCGCATCCTTTCCGCTGACGATTTCATCCCTGCAGAAGCGACGGACAAGGCGGGCAACACCTTTACCGCACGCAGGCCCACAGCTCAGGAATTCGATGATCTGCGCTTCGCCTGGGCCGTCGAGTCCGGCGTGACCTCCAATTCCGTTATTTTTGCTCACAACGGCGCCACCACGGCCATCGGCACGGGCGAACAGGACCGCGTGGGCTGCGTCGAGCTCGCCATCTACAAGGCCTACCACAAGTACGAGGACATCCTGTCCTTCCGTGAACTCGGCCTCACCCTCTATGAGCTCAAGGCCAAGGCCGGCTCCGACAAGGGCTTTGCCGACAAGCTCGCCGACATTCAGGCCCGCGCCAGGGAAGCCCACGGCGGACTCGCCGGGTCGGTCATCATCTCCGACGGCTTCTTCCCCTTCCGCGACGGCGTGGATGTGGCCATGGCAGAGGGCGTGACCGCCATCGGCCAGCCCGGCGGCTCCATCCGCGACTGGGAAGTCATCCAGGCTGTTAACGAGCACTCCCCGCAGGTGGCCATGGTCTTCACCGGCCAGCGTTCCTTCAAGCACTAGGACGACAGACATGCCCATGAGGGAAGATCCGTCACGCCTCGGCCTGCCCCGCTTCATCGTCACCTCGACCTGCGGCGGAGGCGGCAAAACGCTCCTGAGCCTCGGTCTCGCCGGGGCTCTCGCAGCCCGCGGTCTTGACGTACTTCCCTTCAAAAAAGGGCCCGACTATATCGACGCCGCCTGGCTGTCAGCAGCGGCCGGGCGGCCGTCCACCAACCTCGATCCCTTCTTTCTTTCCAGGGACAGGCTCCTTTCTCTTTTTGCTCACCATGCCGCGCGTTTTCTGCCTGACGGCTCCCTTGAGAGGGGGAACGCCGTGGCTGTCATCGAAGGCAACCGCGGCCTCTACGACGGGCTCGATGTGGAAGGTTCCTGCTCCACGGCCACACTGGCCAGGGATCTCGGCGCACCCATCGTCATTTCTCTCAACGCCACCAAGATGACCAGGACCGCGGCAGCGATCCTTCAGGGCCTGACCCGTTTTGAGAAGGGGCTTTCCTTCGCCGGCGTTGTCCTCAATCAGGTGGGCAGAAGCCGGCACGGGCGCTATCTCAGGCAGAGCATCGAGACCTATACGGATCTGCCTGTGCTCGGAGAGCTCCCGAGGCTTCCGGAAAATCCCCTGCCCGAGCGGCATATGGGCATAGCGTCCCTTCTGGGCGACAGACTCACTGATACGGCCCGGAGCGTTCTTGACGGACTGAAGGCCTACATCGCCGGCAACGTGGACGTGGACAGAATTTTATCCTCGGCGCGCAGCGCGGCACCCCTCAGTGGCATCCGGCCTTTCTGGGAAGGGGAGCCGGTGCGTTTCGACAACCCGCCTGTTATCGGCTACGTGCGCGATGCCTGCCTGTGGTTCTATTACAGGGAAAACCTGGAGGCGCTCGAACGCGCCGGAGCAAAGCTCAGAAGGCTCTCCTTTGCGGACAGCGAACCATGGAATTTTACGGGGCATGGAGATCGCATTGACGCTGTCTACCTGGGCGGCGGATTCCCGGAAGATTATCTCTCTGAGCTTGCCGCAAGTCCCCGTCTCGCCGAACTCGCTGCAGCCTCAAGGCTCGGTCTCCCGGTTTACGCCGAATGCGGCGGACTGATGGTCCTTTCGCGCAGCATCACCAGGAACGGGGAAAGATCTCCCGCTGCCGGCATTCTGCCCGTGGACATTGAGATGCATAAACGCCCTGTGGGGCTCGGCTACGTGACCGGAGAAACCATCCGGGATACGCCTTTTTATCCGGCCGGGCTTACTATCCGCGGCCACGAATTCCATTTTTCGAACGTCCTTCCCACCTCGGATATCTCCGCCCCCTGCCTCCGGCTCAGCAAGGGAAGGGGATTCGGAAAGGGCACAGATGCTATAACTGCCGGCAACACCTGGGGGGCATATACGCACATCTTCGCCCCTATCCTGCCTGAATGGGCTGAAGGCCTCGTGAGGCTCGCCCGCACCTGGCGCGGCTAAAAGGAAAAGAGCAGGACGAGAAGCTGCCCCGCTTCGATAGTGGCGCCGATGAAGTCTCCGGATATGCCGCCCTGCCTTCTGGCCGTCCTGATGATGAAGAGAAGAAGCAGGGCGCATGAAGAAACCAGAAGCGCGAGGCCTGCCAGCGAAACGCCGGCCATAGCGCAGAGCGCGAGCATGATAGCGAGAAGGCAGAAGGAAAGCCGCTTCGTGCCTGCCGTGCCCCCTCCTGAGAAACGTCCGCCCAGGGATTTCGGATTGTGCGGCGCCACATAGCAGAAGGGAAGGGCCGCTAGACAGCGGCTGGCCGCCGGAGCAAGGACAAGAACCAGAACATCACCGCGTGCCGCGTGTGCGGAACAGGCGATGACCTGCCCCGCGAAGACACAGACCATGGCCAGTGCGCCGAAGGATCCCACGCGGCTGTCCTTAAGAACCTGCCAGAAACCCTCTCCGTCCCGTGAGCTCCCAAGGGCGTCCGCGAGATCGGAGAGTCCGTCCCAGTGCAGGGCCCGGGAGATGATGATCTCGGCGGCGCACCAGACGAAGCCTGCGGCCAGAGCCTGGAAGAGAGGCGGGACTATGCTCCTGAAGAAGAGCCCGGCCAGAAGGGACAGACCGGTGGTGATGAAGCCGATGGTAAGTCCGGCTGCTGAAAACCACGGGACGCAGCGGGGCATATCCGTACCGCTGTACATACGCGCGGGCACGAGACAGGTGAAGAAGGCCAGCGTGTCGAGAAAGCGGGCCAGCGGAGATGTCTGCATCGGTTCTAGCCGCGGTGTGCGTTGTGGTTGAAGGCCAGGGAATACAGATGGTGGAAGAAATCCACGTATTCCACATCGACATTTTCGGGGGCCTTCACGCGGGAGGGAGCGAAGTTCAGAATGGATGTGATGCCCGCGTTGACGAGGTGGTTGCAGGCGCGCTGGGCACGCTGGGCCGGCGTGGTGATAATGCCGATTTCGATGTTGTTCTCCCTCACGAGGGCCGGCATTTCTTTGGTGCAGTGCACCTCGAGGCCGTGAACCACTTCGCCTATCTTAAAGGGATCACAGTCGAAGATGCAGACGATGTTGAAATTCCTGGCTTTGAATTCAATATGATTGAGAAGCGCTTTGCCAAGATTGCCAACACCGATGAGAGCCATTTTCCATTCGCGGTCCACATCCAGCGATGAGGTAATGGCTGCAATGAGGGAACTGACATTGTAGCCCACGCCGCGTATGCCGAACTCACCGAAATAAGCGAGATCTTTGCGGACCTGTGAGCCGTTGACGCCGCAGGCTTCTGCGAGCGGATTGGAGGAGACGATTTCCACGCCGTCGCGCTGGAAATCCTCCAGGACCTGAACATAGGTGGCAAGCCTCTTGATGGTGGCCTGCGGGATGTGAGAGCTTTTGGGCTGAATATCCATGTGTTTATAACTGCTTCCTGTTTTCAGGACTTTGTGATTTTTTTTGCTTGTCTTCTTTTATACGCATTAAGAGCGTGCCTGGCTAGATAGGTGCTTGTGAAAAGAGATCTAACCATTTAGAAAGACGCAAAAATTTTTTTAAAAGCTTTTAAGCTTTTTTGTAAAGTCAAGTAATACGCTACACTATAGATGGTATACCGCGCAAGTGTCGTATTTATAAGACTCTTCTCGCTTTTTAATTCGTCCGGGAAGCGTGTTGTAGAAAGAGCACAAAAAAAGGCTCCCTTGCGGGAGCCTCTTTTAATCAAAGCTTTCTTTCTGAACTAGGCAACGTAGGGGTTGGCGTACAGAAGGATGAAGGAAATAACGAGGGCGTAAATGGCCAGAGATTCGATGAAGGCGTAAGCCAGAATCATGGTACCGGTAATCTTGCCGCTCACTTCAGGATTGCGGGCAATGCCTTCCATGGCGCCCTTAAGGCCGAGACCCATACCAACACCGCAACCACAGGCGCCGAAGCCGATGCCGAGAGCAGCGCCGAGGCAGGTGGTGCCGAGGGCGGCGTCAAGGGTGGCGCTGGCAGCGAAGGCCATGGAGGAAATGCCGAGCAGGGCAATCACGTTAAGAGCGATGAGAAGATATTTACGCATTGGAACACTCCTTAAACCAAGAGTTTATATGGTTGGGTCGATAACGGTCGACCATTCCCCGCAAAATTGGAACCTTACTCGTGTTCGGTGCCCACGATGGCACTGTTGATGTAGAACATGGCAAGGAGGAAGAACACCAGGGCCTGCATGCACTTGGCAATCAGGAACAGGCAGTAAATCGGAATGGTGCCCAGGATAGGTGCCATAATGAAGAACAGAATGAGCACGATTTCTTCGCCGCGGATGTTACCGAAAAGACGGAGAGAAAGAGAGAGCGGGCGGGAGAGGTGGGACACGATTTCCAGCGGGAACATCAGAGGGATGAGCCACTTGGAAATTCCGAGGAACTGCTTGATGTACTTGTGATGCCAGACAAGGATGCCGACCACATTGTACAGGATGAAGACGAAGAGGGCCATGCACACGGTAGTGTTCAGGTTAGCCGTGGGGGCGTTGAAGCCGGGAATGAGGCCCATGAAATTCGAGAACAGGATGAAAACGAAGAGGCCGCACAGGAACGGAACGAACTTGGAGCCTACTTTTTCACCCATGGATCCGCATACGAACTTGTCTATTGTGTCTACTATTGCTTCCCAGAAGTTCTGCAGTCCTCCTGGCACCATGGTCAGCTTGCGTTTGCACAGAAAAGCAAGCGTGAAGAGGATGGCCATGACAATCCACGTATAGAAGACATGGTCAAACTCCATTGTCTTGCCGGCAATGGTGATGGTGTCCATATTGCAGAACGTTGAGAGAAGAACCGGATGAGCCAAACCTGCCATTATGCAGCCTCCCTCTTAAGCGGTGATACTTCCCGTGCACGCGGCCAGAGGCTTTGTGCAGGGGCCCCGCCACTGACGGTCTGGCCGTGAATGGTGGGCTTTACGTGTCTATCACACACTTCAAAACTTTAAGCACAACCGAAAGTCTTTAGCAAGAAAAAACTTGTTTTGGATGAGAAAAAGCCTTCGCAGGTTTTCCCCGGCTTTTCCCGCTTGCTTGTCGGCGCGCTCGGGTTGAGCTTTTACTTTCTCGTGTGTTGTACCCAGAGGAATGTCACAAGCGGGGCGAACGTCCCGACGGCCACTCCGAACACAAGTGCCACAGGCGACGCTTTTCCCCAAATAAGCGCCGCATAGAGACAGATGGTCAGGAACACGAGGCGGAGAAAAAAGCGGAGGATGACGCCGGGCATCCGCATGGACACTGTTCCCTCGAGTTTTGTCTTCAGGAAGTAGTGCGTCCAGCTGCAGATAATGACAGTCTTGACGGCAATGCCGGCATCGGCCCACAGAATCCACGGCGACGCAAATGCGGCGGCGAGCCCGATGACAAAGACGATGAGCGTCAGAAGAACCTGGTTGCGTATGACAGGCCGGATGTACGGATGGTCTACGCCGTGGCTGGTAAGCCAGTTATCAAGACTTCCGATTATCCTTGACGTTCCCATGCGCTGCTTCTTCCTGCTTGTCTTTTCCTTCGGGGTTTCCTCTCAAGATGGCCCCTGGCGTTTTCGCCGCCTCTCTGTTCATCCTGGCAACCACTCCCTTTGTGTCGACATAGACGTTCAGGAAGCCGGCGCCGATTCCGATGAGCAGAAAAATCAGCTTGAACCACGGGCTCGTACCCAGCCACTTGTCGAGGCCCCAGCCGATGGCGACACCCACAATGGGGCCGCTGACCATATGCATGCCGATCACGCCAACTGACGCCAGGCTTTGAAGCCCGTGTTTTTGTGCTTGCCAGATGTCCCTGAATGACATGCTTTTCCCCGACGTTGTTCACATGACTCTGCAGAAGCAGGGCTATGTTGTTTGTTCAAAATAGCACAACCCCTGCGATACGTCAACGCAGCGTCCAGACTTTGCTCGGTTCCCATTCTTTTTTAGCATTACCCTGTCTTTCCGGTTTAAAGGTGTTTTCTAGGGATTAGTGGATTCATTGGGTGTGCTTTAAATCCAACGAGTTCCCTAAGCCCTTTACTGTTGGTAGCAAAGGCGAACATAAGTGCCCTAGCCGTCACCCGGTGAGTCTCCCTCGCTCTGAAGTACGTGGCATTGAAAGCGAGGAAGGGATAAGAATCTGTCAGAGGGCGGTTCCTGAATTCCTTCCCGTAAGTATCAAGAATTTTGCAAACTTCGAAAACAGCCGATTTTGGAAAAGCGCTTTTTAAGAGACTCCCTGTCGTTATGGCATTGATCCTTTTGAAGAAGCAGAAGAATCCTTTTTTGCCCCTGTCGTAGATGCCCATAGATTTTTGTCGATTCTAAGTAGGGGAAGATCTGAGGCACGGTGTTTTTTTGTAATTCCAAACATACCGAGAGAGCTCCCATGGCTCAACTTCTTGCCACGGAATTTTGTTCTACATGGATTCTAGTCTTTTTTGCCGAATCCGTCTCAAGGATGACTTCAGCGGCTATTCTGGCGGCTTCCGCAGACCTCTGTGCACAGGCTTTGAACTGTTCTGGGGTGTCGTAAGCCAAGCCACGGTGCAACACACGGCAACAGGATCCGTGATTGAAACTGACGAAGCGGTCATGGAGCTGTTTCGCTGCTGCAGCGCACACGTCCGGACATGGACCAACGTCTTCAGACCTACCGAAAAAGAAGCCGATGGCCATCTCTCCCCCCACGAGGGCGCCGCAGCAACATCCGGCCTCTCCCATACCTCTGCCGAACGCAGAAGCCGTTCGGAGGAGTTCCAGCGGGCACGTTTTGCCGTTCTCTAGGAGAAGAGCCTTAAAAACTGATTCAGCACAGTTCAGATCATTTTTGAATAGGGCGAGGGCTTTCTGTGCCGCACGGGCGGGGAAAGTGCCAGACATGAGTATACCTTCCTTTCTAAATGTAAAAAGTCGGATTTGCTGAAGACAAAACATTAGCCGGTCGTGAATTCATAGACACAACCGGCTAAAATGAGCCCGAAATCTATACGAACGGAGCGTTGCTAATGGGCTTTTTCTTTGAAAAAAAGCATAAAAACAGCGCTCAAAGCCATCATGCACATGCAGAGCCTGAAGGCGCTCGCGTAGGCCTCCGCTTCGTAGACACCGCCGGTTTTGCCGTAGGAGTCAATAATCAGGCCGCAGACATACTGGAAGAACGCCGCGCCCAAGGCAATGCCCATATTTGTTCCGCCAACGGCCGTCGCCGCATAGCTGGATTTTGTCGTTTCTTTGGTGCAGGCAAAGCAGACAACGAAAAATCCGCCGGTCATGCCGAACAGGCCGAAAATGATACAAAGGAGAGCGGGAGAGGAGAATGTGGCTGTGAAGAAGGCCAGGGGAATGTACATCAGTGTGTGCATTGCGATGCCCAGCAGCAGAACTTTTTTACGGGAACGTATAATTTTGTCAGAGAGCCATCCACTGATGGGGCAGCCCAGGATCATGCCTACAGTAAAGCACATGACGATGGACGAAGCCATACCTTTGCTCAGACCGTAGACATCCTGTAAGTAAGGGCCGGCCCAGAGTCCGCCCACTGTCATCAGGGTCCCGTAATAGAGAGTGCTGGCTAGTGCAATGAGATAGAAATTTTTGGTTGAGAATACGGCCTTCAGGGCAGTTCGCATGGAGGCCGTTTCCTGCGATCCGGAGGATACAGGAAGGAAACCGCACTCTTCGGGTTTGTTGCGCAGGACAGTCCAGCCCAAAAGGCCGGCGAACAGTGTGTAGACGGCAATTATCCAAAAGGCGTTGCGCCAGCCGGTCTGATTGATGAGCCAAATGAGCGGTGAGGTGGAGAGCAGGGCCCCGATGTTGCCAACAGCAAGCAATACACCGGAGCACGTTGCCAGTTCGTTTGGGAAGAACCAGTCTGAGAAAATTTTCATTGCACCGATGAAGACCACGCTGACGCTAAGGCCAATGATGAAACGGCCAAGAGCTAGGGTGGGCACTCCGCCGGCCATAACGAAAACGGCAGTGCCGGCCGCAGCGCAGATCAGCCCCGCAGCAATGATTTTTCTGGGGCCAAGAATGTCGCAGAGCAGGCCAGCTGGAATGCAGCCTAGCGCTTGGGCCCAGAAATACATAGACGACATGATACCCAGATCTGTGGCAAAAAGGCCCAGTTCCTTAGCTATGACTGGCCCCATGATTGCTGGGGCGACCCGATGAAAAAAGACGATCAGATACCCTATTGAGATGGTCAGGAAGAGGAGTATTCGTTTGCGGCGATATGCGGTATCACTAGCTATGCTGTTTCTGCTAGGATTGCCTGAGAGGCGGGCTGTATCAAGGGTTGCTCTCATAGTTTAGACCTTATTTACGGTTAGACGTCTGTTTTCAAATTTTAATTCAAAATATTCACCATATTTTGCAGCGAGCTGTTTGCTCACAATGAAGGTGACATGAGAAACCGTTGTCGTGAGATCGGTTGCTCTGTCAGGTTTATCAATGCTCGGGCCGAGCATGGTGTTTGCGTTTCAGCCGCCGCAGGTATATTCTGCCAAACGTATGCCAGATCCGGGGGCTTCGTCCTTCAGCAGTTCGGCCAGCTTGTCCAGAACATATTGTTCAGTTTTTACTGTCAGCATGGAAAATATCCCGCTTCCTATTCGATTTCTGCTTCCAGATTGTGAGCAGCAAAACGCCTGAGTACATCGTGCAGTTCGTCAGGTGTGTATTCGCGGACAGATGGCTGCGGCCTCCCGAGCGCGGCGTACTTGTTTTTTCCAAAGAAATGGCAAGGGAGAATATCCACATGATGCACGCCGTATTGTTTCAGAAAAGCAGCCAGGGCTGTGATGTTTTCTTCTGAGTCGTTCAGTCCCGGCATGAGAGGTATACGGATTCGGATTTTTTCCGGGTAGTGCTCAAGCGCGGCTCTGAGATTGCCCAGAATGCGCTCATTTCCTACACCAGTGAGTCTTTTGTGTTGGACGCTGTTCATGTGCTTGACATCAAACAGAAAGAGATCGGCCATTTCAAGGAGGCGCTGGAACAGAACCGGATCTGTCTGGCCACAGGTGTCTAAGCAGGTATGCAGACCTTCGTTCAGGCAGGCAGTGAGAAGTTCCGTAAGAAAATCGCCCTGCATGGTACATTCCCCGCCGCCAAACGTGATGCCGCCGTCAGAGTTGCTGTAGAACGAGGCATCTCTTCGGATGATCTCCATGACTTCCTCAACTTCGTATTCGCGCCCCGACATGCTGGCCGCTGTGGTGGGGCATTCTGCGGCACAGGCACCGCAGCCAACGCAGCGAGAGAAATCGCGTGGGAAACGGTGCTCTCTTTCCAGGACAGCGCCGTGGGTACATATTGCGGCGCAATGACCACATCCGGAGCACAAATCCGCAAAGTACATGAGCTGGGGGACCGCTGACTGGGATTCAGGATTGCTGCACCAGATGCAGCGTAGGGGGCATCCCTTGAAGAACACGGTGGTGCGCAACCCCGGACCATCATGAAGGGACATCCTCTGAATATTGTAAAGTATTCCTTTTGTTGCCATATCGACATACCTCCTCTGACATGAAATGAAAGGAGAGAAGGCGGGCGGATGGAGGATTCCGCCCGCCGTGGAGTTAGGCAGGTTCCCTGTATTCAGTACGTTTGATGATTTCATCCTGCACGCCGGCATCAAGGCGGGTAAAGTAGGCTGAGAATCCGGCGACGCGGACTACAAGATCCTTATGCTTTTCGGGGTGAACCTTGGCATCAACAAGTGTTTCGCGTGAAACGCAGTTAAACTGAATATGGCTGCCCCCCCAGTCAAAGTAGGTCTTGATGAGGTTGATAAGGGCGCGGGCCCCCTTGGATCCTTCAAGAGCAGAGGGAAGGAACTTCATGTTGAAGTGGTTGGAAATGAACCACGTTGTGTCGAGGGCCTGGGCTGCAGACTTTATCAGGGCTGTGGCGCCTTCGACATCTGTGCCGGGCGTTGCCGATACGCTGCCATCGGTGAAGGCAATGCCCTTCTTCCGACCGTTGGGGAAGGCATTCATGATGGAGCCATAAAGGTTATGGAACGACAGGGAATAAGCGTCAGGATGCGCTTCGTTGCCAAAGTAATCCGGTCCGCAGGCTTTGTAGATCCGTCCGAAATCCTTGTAGAGCCGCTGTACGTAGGCATCGCTTTCTGCATCATCATTTCCGTACTTGGGAACACTGAGGATCATCTTCTGCATACCTTCGAACCCGACCCAGTTCGCCTCCAGCGCCTTGAGCAGTTCAGCGATGGAGAAGCTTTTCTTTTTGAAGACAAGGTCGTTGATAGCATGCAGGGCATTGCCCGCGTCGACCACTGTGGAAACAATGGCCATGCCCTGGGGATACATTTCACCGCCCGCTTCCTCTGTCAGCCCGCTTTCGATACAACCGTCGTGCAGGGCAGAGCGGAAGATGCTGGGTACGATTTTTTCATGGGCGGCTGTGGACAGGTTGGAGTGCCTGCGCTGTACGCGCAGACCGGCATCCATCTGTTTGAGAACAGCGGCGTAAAGATCCTCGAACGCAGTAAACGTGGTTGCGTCTCCGGTTTTTGGACCAAGCTGTTGCTTTGTGGTAGGATCCCAGCCGTTATACAGAGCCAGTTCCACGAACTTGGCCAGACAGATGGCGTCCTCGCCTGCGATGTAAGAACCCCTTTCCGCAACGCCACTGGCCACGCATCCAAAGTTGGCCACATTGCGGGCGTCTTCGATTGTGATGCCCTGTTTCCCAAAATGGAGAAGATTGCGCGCTACGGCAACGGATGTGTTCATAAATTGGGGCTGACCACAGCCGGTACGTACGACGTCGACAGCTTTCATCAGATAGGCCGGCTCCATCATTGGGGTATACCAGAGGGCTAGTGTTGGCTGAATGTTCTGCATCTTGGCCTGCACTTCCATAATGACCATTTCATAGTCATTGCTGGCGTCTTTGCCGTCTGGAGTCAGACCTCCAAGAGCTATAGTTTGACCAGTGTGACCGGAAAGAGCTTTCTGATGTGCCATGCCGGAATAGGTGCCAAGTTCTGTATGCCGGATGAAGAGAAAGCAGGTGAGCTTGTTGGCTTCTTCGCGGGTGATGCGCCCCTTCTCAATGTCCCTCTTATAAAAGGGATACATGAACTGACCAAAACGGCCGGGAGAGTTGGCACAACCCATTTGCTCGATTTCAACTAGCAGATGGGAGAACCAATAGGACTGTATGGCTTCACGGAAGTTACGGGCGGGATTTTCGGGGACCCAGCGGCAGATGCCAGCAGTTTCCAGCAACTCTGCCTTTTTCTTGGGATCTCTTTCCCCGGCTGCGGTTTCCTCGCAGAGATCGGCGTAGCGGTGAGCCCACTTGACAAAGGCGTGAAGCACGATTTCGATGCCCTGCAGAAAAGCCAGTTTGTGATAGTCCCCGCTCTCGTTCTTGAGATTTTCCATGCTCTTATGGACTTCTTCGAGAACCCCGCGGGCACCCTTAGTCAGGATCATGTTGTAGTTTGCACATCCTGAGCCGAGAGAAACGTTCATAACGTCGTACAGCATGCCTGATTTGATATATTTTCTGGGATCGACGCCGTACAGGTTTTTATAGTTGTCATCGGCGGTATCGCGGACAGTGTGCCCCTTCCACTGGTTGTATACGCTCATCATCAGTCCCTTTGTCTCATCGGGAATGACGATTTCGCCGAGCGAACAGATTTTCGCCATGTTCATCTCGTCCTTGATCCAGTCACAACTCCATTCGGGATACGCGTAGAGCCCGCAACGGATGCTGGTCAGGGTGCCGACGACGGGATTTTCGTCCAGAAAGAGCTTTTTAGTGAGTAGCAGGCGTTCCAGGAGTTTTGCTCGGATAAGGACAGGTTCTTCGCCGGGATTTTCTTCATAGACAGCCTTGAGGATGCTGAGGCGTTCGGGATCCATCTGCTGGTTTGTGTCAGTCACGATGGACTTGCAGTAGCGGATTCGCTCATCAGCCGTCTGCCAGTCGATGGCGTAGATTCCGTGTCCTGCCTTTTCTGTAGCAAGGGCAGCCGGAGTTTTTTCCGGTGTAAACATGGCAGTCTCCTTTGTTCAAAAATTTATGGGATGTAGTGTGCTCCTTTCTGCCGAGATACATGACGGGCAGTTGCCTGGTGCATCCGGAGAGGAAACATGCTTTCTGCCCTTCCTTTATGAAAGAATTGTGCCAATATTCACATAATGAATAAATATATATTAATATCAATATGTTATAAAATAACTACTGGCTTGTTGCTCTGCAAAAATAATCAAATAAAAGAACACAATTGACCTTATTTTAGGACACTGGTATCCTTATTTTAGGACAGATCGTCGGTGTGGATTGTAAAAAACAGAAAAAATTTGCAAAGTGCCTGAGAGGGAAAAAATGGCATCGCCCAGCGAGGATTTTTTTGCTTCAATCGGTGTCAACAGGGAAATACTAAGCCCGTTGCATTCCGGCATCGCCATATTCGATGCCAGGGCGAAACTTATGTTTGCCAATGCCACCTATAAAAAAATGTATCACCTGAAAGATGACTGTATCGGTCTGGATGCGGTCGGCTTTTTTCTCACGGCAAGGCAGGGCATTATGGAGGTGCTCAGGACGGGGAAGGCAAATTCCTGCGCATCTGTAACGATCAATGGCCTTTATGGCGTCACATACCGCTGGCCTCTTATGGACAGGCAGGGGCAGGTTGCCGGTTGCATGACGGAGAATATCTCAGTTTCCCCGCTCAAGGACAAAATCCATAAAATGCAGGCAATTATTGATGAGCTCGATCATTATAGCACCTACTCCACGACGTTTAATCCCCGGCAGACAACGGACATCGTCACGTTTGATTCTATTGTAGGGGAAAGCTCCTCTATGCGCCTTCTGAAGGAAAAAGGCAGACGTTTTGCCCAACACGATGAGCCTGTGCTTATTCTGGGGGAAAATGGCACAGGCAAAGATCTTGTTGCGCAGGCTGTTCATGCAGCTAGCTCACGGCGTGACAGAAATTTTGTGGCTGTGAACTGTGCTGCTATTCCCCATGATCTCATGGAGTCAGAACTGTTTGGTTATGAACCAGGAGCATTTACCGGAGCTAGGGCGTCAGGCAAGCAGGGACAGTTTGAGATGGCAGACGGGGGGACTATTTTCCTTGATGAAATAGGAGAGCTGCCGCTGACCCTCCAGGCTAAACTGTTGCGTGTACTGGAGAATCATGAGGTAAAAAAACTGGGAGCTGTTGCTCCGCGCCATGTAGATTTTCGTCTGGTCTCAGCCACGAACAGAAATTTGGAGGAGATGGTCCAGCAGGGGCTTTTCCGCGAAGACCTGTACTATCGGCTGAACCTGTTCGATCTGATTGTTCCGCCGCTGAGGGAACGCCTTGCGGACATTCCCCTCTTGTCTTATTCCATCATCTATAATCTGGCTGGCCCTGAACGTGCGGGTAGCCTTCATATTTCCAAGGAAGTGCTTTTTCTCTTCAGCACCCATCCATGGCGGGGCAATGTGCGCGAACTACGCAATATCCTCACATATGCTCTGTATTCCATGAAGGATTCAGAAACAGAGCTTTCTCTGCGCCACCTGCCTGAGCGCTTCTTTCCCAAGGCTGATGCCGAATTTTTATCAAATACGCGGGTGGAGCAGGACGGGAGCCAGGAACCTTGGTCCCCGGTTACGAGTAAAAAGCTCAGAAGCATACGTTCCGAGGCCGAACACAGGCTTATCATGGAAACGCTTGAGAAGTGCGGTGGCAACAAGTCCAGAGCAGCCAGAATACTGGGTATAGCGCGAAGTTGCCTTTATAACAAACTTGCTGCATTCCGAAGTTGACTCCCATTCCTATTGGCAGCGGCTCTAACGGATAACGTCCAGAATTTTTCGCACATTTTTGGGGCCCGCCCGGTGAAGTGTCAAGCGATCGCTCAATGGACCCACTAAACGATCGTTTATTGGACCCACCTCACCAGCCCCTCGAGGGGCTGGTGAGTCCCGTGAGAGTTGCAGATGTGGAAAATGCCACCTTCAGAAAGTCCCAAATCCGGAGTTCACAGTAATAAAAGTATTATCGAATCTGAAATCCAGTCCTTCCGGCGTCAGCTCTTCCTTTGCCGTCTTTTCATAGCTCTTCAGCCTCCTGCCATTCTCCGAATACACAGAGTGCATGTCCAGGGCATCATCGGCCTCGTGCTGTACTGGCATCACCGGCCCCCTGCTGTCTCTCCCTGTTCGTGCGGATGCAGTGTGCATCGGTCTGCTGTGAATTTCTCACACCCCGCATTCTCAGTCAGAATATCGGACCCTGCGCTTTGACGGCATACACATCAGCCACAGAGAGTCACTCCCTTTCTGGGAATAAGGGCTTTCCTTTTTCCGGAGAGAAAATTTTTATAAAAAACCACTTTACAAAATAACACCCGGCCATATCTTCTTTTGTGAAGTTAAGAGAGCGCCGGTACGACGAGATGATACAACATGGAGTCCGGCCGGTGGTACCTTTTCTCCCTCCTGCTTCATTATATTAGTTATATTGATGTGGAGGTTGTTATTATGGCTATGCTTAACAGAAAGAATGAAACTTCTGCACAGACTCCTGCGACAAAGAGAGATTATAACGATCTTTCCCGTCTGCATGACGAAATAGATGCAATGTTCGATAATTTCTTCGCGCCTTCGTTCTTTGAACGCGAGCCCTTCCAGATGAAGTCCGATTTCCTGCCGAGCCTCGATGTCACGAGTGATGACAAGGCTTATGCCATGAAGGTCGAACTGCCCGGCGTTGCCCCCGAGGCCGTGAAGCTTGAAGTGAGCGACGGTGTGCTCACCATCTCCGGCGAGAAGAAGGAAGAGACGAAGGACGAACAGACCAAGGAAGTACGGGAATGCTCGTACGGTTCCTTCACCCGCAGCATGACTCTGCCCGAGGACGCTGATGCCGAACACATCACCGCCACTTCGAAGAACGGCATCCTGACCGTCTCCATCCCGAGGAAGGCGCCTGATCAGTCCAAGGTCAGGAAAATTGAGGTAAGGGCCGCCTAACGTATTCCCCGCAAGCCCACTTTTTCCAAGGCCTCCGCAAACTTCGGGCCTTCACCATCCCCTCTGCCACGGCAACGGACGGCGAAAGCCCGTGGGGCGCGGAGGCCCTTCATGTTTTCCGAAAGCGGCATGTCTTCCTTATTCCATGGGGAAGAAGGGAAAGCAGAACCATGCCTCTGCGGCCCGTCTGCGCGAGGTGCGCTTCCCGCTTCACGGCGCTGATACAGGCTGCATCTCCGCCACACCGGGAACGGCATCCTGACTCCGTCCCAAATCATCAAAATTACGGTTCATGCCGCGCAAATTCACGACATAGTCAGCCTCCCGGCGCGCTCCGTACCCATACATGCGGCGCGCGCCGCAACTGGCAGACAGAACTGGACGAAAGTACTGCCCGTGGGTGTCTGCGGATCCGCTGGATGCGCCCGGAGCGGAGACATTCATCCCGGCCGATCCGGCAGAAGCGCAGCAGACTCCTGAAACAGGGGACGGTTTCTTTTTTTATTCAGATTCTTGACAGAACAATCCTTTAATTTTAGAGTGTATATACAACACAGGAGGCTGTCATGGGCAAAAGGATCGACAATACAACGTGTCATTGTCTGAAAATGCGCCGCAGCGCCTGGAATGTCGTTTCATTTTATGACAGGATGCTTAAGCCGGCCGGCATAACGGTGGGGCAGTATTCACTTCTTAATGGCATAGAAGAGCATGATGGCTGCAATATAAGCGAATTGGGAATGTGGACAGAATTGGACCGCTCGACTCTTGTCAGAAGTCTGAAGCCGCTTTTCAAGGCTGGACTGATTTGCGACAGAAAGGAAGCCGGTATGCGTGACAGATATCTTTCCCTGACAGACAAAGGCCGCCAGGTCTGCGATTTGGCGAAAAAACTATGGAAACAGGCGCAGAAAAGATTTGAGGACATAATGGGAAAGGAACGGGTCACCCAGTTGGAAGATACGCTTCAAATTTTAGTAAGACTCTGATTTTACCATTTTTTTAAACTAATTGTTGTATATACATCATAAAAAGAAGGAAAAGTATGCAGAAACAAAGGATGTCCCGCTCTTTCCCTTTGGGGAAATGGAGAAAAAAGGCCGACTGCACAGAGTACACGGAAACAGGCAGGCCGAGCGATACCGTCAGCTGGCCAGAGGGAGAGCCGGCTCATCTGCGGCATATGAAATTATCGGAATAACCGCTCTCAGGGGCAGAAGAACGCGGAAGGCCCCAAACGTTCCGGCGGCCCTATGGACAACGTTTGGCCCCTGATTGGGCTTGGAATACGGAGGTGTATAAAGATGGCTGGATATTTTTTTGTGGCTGGCATGACCGTGATTGAATTTCCTGATGGTATCCAGTGGAACGAATGTGCAAAGCCGACGTTCACGGGAGCTTGTGCCGAGCTTTTCCCGGTTATGATTGATAATCTTCCGGTACCGGCGGATCTGGCTATTTCTTCTGAATTTATGGCACCTGATGAATGCTATTTGTTTATGTGGGGAGTGCCGTTTGATTTTATCCTTGGCGGCGGTGTCAGACCCCCGAGGCCAACGGCGGCTACGTACTCTTTCTCTTTCCTCTCCCCTGATGGCAAACAGGTTGTCACACTTACCAATTGTCTCTGGAACGAAAAGGTGAAGCCGGAAGAAGGGGGAGAGGCTGTTTCAGCCCGTTCCCTTGCCGAGCAGGGTTACAAACAGCTCTCCGGCCCGACTTTTGAATACGACGCCGGGCAAAGGCAGTGGCGGGGGATTGGTGATTGGTTCGTGAGAAACAAAAAAAAAAGAAAGACTTGGAGGAGTAAGCCATGGCAGAGAAAAAGGCAGCATTGCGCTGTCCCATGGTTCAGGAGAGCGATAGAAAGCCCGGTTTTTTAACATAATCCGCCAGAAGTCCTCCATCTCCTGGGTAGGGGATGAAGGCGGACTGACGACATGGGAGCGCCTGCAGGCCCACCGGCGGGCAGTTTACCCACTCATCTGAATGTTATGCAAAAAAACATTTCGGCATACTTAAAACAGGAGAAAAAAATGGCTGACATCTTTTTTAAGCCGTCCCATGAGGACCTTGCGGATGAACGCAAAAAAGCCCTTAAAGGAACCACAGAAGAAGAATGGTGCAACAGATGCGTCAACACACTTGTCCGTATTCTCAGAAAAGACCCGGTAGCTTACAGGCAGTACGGGCCTTACTGGTGGAACCTGAAAAAGTCCGTGATAAGCAGACAGCCTGAAGCCATTTACGGTGACTTTATCGACGATCTCTGGGCGGAACGCACAGAGTACGGCGATGAAGTGGACAACATTCTTTCCGCTATTCTGTATGCACAGCAGTTTATAGAAGAGCATATTTACGGATCCCGTGAACATACGGTTTATCTTGACAGCGGCGATGGTGACGGCTGGAGGGCTGAAATCTACGTTCTGGAAGATGAAGACATGGATTAACCGTCCGGCATAGGGAAGGACAAGCACAGGGCGCGGGGCAGACAAAATCCCGCGCCCTCTTGTGTCTCCATACAGGCTCTGCCTGCAGCACCCCTCCCCGGAGAGCAGCTGGCTCACTAATCTGGACTCTGCCTTTACCCGCCGCAGCCGGGTGCGTACAAAAAAGATCAATCTTCTATTACAAATACTGCCAGTGTCAGGCAGCAGACAGAGAAGAAGGCCCGCATCCGGCTTCCCGGTACGGGCTGTTTGTCCGGACCGGACAGCCGGTATCCCTGGAATCCGTCTATGGCATTGCCAGACTCCGGCCTGCATCTGTTTTACGCGGCCGGGCCGCCTGGACCATCACCCTGCTCTCAGGCATAGCCTCCGGGGTGCTCCCCGCACCTCCACTGTTACGCTCATGCCCAGACGGATCTTCCTGAGCAGTGGACTTCAGGCATACCGGGCGGCTCGCCATTTCGTTATTCACAGGGCTCCCTGAAATTTCTGGAATGGACAAAAAAAAAGCCCCGGGCCTGCTTCTGAACAGGGCCCGGGGCAGATAGGGGGGAAGAGGATTTTTAGGAGAAATCCGCGATACGGCCATCCGTAGAAATCACCGTAACGCTCCAGGGAATGTTCTTTCCGCTCGCCTGAAGGGCCTGCCGGACAGCGGCCTCGATGCCTCCGCAGCAGGGGACTTCCATCCTGACGACAGCGACGCTCCTGATGTCATTCAGGGCAAGAATCTCCGTAAGCTTTTCACCGTACTGCACAGGGTCGAGTTTCGGACAGCCTATGAGGGTCACACGGCCACGCATGAAACGTTCGTGAAATCCGGCGAAGGCATAGGCCGTGCAGTCAGCGGCCACAAGAAGCCTGGCGCCTCTGAAAAACGGTGCCGTGGACGGGACAAGCCTGATCTGCACGGGCCACTGGGCCAGAGCGCTCACCGGAGAATCAGCGGGCTGTCCGGCCGGAGCGGCAGCCGCCGGTTCCGCAGCGTGCATGGGCTTCAGAATCTTCATACGGCTTCCGGGGCAGCCATGAGGATGCGGAGCCCCGGCAGCAGCCCTTTTCTTCAGATGTTCAGCAACGGCGCCTTCGTCGTAGGACACGGCCTCTCTTTCCTCGATGGTGATGGCGGCGGCGGGACAGGCGGGCAGGCAGTCCCCGAGACCATCGCAGTAGTCATCGCGCAGAAGAACGGCCCTGCCGTCTTCCATGGCAATGGCACCTTCGTGACAGGCGCTGACGCAGAGGCCGCAGCCGGTGCACTTTTCCCGATCAATATGGACAATTTTTCTTTTCATGCCTTCCTCCCGTGAGTGGAAATACATCTCTTTCTGTCTGTTCTGGTACAGCGCTTATCCGGCCCGGGTATGTGACACAGGTCACACCATTTTCCAAATCACGCCGGAGGCCGTCCCCTTTCCGCGTCACAACGCTGTTCTCTTTTGACGTCCGCCCTCCCCTGTGGCAATCTGAAACGATACAAAATCAGCGAGGCCGCCATGTCATACCTGCTCATCACCCTCTTCGTTCTTCTGCCTGTCACGATGTTTATTTTCTGGCACTTTGAACTTTTCACCGGCTGCGGATGCGGATGTCTCTCGATGATCTTCATTCTCGTCCTATTCCTGGCAGCCATCCAGGCGCTGTTCGGCTTCTTCTTCGCCTCTCCCCAGCCTCCGGAAGCCTACCATATCTGACAGGCCGCATACGCATACAGATTCGCTATGAGTTCCCCCGGAATTTCCGGGGGATTTTTTTTGGCTTTTCGCCCTTCACAAAAAACTGAAGGGACTTATATTGTCTTGTGTAAGGAAATGGTGATGGATGCAGAAAGCGCAGAAAAAAGCACAGTAACATCCACACATACTAAAATTTATTTTTATTATTTATGAAAATTATTTGTATGGAGGCATATTAGTATGTCGTTCTTCTTTGATAATACTCCCTTCCCGGTTCGTTTCCATGGCATGCACCCCGGATACAGAGGCATTTCCCAGCTTCATGACGATATTGACCGCATCTTCGGCGGTTTCATGGGCCGTCCTGAAAATGAGCCCGTTGCTCCCGACAAGATGGCTGACTTCCTGCCGGACATCGACCTTACCAGCGATGAGAAGAATTACGTCATGAAGGTCGAACTTCCCGGCGTTTCCCCGGAAGATGTCGACGTCAAGCTTGATGACGGCGTTCTCACCGTCTCCGGCGAAAAGAAGGAAGAGACCACCGATGACAAGACCAAATCTCACGTGAAGGAACGCCGGTTCGGCAGTTTCATGCGCAGCATGACCCTGCCGGAAGACGCTGACGCCGAGCATATCAGCGCTTCCTCGAAGGATGGCGTGCTTACCATCTCCATTCCGAGGAAGGCCCCTGAAAAACCTCAGGCCAGGACCATCACGGTTCAGAAAGCTGAATAAGCAAATCTAAAAGGAATGCCTCCCCTCTGACATTCCCGGGCGCCGGAGCGGTACTTACCGCTCCGGCGCTTTTTTTGTGCCTACAGAAAATTTCCGAAATCAGAAAAGTAGGGAAAGCCGCTGCCGGCACTGAGAGAATAAGGCAAAAAACAGACGGAATCCGGCATGGAATTGCTTTCTCCATCTTTATATAGCGAAGGGGAAAGAAATCCCCTCCCACCTGCAAGGAGAAACACCATGTCTTGGACAAAAAAACTCGGCGCTTTCGTTCTCGCCTCAGTCACACTCGCAGGCTGCGCCACAGTCACCCGCGCCGCAGCCCTGGCGCCCCGCGACCAGAGCCTTATTCCCATCGCGGCCTTCACGGCCAGCGGCAATACGGAAAAGCTGAAAGGAGCTCTGGCGGACGGTCTCAAAAACGGCCTGACCATCAATGAGATCAAAGATGAACTCGTGCAGATGTACGCCTACACGGGCTTTCCCCGCAGTCTGACCGCCCTTTCCGTGTTTATGAATCTGCTGAACGAGCGCAGGGCCCAGGGCATTACCGATACAGCCGGCAGGGAAAAAAGTCCGGTTCCTCAGGACCGCAGCGTCCTTGAACGGGGGACGGCCACGCAGACAGCCATTGTCGGACACCCTGTCAAAGGCCCGCTTTTCGAGTTTGCTCCGGATATCGACAGATATCTGAAGACGCATCTCTTTGGTGACATTTTCGACAGTGATCTTCTGTCCCACAGGCAGAGGGAACTGGCCACCGTTTCCGCGCTGGCTGCCCTCCCGGCTCCGTCCCAGCTGGCCTCGCACCTCAGCTGCGCCATGGTCGTCGGCCTGACGGAAGCCCAGCTCCGGGAGCTCGCTGCCACCCTTCGCAGCCAGGTCGGCGAAAAAGAAGCCGATCTCGCTGAGAAGACACTGACTGAAGTTCTCAAAAAGAAAAATCAGACGAAATAGTTTTTCCCCCGGGAAAAAACGCATTCAGGAAAGAGACACAAAATGAAAGTTATTCTTGTTAATGGAAGCCCGCATCAGCACGGCTGCACCTTCACAGCGCTCGATGAAGCCCGGAAAACCCTGGAAGAGGAAGGCATCGGGACCGAGATGTTCTGGGTTGGGACAAAGCCCCTCGCGGGATGCCTCGGCTGCCATAAGTGCGCGAAGCTGAAACACTGCGTTTTCGATGACCGCGTCAACGAGTTTCTGGCTATAGCCGGCGGTTTTGACGGCTTTCTCTTTGGCACGCCCGTGCACTGGGCCGCGGCGGATGGTTTCCTGACGTCCTTCATGGGCCGCGCCTTCTACGTTGACCAGTTAGCCGGTCTCAACACGTTTTATCTGAAGCCCGCTGCCGGCGTCATCTCCGCGCGCCGCGCCGGCACGACCTCAACCTGGGATCAGATCAACAAGTACTTCGGTCTCATGCAGATGCCCATTGTCACGTCCCAGTACTGGAACCACGTGCATGGCAGGACGCCCGATGAAGTACGCCAGGATATCGAAGGCATGCAGACCATGCGCACGCTCGCCAGGAATATGGCCTATATGCTCCGCTGCAGGGAGGCCGCAGAGAAAGCCGGCGTGCCCATGCCAAAACGCGAGCCCGTCACATTCTTCAACTTTATCCATTAGCAAATTATCCGGCCCGGGCCGCCTGACGGCCTCCGCCGCAAACTCCCTACAGGAGCAGCATATGAACAATCACCTCTCCCGCCGCGCTCTTCTCAAAGGGTCCCTCGCAGCAGCCGCTGCCGCCGGCATCGCTCCGGCTCTTCTTACCACCTCAGACGCCTCCGCCGCTGAAGCCGCAGTGCAGAAGATGCCCGTCATCGGCTCCCGCAGCGTCTCTGGTACCGCAAAGGGAACTCACGCCACAGTTTACTTCACGAAGCACATTGACGCTGAACATCTCATCAGGCTCTATGGGAAAATCAGCGATTCCATTTTCGGCAAAGTCGGCATCAAACTGCACACCGGTGAAAAGAACGGACCCAACATTCTGCCCCGCGACATGGTCCGGTCTTTCCAGGCCCAGGTTCCCAACAGCGCCATCGTCGAAACCAATACCCTCTACAAGGGTGACCGGTATACCACGGCGAGCCACCGCGAAACCCTGAAAGTCAACGGCTGGGACTTCTGCCCCGTGGACATCCTGGATGAGGAAGGAGACGTGAACCTGCCTGTGCGCAATGGCTTCCACCTTAAGGAAGTGGCCATGGGCGGCCATCTCGTGAATTACGATTCGCTCATCGTGCTTACCCACTTCAAGGGTCACGCCATGGGCGGCTTCGGCGGTTCCCTCAAGAACATCGCCATCGGCTGCGCCTCCGGACAGATGGGCAAAAAGCAGGTTCACGGCGTTGTCGGCGTGGAAAATGTCGACTGGCAGAAAGCTCCCATGAAAGAACACTTCATGGAACTCCTTGCCGATTCCGGCAAGGCCACCTGCGACTATTTCGGCAAGCACATCGTCTTTCTGAACGTGCTGCGCCGCATGTCCGTCGACAGATCGGAAGAGCGTCGTGTAGGGAAAG
>URBN01000009.1 GCA_900546145.1 uncultured Desulfovibrio sp. | reverse complement strand
ACAGGGGGGTCAATTATCGTTCGTTTTGGGGGTCACCGGAACTTTCGTTTGACACTTCGCTGCGTCCCATCTCCATTCTGGGCAATGTGGTTGCCGGTTTCCAGAATAGTTGCCAAGGGAAGAAACAAGTATTCTCCATCATTGATTTTTTGTTCCAGCTCAGCGCAAATTGAAGCATGCTGTGCGTTCATTTTGGGCACGTTCAGGAACTCGACAAACACTGACGTATCAAGCAGGCAGATGCTCATACCTCTGTCTCCCTGCGCAGTTGCTTCAGCCAGGAAAGTGCCTCCTGTTTGCGCTCCTCTTCAGAAGTTGTATCTTTCAAAAATTTTTCCAGTCTGTTGCTGGTCATCAACTGCCCCAGAGATCCCCGAGCTACTAACTCAGGAAAGCGCTTCATGTCTGCCAGGCGAACAATACGGCTGCTTCCATCTTCAGGATTTCTGTAGCAGCACAGCACGTCCCCCAGGGCAGTATCAGGGACAGCATCCAGCAATGCCGGATTATGGGAGGAGATGAGCACACGTAAACCCCGGAGAGAAACGATATTCTGAATCTGCCTTACCAAAAACTCGGCACGGCTGGGGTGGATTCCATTATCTACTTCTTCAATGACGACCAGGGACTTTTCAGGCGCACTGAGCAGTACAGCCCCCACAGAAAGTACTCGTAGCGTACCGTCAGACAACAGAGGAGCGTCTATTTTTTGTTCCTTATTGCCGAAAGACTCGTGCAGGCGCACCATAACATCGTTGCGTTCTGTTGTAATAAAGGAAATATCGGTGATGTCCTGCTCTGGCAGAGAACGGATAAAATCCAGTAGGGACTGCTTCATCTGTTCCTGTTTGCAAAGTTTTGCGAGAACACTGGAAAGATTCGAACCGTCTTCCTTCAGTTCGCTGTCTCCTGCGAAGGAGTAGTCTCTCATGGCTACCGGATTGGGGTCGAGAAAAAGAATATTGCGCAGCTGCTCCCGGAAACGTTGTGTTACTGCAGGGATCTCTTTTTGCGCACGTGTATCCTTTTGTAAAAATCTCCCAGGGGTTTCCAACTGGTAAAATATGGCCTGCTGATTGGTGCATGGAATACGGGGCTTGTTTTTACCGCGCTTAAAATTGTTATATGTTACGTTGAGTACATCGGTATGCTCCGATTGCAAGCCCTCCACATGGTAGAGGGGCAGGGCCTCCGAGGAGTTACTGATGGTTTCTCCTTCCAAAACAAGCTGTTCGTTTGACATTCCGATTTTAATCTGGAGTTTATTCCAGCCAAGATCGGGATCGTCAAGGTGGCAGCCAATGGTTAGTGCTTTAGTCACATCTTTGAAAAGATCGGTTGCACGCCCACGGATATGGGCATCCCCGTTCTGTATATTGCGTCCGATATCATCCAGACGCATGCCTCTTGCCAGCCAGCTCAAAAGTCGAAATGCCTCCAAAGCATTACTCTTGCCTGAAGCATTGGGCCCAATGAGAAATGTCATAGAAGCAAGGGGAATAACGGCTTCCACGTAACTCTTGAAATTTTTAATAATCAATGATGAGAGCATGAACATTCTCCCTAATGAATTACTATAGGGCCGTTTTGCAGCGCTGTTTTAAGCCGCTGTGTAATCAGCCATGACTGCTCCGTTTCGGGGGGGCCGTTTTTCTCCCTGCTTTTTTCCATGTGTCGGCTGTGTGCACTGAACACAACACTATGTCGCTTCCAGGAGCGTTTCTCCTTCGGAAAAAGCATTTTGGTGCCAGCGGCAGCACAGGGTGTTTTCGATGCCGAGCTGGTCGAGTATGCGTCCGGCGAAATGGGCGGTCAGATGAGAAAAGGTGGCTTTTCTGGGATAAAAAGAGGGGCTGAAGGGCATGATGACGGCGCCTGACTCGGAGAGAGTCAGCATATTGCGCAGATGGATCCTGCTCAGCGGTGTTTCCCGGGCTACGATAACCAGGGGAAGGCGTTCTTTGAGCGTTACATCCGCGGCGCGGTGAATCAGGTTCCGGCCTGCTCCGGTGGCTATGGAGGCCAGAGAACTCATGGAGCAGGGGCAGATGATCATGCCGGAATGGCGCCAGGATCCGCTCGACGGACTGGCTGCCATATTTCCGGCATCATACACGGTATGGGCATAGCGGGTGAGATCGCTGAATGAGAGTTCGTTTTCAGCCTTAAGAACCATTTTCGCTCCGTCGGAGACGATAAGGTGAATTTCTAATCCGGGGACGCGGGCCAGGTTTGCCAGGATGTCGCGCGCCAGAGTCGATCCCATTGCTCCGCTTACGCCAAAGACAATTCTCTTAGTCACGGTCTCATCACCTCACGAAAGAATCACTCAGAGACGTTGTCCAGCAGGCTCCGGGTTGGCGTGGGAAATTCGCGGTGGGGAGCCCCGAGTGTTTCGGAAATTCTGGCTGCCGTGCGGATGATCCCCTGTGTTACCTTGACGGAACTTTCCTGGGTAATCCGCACAGCGGGTATCGAACAGCCGAGGCTTGCCACCACATCGCCGGTGTAGTTGAAAACAGGGGCGGCCACGCAGCGCACGCCGGCGTAGATTTCCTCATAGTCAAAGGCCACGCCTTCGCGGCGGACAAGAGCGAGTTCGCTGCAGAAGCGATCGATATCCTCGCCTGTCAGGGAGGGCTGAGCATCCCGGACGCACTTCAGAACTTTCATAAGTTCCCTTTCGTTCAGAAACGCGCAGTACGCCTTTCCCGAAGCAGAGCCGTAAATGGGGAAGGATGAGCCGATCACCGAATCCAGGCGGAGAAACTGCGAAGACGCCTCCTGATCAAGGATCACCATTTCGTGATTTGACGGCATGCAGAAGTTCACCGTTTCGTTGATGCTTTCCTTGAGCTGGCGGCAGAGGGGATGAACCTTGTCCACCAGTCCCACGTTTTCGGAGATACGCTGCCCGAGCCTGAAAAACTTCATGGTCAGGCTGTATTCGCCGCCTTCCCTGGACTGCTGGACATAGCCAAGCTCGCAGAGCGTCAGAAGAATCCGCTGCAGGGTCCCTTTGGGAAGCTTTGACATGTCAGCGAGTTCTTTGAGTTTCCACTGTCCCTTGCAGGCCATGGTTTCAATGATTCCAAAAGCTTTGGCCAGGGCGGCAATGGTATAATAGTTTTTTTTCTCCACAAAATCCCCCAATCAGAAACAGAAAATCATCGAAAACGCTGATGAGGATGCAGTCCGCGGTTTTTCCACGCCGCTCCACCCCTTCTTCCGTCTGCGCCAGGCGCCTGCTGTTCCAGAAGACAGCAAGGAGCGCGTACGCCCGAAAACATCCTGGAACCGGATCAGGTGTCAGTCTGCCTCTGTGCGGCTGACGTCCATCAGGCGTGTTTTCCACGGGGGGATTCGGACAGAAACAGAAAAGTCTTTGGGGCTGCCGGTCAGCGATTCAGATGCATGCATTTTCCTCATTGCCAGAATATCTTTCTTCAGGGAGGCTCAGTTCCCCTTATTGAAATATCCGTACTGGTGATGCACCTTCGTTACGGGAAACTTCGAAATTTTTTCTACAGGGGAGATCAGAAAAACTCAAGGACAGGCCGGGAAGCGGACGTGTAGCAGGATGCGTATGGCATGAATATCCCTGCGTCATGCCCCTTATGTCTCTTCCCGTATCCAAACCTGGAATCTGGCACGAAATCTCCCCCAGGGAGCCGCTTATACAGACTATAAACGGTTCCCTGGCAGAGTGCCATTTCATCTGCCGTACCCTTCGGACTGGCAGATTTTTCTGCCCACCTTGACGAGGCTCAGGCAGAGAGCCAGAGTCAGCAGCATCATCAGGACTCCGCTCAGAATGGCCAGGCCTCTCAGGGCCGTGATGCCGGTCAGCGCAACAAGAGCAAGAGCCACGAGCCCCATGGTTCCTCCCCATGTGACCTTAAGTGAACTCGGGGCTTCGTCTTCAGCAGAGATTCCCCTGATGGAAAGAGTCGCCAGCACACATGTCATTGGGTCAACAAGGGTCACGAAGGAGACGACGGTGACCGCCATGAACACGGCGATGAGAATATTGTGCAGAGGCATGGTCTGAAGAATGGCGATGACTGTGGATTCCAGTCCTTTGCTCTGCACGAAATGCCAGACATCAATTGTTCCTGTCAGCTGATCGTAGATGGCCAGGCTGCCAAATGTATTGATCCAGAAATAGACAAAGCAGCTTGGAGCCAGCACATTCATAAGCAGGAATTCCCGGACGGTGCGTCCCTTGCCGAGACGGGCGAGATAGAGGCCGATGGGCGGGCCATATCCGAAGAAAAAGGCCATGTAGACGATAAGCCATGTATCTGCCCAGTGATCGTTTAGGATCTGGGAACTGACCAGGGTGCTGTGCCGGAAAAAGTGGGTCAGCATGTAGCCAAAACATTCTGTTCCCATATTCAGAATGACAAGTGTCGGGCCGCAGAAAAAGACGAAAAAGAGAATGATAAAAAATGCGCGGGTATTCATTTTTGAAAGGAAGCTCATTCCCTTTTTCAGGCCCGTCGTCGAGGAGATGACGAAAAACAGCGTAGCGAACAGTGTCACCGAAGCGGACAGGAAAAAGCTGTTTCCTATGTGAAAGAGATAGGAAAAGCAGCTGGAAATCAGCATTATCAGGGCGCCGCAGCTGCTGATAACGGCGCAGCAGATGGAAAAGAGACACGCGGCATGTACGATATCTTTGACCGGCTCATGGTATTTTTCCGGAACGATGGGAGCCAGGCCGCTCATGATGGACAGCGGGTATTTCAGATTGAAGGACATCAGAGCGAAGATGGTGCCGCACAGAGCGTAAATGCAGTACTGGGCGATAGACCAGTGCAGGATGGACTGGGAAATGGCAAAGAGGGCCGCGTCATGCGACCCCGGCCTGACATCGATAGACACGGGGGGCTGCATCAGATGATAGATAGGCTCTCCGATTCCCCAGAATAAGATACCGATGCCGATTCCGGAGCATAACGAAATGGAGAACCACTTGATAATGCCGAAATCGGGCTTCGCGTCCTTTCCCCCGATGCGGATGCTTCCTATGGGCGAGACAATGATGGCAAAGGTAAGAAGAACCAGAATGAAGCTGACAAAAACGAAGGACCAGCCCATATCCTTTGTCAGGATATTTTGAATTCCCTCCATCAGCGGTTTGAGGGTTTCAGGGAGAAACAGGGCACAGACAAAGAAAGCGAAGATCGCTGTAAAACCAATAGTAAAGGGCAGCCGGTCTATTTTTTTCTCGAACCTTCCAACGGTGGGTGTATGCATAGCTTTTCCTTCCGACACGCGAAATCTGAGAAGAAAAAAACAAGATTTCTGCAGTATCTTTTGTCTGTGAAAGGATACACGACGGATCCCCTCGCGAGGTTGGGTTAAAGAAGCATGGTGTTTTCCACCGCGTCCGGACGGAGCCGCTCTCCGTCCGGACGCTATTTGTCAGTCTTTATAACACACGGCGTCCATTTCGAGCAGGCATCCGTGGGCGATATTGCTGACCTCGACCAGGACGCGCGCCGGGCGGTGGCTGCCCATGAACGCGGCGTAGACGGTATTGAAGGCATCGAAGTCATCCAGGTTCGTCACGAAGACGGTTGTCTTCGCGATATCGGAAATACTGAGCCCCGCGGCATCCAGGACAGCCTTCAGGTTGGCAAGCGTCTGCTCCGCCTGCTCTTTCATAGTGGTCCCGACGACCTCACCGGTTACGGGATGGAAGGGCACCTGGCCGCACAGATAGTATGAGTTTCCGGCCCTGACACACTGGGAGTAGGGACCAACGGATGCACAGGCCTTGGGAGCGTCAATCAGTGTAAGGGACATGCTGCTATCCTCATGGGGTTAGATGAACTTTCTGTCTGGCCGGGACCGGCCGTCACCTCTGCGGCGGTCCCGGCTGGCAGGGAAGGAGAGAGGGAACTGTTCCTGTCGGAAGGAAAAACGAGCGGTGCCGGGTGAACCTAAATCTCCTTCTTGGCGTTGAATTCCTCCCACATCAGGCGGGCGGTAGCGCCGATGGTAACCAGGGGTTCAGGCGGCAGATGGCTTGGGGTGGCTATGCGCTGGAGGAAGCGCAGGGCATCGCTGTCGATGCCGCAAATCCATTCCGCGAGGTAATGGCCGAGCAGTGTGGTCTTGGCAACACCTGCGCCCTCGCCGGAAGCCGAGGCGTAGATGTTGGGGTGCTGCCTGGTCAGGAGAGGCCGGAAGTTCATGGTCATGTTGATCATGCCGCCGTAGATGAATTCGAAATTGACGTTGCGGATTTCGGGGAAGCGATCCTCGAACGCCTTGCGGAGCTTGGGGATGGCGCGGCGGATGCGCTGATGCGAAGTGGTAAGACTCGTTGCGTAGCTGAAGCCGTTACGCACAAAGATGCGGTTGTCGGTGGTGAAACGGACCGTTGTTCCCGCGGGATGGCCGGCCGTGCAGCCCCAGGGCTTGACGCCCTCGAAGAAGTGCATTTCCCGATCGTTGAGCTGACGGGTAAAGGCACCATAGGAAAGGACGGGGCAGAAGGTGTGCTTCACGATGCCGAATTCCTCGATGAAGGGACCGCCTGTCACAACGACGACCTTCGTCGTGATTTCCTTGCCATTGAGCAGGTAGACATGGGCGGGACTTCCGTTGGCAATGCCCATGACCGGGCATTCCTCAAAGACGGAAACGTTCTCGGGCAGGACGGAGTAGAGGCCGCGCAGCACGTCTGCGGGGTTCACCAGAAGCGTTCCCGGAGTGTAGAGGGCCTTCTTGTAGTAGTGCGTGCCGATGCGCCTCGCGAGGTCCTCTCCCTCATAGATTTCATAGTGAACCTTCATCTTGTCGAGATCCCGGGCTTCTTCCTCCATCATCTTGAAGGATTTGGGTTCGACGCAGCACAGGTATTTGCCACAGGGATCCCAGTCCACCTTGATGCCGGATTCCTCGATTTTCTTGCGCATGTAGCTGATAATGAAGGTATTCAGCTTGTAGTACATGAAGTTGTCATCGAAGGTTGAGTTGCCCTGGTCGCCGAAGTTATGCGGAACGTCGATGATGAAGCCCGCGTTCTTTCCGCTGTCGCCATTGCCCAGCTTGAGAGCTTCAAAGACGGCGATTTTTGCATCCGGGCACAGCTCGGCGAGATGGCTCGCCACGCCGTAGCCGCCGTAACCGGCGCCGACGATCACGTAGTCGTATTTGTCTTCAATTTCCGTATGCGGTCTGAACATGTGATCCTTGAAGGAAGACATTTCGAGCCAGCTCTGGCCTGTGGTCGTCGGGAAACGCTTGACTGTTTGCATAAGAAACCTCCGCGAATGCGATACTGTTTTCGAATGGAGATGACCTGCGGTCTGCTAGCCTCTGGGACGCAGCACAATGCGTGCGTCGGCGATGGCAAGACCGTTTTCCAGGGCAAAGACAGGGTTCAAATCCACTTCGGCGATGTCTCTCAGTTCATCCACCATATAGGAAATTGTGGAGGCCGTCCGGGCCAGGGCGGTGACATCGCGCGGTTTCTGTCCGCGTACGCCGCCCAGCATGGCGGCTCCCCTGATTTCCTGAATCATGCGCAGGCATTCCGGCATTCTGACGGGAGCGACCCTGAAGGAGACATCCTTGAGGACTTCCACGAAGATGCCGCCGAGCCCGAACATGATGACGGGGCCGAAGGTGGAATCCTGAATGGCGCCGATGATGCATTCCACGCCGCCTGGCAGCATGGGGGTGAGCATCACGCCGAAGATGCTGGCGTCAGGCCTGTATTTCAGGCCGTTCGCCACCAGCCTGTCGTACGCGGCCGCGGCTTCTTCCGCGGACCTGACGTTCAGGCACACGCCTCCGGCGTCGGTCTTGTGCAGAATGTCGGGGGAGACAATCTTCATGGCAGCCGGAGCGCCGAGCTTTTTCCAGAATTCGGAAGCCTCAGCTGCGCTCGTGGCCAGGTAATACGGGGCCTGCTTCAGGCCGTAGGCGTCCAGGACAGCCCTGGCTTCGGGTTCCACGAGATTGACGCGGCCCTCGCTGCGGACTTTCGCGAAAATTTCACCGGCTTTCTCCCTGCGATCCGCGGGAAGATCCGGTGCCGGTGCGTCCATCTCCTCCTGCAGCTGCCTGCGGCTCTGGCTGTATTCCACCAGGGCGCCCATGGCCCTCACGGCCGTCTGGACGGAATCGAACAGGGGAACGCCGTGTTCGCTCAGGTACTGCAGGCTCTCGGGGTGCTGCGGCTGGTAGATGGAGTGCATCACAACTGGCTTGCCGGACCGGGCGATGCGGCCGGCCATGCTCTTCGCCACGTCCATCTCCAGTTTGGCGAATTCATCGGAGAGATCCTTGTAGCCGCCGTAGAGGCCCACAATGATCACGCCGTCCACGTCAGGATCGTCGAGCAGGATTTCGAGGCTGCGGTCGAAGACCCACATGTCATGTTCGGGAGTGCCTGCCAGGTCGACAGGGTTTTTGATGGGGCAGTGCGGCTGCAGAACGGCACGCAGTTTGTTCTGGGTTTCCTCAGAAAGGACGGGAGCCTCCAGATTGTATTTTTCGCAGAAGTCAGTGGCCATGACGCCATGGCCGCCGCCGTCGGTCAGGACGGCGACCCGCCTGCCAAAAGCGGGCTTGCTCTTGACGAAGGTTTCGGCCACGTCCAGAAGTTCGTTCGGGCTGTCGCCGCGGACGATGCCGCACTGCTTCAGGGCGGAGTCAAAGACCTTTGCGCTGCCTGCCAGAGAACCGGTATGCGAAGCCGCCGCCCGGGCGCCGGCAGCGCTGCGGCCGATCTTGATTGCCGCGATGGGGCGCCGGAGTGAGGTTTTGCGGGCTGCTTCGATAAAGTTGCGGCCGTCTGCCTCGCTTTCCTTGCGCAGGCCTTCCATATAGAGGAGAAGGACTTTTGTTGCCTCGTCGTCAGCGATGTAGCTGACGAAGTCGCTGAACCGCAGATCCAGCTGATTGCCGATGCTGCACCAGCAGCTGTAGCCGAGATTGCGCTGCTTCGCGTTGAAGTTGATATCGATGCCGAAATTGCCACTCTGCAGAACCAGGCTCATATTGCCCGGGGCCAGGTCGATGATGCTGGCGTTGATGCTGGCGGCCGCGCTGTACATGCCCATGCAGTTGGGGCCCATGAGGCGCATGCCGCTCCTGCGGGCCGTGGCGAGCATTTTGCGCTCCAGCTTCTTTCCTTCTTCGCCGGTCTCACCGAAACCGGTGGAAACGACGATGCCGACTTTCACGCCCTTTGCGGAGCACTGCTCGATGACGGGCAGGATATATTTGGGAGCAATGGCGATAATGGCGAGATCGACATCGCCGGGCACCTGGCTGATATCAGTGTAGGTTTTGTGGCCGAGGATTTCACCGCCGGAGCGGGTTATCAGATAGACTTTGCCCTTGTACCCGCCTTCCAGCAGGCTTTTGGCGGTCCAGTATCCGTACTTTGTGGTATTGGCCGAAGCGCCGATCAGGGCGACGCTTTTGGGCCTGAACAAAGGTGTAAGATCAGACATGCAGCTTCTCCCTTTTCCCCGTTGTCCCCTGCCTGACTCCTGGTCTGACAGAGGATGATGTCAGTCGGGGAAACGTTTTTCAGTCAGCCTGCACCACGCCTATGGCGATGTCAGGACACACGAGGCCGCAGGTATTGCAGCGAACGCAGTTTTCGGGGTGAATCTGGGTCACGTAGTTGTAGCCCTGCTCATTGATTTCCTTGCCGATGGCCAGCGTCTTCTTGGGGCAGAGTTCCACGCAGCGGCCGCAGGATTTGCAGCGCCCTGCTTCAATCACAAGAACCTTGGTACTCATGTTCTACTCCTTCGGGGCTGCGTCCCAGCCGGCCTGCAGCGCTTTGAGATTGGCGTCAAGCAGGGCGGGTTTTTTCCTGCCGAGATCTTCAGCCAGCACCTGCTCGATGGTTTCCCTGCGAAGCATGCCGGTAACGTGAATCATGGCTCCGAGCATGACCATGTTGGCAGAGCGGATGCTGCCGATTTCCACGGCCATGTCCGACACGGGCAGAAAAATCTGCCTGAATTTATCGGTTTCCTTCGGCTCCTTGACGATGGACGTATTGCAGAACAGCAGTCCGCCGGGAGCGACTCCCTCGTAGCACAGTTCGTAGGTTGACTGGCTGAGCGCACAGACGACGTTGGCGTCATTCTCCACGATGGGGCTGCCAATCTGCTCGTCGGAGATGATGACGTACGCCGTGGAATCGCCGCCGCGCTGTTCGATGCCGTAGGTCTGGGTCATGACGACCTTCCTGCCTTCCCTGATGGCACCGTGACAGGTCATTTTCGCCATGAGAGCTGAACCCTGGCCGCCGGAACCTGAAAACATGCATTTGTACAACATCACTTCTGCTCCACTTCGTCTTTGAAAACCTGGGGTTTGAACATTGTGCACATTTTGTCGCTGCACCATTCGTAGGCGTCGTGAACGGATTTCTTCAGGCCGGTCGGGCAGGGGACGATGAGTTCGACGAAAGCGAAGCCCAGTCCTTTTATCTGGCACTCGAAGGCCTTCTGAATGCTTTTTTTGGCGTGCATGATTGTTTTTGGTGAAACGATGGTTTCCCTGGAGAGAAATTTGACGCCGGGCATTTCGCGCATCATTTCCGGCACGAGAAGGGGGTAGCCCTGCCAGGTGACATCGCGGCCTTTGGGCGTCGTCGAGGTAATCTGCCCTTCCAGGGTCGTCGGAGACATCTGGCCGCCGGTCATGCCGAAGACTGTGTTGTTGATCATGAAGGAGGTGATGGGCAGGCCCTTGTTGGCCGCGTGCATCAGATCCCCGAGGCCTATGGCGCAGGAGTCGCCGTCCCCGCAGTAGGTGAAGACGATATTGTCCGGTCTGGCCAGCTTGTAGCCGATGGCGAAGGACGGCGAGCGGCCGTGCGTTGCTTCAATGGCGTCGACATCCATGTAATGGTGGGAAAAACCGCCGCAGCCGATGCCCACTATGGAAATGGTTCTTTCGCGGATGCCCAGCTTCTCGATGGCCTCGGCCACAAGCCTCGTCACGACGCCGTGCCCGCACCCGGGACAGTAACTGGTCAGCTTGTCCAGAAGTAACGTCTTTCCGTATTTATCACTGAGGTTCGGCATGTTAGGCCCCCATAATTCTGTTTGCTTCGGCCATCATTTCGCCCAGGGTGTACATGGGCGTGTCGCCGCCGGTTTTGCCGAAGAAGTGCACGGGCACGCGTCCGTTCACAGCGATCCGGACGTCATCGACCATCTGGCCAAGGTTCATTTCCACCACAAGGATGTTTCTGAGCGTGGAGGGAAGGTTTTCAAAGGCCTTGTCCGGGAAGGGCCACAGGGAAATGGGGCGTATGCTGCCCACCTTTCTGCCCTGCGCGCGCATTTTTTCCACAAGGTCCTTGCACATGCGGCCATGGATGCCGAAGGCCACCACGATAAGTTCGGCGTCTTCGGTCTGCCGCGATTCCCAGAGCTGTTCCTTCTCCCTGATTTCCTGGTATTTGGCGCGCAGGCGCTCATTCATCAGGTAGCCGTCCTTATGTGAATAACTGCCTGTAATCAGAGCGCGTTTTTCGTGATCTCCGGTTCCGGTGTATGCCCAGGATGAGATATCGTAATCTTCTGAATAATCGTGGTATTCGGGCAGAAGCACAGATTCGGTTGTCTGGGCCGTTACGCCGTCCATGACGAAGAGGACAGGCGTCTTGTAGGTATAGGCCAGCCTGATTGCCCTGGGGACAAGGTCGGGGATTTCCTGTCCGCCGATGGGGGCGAGGACCGGGACGCGGTAGTCACCGTGTCCGCCTCCGCGTGTGGCCATGTAGTAGTCACTCTGGGCGCCCAGAATATCACCATCACCCGGGCCGACGCGCATGGAATCGACCATCAGGCAGGGCAGGCCTGCTCCGGCCATGAAGGAAATGGCTTCCTGCATGAGCGTCATGCCGGGACCGGAACTGGACGTGGCGGCCAGGGTTCCGGAGCAGGCGGCTCCGGCGAGCGCGCTCGAGACGGCAAGCTCGCTTTCCATCTGCATCATTTTCCCCCCGTATTTGGGAAGAATGACAGCCATGCGCTTCATGATGTCAGTAGCCGGCGTAATGGGATACGCAAAATGGTACTTCACTCCGCAGCGCGCAAAACTTTCGGCAAAGTTTTCCGTGTTTTTCAAGAACATTGCTTCCTGAGCCATAGCGACCTCGGTAGCGCCACGGTTGTGGCGCGGGTTGAAAGGGAGAGCGGATACCTGAAACCATTCCTGTTTTTACTATTGCTTATATACCGTAATGTGGTATTTCGTACCGCAATTAAAATATAGCAATCTCCGGAAAAAACTGTCAACAAAATTTTCAAAAAATGTAAAAAAAGGAAAATTTTAATTTTTTCTTTTTAAAATCAAATAGTTATAAAATTAACGCGTCTCTGGATGGTCTGGCTGAAGGCGATATTTCACGTAACTTATTGATATTAAACAATATAATGAAATATTTCAGACAGAATCGCTGCCAAAGGCCGGCCTGGCGGAAACGGGAGGGTCGGGGTGTGTCCTCTTTCCCGCGGCCGGAATTCTGTTCTGACAGCAAAGCAGCCTGGGTAGGTGATTAATAAATTAAATTATTATTTCAGTATATTATAGAAAAATAGCCCGCTTCTCCCGGTCTGTTTTTCTGTCTTTTTTTTTCGGATTCTGTTGACACGGGAGAGAGGCTGTCTTACAACGATTTTAAATGGTATATAATACCATAATGCGGTATTTATTTTGCAAGTTTTTGGTTCGAAAATTGCAAATGCGCAGCGCGCGGAGGTTTCCATGGAACAGACACGCTTTGAAGATGCACCGGTTATGTCCATCCACCGCAGGATCACTGCGGGAACGTTCATGGGGCAGCTGAGTGACGGGTACACCCTTGGCATCGTGGGCATTGCCCTGAGCTATGCCCAGGGACCGCTGGGATTAACCAGCTTCTGGATGGGAATTCTCGCCGCGGCTTCGTACGCCGGGATCCTGTTCGGCTGTCTGTTCGCGGGCATGATCTGCGACAGGATCGGCCGGCGGCCCCTTTATTCCTCTGTCATGTTTTTCCTCATTGCTTTTGCCGTCAGCCAGTTCTTCATTTCCGATCCCATTCTGCTGGCCACGGTCCGCTTCTTCCTCGGGTTGCTGGTGGGGACGGACTACACGGCAGGTGTTGCCCTGCTCAGCGAATGGGCCCCCGAGAAAAAACGCCCCACCATCCTTGCCTGGCTTCTGCTTTTCTGGGCTCTCGGCTACTGCATTGCCTACCTCGTGGGCTTTGTCATGGACGGGCTCGGAGAAAACGGATGGCGCTGGGTTATCTGCACTTCCGCGGTTCCTGCGGCCATTACCCAGATCATCCGCTTCGGCCTGCCTGAATCGCCGCAGTGGCTGGTCGCCACAGGAAAACAGGACAGGGCGCAGGAGATTATCGGCAGATTCATGGGTGACCGCTACCTCGTTCCCCAGGAACAGGAAAAGGTGGAATCGGCGAGCTGGTTCAGCCTCTTTTCCGCGAAGCAGTGGCGGAAGACCGTTGTTTCCTGCGCGGTCTGGTGCTGTCAGACGCTTCCCTTCTTCGCCATCAGCATCTTCATTCCCCTCGTGCTCGAGAAACTGCACGTTGACAATCCCCACGCTTCCGGCGCTCTTTATAATATCTTCACAATGGCCGGCGTTTTTATCGGTACGTGGGTCTTTGTCAATGTGAGCCGGCGCGCCTTTCTGATGTGGACGTTCTATGTTCCGGCTGCGCTGCTCGTTCTTCTCATTCTGTGGAAGGATATGCCGCCTATGGTGGCCATCGGCGTGATTTCCGCCTTTGCCCTGGTTCTGGCTATGTCCATTGTCGCCGAATATTCCTATCCCCCGGAGCTCTTCCCCACGGAACTGCGCGCTTCCGGTGTGGGCCTGACCATTGCCTCGAGCCGTATCGGCGTCAGCCTGGCGACATTCCTGCTTCCGGTCATCAGTGAACATTTCGGCATTTACGCCACACTCTGGTCCTACGCTGTCACGCTGATCGTCGGCGGTGTCATATGCCAGATGTGGGCGCCTGAGACATCGCTGAAGCACAGAAAGAACGGGTCCGCTGTTATGGAAGGACAGACGCAGGCCTAGATTCCTGTCTTCGTATTTCGGGATTTCCGGACCCGGTACGGCCGGATCCGGCAAGGGCTTATGGGCGGCACCCCGTAAGCCCTTTTTGATCGCCTGTGCGCGTGCGGTGCCCGAAAGGCGTTTCCGGCCAGGCCATAACCGCGGAGAAAGCTGTGGTGGCCTCTCAGCGGATCGTTATGGCAGGCTGGGCTTCGCGGGAAACCGGCGCCGGATCCTGCGGCAGCGTGAAGTATTTTGTCTTTCCCATGAGGTGCCAGATGGAGGTCTGATCTGCCAGAATCCCCGTAGCCGCTGCCTCCACGGCGTCGGCACTGGCATAGGCTGTGTGCTGGACGGCAGCGATGTCCCTCATCTGCCGGAAGAAGGCCGGATCCGCGGTAAACTGACGGGTATCCACTGTCTTCCCGGTCTTCAGATCCACGATGTACAGAACGATGCCGTTATCCGGCATCCCTCCCGTGAAGACTTGCTGCACGTCATCCGGTTCCCTGAGCAGGTTGATGTAACAGTCCACATCCAGGAGTGCCCCGGCAAAGGAAATGAAGACAAAGGGGATATTCTGTTTCCCTGTAACCCCGTAGCGTACAAGCCCGTGGCATATGCCCGAGATCTCTACTTCAACGGGGTCGTCCATCAGAAGGACAAAGGATAATCCGTCGCTCTTCAGGACGGGGAAAACGCTTTCCTCTGCCGTTAACTCCCCGGGCCAGATTTCTCCCGCGCGGCAAAGCAGACTGCGGCTCATGGTCTCCTCCTTTAATGGGGGATGCCGGAAATGACAGAGGCATCTCCCTGAAAGAATAGGTGTGTCATCCGGAGCGTGTATTTTCCATTTTACCCTGACGCGCCGTTCCCTGTGCTGCGGACGGCTGGAAAATACTTTTGCCTTTTTTCTATCATGGGACTGGCGCAAAGGCTACAGCCGGCTGTGGATTTTTGGGATAACCCTGGAAATTTCAGGCAGCAGCCTGACTGCAGGTCCGGACGCTCCTCAGAAGGGCGCGCTGTGCGGACGCTGGTGCTGCTGCCTTTTGAGTACAGGTCTGCGCCAGGCTGTTCCCGCGCTTCTGAACTTCCGGGCTTTTCCGGATACAGGATTGTTCCGGTACTGTGGACATACGGGGGAGAAGAACATATGTAGTTATCTTTCAAGAGACAGCCCGCCACGGTTTCTTCCAGAGAAGCGCGGGACGGACAGAAAGAAGAGAGGAATGAAGTATTATGGGTAAGTACTCCACACGGGTAGAGGAAGAAACCGTCAAATCACTGAACAAAAGTGCGAAACACAAAAACCTGCGCAGGGTCGTGATCTGGTTCGGCGCCATGCTCATCGGCGCCTGGCTTGGCAGTTTCGGCAGCCAGTCCATCAATGAGCTTTTCGGCTTCATCGCCACGGTGTTCACGCGCCTCTTCCAGTTCGTGGCCGTGCCTGTCATCGCGCTCGCCGTGATCACCACGCTGTCGTCGCTGGGGGCACGCCGCGAGACAGGCAGAATCTTTGCCCACACCATCATTTATACGCTGGCGACCACCATCGTCGCCGCGGCTGTGGCCCTGTGTCTTTTCATCATCATCGCTCCTGCCAACGTGCCTTCCGTTGCCGGCGCGTCCGTGCCGCAGAAGCTGACGCATCTTTCCTATTATGACCATTTCCTGTCGGTCATTCCCAATAACATTCTTCAGCCTTTCGTGTCGGGCAATGTGCTCTCCGTGCTCATCATCGCGGCGGCCGCCGGTCTCGGCCTCGCGTTCATGCCGAAGACGCCCAACCGTGATGTCCTTCTGAAATGCATCAACGGCATGCAGGATCTGCTTTTCACGCTCATCCGCGCGCTGCTCTTCATCCTGCCCGTGGGCATCATGGCCTTCACGGGACAGCTCGTGAGCCAGATCCAGGCCGGTGTCATTGTGGGCGCTCTCGGACAGTATACCGCCGTCATCATCGGCGGCAACCTGCTGCAGTTCTTCGTGGTCATTCCGCTTTTCCTGCTCGTCCGCGGCGTGAATCCCCTGCGTGTTTTCCGCGGCATGTCTCCGGCCCTGGCTGTGGCCTTCTTCTCCAAGAGCTCTGCCGGCACGCTGCCTGTGACCCTGGCCTCCGCCGAGGAAAATCTCAGGCTTGATCACCGCGTGACCCGCTTCGTGCTTCCCATCTGCACGACCATCAACATGAACGGCTGCGCCGCCTTCATCCTGGTGACTTCCCTGTTCCTCATGCAGAACGCGGGCATCGTCATCACCACGGGAACCATGATTGTCTGGCTGTTCGTGGCCGTGCTCGCCGCTGTCGGCAATGCCGGCGTGCCCATGGGCTGCTACTTCCTGACGCTCTCGCTCATGAGCTCCATGAACGTGCCGGTTGACCTGATGGGCGCCATTCTGCCCATCTACGCGATCATCGACATGATTGAGACCTGCGTGAACGTCTGGTCCGACTCTTCCGTGGCAACCATGACCGACCACGACCTGCGCGGTAAGCTTCCGCCTGAACCGGCTCAGACCGAAGCGGCCTAAGGCTGCTTCATAACGGCCTTCGGGTCCGGCCGGCTTCAGAGCCGGCCGGACTTTTTTTGTCTGCCGTGCCTGCTTCAGCTGATGGGGGTCCGGAGAAAGCATGTCTTTCTGCGTATGCTTCGGAAGCAGGAGTCTTTTCCCCGGGCACGAAAAAAGACCGCCTCCCGCGAAGGGAAGCGGTCCGTGAAAAACCGTTCAGGCCGGGAAGCTTACTTCAGCTTCAGTTCTGTCATCCTGTAGCGGTACACTTCGTGAATTTCGTGATCGTAGCCGGGGTAGAAGCCCTTGCCCATGCCGAGGATGATGCGCGCGCCGCGGTTGTAGAGGACGAGCATTTCATCGGTCTTCGGGTCAACGCACAGGCCTTCGATTTCACCCTGCTTCTTCACTTCGGTCAGGGACTTCTCGAGGGTTACCATGGCGCTGGTGCCATCGGACACATTGATGCGGTAGATGTGGTCGGGTTCGTCGAAATCGGCCTCGCCGTCATCGGCCGTCACATAGAGAGCGCCCTTGTAGTAGAAGACGCCCTGCACCCACTGCGGAACGGGGAAGAGGTGCACCTTGCGCAGATACTTGCCGGTATCCAGGCTGTACTCGTAGAGGTAGCGGCCGCTGTTCTCACCGACCCAGGAGCACATCCATACCGTGCGCTTGTCGCGGTCAACGCAGATACCGGAAACCTCTTCCTGTCCGGAAGACGGCTCGAACTTGAAAGTACGCTTGAATTTCAGGGTCTTGGCGTCATGAATGGCAATCTGGATGT
Source organism: uncultured Desulfovibrio sp. (assembly GCA_900546145.1). Taxonomy (GTDB): domain Bacteria; phylum Desulfobacterota; class Desulfovibrionia; order Desulfovibrionales; family Desulfovibrionaceae; genus Desulfovibrio. The sequence continues at coordinate 61,366 of URBN01000009.1, read as the reverse complement.
CCTTGCCCACGCCATCCATGAAGTTTTCGGCGCTGACGAAAATTTCCCCGTTGAAGACGTCGATATCGCCAATATGATTGGACGGAATGGCGTAGCCTTCAAAGGGATTCTCGTTGCTGGCGATGAGCTTTCCGGTCTTGTCGTACTTGTACAGGGCCTTGCTGTTGCTCACGTAGTAGAACTCGCCGTCAGAGGCAATACCCTGACGTCCCTTGACTTCGATGGCGTCCTTCAGCGTGTACTCGTATTTCGGGAGCCACTGGGAATACGTTTTCGCAAGGTTTTTCGAATCCTTGGCGAAGCACTGGGTTCCGCTCCAGCTTAAGAGGGAAACGGCGGCGAGAAGCATCAGTACCTTTTTCATGAAAACCTCCATGGTCGGCTGAAAAGTGAAGGTGAAGGCCCACTTCGGGCTTATGATAGAATATCCTGAAGTACTGCCAAGTCAATGCCTTCACTGTTCTGTTACGGAACGGTGACATTTCCCGGGATCATGGAGCGGAACAGAAAAAAACCGGAGGAGGGCGTGAGACGCCACTCCTCCGGCGCGCGTGACAGCGGTGAACCTGCCCTGTACCCTACTTCGTGTGTATGGAGAGAACGCGGGCGATGACGAGTTGATGCATGAAGCCTTCCTTCGTACCGGGGAGGTAGAAGGTGTTTCTGATTTCCTGGGGAACAAGATTAAGATCGAGCTGCTGCATGAAGAGCTTCCGGCAGATCAGGGTTTCCTCAGCTTCCCTGTAGGTGACGGCGCCCTCGATCTCCACGGGCGTAAATCCCGTTTCTTTCACTTTGTCCGTATCGCGTCCGGACTGTGTGCCGAAAATGCCGAGGGCTTTGCGTTCGGAGCGGGGATACCAGCTCAGCGTGATTTCATCGTGACGTTTGAGAAAGTCAGACGTGTAGCGGCTCGGTTTCACAACGAGAAAGGCCACGGGAGAGGACCACATGGTCCCCATGCCGCCCCAGCTTATGGTCATTGAGTTGAAATCGTCCATGGTGCCTGCCGTGAGCAGAGCCCAGTCTTTGTCAAACTTTGTGAAGGGATGTGTGCTGTAGTCTTCAAAAGCCATGATGGCCTCCTTTGCTTTTTGGTATTTTTCCGGTATTGAAGTTAAACTGAAAATAACAATTAACCCCTGATGGTCAACCGGGTGCGGGAGTATTTTCCGGTATCCCGGAGGTCTGTCTGTCAGATTTGGCCGTTCTTGACGCCCTGTGAGCCTCTGTATTCTAATGACCCGGACGGTGTTTTTCCCATCGGGGAAACGCCTCCCGTGCCCGGGGCGCCGGCCGGACGCGGGTGAGGCATCCCGGCGCGTTAACCGGCCTCCCCCCCGGCCCTGGCGGGTCATACCCCGCGGAGATGACTATGAAGAAAATACTGGAACTCGTCGGTGACTATGTGGAAGAGTACGAAGTCATGGTGCCCTTCCAGATGCTCGAAATGCTGGGCTACAGGGTTGACGCCGTATGCCCGGGCAAGAAGGACGGCGACTTCGTGCGTACAGCCATCCATGATTTCGAGGGCGATCAGACCTATTCGGAAAAACGCGGCCACAACTTCGGTGTCAACGCCGATTTCGACAGGGTCAGTGTCAGCGATTACGAAGGGCTGTACATCCCCGGCGGCCGTGCTCCGGAATACCTGCGTCTCAACGATCGGGTGGTCGGAATCGTGAAGGAGTTCGCAGCGGCGGGCAAGCCCATAGCCGCTATCTGCCACGGACCGCAGCTTCTCATTACCGCCGGTCTCGTGAAGGGGATCACCTGCACGGCCTACCCGGCACTGAAGCCCGATGTGGAAATGGCCGGCGGCATCTGGCGGGACGCCAACGCCACGTTCTCTGACGCCGTGACGGACGGCCAGTTTGTGACGGCCGCGGCGTGGCCCGCCCACGCTGCCCTCATTGCCGAATTCGCCAGGCTTCTTGGCGCGAAGATAACCATCTAGAAAAAAGCTGTTCCGGGTGCCGTGCCCCTGCCCCGGAATGGGGCAGGCTCCCGGCGCAGACCATGACCGGCAGAGTCCGGGATCAGGGAGAATGGGGTCAGCATCTTGCCCATACGGCGCAGGGCGGTTATTTTTTTGCGTGAGGGGTGCATGACTATGAAATACTCTACGAAACTGAGTGACGCCGTTCACATCATGATTTTCATCCATCTGAATCCGAATATGGATCTTTCGAGCCAGGCCATTGCCAAGAGCCTGAAATCGAATCCCAGCTTTGTGCGTCAGATCCTGATGAAACTGCGTACGGCGGGTCTCGTGCAGAGCGTCCGCGGCCGTCCGCGCCCGAAGCTCGCAAGAGACCCCGGCGCCATCTCCCTGCTGGAAATCTACCGCGCCGTGGAGGGCGGCAAGCGTCTGCTGCACCTCGACACGCATATCAATCCCATCTGTAATATCGGCTTCAATATCCAGTACGCCCTGCGCCATGCCTATGAGAAGGTGCAGGACGCTGCTGAAAACGTCATGAATTCCATCACCCTGGCTGATATTCTGGCCGAGTACGCCGCCTCCGCCGAACGGCTGAAGGCCGGCAAAGAACGCCTGTCGAAGAGCCTCCTCATGGGCGCTTCCGCCAGCGCGCAGGGAGCTGAATCCGCGCAGGCCGGTGCTGAACCTCTGCCCGGCTCCCCGGAACCCGGTGTGGCAGAGCATGACGCCGCAGTGAAGGACGCCGCCGAATAGGAAAAGAAACGGAAAGAGAAAAGGAAAAGGCCCGCTGTCAGAAAATGACGGCGGGCCTTCTTCTTTCCCGGGACAGAAAGAGGCCGCCCGCTTTCGCGGACGGCCTGGTGGAGGATCTGGTTCCTGGTACTCCGGGAATTTAGAGGCTTTCGCCTGTGCGGATTCGCTCGCCCCTCACCGTATCGCAGGCGAAGATGACGCCGTCGCCCTGTCTTCCCGTGCGGGCGCCTTCGGTAATGGCATCGAAGACCATGTCGAGCTTATCATCGGTCACGCAGATTTCGATACGCAGCTTTTTCAGAAGGTTAACCTGGGTGGTAACGCCGCGGTACTGGGTGGCGTAGCCGCCCTGCCTGCCGGCGCCCAGAATGTTGGTGATGGACATGGAGTACAGCTCTCTCTTGTAGAGCTCCTGCTTGACCCTCTGCAGCTGTTCGGGTCTGATATAGGCAATTACCATCTTCATGGTGCTATTCCTTTTGCTGGTAAAAAATTTTCTTCAGGATTCGTCTGCTCCCCTCCGTCAGGGACTCCCTTGCGGGAGTCCCGCCGGAGATGGGAAGGAGATAAGGGCTTATTCGTTCGTGAAAATCTGGAAGCCGGAGTAAGCGTCGGTGCCGTGTTCGGTGATATCCATGCCCTTGAGTTCTTCTTCAGGCGTGGGACGGATACCCATGATGGCGTCGACAATCTTGAAGATAATCAGGCCGCAGATGAAAGCCCAGGCAACGTAGCAGGCGGCACCGAGAAGCTGGATGGCGAGAGGATGGAAGCCGCCGCCATAGAGGAGGCCGGTGCAGGTGCCGTAGCCGGGAGCCGCAAAGAAACCGACCAGGGTGCTGCCGAGGAAGCCGCACACACCGTGCACGGAAGCGGCGCCGCAGGGGTCGTCAATGTGGAGCTTCTGGTCAATGAAGAAGACGGAGCAGACAACCACGAAGCCGCAGATGGCGCCGATGCAGATAGCGCCCACAGGGGAAACTTCGGCGCAGCCGGCGGTGATGCCCACGAGGCCGGCGAGGACGCCGTTGAAGCACATGGACGGGTCAGGCTTGCCGGTCTTGCACCACACGGTGAGCATGGAGGTGCAGAAGGCGGCGCAGGCGGCGAGGTTGGTGTTGACGGCGATGATGCCGAGGGTCATGTCAGCAGCCGTTGTGGAGCCGCAGTTGAAACCGAACCAGGCAAACCAGAGGATGAAGACGCCGAGTCCGGCCATGGGGAGGTTGTGGCCCAGGATGGCGCGGGCCTTGCCGTCCTTGGAGTACTTGCCGATACGGGGTCCGAGAACGATGGCGCCGGCGAGAGCGATGGCGCCGCCCACGGAATGCACGACGGAGGAACCGGCGAAGTCAATGAAGCCGAGGTTGCCGAGCCAGCCGCCGGCACCGAACAGGCCGTTCCAGGCCCAGTGGCCGCTGATGGGGTAGACGACAAGGGAGACCAGCATGCTGACGAGCAGGTAGCCCGAGAACTTCATGCGCTCGGCGATGCCGCCCGAAACGATGGTGGCGGAGGTGGCGCAGAACACGCTCTGGAAGAAGAAGAATGTGAGGGTCCACATGCCGTCGTCAGTGGTGGGATCGTTGCCGCTGAGGCAGAACAGGTTCGTGCCGATGATGCCGCTCAGGGAGTCACCGAACATGAGGCCGAAGCCCAGAACAAAGAAGCAGATGGCGCCAACACCGAAGTCGGCGAAGTTTTTCATTGTGATGTTGGCTGCGTTCTTGGCGCGGGTCAGGCCGCATTCGACGAGAGCGAAGCCGGGCTGCATGAACATGACCAGCATGGCGCCGACCATGGTCCAGACCGTGTCAACGGCTCTCTTGGGGGTGTATTCGGGGGCCTTTTCAGCGGCCTCGGCGAGACAGGGAACGGTGAGCACTGCGGCCAGAGCCAGCAGGGCGATAACCCACTTTCTGTTGCGTCTGAAGTACGACGTGAAATCCATGATAAACTCCTTCTCCTTATAAAGGCACTCCGGCTTCTCCATGCGCCGGGACAGTTCCATGCGCTGTCACTTTTCTAAATGCATGCATCATGCCAGAGTGTTAACCGGAGTTAACCATCTGAAATTATGGGTTTCCTGAAATTTCACCCGTTCAGAGGCTTTCGGACTACGGTACAAAAATGTGAATGGGCCGGGATGCAGTACAAATTTGTTAATATGGCTGGACGGGAACCGGTCAGGGATACGGGAAGAAGGGAAAATACAGGTTTTCCGGAGCGGAACCGGATCTGACGGGGTGAACCGGCGGCTGAAAGCGTATACAAAAACGTTCCGGAGAGAAGAGCACGAAAAAAGCGGCGGAACATTTCTGTTCCGCCGCTCCGGATGTGCGCCCGGCATGGACGTTCCTGACAGGGAAACGCCCCTGTTATTCCTTCCTGCCGCCTTTGGCCGGGGAAGGCAGGAAGTCCTGGTATCTGATGCCGTACTTTTTGATTTTGTAATAGATGATGCGGTATGTCAGCCCGATGTCTCTGGCTGACTGGTGGATATTGCCCTGGGCGTTGCGCAGGGCGTCGACGATGAGATCCTTTTCAAGGCGCTCCACGGTTTCCGTGAATCCGGCACCGTGTTCGCGCAGGGTGTTGGCCTGGCCGCTCTTCTGCATGTCCGTGGGCAGGTGATAGGCACGTATGGCCTCCTCGTCGCAGACGAGGACGGCGCGCTCCATGGTGTTCCTGAGTTCGCGGATATTGCCCGGCCACTTGTAGCCCGTGAGAAGATCCATGGCCGGCGTCGAGATGCGCGATACCGGCCGCTTGTATTCCTCTGCGTATTTTTTCAGATAATAGTTGGCCAGGGGGATAATGTCGTCTGTGCGGTCGCGCAGCGGAGGGATGAAAATGGGGAAGATATTGATGCGGTAATAGAGGTCCTTCCGGAAGGTGCCGGCCTCCACGCACTTTTCAAGCTGCCTGTTGGTAGCGCAGATGATGCGCACATCCACGGCGATGCTCTTTTCCGTGCCGAGAGGCTGCACGACGCCGTCCTGCAGGACACGCAGGAGCTTGGCCTGGGCGGACAGGGAGAGGTCGCCTATTTCATCAAGAAAGAGCGTGCCCTTGTCGGCCTGCTGGAAGACGCCCTTGTGGTTCTGGAACGCGCCTGTGAAAGCGCCTTTCTGCCAGCCGAAGAGCTCGCCTTCGATGAGTTCGGAGGGCAGGGCCGCGCAGTTGATCTTGATGAGCGGTTTGTCCTTCCTCGGGCTTGCCTCATGCAGAGCCTGGGCCATCAGTTCTTTGCCCACGCCCGACTCGCCGCGGAGCAGGACGATGGCGTGGCTCGATCCCACCTGATGCACCTGGTGCAGCACGTGGAGCATGCTTTTTGAATGGGCGATAATGGAGCCTGAAGTGATGCGTGTCTCAGCCTGCTCCGTGGTGTGGCGGAAATGCTGGCGCGCCAGATCCTCCTGCAGCCAGGCGACCTGCGTGCCCACAAGGGCGGCCACGGTCTCGAGAAAGAGGCAGCGGTTGGAGAGCTCGGACTCTGATGCCCGCGGGGTGTCCGCGGACAGAACGCCGATGGCGCCGTCTTCCTCGCTGGCCCCGGAATGCACGGGGACGCAGATGAAGGCGAGACGCTGCATCTCCTCGGGAGACCGGCCGAAGAGCTTGTTCTCGAAGTCCGGGTGCTGGCTCATGCACGGGACAATGATGGCTTTGTTGGACTGGAAAACCTGGCCGGTGATGCCCGTGCCTGGTTCATAGGACGCTTCCGGCGCCTCGGCATCGCCATAGGCCATGGAAAGACGGAGGTTGCCGCTTTCAGGATCCTGCACGATGATGTGCGGGCGCTGGAAATGCATGGTTTCTGCGAGAGCAGAGAGGAGTTCCCTCAGCACCTGACGGAAGGATTTGTTGGGCGTCAGGGACACAACAATCCGGTGCAGCGTCTGAAGGCACGCCTCAATATCAAGAGGGTGCGATTCTTCCGACATAAAAGACTCACAAACGGGGGAAACGGCCGCCGCGGGGGGAAATGCGTGCCGGGTTGAAGCGGGTTCTGGATCCCGCCGTTGAAGGACTGGGCTATCGGTGCTCTGGTGGGGGGAAAGGCGGAGCGCTTCTGTGAGGGGGGAGGGGCGCTCCGCGCAACAGATAATTTTAGACTTTTTTTGTTATATCAGCAAGTTCCTTCAGACGGGCCTCGACTGCCTCCCAGCGCTCGAGAAGGGCGTTCTGCTCCTGTTCGAGTTCGGGCATGCGCTTCGTCGTGGCGTTGAAAAGATCGGGATCCCGCTGAAAAAGATCCGGATCGGCGAGCCTCTGCTCGAGTTCAGCCTGTTCCTTTTCCAGGGCCTCGCTCCTGGCTGGCATGCCGTCAAGCTCCTCCTGCAGAAGCTTCTGTTCGCGCTGTTCCTTGAACGTCAGTTTCCTGCCCTTCGCGGCATCCGGTTTCGGCTGGGGCCTTGGCGCCCGCTGCGTCTTCTCTTTCGGCTCGGGACGCTGGCGCAGCCAGTCCGTGTAGCCGCCCACGTATTCGTGGATCTGTTTGTCTCCCTCGAGGGCGAAGGTGGAGGTGGCGAGGTCGTCCAGAAAGGCTCGGTCGTGGCTCACCATGATGACGGTGCCCGTGTATTCCGAGAGGAGTTCCTCGAGAAGTTCCAGGGTCTCCATGTCGAGATCGTTGGTGGGTTCGTCCATGACCAGCAGGTTGGAAGGCTTCGTGAACAGGCGGGCCAGGAGCAGTCTGTTCTTCTCTCCGCCGGAAAGCGTGTGCACGGGAACGCGCAGGCGCCCGGGGGCGAAGAGGAAGTCTGTGAGATAGCCCGCCACGTGGCGCTTCTTTCCGTTGATGGTCACCACGTCGCTGCCGTTGGCCACGCTGTCCATGATGGTGGCGTTGGGATCGAGCGTCTCGCGGAGCTGGTCGAAATAGCTGATCTCGAGATTGGTTCCCCGCTTCAGGGTGCCTGAGGTGGGCTGGAGCTCTCCGAGGAGCACGCGCAGAAGCGTTGTCTTGCCCGTACCGTTGTCGCCGATGATGCCGATGCGGTCTCCGCGCTGGATAATGGCGGAAAAGTCGTGGAAGACTTCGTAGCCGTCCGGGTACGTGAAGCCGAGATTTACGGCTTCCATGACCAGTTTGCCCGACTTTTCCGCTTCCTGAGCCTCCATGTGCACGCTGCCGATGCGTTTCCGGCGCTGGGCGCGCTCCTCACGCATGGCGATAAGGTCGCGGACGCGTCCCATGTTCCGGGTGCGGCGGGCCTTGATGCCCTTGCGGATCCAGATTTCCTCCTGGGCCAGCTTTTTGTCGAAGGCGGCGTTTTCCTTCTCCTCGTTTTCGAGGCGCAGATCGCGGCGGGGCAGGTATTCGTCAAAGCCGCAGTCGTAGCTGTAGAGATGGCAGCGGTCTATTTCCACGATGCGCGTGGCCAGATCGCGGGCGAAGGCGCGGTCGTGGCTGATGAAGACCAGCGTGCGGGCGCGCTTGATGAGGAAGTCCTCAAGCCAGGTGATGGTTTTGATATCGAGGTGGTTGGTGGGTTCGTCGAGGAGGAGATCGTTCGAGGCAAGAAGGGCTCTGGCCAGGGCCACCCTGCGCTTGCTCCCGCCGGAGAGCGTGCTGAAATCGGCTTTGGGATCGAGGCTGAGGCTGTTCACCACGGCGAGCACGTCGCCGTACCTTTCCCATCCCTCGCCGCTTTCGAGATACTCCTCCGCCTTCTTCCTCTCTTCTTCAGGGAGCTTCTCTCCCCTGCCCGAGGAGGCCAGGTGGGCTGCCGCCAGTTTCCGGCCTTCTTCGCCCATGCCGGACGCGGCGACGCAGAAGACCGGTCCGCTCCACTGCGTGGGAACGTCCTGGGGCATGTAGCCGAAGCGGCACCCCTGTTCGTAGGTTACCTGGCCGTCATCGGGACTGATGGCGCCGGCCATCAGGGAAAGCAGGCTCGACTTGCCCACGCCGTTGCGGCCGACGAGACAGACGCGCTCGCCCTGGCTGACGCCGAAATCCGCGTGTTCGAGCAGCTCCTTGCCGCCGAGACTGAGGCTGACATTCTGAAGAGTCAGAAGAGGCATGTATACTCCTTGGAGGGAAAAATCCTTGCGCCGCAAAGGATACCCCATGCCCCGCCCGGCCCGCAAGACGGCGCGGAAGCTTGTCCCTGTTTCCCCCATGGGATATAAAAAACGAAGAATCACAGAAAAGACAGCCGGATCCGGAAAGGAGAAATCATGCCAGGACTCATGGAACGCGCAAAGGCAGCCGGCTGAGCTGCCAAACTCGCTCCGGGGGCTCTGGAGCATCTTCTCGCGCTGGCGCAGCGTTCGCTGCCGCCGGATCTTGAGCGGCGCCTTCTGGCGGGCCATGCCTGCAACGAGGACGCTGCCGTACTCACCGTACCCCAGGGAAAGGCTCTGGTGCAGTCTGTGGATATCCTTGCGCCCATCGTCAATGAACCCTTTCCCTTCGGGCGCATCGCTGCCTGCAATGCGCTTTCGGACATTTTCGCCATGGGAGGGACGCCGTGGAGCGCCATGAGCATTGCCTGCTTCCCCGAGGATCTGGCCGAGGAAAAGCCCCAGGTGCTGGCGGATGTGCTGCGCGGGGCTTTTGACGCCATGATCGAGTGCGGCTGCGTGAGCGCTGGCGGACACACGGTCAGTGATGATGACATGAAGTTCGGTCTTTCCGTCACAGGCATCATCGATCCCGGATGCGTCGCCACCAATGATGGTTTCCGGCCGGGCATGCGCCTTATCCTCACGAAGCCCTTAGGCATCGGAATTCTGGCTACGGCCGTCAAGGCCGGCTGGGAAGGGGCAGAGGAAGCCGAGGCGGACATCATCCGCTGGGCCGGCCGGCTGAACAGCGTGGCCGGATCCGCCATACAGCGCTTCCATCTGACAGGAGCCACGGACGTTACCGGCTTCGGTCTCGGCGGCCACGCCCTCGAGGTGGCCCGCGCTTCGGACGTGTCCATACGGATCTTCGCGGACAGACTGCCCGTCCTGTCCCGCGTCTCCGACTACGCGGGAGACGGACTCGTTCCTGCGGGTTCCATCCGCAACCGCAAATTCGCTGCCTGCAGCACGGCCTGGGATAGGCCGCACGGGGATGACGATCTTCTGAACATTATCTTCGATGCGCAGACGTCCGGCGGCCTTCTCCTGGCCGTACCTCCGGAAAAGCTCGGCGACGTGCGGGCCTTCCTCAGGGAAGGGGGCGACCTGGACTGCGAGATCGGCGAAGTCATCGAACACGGGGAGAACAGGCTGTATATTGTCTGAGGAAGCTGTCCAATAAGGGAATGAACGCAGGCAGTATCTCTGCCTGGTATTCAGGGATGACGCAGGGTAAATTATGGCAGAAATATCCATCATTGTTCCGGTATATAACGCAGCTGCGTATCTGCGTAAGTCTCTGGATAGTATTGTGAACCAGTCGTACAGGGATATTGAGTTCATCTTTGTTGACGACGGTTCCGGCGATGATTCCCCTGCGATACTGAAGGAGTATGAAGCCGCGGATAGAAGGGTGACAGTGTTTCACCAGGAAAACAGAGGCGCCGGGGCAGCGCGGAATTACGGCATGGGCGCAGCGGGCGGAAAATATCTGTTATTTCTGGACTGCGATGATATTTTTGAGACTTCGATGGTGGAGAAAATGCATTCCCGGGCTGAAGCGGACAATTTGGATGTCCTCGTGTGCCGCGCAGATCTGTTCGACTGCGTGACAGGGAAGGTCTCGGATGTGTCCTGGTCCGTGCGCCGGGAGTATCTGCCTTCTCAGCCTGTTATCGCGAGTACCGATATCAGGGAAAATTTCTTTGAGGTGTTTGTCTGGTGGCCCTGGGACAAGCTGTACCGCAAAAAATTTCTGGATGAGGTGAATCTGCGTTTTCAGGAACTCAGATCAACTGAAGACCTGTTTTTTGTCTGCGCGGCCGTGCTGATGGCGAAACGAATTTCCGTCCTTGATGAAGTGCTTGTGCATCACAGGACGGGGGATAAAAACTCCGTATCAAACTCACGGGAAAAGTCGTGGGACAATTTTCTGTGTGCGCTGGAGGCTCTTGAGACGTTTTTACGGGACAAAGGGCTGTACGACAGATTTCGCCGTGACTTCATAAATTACGTTCTCAATTTTTCTCTCTGGCATCTGAACACGCTGACCGGGGACAGCTACTGCAGTCTCTATGATGCGCTGCGCAACACATGGTTTAAAAAATTCGGAGTCGCGTCGCAGAATAAGGAATTCTGGTATAACAGCAGCAGCTATGACAGAATGCGTGAAATCATGGAAAAAGATTTGAAGCATGATCTGCTTGATAAAATACATGAATTACAGCGTAACTCCGCCGTACTGGCCGCTGAAAATGAAAAAATCACCAGAATGAATGAAAGTTACGCTGAAGAAATCACTCGAGTAAATGAGAAATGCGCTTCCGAAATCACGCAATTGAATGAGAAATACATTACAGAAATCACCAGACTGAATGAGAAACACGCTGAAGAAAACAGATCCCTCGCGGCGGAGCGCGATACTCTGATATCCGTCAACAGCGCGCTGGTGAATTCCCGATCCTTCAGAATCGGCCGGGGAATCACGTATCTGCCCAGGAAACTGCGGGATACGTTTCTGAAATAGCGCCGGCAAATGGCCGGGACACTGTCCGGACACCGGCCGGTCTTCCCCTCTGCCGGGAAAAGGGGGAGCTGGCAGGTGACAACCGGCCTGAAAACCCGTGAAACTATATCAATATATCTAATATTACTTATAAAGCATATATAAAAATAGCTATATAATAAATACGTCTACGGCGAAAACGCTTTCTTTTAGGCCTCCGGGCTCCCCAATGGCAGCTAGTTTCCCGTGTTCTTCATGTGATACTTCAGCTTTTTGCTGCAGATTCCCCGGAATGCTGCCTTTTTCAGGCATTCACAAAGCGGAAGAAACGGCATAAAAGCAGGAACTCAGGCAGATCACAACGTCATTCCGCCAAGGGCGGCTGGCTCTGCCTAATTTTTAAAGAGGTTTTTTTCCATGCCGACCAATGATTATCTTAAACGCATCCTGCTCAGCCGCGTCTATGACGTGGCTGTGGAGACGGCCCTCGAACCGGCCGTCACGCTCTCCAGGCGTCTGGGCAACAAGGTTCTGCTCAAGCGCGAAGACACCCAGCCCGTTTTCTCCTTCAAGATTCGCGGCGCCTACAACAAGATGGTGCAGCTTTCCCGCGAGGAACTGAGCCGCGGCGTCATTGCCGCCTCTGCCGGCAACCACGCCCAGGGCGTGGCTCTTTCCGCCGCGAAGCTCGGCTGTGAGGCGACCATTGTGATGCCCGAGACGAGCCCGGCCATCAAGGTCTCCGCTGTGCGCCGTCTCGGCGGTCAGGTTGTCCTTTCCGGTGAATCCTTCAGCGACTGCATGAAGAAGACGAGAGAGCTGATTGAGGAAACTGGCGCTGTGTTTATTCCGCCCTTCGATGACGAGGACGTCATTGCCGGGCAGGGAACGATCGGCATGGAAATTCTGCGCCAGAATCCCGGTCCCCTTGACGCTGTCTTCGTGCCCATTGGCGGCGGCGGACTTGCCGCCGGTGTTGCCGTGTATATCAAGCAGCTGCGCCCCGAAGTGAAGGTCATCGGTGTCGAGCCTGTCGACTCGGATGACATGCGCCGCTCCATCGCCGCCGGACGTCCGGTGGAAATGAAGGAAGTGGGCCTCTTCGCCGACGGCGTCGCCGTCAAGCGCGTCGGCGACAAGTGCTTCGAGCTCTGCCGCGAATGTCTCGATGACATCGTTCTCGTGGACACGGATGCCATCTGCGGCGCCATCAAGGATATCTTCGAGGATACCCGCGTGGTGGCCGAACCGGCCGGCGCGCTTTCTCTGGCCGGCCTGAAGGCCTATGCCGAGGCCAATGACCTGCATGACAAGACCCTCTGCGCCATTGTCAGCGGCGCCAACATGAATTTCGACCGTCTGGGCTACGTGGCCGACCGCGCTGAAATCGGTTCCGACCGCGAAGCGCTGCTGTGCGTGGATGTGCCCGAGAAAGTCGGTGCTTTCTGTGATTTTGTGAAGAGCATCGGCAAGAGGAGCATCACCGAAATCTGCTCCCGTTTCGCCGATCCCGAACAGGCCCATATTCTGGTCGGTCTGCGCATCCGCGGCAAGGACGACGTGGCCAAGATCATCGAGGGGCTTGAAAAAGACGGCTTTGGTGTCTCCGACATGAGTGACAACGAACTGGCCAAACTGCATATCCGCCATCTCGTGGGCGGCAATGCTCCCCAGATCGTCAATGAGCGCGTCTTCCGTTTTGAGTTCCCGGAGCGTCCCGGCGCCCTGCTGAACTTCGTGGACGCCATGCATGTCCAGTTCAGCATCACGCTGTTCCAGTACCGCTATCATGGCGCCGACTTCGGCCGCGTGCTTGTGGGCTTCGACGTGCCGCAGTCCCAGAACGACGCTTTCCAGGAATACCTGGATCGTGTTGCGGCTATGGGCTATCCGTACATTGAGGAAACCGATAACGACGCCTACCGTCTCTTCCTCGGCTATCACGGAAAGAACAAGTAAGCGTTTTTTCCTTTCACCTGACAGCAGGGGCCTCTTCCGGACAGAACCGGGGGAGGCCCTTTCCGTTTACGGCGTCATTCCTGCGGGCGCCGGGAAAACAAAAAAGGCCCCCGGATCTCCGGGGGCCTTTTGTTACAGAGGAGATGAAAGACTAGGCGTTCCTCTCGACCTCATCGTCAGGCATGGTGTGCCCGCGCCAGAGGAAGAGAAGCAGGAAGATGACGGCCAGGCCGACGCCAATCCAGGTGGAGACATCGATCGGCAGGTTCAGGCCGATCTTGGCCTGACAGATGAAGGCCGTGCAGACAACGGTCATGAACATGGCGGGGGCCACGGTAATCCAGTAGAAGCGCTTGCGGCGGGCGAGGTAAACCGAGCAGGCCCACAGGCAGACGCAGGCGATGGTCTGGTTGACCCAGCCGAAGTAGCGCCAGATCACGCCGAAATCAACAAAGGTGAGGGCGATGCCGATGATGAAGACCGGGAGGGCCAGCAGAATTCTGTTCTTGATGGGGCCCTGGTCGAGATGGAAGGTGTCAGCGAGCATCATGCGGCAGCTGCGGAAAGCGGTGTCACCAGTGGAGACGGGCAGGGCCACAACGCCGAGGATAGCCAGAATGCCGCCGAAGGTGCCGAGCAGGGTTACGGAGATGTTCTTCACGATGACGGCAGCAGGCACGGCATTGGGGCCGGGCCCGAAGAGGGCTTGGGCGGAATCGTAGAAGGACAGGCCGAGGGTGACCCACACGAGGCCCACCACGCCTTCACAGATCATGGAGCCGTAGAAGACCTTGCGGCCCTGGGCTTCATTGGTCATACAGCGTGCCATCATGGGCGACTGCGTAGCATGGAAGCCGGAAATGGCGCCGCAGGCGATAACAATAAAGAGGCCGGGCCAGATGCCCAGTCCCTGGGGATGCGTGCTGTGGAAGAAGCTGTCCATGGTCACATGGGGCAGGATCGGGTAGCCCTCGGCAAAGAGAGCCACGGTCAGGCTGACGGCCATGAAAATGAGCAGGGCCGCGAAGAAAGGATAGATGCGGCCGATGAGCACGTTGATGGGGAGAATCGTGGCACAGATGTAGTAAATGAAGATAATGGCGGACCAGGCCATGAGAGGCAGCGGAGAAATGGAGGCCAGCAGCGCGGCGGGACCGGAGGTAAAGACGGCGCCGACCATGATCAGCAGAATCAGGGTGAAGACGACCATGAACTTGCGGACGCCCTCGCCGAGGTTGCGGCTGATGATTTCAGGATAGGATGCGCCGCCGTAGCGCAGGGACATCATGCCGGAGAAGAAGTCGTGCACAGCCCCCGCGAAAATGCAGCCGAAGACAACCCAGAGCAGTGCAGCAGGGCCGTACAGCGCGCCGACGATGGGACCGAACACCGGGCCGAGGCCCGCGATGTTCAGAAACTGAATGAGGACGAGTTTCCAGGTGGGCATGGGCACATAGTCCATGCCGTCAGCTTTGGACATGACTGGCGTGGGACGGCTGCGGTCAACGCCGAATATTTTTTCGGCGACGACCCCGTAGACTGCATAACCTGCTATGAGCAGGCCCAGGCAGCAGAAAAAGTAAGCGATACCGGACATAACAGAAAACCCTCTTTATGAAATTTAGCAGGTTTTCCGCCTCCTCTTTTTGAAGCGAAAAAACTGTTCCCCTCCCCGAAATGCGAAGGATTCGCATCAGCGGGAAAGAATTTCATAGCATTGCGCCTCACAATGGGCAATACGCGATATGGGCGTGAAATCGGCCTGTTCGGTCCTCAGAAGCGCAGGGCTGCCTTGAAAAGGATGAGAAGAACAGGCAGGAGAGCCAGGAAGAAGGCGTCCCGGCGCGGTCGGGCGAAGAGGAAGACCCAGCAGGCCAGGGACAGTCCGGTCGTGAAGAAGGGGCCGAAGCGCATAAGTGACGATTTGATGCCGACGCCCAGTCCGGAAGAGTAGCTGAAGGCCACGAAACCCGCGTCAAGGAACTGAAAGGCGCCGCCGGCGATGGCGGCCGCGCAAATCATGCGCAGGGTTCTGGCGTCCTCGTCCTCCAGAAGAGGGGGCTTCTTTTCATCGCCGGAAGCATTCCGGAACGTCCCGTTCGTGATGGAGAAGAAAAAGGCCAGTATGGCCAGAGCGCCGGCCGGCATGAGCGAACCGCAGGTCATGCGCCAGGCGTGGGCGAACAGAACTTCGGCCACGCGCTGCTGTGTCATCTGCTCGGGCAGTCCGAGAAAAGGCCAGTTGCGCGTGATAATGGAGGCGAAGAAGCAGAGGAACGCGATAAGAGCGCCAATGGAAAGGAGTCCGGCCTTTTTTGAGAGCCTTCTGGCTGTGTCCTCATCCGTGCCCATGCCGGAGGTGAGAAAGAGCGTTCGTGCGCTGTTTCCCGTGAGGTACAGAAGTACGATGCCTGCTATCCAGGCTGCGAGCGTCGTTGTCGTGCCGAGCCACGGCAGGGAGAAAGGTTCGAAGGGAAGAGGCTCGAGCTTGTCGAGGGCCGCGGGCAGGAATTCCAGATCCACGAGGCCGCGCAGAAGGAGGTCGGCCGCGCCGATGACAGCGCAGATGAGGCCGAGCTTCAGAAAAATGCGGCCCGAGTCAGCCAGAAAGGGGGCTCTGCGTGAACGGAACAGAAAGAGACAGAGGAAAAGGAGAAAAGGAAAGGCTTCGGCCGCGTTCAGGGCGATGGCCAGAAGGGAGTCGAGGGACTGCCACAGGGAAAACCACAGGGGAAGCTGCATGTGCCGTGTACCCGGTTGCTAAAGGTTTCGAAACTGGCTGATTTTAGAGACAAGCGGCCCCCTGCGCAAGTGAGCCCTAGAGCGTGCGGATGCCGGGTGAGGGCCGTAAAAAAGGGCGTCACCCCGGAGGGGACGCCCTTTGAATTCAGCTGAAGAGAGAGGAATTATTCCTCGTCGCCTTCCCACTTGATGTAGCCGGGCTTCACGTCAACCATGCAGTTGACAATAAGCTCGACCAGGCCGCCGTAGGCGAAGCTGTTCTTGGAGTACAGGTCGTTGGCTTCCAGGATGTCGCGGATCTGGCCCTTGCAGTTGGAGCAGGGAGCGCAGATGTACTTCTTGGTCTCGGGTCCGAGGCAGTCCTTGAAGGCTTCGGAGATCTGCCAGAACTTTTTGCGGCCGGAGATGTCCTGACGCCAGACGTTGATGTTATTACGGGTCATGATGGCGAAGCCGGAGCCGCCGCCGCAGCAGTAGTTGTGAACGCCGTTGCAGGGCATTTCACGGAACTGGGGAGCGATGGCACGTACGATTTCACGCTGGGGCTCCACGATGCCCATGAGGCGCACAACGTTGCACGGGTCGTGCAGCGTAACCGGGAAGTTGTTGCGCGAAGGATCGAGCTTGATCCTGCCGGACTTGATGATCTCGTTCAGGGTCACGTAGCAGCTTTCACGCGGAACCTGCAGGTCGTAGGGCACGGCGCGGTCAGCGATGACGGTCAGAGCCTTGTGGGCGTGGCCGCATTCACCGATGACGATCTTCTTGACGCCGAGTTCCTTGGCCGCAGCCATCTGCTGGAGGGCGATACGGGCGGTCTGGGTGTCATCGTAGAAGACGCCGTAGTTGACGCCATCGTAGCCGCACATCTTGCTGGACAGGGTCCAGGAGAGGCCGGCGGCATTGAAGATGGTGGTGAAGGCAGCGACGTTTTCAGGCCAGGCCATGATTTCGCCGGCGTTGTGGATGAGCAGGATATCGGCACCCTTCTTGTCAAAGGGCGTCTCGAGGCCCACGCCGGTGATTTCGCTGTAATCCTCGTCGATGAACTCGACGTTGTCCTTGACGACCTCAGGAGTCATGCCGGTAGAGGAGCCGCGCTGCATCTGCAGCTCGGTGCCCTTGGCGTGGAGTTCCTTGGGAGCGAAGCCCATTTCCTGGCTGAAGATCTTGCGGATTTCGCGGGCGATCATGCCGTTGTCAACGCCGATGGGGCAGACCTGGGCGCAGCGGCGGCACAGGTTGCAGCGGTAGGCCAGCTCACCCAGGCGGACGACGGTCTTCCAGTTCAGCGGGAAGTCACCGTAACGCCATTTGGCGAGGGGTTCCTTCTTGATGTACTGGTGGTAGATGCGGCGCAGGATTTCCGAACGGAAGTTGGGGCGGTACATCTCGTTCTTGCCGCTCATCTCATAGAGATGGCAGGCGGCGGAGCAGGAGTTGCACTGGGCGCAGCAGTCCATGTCGGCTTCGAGCATGTTGCAGAAAAGCCAGTTGTCTTCCTTGTCGAAGAGCTTGCGCAGACCGGAAAGGAACTTGTTGACGAGTTCCTCTTCCTCGGCCGGAGTCTTGGGACGGGGAATGTTCAGGACGGAAACGCCGTCGAGCGTGTCGAGGCAGGTGTCGGCCAGTTCCTTCTCGGAATATTTCTTGAAGGGAAGTTTGGCGACATCAAGGGGCAGATCCGGAATATCGTTGAGATCGTATTCGATCATCTGTCCTTCGACAGTGGAGATATCAGTAAGTTTCTTAGGTTCTTTCATCACGGGGCCCTCTACTTCTTGTCAGCGTTTTCTTGGTAGGGGTAGCCGGTAGTGGCAACGTCGACCCAGGTCTTGTTGGGATCCTGCTCGGGGTTGATGTGCGGGGCGGCCCAGTTGCAGTGGAACTTCAGGGCGTTGAGAATCTTGCCCTGGATCTTCGTGCTGCGCGGGGTAGCCACGTCTTCCCAGCGGATATCATGGTAGAAGAAGTACTTCAGGAGAATGTGGCTCATGAAGGACACGGGGATGAGGATAAGCAGGGCATCGCCGACCAGCATATGGAGGCAGAAGCCGCCGTTCTGGAGGGGAGTGAAGATCTTGAAGGTCACCAAGTTGTACATGTAGTCGCTGGCGATGGGGGCAAAGGACGGATTGGTGCACCACACGGCGAGGCCGGTCACGCCGAAGAGGACGAACAGGCCAATGCTGAGGAGGTGTTCCGTGGTCGTGTACATCCTGAGACCCTTGTCGGTCATGCGGCGGAAGATGAGGCCGATGCCGCCGCCGATGAGGCCGATGCAGCCGAGCAGGCTCATGACGTTAATGAGCCAGTAGATAAAGCTGATGAGGCCGTTGTCGGCGCTCATGCCGAAGAGACGCAGGAAAGCGGTAATAAAGAGAATGATGGCGCCGCCCATGAGCATGTACAGGCCGAAGTGGAAGGGGTAGGTCCTGTACCACAGGGTGCGGTTATTGTGGAACGTGGATTCGAGGAAGAGAACTTCCATGAGCAGGGCCTTGAGGTCGCCCATGTGATCCACATGATGTTCCTTCGTCCACCAGTTGCTTTCTTCCATGTAGCTGCCGCCGTGCTTGGCGCGGGCGCCTTCATGCGGAATGGGATAGATTTCCCAGCGGCAGTGAAGCGGAGTGGTCTTTACATACTTTTTGATTTTGAGAAACGACGTGACTGCAAATCCGATCACGCCGAGATACCCCAAGAGGTAAAACAGTGTAGTCATGCATGTTCTCCCGTATTCAGGTGTGCCTGCACCCGGATTTCCGCGTGAGATACACTGCCCCCACGCGTAAGGCAGGTGGACTAGGGCCTGCCTTCTTTAAAACAAACGATAGCCGACAGTTTTTGATCCTTACAGCCCGAAAAGGATCAATTAGGAAAAATTCCCAACCTGTATCGCTCATTTCTATATACGTTTACCTGAAAATTGCAACTTTCCGCGGCCGGCGGGACTTTTGTCACATGCCGGCAAAGCGTGGGAGATACGTGAAAGGGGGGGGATCTCAGGTTGCCCTGTCCCCGTGTTTCCTCCCGTTTTTTTCCGGAATCGTCCGGAAAACGAAAATCCCCCGGAAAGAGAACTTTCCGGGGGATTTTTTCATCAGTGTGAAGACGCTCCGGTCAGCCGGAGCGGGGACAGTGGCAGAAACCTACTTCTGGTAGGGCCATTCATCCGTGAAGGGCTGTTCCCGGTTCTGCTGCATGGGAACGTCAGCGAGAATGGGATCCTTTTCGAGTTCCTCGAGGAACTTGTCGGGACGCTCCTTCTGCTCGGGGACCAGAATGTCGGAGTCAATATACTTGCGCAGGCCGGTGCCGGCAGGAATGAGACGTCCGACGATGACGTTTTCCTTCAGGCCGCTCAGGTAATCGTACTTGCCGCGCAGGGCGGCTTCCGTGAGAACCTTGGTGGTTTCCTGGAAGGAAGCCGCGGAGATGAAGGAAGAAGTCGTCAGGGAGGCCTGCGTGATGCCAAGCACGAGAGGCTCGGCCGTGGCCGGCTTGCGGCCTTCGGCGATGGCCTTCTCGTTCACGGCTGCGAACTCGGTCTTGTCGATCTGCTCGTCCTCGAGGAGCGTCGTCTGGCCGGGATCGATGACGGTCACCTTGCGGAGCATCTGACGCACGATGGTTTCAAAGTGCTTGTCGTCGATGGCCACGCCTTGGTTCCGGTAGACTTCCTGGATTTCATTGACGAGGTAGCTCGCGAGGTACTTCTCGCCCTTGGTGCGCAGGATGTCATGCAGTTCGGGGCTGCCTTCGGTGAGCGGATCGCCGGCGTCGACGTAGTCTCCGTCGCTCGCCGTGATGTGCTTGCCGCGGGGCACCAGGTATTCCTTGGGCTCGCCGATTTCAGGAGTGACAATGAGACGGCGCTTGCCCTTGGATTCGCCGCCGTAGGAAACCGTGCCGGCGATTTCAGAAACAACGGCCATGTCTTTCGGCTTGCGGACTTCGAAGAGTTCGGCAACGCGCGGAAGACCACCGGTGATATCCTTCGTCTTGGAGGTTTCACGGGGACGGCGGGCGATAATGTCGCCGGAGTTGACCATGTCGCCGTCTTTGACCATGACGATGGCGCCGACGGGCAGGTTGAAGATAGCGTCAGAAGTGCCGTTGCGGCGCTTCAGGATCTCGCCGGTCGCGGGATCCACGATGGAGATGGCAGGCCGGTAGTTGGTGGACCTGAACTCCATGATGGTCAGCGTGGTCTGGCTGGTCACGTTATCGACCTTTTCCTGGACCGTCTTGCCGTCGATGATGTCGGTGAAACGGATCTGGCCGCCTTCCTCGCAGATGAAGGGCTCGTTGTAGGGGTCCCACGTGGCGAGGACATCGCCCTTGCTCACTTCCTGTCCGTCCTTCACCATGAGGTGGGCGCCGGAAGGAATGTTCTCGCGCTGGATTTCGCGGTCCTGCGCGTCGACGATGCTCACCTGGCTGCTGCGGCCGAGCACCAGTTCCTCGCCTTCCGTGTTGTGCACGGAATGGATGCGGTAGAGGATGATGCGGCCGGGATTCACGGCCTCGAGCTTGTTCTTCTCGGCCTTGCTCGAAGCGGTGCCGCCGATGTGGAAGGTACGCATGGTGAGCTGGGTGCCGGGTTCGCCGATGGACTGGGCGGCCATGATGCCGACGGTCTCGCCGATATTGACGAGGTGTCCGCGGGCGAGGTCACGGCCGTAGCACAGAGCGCAGATGCCGTGCTTGGCGCGGCAGGTGAGGGGCGAGCGGACGGTGATGGAGCTCACGCCGTGTTCCTTCAGGATGTTCACTTCCTTTTCACCGATGAGGGTGTTCTCAGGAAGGATCTGCTCCTGGGTCTGCGGATCCATGACGGGATAGAGGCAGACGCGGCCGAAGGCGCGATCCCAGACGTGCGTCTGGATGGCGCCGTCCTTGACGATATTGGTGAGCTCGATGCCGTCAACGGTACGGCAGTCATATTCGGAAACGACCACGTCCTGCACGACGTCGACGAGACGGCGGGTGAGGTAACCGGAGTTTGCGGTCTTCAGGGCCGTATCGGCGAGACCCTTGCGGGCGCCGTGCGTGGAGGTGAAGTACTGCAGCACGGAAAGGCCTTCACGGAAGGAGGCCGTGATGGGGGTCTCGATGATTTCGCCGTTAGGCTTGGCCATGAGGCCGCGCATGCCGGAGATCTGACGCAGCTGGTCCTGGTTGCCTCGGGCACCGGAGTTCGTCATCATGTAGAGCGAGTTGAAGCTCACATCCTCGACCGTTTCGCCGGTCTTCGGATTGGTGCGCTTCTCGTGGCTGATTTCGCGGTTGACTTCCTTGGCGATGACCGTTGCGGTGTTCTGCCAGACGTCGACGACCTTATTGTATTTCTCGGTCTTGGTGATGATACCTTCGCGGTACTGGCTCTCGATCTCGTCCACTTCCTTCTGGCTCTTGGCCAGAATCTCGGGCTTGCGGTGAGGCACAAGCATGTCCTTGAGGCCGATGGAGATGCCGGAACGGGTTGCGAACTCGTAGCCCATGTTCTTGATCTTGTCGGTCAGCTCACAGCAGCCCTTGATGCCGCAGGTCTTGTAGGCCGTGTCAACAAGCTTGGCGATGGCCTTCTTGGTGAGCACGAGGTTGACGTTCTCAAAGGGCAGTTCCGGAGGCAGGAGCTCTCCCACGAGCACGCGGCCGGGGGTGGTCTCGTAAATCTTGCCGTCGTTCATGCGCACTTTGACGATGGACTGCAGGCTGACGATGCCCTGATCGTAGGCGCTTTCCACTTCCCAGGGGGCGCAGAACGTCATGCCCTCGCCGGGCTCAAAGCGGCGCATGCTGGTCATGTAGTAGAGGCCCAGAACCATATCCTGGGACGGCACGATGATAGGCGAGCCGCTGGCGGGAGAAAGAATGTTGTTGGTGCTCATCATGAGCACGCGGCATTCAATCTGCGCTTCCACGGAAAGCGGAATATGCACGGCCATCTGGTCGCCGTCGAAGTCGGCGTTGTAGGCGGTGCAGACAAGGGGATGCAGGCGGATGGCCTTGCCCTCGACGAGGAGCGGTTCGAAAGCCTGGATGCCGAGCCTGTGCAGCGTGGGCGCGCGGTTCAGCATGACAGGGTATTCCTTGACCACGTCGGCGAGAATATCCCACACGACGAGTTCTTCGCGCTCCACCATCTTTCTGGCGCTCTTGATGGTGGAGGCCAGGCCTCTCTTCTCGAGTTCGGCGTAGATGAAGGGCTTGAAGAGTTCGAGAGCCATCTTCTTCGGCAGGCCGCACTGATGGATCTTCAGGTACGGGCCGACGCAGATGACGGAACGGCCGGAGTAGTCGACTCGCTTGCCGAGGAGGTTCTGACGGAAGCGGCCCTGCTTGCCCTTGATCATGTCCGAAAGGGACTTGAGAGGACGGCCGTTGGTGCCGGCGATGGCGCGGCCGCGGCGGCCGTTGTCGAACAGGGCGTCAACGGCTTCCTGCAGCATACGCTTTTCGTTGCGGATGATGATCTCAGGCGCACCGAGTTCCATGAGCCGCTTCAGACGGTTGTTGCGGTTGATGACGCGGCGGTACAGATCGTTGAGGTCGGACGTGGCAAAGCGGCCGCCGTCCAGGGGAACGAGGGGACGGAGTTCCGGCGGGATGACGGGAATGACTTCCATGATCATCCATTCGGGACGGTTGTCGGACTCGATGAAAGCCTCGATGATCTTGAGGCGCTTGGTGATTTTCTTCTTCTTGGTCTGGCTCTTGGTGAGATCGCTTTCCTTCCTGAGCTCATCGCGCAGGACGGGCAGGTCGAGCTCCTCGAGCAGCGTGCGGATGGCTTCGGCGCCCATGCCCACGGTCATGCAGTCTTCGGTGCCGTAATGGTCGATGATCTGCAGGTACTGATCTTCGGAGATGACCTGCTTCTTCTGCAGGGTGGTCTGCCCGGGATCGAGGACAATGTAGCTGTCGAAGTAGAGCACCTTCTCGAGATCATTCATGGTCATGTCGAGAAGGGTGCCGATCTTGGAAGGCAGCGTCTTGAGGAACCAGATGTGGGCGACGGGAGCGGCGAGCTCGATGTGGCCCATGCGTTCGCGGCGCACCTTGGAGGCGATGACCTCAACGCCGCACTTTTCGCAGACGATGCCGCGGTGCTTCATGCGCTTGTACTTGCCGCAGTTGCACTCGTAGTCCTTCACGGGGCCGAAGATCTTGGCGCAGAAGAGACCGTCGCGTTCAGGCTTGAAGGTGCGGTAGTTGATGGTTTCGGGCTTTTTGACTTCGCCGTACGACCATTCGCGGATGACCTCAGGAGAGGCGATGGATATCCGGATGGACTTCAGGTTGCGCACGTTGGTGACGTTGCCCGAAGTTCCGCGGTTTGAATAAAGATCGTCCATGCTCATGATATATGTATTCCTTGCCTTGAAGGCTGGTTACCCGTTTTTGTCAGATGTCCCTGGCCTATTCGTCTTCCTGGGCTGGCTCGGCGCTGCTCTGGGCAGTGCCGGCGCTGCGTCCGGGAATGAATCCGAGGCGCCTGTTGTGGGGCTTGGATTCATCCTGCTGCAGGGTGACGTTCAGGCCGAGGCTCATGAGCTCCTTGACCAGGACGTTGAAGGATTCAGGCATGCCGGCTTCGAGGAAGTTGTCGCCCTTCACAATCTTTTCGTACATCTTGACTCGTCCGGTCACGTCATCGGACTTGACCGTCAGGAATTCCTGCAGGAGGTACGAAGCGCCGTAGGCCTCGAGGGCCCACACTTCCATTTCACCGAGACGCTGGCCGCCGAACTGGGCCTTGCCGCCCAGAGGCTGCTGCGTGACGAGGGAGTAGGGGCCGGTGGAACGGGCATGAATCTTTTCGTCCACAAGGTGGTGGAGTTTGAGCATGTACATGACGCCCACGGTGACCCTGTTCTTGAAGGGAACGCCGGTGCGGCCGTCATAGAGAACGCTCTTGCCGTCGTTGGAGAGATGGGCTTTGTCCATCCAGCTCCAGATTTCATCCTCGGTGGCGCCGTCGAAGACAGGCGTCCTCGTGGTGATGCCCTTGCGCAGTTTGCGCACGGAGGCGGCGAATTCCTCGTCGTCCATCTCATCCACGGCCTTGCTGATCTCGGGTGAGTTGAAGACGTCTTTGACCTCGTCGCGGACGACCTGCATGGCCTTGCCGGAATCAACGAGCTCGGCGAGCTGGCGGCCGAGTTCCTTGGCGCCCCAGCCGAGGTGGGTTTCCATGATCTGGCCGATGTTCATTCGGGAAGGCACGCCGAGGGGGTTGAGCACGATGTCGACCGGGCGTCCGTCCGCGAAGAAGGGCATATCTTCCTCGGGAAGGATCATGGACACGACACCCTTGTTGCCGTGACGGCCGGCCATCTTGTCGCCCACGGAGAGCTTTCTCTTGATGGCCACATGCACCTTGACCATGCGGATGACTCCGGGAGGCAGATCGTCTCCTTCTGTGGCCTTCTCGCGCTTGGCGTCGTAGATGTTCTTCAGATACTGGAGCTGACGGTCGTAATCTTCGAGCGCCTTCTCAACGATGTCGTTGGTCTCGCTGCTCTTGAAGAGGCCGGAGAGCTTCTTCGGCGGAATCTGATCCAGAGCCTCGCGGGTCATGGAAGCTCCGGCCGTGATGGCGGCACCCTTGGTGGTATTGCTGAGGACGGTGTTGTTCACCTGCTTTCCGATAACGGAGGGAGCGAGGCGGTCGCGGCAGGCCTGGGCCAGCACGCTGATGTGTTCCTGTTCCTTTTCGTCCAGGATCTCGATCTGGTGCCTTTCGATGGCCTTGGTGCGTTCGTCCTTGTCGCCGGAACGGCGGTTGAACACCTTGACGTCGATGACGGTGCCTTCGACTCCCGGCGGGACCTTGAGGGAGGAGTTGCGCACGTCTCTGGCCTTTTCGCCGAAGATGGCGCGCAGGAGCTTCTCTTCAGGGGTAAGCTGGGTTTCGCCCTTGGGGGTGATGCGGCCGACCAGGATATCGTCGGTCTTCACGGGAGCGCCGATGCGGATGATGCCGGACTCGTCGAGGTTGCGGAGCATATCCTCGCCGACGTTCGGGATGTCGCGGGTGATTTCCTCAGGTCCGAGTTTGGTGTCGCGGGCCACCACCTCGAACTCCTCAATATGAATGGACGTGAAGGTGTCTTCCTTCACGGTCTTTTCGGAGATCAGGATGGCGTCTTCGTAGTTGTAGCCGCACCAGGGCATGAAGGCGACGACCAGGTTCTTGCCGAGGGCCAGGGTGCCGTTGTCGATGCCGGGACCGTCAGCGAGGACGTCGCCCTTCTTGACGATCTGGCCGGGCACGCAGGTGGCCTTCTGGCTGAAGCAGGTGTTCTGGTTGGACTTGTGGAACTTGAGCAGATCGTAGGCCTTGACGCCGCCCGTGGTGGGGAAGACATCGCCTTCGTACTCGACCACGATGCGGTCGGCATCAGCGTAGCGCACGATGCCGTCTGCGGGAGCCACGATGCAGGCGCCGGAGTCGCGGGCCACGGGCACTTCCATGCCCGTGCCGACGATGGGCAGCTCGGAGCGGAGCAGGGGCACGGCCTGTCTCTGCATGTTGGAACCCATGAGGGCGCGGTTTGCGTCATCGTGTTCGAGGAAAGGAATGAGGGCGGCCGAAATGGAGACCATCTGGCCAGGAGCCACGTCCATAAGGGTGACTTCTTCTTTGGGCCTCATTTCCACTTCGCCCTTGACTCGCACGGTGATGTTGTCATCGGCGAGCCTGCCGTTCTCATCAAAGCGGGCATTGGCCTGGGCGATGACCTGGTTATCGGCTTCGCGCGTGGCATCGAGGCTGACGACCTCATCGGTCTTCTGGCAGTCGCGGATGACACGGTAGGGGGTTTCGATGAAGCCGAAGTCATTGACTCTGGCGTAGGTGGACAGAGAAACAATGAGGCCGATGTTCGGGCCTTCAGGCGTTTCAATGGGGCAGATGCGGCCGTAATGGGACGTGTGCACGTCACGCACTTCGAAGCCGGCGCGGTCACGGGTGAGGCCGCCGGGGCCGAGAGCGGAAAGACGGCGCTTGTGCGTCACTTCGGAGAGGGCGTTGGTCTGATCCATGAACTGGGAGAGCTGGCTGGTGCCGAAGAATTCCTTGAGCACGGCAGCGACCGGTTTCGGGTTGATCAGATCATGCGGCATGAGCGTGGAGATTTCCTGCAGGCTCATGCGTTCCTTGATGGCCCTTTCCATGCGCACGAGGCCGATGCGGTACTGGTTCTCCACGAGTTCGCCGACGAGGCGCACGCGGCGGTTGCCGAGATGGTCGATGTCATCAGGCGCGGCGTGCGTGTCCTTCATGGTGCACAGGGTCTTGATGGCGGTCAGGATGTCGTTGTCCGTCAGCGTGCGGCAGGGCACGCTGTTTCCGTTGCCGTCATCGACCATGCCGTAGTCCTGCGGGAAGTGCAGGCGCTGGTTGAGCTTGTAGCGGCCCACAGGGGAAAGGTCGTAGTACTCGACATTGCGGAAGATGTTGTCGAAGAAGCTCTTGGCGATCTCGGGGGTTGGCGGAGAAGAAGGACGGAGCCTGCGGTAAATCTCTTCCTGGGCCTTTTCCTGATCGGGAGTCTTGTCCGACACCAGCGTGTCGCGGATGGACGAGGACACGTCCGGGCCCTTGGTGTGCAGAACCGTGATTTCCTTGATGCCCTTGTCCCTGAGAGTCTGGATGAGCTCGGGGGTGAGCTCGTCAGCAGCCTGGGCGAGGACGGCTTCGGGAGCGGTCTTGTCCTCGGCCTGGGGATCGATGATGTCCTCAGCCAGGAACATACCTTCAAGCGTGTCCGGACGCACCTGGATGGCGTTCATGCCGGATTCGCAGATGAGGCGCCACTGACGCTTGGTGATGAGCTTGCCGGCGTGGGCAATGACCTTGCCGTTCTGATCCGCGATGTCGGTGTACGCGGGCTCTTTGCGGTAGAGGTCCTTGTTGACCTTCCAGAAAACGGGCTTTTCGTCACGAAGTGTGACATCGGCCTGCATGCCCTCGGGGATGTCAAGATAGTAGGTCTCGCGCAGTTCCTTCGGGTAGAAATAGTCGAGGATGTCCGTCTTGCTCATGCCCATGGCCTTGAACAGGATGGTCACGGGCATCTTGCGCCTGCGGTCGATGCGCACGTACAGGATATCCTTATGGTCGAAGTCAAAGTCGAGCCAGGATCCGCGCATGGGGATCACGCGGCAGGAGTAGAGCACCTTGTGCGAAGCATGGGTCTTGCCGCCGTCATGCTCGAAGATGATGCCCGGGGAACGCTGCAGCTGGTTGACGATGACGCGCTCGGTGCCGTTGACGATGAACGTGCCCTTCTCGGTCATCAGGGGCAGGGTGCCGAAATAAATGTCCTGCTCCTTGATGTCGCGGATATTGCGTTCGCCGGTGGCGTCGTCCACGTCGTACACAGCGAGACGGACCTTGATGCGCACAGGCGCTTCATAGGTCAGTCCCTTGGAAATGCATTCAGCCTGATCGTACTTGGGCTCCTGGATTTCGTAGCTCTCGAACTCCAGGGACGCGGTCTTGTTGAAGTCCTCGATGGGGAAGACAGTACGGAAGACTCCTTCCAGGCCGACGTCTTCGCGGCGCTTGTCCGCCGGGACGCCCTCCTGGAGAAATTTCGAATAGGAGTCAAGCTGTAGTGTGAGTAGATGAGGAATGGGAGTCGTTACTTTGATTTTACCGAACTGCTTTATAAGCTGGCCCATGCGATGATCCTCAGTGGGTATCGGTTGCGTCCTGCCAGGGATGGGCTGGATGCGGACGGAGAGAAAGGGAGATGCGGCACAAAAAAGCACAAGGCGGCAGTGTTCGCGTCCTGCCCCCTAACGCAGGCCGTGAATTCTGTCGCCGCTAACGCGTCTGCTGTCGGAAAAAGAGAAAAACCAGCACTCTCTCCCTTCAAAAAAAGTGAGTTATCTCCATTATATTAAAACCCGGTAAATGGCAAGTGCAAAAGCGCTTCGGAAGGGGAAAAGGACGAAAAAAGGGCGGACCCCTGCGGATCCGCCCCTCTGATTCGGTCGTAATGACGAACTTACTTGAGTTCGACAGTGGCGCCGGCTTCGGTGAGCTGCTTCTTGGCGGCTTCAGCGTCTTCCTTGGAAACGCCTTCCTTAATGGTGGAAGGAACGCTGTCAACCTTGGCCTTGGCTTCCTTGAGGCCGAGGTCGGTGATGGCGCGGACAGCCTTGATGACGGCGATCTTGTTGGCGCCGACTTCCTTCAGCACGACGTCGAATTCGGTCTTTTCTTCAGCGGCCGGGGCAGCGGCAGCAGCCGGAGCGGCGGCGACAGCGGCCACGGGGGCAGCAGCGGAAACACCGAACTTGTCCTCGAGTTCCTTGATGAATTCGGAGAGTTCGAGAACGGTCATATTGGAGATAAATTCAACAACTTCTTCTTTGGTAACGGCCATGGTATTTCTCCTGTAGGGAATGCGTTGGCAGATAAAACGAACGTGCGTAAGTGCTTACGCAGCAGCGCCCTTCTTCTCTTCGATGGCCTTGAGTGCGTAAAGCAGGCCGCGAAGCATGTTGGCGAAGAGGCAGACAAAGTTGGTAGGAACGGCGTTCATGGTGGCCAGCATCTGGCCGAGCAGCTGTTCGCGTCCGGGCAGTTTTGCCAGGGCGTCGATTTCTTCCGCAGTCATGGGCTTGCCATCGAGGCTGCCGGACTTGATCTGGAAGGTCTTGCTGTCCTTAGCGAAATCGCTGAGCGCCTTTGCTACCGCAACGGGGTCGTCAAAACCAAGGGCAATACCGGTGTTGTCGCGGAGCTGATCCTTGAGAACATCGTGTTTGCTGTCGGTGAAGGCGATTCTGCCGAGGGTGTTCTTGATAACCTGGTATTCGCCGCCGGCTTTACGCAGGTTAACCCTCAGGTTCGTCGACTCCTCCACCGTCATACCCTTGAAGACGGTCACAACAGCAATCGAGGCGTCGTTGGCCTTGGCCTTCATTCCCTCGATGATAGCTGCTTTCTGAGACCTATCCACGTGAAACTCCTCACGTTAGGGTTCAAAGGTGGGAGCCGAGCCAAAGTCTGGGCTGGATTTACTGCGTCACAGGGACGCTACCCGCCGTCTTCGACCCGATTCCTTAATCCATTACCATTGGACGGGAAGAACCCGTCCGCCCGAAGGCGGGCTGAAAGCTAGCCTTCGAGAAATTTCTTGACCTGGGTAAGGTCGATCTTGTAGCCGGGACCCATGGTGGAAGACACGGCCATGCTGAGAAGGTAGTTACCCTTCGCAGCAGCCGGCTTCTGGCGCATGACGGCCTCAACAAGAGCCTTAAGGTTGCCGCAGAGCTTTTCGGCTCCGAAGCTGACCTTGCCGAAGGGGGCGTGCAGAACACCGGCCTTGTCGACCTTGAATTCCACGCGGCCGGCCTTCAGTTCCTTGACGGCCTTGGCCACATCCATGGTGACGCTGCCGGTCTTGGCGTTCGGCATAAGTCCGCGGGGACCAAGGACACGGCCAACGCGGCCGACCAGAGCCATGACATCGGGAGTAGCGATGGCGGCATCAAAGTCGAGCCAGCCTTCCTTAATCTTATCGATGAGATCTTCAGCGCCGACAAAGTCAGCTCCGGCCTCGCGGGCTTCAGCCTGCTTTTCACCCTTGCAGAAAACGGCAACACGCACGGTCTTGCCGAGCCCGTGAGGGAGGGGGACAGCGCCGCGGACCATCTGGTCGGAGTACTTCGGGTCGACACCGAGACGCATGGCTACGTCAACGGTTTCGTCAAATTTGGCAAAGCTCGCCGCCACGGTTTTCGCGACAGCGTCTTCTACTGAGAAACGATCCAGGGGCTTGAGATCCTTGGAAGCGTTTCTGAAATTCTTACCATGCTTGGGCATTGTATTTTCCTTCGAGTTTATCTCCTGCCGTCACCCGACATGCGCGGGCAGGGCAGTGCTGGTGATAGCGCACGTAAGGAATACGTGCAGTCTGCAGCGTGCCTACTTTACGTCGACGCCCATGCTGCGGGCCGTGCCCATGATGGTCTTCACGGCAGCTTCAAGAGAAGCGGCGTTGAGATCGGGCATTTTGGTCTTGGCGATTTCCTCGACCTGGGCCATCGTGATGGTGCCAACCTTGGTACGGTTCGGCACACCGGAGGCCTTTTCGATCTTGGCAGCCTTCATGATAAGAACGGCAGCCGGCGGGGTCTTCGTAATGAAGGTGAAGGAACGGTCCGCGTAGCAGGTGATGATCACGGGGATGATCATACCCTTCTGGGAAGCAGTGCGGGCATTGAATTCCTTGCAGAAGCCCATGATGTTCAGGCCGTGCTGGCCGAGGGCGGGGCCTACTGGCGGGGACGGATTGGCGGCGCCGGCAGGAATCTGCAGTTTGACTTTAGCAACAATTTTCTTGGCCATGTCATGATCCTTTACAGGGAGATGGTACCCTGAATGAACTTAGCCTTTGGAAACCTGAACGAAGTCCAGTTCCACCGGCGTCTGACGTCCGAAAATGGAAACGGAGACGCGCAGCTTTCCCTTGTCGTAATTGACTTCGTCCACAACACCGTTGAACCCGCTGAAAGGTCCGTCGATGATGCGGACCTCCTCGCCCTTGTCAAAGCTGAACTTGGGACGGGGGCTCTCCTTGCGGGTTTCCATTAGAGCAAGAATATTCTCCGCCTCGCTGTCCTTCATGGGCGTGGGGCGGTTCTTTCCACCGACAAATCCCGTCACCTTGGGAATGCTCTGAATAAGGTTCCAGGCATATTCGGTCATGATCATCTGAACCATGACGTAACCGGGATAGAACTTGCGGGTGGTCGTGCGTTTGGATCCCTGCTTGGAAAGTTCGATGACTTTCTCCGTGGGCACAACGCACTGTAAAATGAGATCTCTGCCCTGGCCGCTCCGGATCATTTCGTTGATGGTCTTCTGCACGCGCTGCTCGAAACCCGAGTAGGTGTGCACGATATACCAGCGGGGACGTTTACCAAGCTCAGAATCGTCGTCGATGACAATTTCGTCGTTCATGGTCAGCGCCTAGGACAGAATTGATTTGATGATGGAGGAGAGGCCGAGGTCGATGAGCCCGAGAATAAGGGCCATGACAGCAATAAAGCCCACTACCGCGATGGTCGCCTTACGCGTCTCAGCAGCAGAGGGCCACGTTACCTTGCGGAGTTCCGCACGGGAATCCTCCACATACGTAATGAAGCGCTTGACGAGACCTGGCTCTTTGGATGTCTGAGCGTTGGTGGTAGCGGGTGTCTTCTTGGCCATATTTTCTCTCGGCAAAAAAAATGGCAGGGCAGGAGGGATTCGAACCCCCAACTTGCGGTTTTGGAGACCGCCGCTCTAGCCGTTAGAGCTACTGCCCTGCATGGACTCTGGCGGGATTTTTCATCCCGCCAGGGTGAATATGTTTATCGTACTTCGCGGTGAATCGTGTGCTTCCTGTCCCAGGGGCAGTACTTTTTGCGCTCGAGGCGTTCCGTCGTGTTCTTCTTGTTCTTGACGGAAACGTAGTTGCGGCGCTTGCACACAGTGCACTGCAGGATGATGTTTGTTCTCATTGTATTACTCGATGATCTTGGTCACGACGCCGGAGCCCACAGTGTGGCCGCCTTCACGGATAGCGAAGCGGAGGCCTTCCTGCATGGCGATGGGGGCGATCAGTTCGACGATGAATTTGCTGTTGTCGCCGGGCATAACCATTTCGACGCCCTGCTCCAGTTCGATGACACCGGTGATATCAGTGGTGCGGAAGTAGAACTGGGGACGATAGCCGGTGAAGAAGGGAGTGTGGCGGCCGCCTTCTTCCTTGGAGAGGACGTACACCTGGGACTCGAACTTCTTGTGAGGCGTGATGGACTTGGGAGCAGCGAGAACCTGGCCGCGCTCGACTTCGTCACGCTTGGTGCCGCGGAGGAGCACGCCGATGTTGTCGCCGGCTTCGCCCTGGTCGAGTTGCTTCTTGAACATTTCAACGCCGGTGCAGGTGGTCTGCTGGGTGGGCTTGATACCCACGATTTCAACCACATCGCCAACCTTGATGGTGCCGAGTTCGACACGGCCCGTAACAACGGTGCCGCGGCCGGAGATGGAGAACACGTCTTCGATGGGCATCAGGAAGGGCTTGTCAAGCTCACGCTTGGGCTCGGGGATGAAGTTGTCGACGGCGTCGAGAAGCTCAAAGATGGGCTTCACATTGGGATCGTCGAGGCTGTCGGCCTGAAGGGCGAGCAGAGCGGAACCCCTGATGATGGGGGTGTCGTCGCCGGGGTAGTCGTAGGAGGTCAGCAGTTCGCGGACTTCCATTTCGACGAGGTCGAGGAGCTCGGGGTCGTCAACGAGGTCGCACTTGTTGAGGAAGACGACGATGGCGGGCACGCCGACCTGACGGGCGAGCAGAATGTGCTCACGGGTCTGGGGCATGGGGCCGTCGGTGGCAGCCACAACCAGGATGGCACCATCCATCTGGGCGGCACCGGTGATCATGTTCTTGATGTAGTCGGCGTGGCCGGGGCAGTCGACATGGGCGTAATGGCGCTTGTCAGTCTCGTATTCGACGTGAGCGGTGGAAATGGTGATGCCGCGGGCCTTTTCTTCAGGAGCCTTGTCGATTTCGTCGTAGGAGATGAAGGAACCTTCATTCTTCATAGCGGCGACTTTCGTGATGGCGGCAGTCAGAGTGGTTTTGCCATGGTCGATGTGGCCGATGGTACCAATGTTTACGTGGGGCTTTGTGCGCACATATTTTTCTTTGCCCATGATACGTCTCCCTGGAAAAAAAGTGTTGTTGCGGTACTTTGATTACCAGCTATGCTAACTTGACGCTGCTAGCAGGGTCACAATGATGACCCGCATTCAGTCCCTGAAAACCAGGGAACGCTTGACTAGGATGGGAAGGGGAAGAAAAGAAGAAGAAAGGAAGGTGTGGAAGGGGGAAATTGGAGCGGGAAACGGGACTTGAACCCGCAACCCTCAGCTTGGAAGGCTGATGCTCTAGCCAATTGAGCTATTCCCGCCTGATAGACGGCTTGCCGCCTTCATGGCCTCTGGCCATGTGCCACACCGTAGTTCCTCGACCTTACCGGTCTCCTACAGTCAAGGCAGTTTGTAACCGGAACGAAGTCCGGATGGTGGAGGGGGGTGGATTCGAACCACCGAAGTCAATGACGACAGATTTACAGTCTGTTCCCTTTGGCCACTCGGGAACCCCTCCAAATACCCGCATCAGGCTTTTGGCCTTTTCTCAGGCTCAGGTGGAGCTGGCGATGGGACTTGAACCCGCAACCTGCTGATTACAAATCAGCTGCTCTACCGATTGAGCTACGCCAGCGGCCGGATGTTTCCTTTACAGGAATTCCCTGCCCTTGGCAAGAGATTTATGCGTCCGATTGGAAATTTTTACCGTTTCTCCGGTTGGCCCCCCGGCGGAGTCGCTCGCCATGCGGTTTTGCTTTCTCCGTGAACGGTGACGACGCTTATATACTCGCGAGGGTGGTTCGGTCAAGGCCTGCCAGGTCTTTTTTTGTCATAATTTGCAAAAAATTTTCCCGGAGCATCATTTCCCGTACAGCCTCACCCTGGTGCCAGCCGTGTTCCACAGCCACGATTCCGCCTCTTTTCAGACACCTGGCCGCCAGATGCAGAACGCCCCCAAGGTGGCGCAGTCCTTCTTCCTCAGAAAAGAGCGCTTCCCGTGGTTCGTAGCGCAGCACTTCCGGCATGACGTCATCCTTTTCTCCTTCCCCTATATAGGGTGGATTCGAGGCAACAGCGTCAAAGCTTTCTCCCCGTAAGGGCGCGCTGAAGAGATCTCCCAGGACAACCCTGACATTAGCCGCTCCGAGGCGTTTCCTGTTTTTTTCCGCGACCCGGGCGGCAGCAGGGCTCTTTTCAAGGAGAATGCCGCACATTCCGGGCCTCTCAAGGGCCAGCGTGATGCCGATGCAGCCCGTTCCTGTTCCTATGTCCGCGAACCATCCGCTGCTCTGCGCCGGTATTTTTTCCAGGAGCTCTTCCACGAGGATTTCCGTTTCCGGCCTCGGAATGAGCGTTCCCGGCTCTGTCAGAAAGTCCCGGCCATAGAATTCCCTGCTGCCGGCAAGGTACGCCATGGGGACTCCCTGTCCGCGTTTTACGGCCAGCCTCCGGCATTCCTTCTCTTCTTCCGCGCTGAGCTCCCGCCCGCCGTGCACGGTTATGGCAAGGCGCGTGGTCCTGAGGGCCAGGGCGCAGAGAAGTTCGGCCTCAAGGCGCGGGGACGGAATCTCCGCGGCCCTGAGGCCGGCTGTTATTTCAGATACGATATCCTGCACGCGCATGGCGTTCAGATCTCCGGGGTTTCCTGCTTTTCATTTTCTTCCGGCGCTACCCGGACGCCGGGAAGGCTCTGTTCCTGGGACAGGGCAGGGGCAGGCTCCTTTTCCCGTTTCCCGGCTGTCCTGCCCTTCAGATCCGCCGCGGTAAAGGCGAGCTTCGCCACTTCCGCATAGCGGTGCACCGGGTGGATCTTAATCTTCTTCAGCAGATCCTTCGGGATATCATAGAGATCCTTCTTGTTCTGCCAGGGGATAATCGCTTCCTTCAGGCCTCTGCCCACGGCGCCGAGGATTTTCTCCTTGATGCCGCCCACGGGCAGGACGCGGCCCTTGATGTCGATTTCTCCCGTCATGCACAGCGTTGATTTCGGCGCTTTGCCGATGAGTGCCGAAAGCAGTGCCGTGGTCAGGGTCACGCCGGCCGAGGGTCCGTCCTTCGGCGTGGCGCCGTCCGGAACATGGATATGGATGTCGTGCTTCGCGAGGAAGTCGGGATCGAAGTGATACTGCTTCGCCTGGCTCCTCAGGAAGGTCGTGGCCGCTTCGGCGCTTTCCTTCATGACGTCGCCGAGGGATCCGGTGAGCTGTATGGCTCCCTTGCCCTTGATGATGGCAGCCTCAATGGTCAGAACTTCGCCGCCGGCCTGGGTCCAGGCGAGGCCGTAGCACATGCCGGGGCTCAGCGTCATGCTGTCCTCGTCATCGAGGAAAACAGGCGGGCCGAGCAGTTCGAGGAGATCATCAGGCGTCACCTCAAAGGGCGGCTTTTCACCCTCCGCCTTGCGGCGCGCCATCTTGCGGCACAGGGCGCCGAGGGTGCGCTCCAGCGAACGGACGCCGGCCTCACGCGTGTATTCCCTGATGACCTTTTCGATGGTTTCATCCGGGATGGTCACGTCGCCGGATTCAAGCCCGTTCTTCTCCACACATTTGGCGAGAAGGTGCCGTTTGGCGATTTCGAGCTTCTCCTGCTGCGTATAGCCCGGCAGCTGGATGATTTCCATGCGGTCCCTGAGGGCTGCGGGGATGGTATCCAGCGTGTTGGCCGTGCACAGGAAGAGCACCTTTGAGAGATCGAAGGGCACACCCAGGTAATGATCCGAGAACGTGCTGTTCTGCTCGGGGTCGAGCACTTCCAGAAGGGCCGACTGGGGGTCTCCCTGCACATCCCTGCCGACCTTGTCGATTTCGTCAAGGACGATGACAGGGTTGCGCGTGCCCGCGTGGCGCAGGCTCTGGATGATGCGGCCGGGCAGGGCGCCGATATAGGTGCGCCTGTGGCCGCGGATTTCGGCCTCGTCATGGATGCCGCCAAGAGAGATGCGCTCGAACTTTCTGCCGAGGGCCCTGGCTATGGATCTGCCGAGGCTGGTCTTGCCGACGCCTGGCGGGCCGGCGAAGCACATGATGGACCCACCCGCTTCGGGTTTGAGCTTGTAAACGCTGAGGAACTCCAGAATGCGGTCCTTGACCTTGTCGAGGCCGTAGTGATCCGCGTCCAGGGTCTCCCTGGCATTTTTGATGTCGAGGTTGTCCTCTGAGGTTCTGCTCCAGGGAAGCTCGCTCATGAGCTCGAGGTAGTTGCGCAGGACGCTGGCTTCCGCCGAGTCGCTGTGCGTGAGCGAGAGCCGCCTCAGCTGCCTGTCAGCCTCCTTCTTCACATCCTCCGGCATGCCGGCTTCCCCGAGGGCCTTCTTCAGCCTGTCGAGTTCTTCCTGCTCGTCTTCCTCGGGCGAACCCAGTTCCTGGCGTATGGCCTTGATCTGCTCGCGCAGGAAGTAATCCTTCTGGGCTTTGTCCATGCCCTCGCGGGCCGTATTCTGGATGCGCATCTGCATGGTGGTCACTTCCACCTCTCTGACGAGAAGTTCCGTGACCTTCTGCAGCCGTTCCACCGGATTGTCGGTTTCCAGAATGGCCTGGGCGTCATCAGGCTTGATGTGCATGGTCGAAGCGATGAGGTCGGCGAGCCTTCCGGGCTCGTCGATGCTCTGCAGGATGGACAGAAGATCCGGACTCGCCAGGCCGCGCATATTCAGCACCTTTTCGCACTGATCCTTGGCGAGGCGCATCATGGCCTCGATCTTCGCGTCAATGGTCAGTCTGGGTTCCTTCAGCACCTCGATGCGCGCTTCCATGAAGGGATCAATCTGCGTGAAGGTCTGCACCCTGGCTCTGGCCGTCCCCTGCACGAGGGCTTTGACCCTGCCGTCAGGGAGGCGGAGCATCTTGAGCACGCGTACGACAGTTCCCACGCTGTAAAGCGACTTCGGCAGGGGATCGTCCTCTTTTTCGTCCTTCTGGGTGAGAACCAGCACCTGACGCGTGGTCTCCATGCAGCTTTCCACGGCCTTCGCGGATTTCTCCCTGGTGATGAAAAGCGGAATGAACATGAAATTGAAAAGCACCACGTCGCGCACGGGCACCACGGGCAGGACAGAGGGCGTTTCTGCCTCTTCCTCACCGGCCGCTCTTCCGTTCACGCCGAGGACAATGGTTGCAGGGCCGGTATGATTTCCCGGAACCTTCCTGTCCGCGGCCTCTGCGGCGCGGGCGGCGTTCTTTTCTCCGTCTTCACCGTGCCCTCTGGTGCGGTTCCTGCGCACTCTGAGGGCGGAAAGAGGACGGTTCGCCTTCCTTCTGGCACCGGCTGCCGGGCGTTCGTTTTTTGTGTCCTTGTCGTCGTCTGACATATATGTATCTCCCGCGTCTCCGGGATTCTCTGGACCCTGTGGAGGCGCTTGGCCTGCTCCTGCGTAACGAATGAGACGGCTGTCCGGCCGGTTTTTGCGGACCGGATGGCGGTAACGCCCGGAATCCGCGCGGCCGACAGCCACAGTTATAGACTCTATAGATAAGCAGGATTCGGGCCTTGGCAAGGGGGCAGGGGGTCAGGCGCGGCGGAAGAGGGGAAGCAGGCGGGAGAGGAGAAATTCGATGGCAGGACCGGGATCGGCCTGTCCGGTCTTGATGGCCTTTTCGGCGTCAGCCACGGCCGAGAGCGCCGCGGCCAGCCCCCGGGGGCCGAGATGGCTGGCTACGCGGGGCATCATGCCTGCGGCCGTGCCGTAAAACGAGACTTTGTCGTGGGACATGCTCAGCCAGAACTTCCGCAGGTTCATGGCCAGGAGGCCGAGGAGCTGGAAGGCGGCCGTGTCCATGTCCGTGACACGGGCGAGCTCGCGCCAGGTGCCTCTGGCGTCGCCGCGGTAGAGGCAGTCGAGGCATTCGAAGAGGCTGGCGTCAGGGGCCCAGTCGGCCGTGGCCAGCATGGAAGGGCTCACTTCGCCCTTCTCCGGGTGCATGAGCATGACCTTATCGAGTTCATTGCACACGATTTCGGCCGAACGGGGCACCGTTTCCGCAAAGTGCTGCAGAACCTGCGGCGGGATACTGAGGCCGCGGGCCGCGGCCTCCTTCTGGATGAATCTGCCGATATTTCTGTCCGTGAGGCCCTCGCTGCGCCAGATCCAGCCCCTTTTGCCGGCGAAGTCGAAACAGGACAGTTTGGAGAAAAACACGGGCAGCTTCGGGCGCCCGCGGTCCCAGGCGTTTTCGAGGCAGAAGACGGGCAGGCTGCTGCCGAGCGGGCGGGACAGAATTTTATCCAGCCTGCGCCAGAGTGAAGGCGGCCACAGATTCGCCTGACGCACCACGATGAAGTGGCTGGCGCCGAAAAGGCTCGTCTCCGCGAGATTGGACCAGAAGTCCTGCAGGGGCTCCGTGTCGCCCCAGTAGCAGGATTTGTCCCAGGTTCCGCCATCCTGAGGCGGGTTGTCCTTCTCCGCCTGTCCGAACCGTTCGCGCAGAAGCTGCGCGTCCGGGCATACAAGAAAAAGGAAGCCCGGACGCGCCGTACTGTGTCCGTTTGCCGTCATTGTTTCCTACTTGGCCACGATGTTGACGATCTTGCCGGGAACGACAATGACCTTGCGTATGGTCAGATCTTTCGTGAAGCGCCGGATCTGTTCCGTGGCGAGGGCGAGATCCTCGAGGGTCTTCTTGTCCGCGCCCGTAGGTGCTTCCATGGTCCCCCTGAGCTTGCCGTTGACCTGCAGGGCTATGGTCTGGGTGTCTTTCACCATGGCCTTTTCGTCATACGTGGGCCAGGGCTCGCCGGCCAGATGGCTGGTGTGTCCGAGACGTTCCCAGAGTTCCTCGCAGATGTGCGGGGTGATGGGGGAGAGGGTAGTGATAACCGTGGCCATGGCCGAGGAGAAGACATTGCGCTCTCCCTCGCTGTCGCCCATCTTCTCACGGTAGGCGTACATGGCGTTGACGAGTTCCATGATGGCGGAAATGGCCGTGTTGAACTGGTTCCTGAGGCCCATGTCCTCGCCGGCCTTTTTCACTGTGGCGTGCTCGCGGCCCCTGAGATCCCTGGCTTCCGGCGTCACGCAGTCTTCAGCCGTGGAGGAACAGCCCCTGACGGTCTTCAGAATGCTGCGGTTCTCGTGGAAGAGGCGCCAGATGCGCTGCAGGAAGCGGCTCGCGCCCTCGATGCCGGACTCAGTCCAGTCGAAATCGCGTTCCGGCGGAGCGGCGAAGAGGCAGAAGAGGCGTACCGTGTCGGCCCCGTAGCGGTCGATCATTTCCGTGGGGTTGACGATGTTGCCCTTGGATTTGCTCATCTT
This sequence comes from uncultured Desulfovibrio sp., assembly GCA_900546145.1. Classification (GTDB taxonomy): domain Bacteria; phylum Desulfobacterota; class Desulfovibrionia; order Desulfovibrionales; family Desulfovibrionaceae; genus Desulfovibrio. The sequence goes on along the minus strand of URBN01000009.1, from coordinate 22,455 downwards.
GCTGCCGTCGAGCAGAACCATGCCCTGGGTGAGCAGACGCTTGAAGGGCTCGTCGAGATCTTTCGGGTAGAAGCCGAGATCGCGCAGGGCCTTGGTGAAGAAGCGGGAGTAGAGCAGGTGCAGAATGGCGTGTTCCACGCCGCCGATGTACTGATCCACGGGGAGCCAGTACCTGAGGGCGTCCATGTCAAAGGCCGCTTTGTCGTTCCTCGCCGAGGTATAGCGGGCGAAGTACCAGCTCGACTCCACGAAGGTGTCCATGGTGTCCGTTTCGCGGCGTGCGGGGCCGCCGCACTTCGGACAGGTGCACTTATAGAACGATTCCGTCTTGGGAAGAGGCGACTTGCCGTCCGGCTCGGTCTTCACATGCAGGGGCAGGAGAATGGGCAGGTTTTCGGGCTTTTCCGGAACCACGCCGCATTTCTCGCAGTAGACCACGGGGATGGGGGCGCCCCAGTAGCGCTGGCGGGAAATGTTCCAGTCGCGCAGGCGGAACTGGGTTTTCTTTTTTCCCTTGCCGAGAGCTTCGAGCTTCCCGGTGATGAGCTCCTTGGCCTTCAGGCTGGGCGTGCCGTCGTATTCGCCGGAATTGACGAGAACGCCAGGCTCGGCGTGGGCTTCGGTCCATTCGTCCGTATTGTGGGCCTTCCCGTCAGGGCTGATGACCTGGATGATGGGGAGATGGTATTTGCGGGCGAAGTCGAAGTCGCGCTGGTCGTGGGCCGCGACGCTCATGACCGCGCCCGTGCCGTAGGTGGAAATGACGAAGTTGCCGAGCCAGATGGGGATGCGTTTGCCCGTCAGGGGATGCAGGGCGTAGGCGCCTGTGAAAACGCCTTCCTTCTCGAGCGTGTCGGACTGGCGCTCAATGCGGTCCATGTTGCGCACGTGATCGATGAAGGCCGTGATGGAGGCCTCGTCCGGGCTGCCCTTGATGAGCTGGGCAGCGAGCGGATGTTCGGGGGCCATGACGATAAAGGAAGCGCCGAACAGGGTATCCGGACGGGTTGTAAAGACGTCGATGTGGTCGGCGCCGTCCACGGGCTTTTCAAGATCGAAGCGTACCTCTGCGCCTTCGGAGCGGCCGATCCAGTTGTGCTGCATGGCCAGGACGCGGTCGGGCCAGCCGCCCTTCAGGAGATCGAGATCCTTCAGGAGTTCGTCGGCGTAGGCCGTGATGCGCAGAAACCACTGCTCGAGATCCTTCTGCTCCACGGGCGTGTCGCAGCGCCAGCATTTGCCGTCGATGACCTGTTCGTTGGCCAGAACGGTGTGGCAGGACGGGCACCAGTTCTGCGCGGACTTCTTGCGGTAGGCGAGGCCCTTTTCCAGAAGCTTCAGGAAGAAGAGCTGTTCCCAGCGGTAGTATTCGGGGCGGCAGGTGGCGGTTTCACGATCCCAGTCGTAGGAGAAGCCGAGGCGCTTCATCTGGGCGCGCATGTTGTCGATGTTGGCATAGGTCCAGTCGGCCGGGTGCGTGTTGTGCTTGATGGCCGCGTTTTCGGCGGGCAGGCCAAAGGCGTCCCATCCGATGGGATGCAGGACATTGAAGCCCTGCATGCGTTTGGCGCGGGCCAGCACGTCGCCGATGCTGTAGTTGCGTACGTGTCCCATGTGCAGGTTCCCCGAGGGATAGGGGAACATTTCCAGCACGTAGTACTTCGGTTTGTCGCTTGTGTTGCTGCAGGCGAAAGCTTTGGACTCAGCCCAGCGCTTCTGCCATTTGATTTCGATTTCCTGAGGGTTGTAGCGTTCCTGTGTCATTGTCTGCCTTCTGTCCGCCCTGGCGCGGAACGTCCCCGAAAGGCGGCTCCGCGCTCAAATCAGTGCAATAAAAAATATTCCTGCCTAAGATGCCTGTTCCTGCGACTTCGCCAGTGCGTCCAGAACACCGTTGACAAAGCTTACCGCGTTGTCGCCCGCAAAAGTGCGGGTCAGCTTCAGGGCCTCGTCAATGGCCGCTTTGGGCGGCGTGTCCGTCTGCGTGATCTCGTAGGCCGCGATGCGCAGGATGGTGAGTTCGATCCTGCCGATGCGCTTCATGTTCCAGTGGCGGGAATGGGCCTCAATGATTTTATCGAGTCCGGCGGTGTTCTTCCACACGCCCTTGGTGAGCTCCCAGTCGAATCCTTTGGGTTCGGGAAGCGGTTCCTCTGCAGGGGATTCCTCCGGCTGGCCGGCGCCTTCCGAGGGAACGCCGGCGGGATCGGCCTTCGCGTCCGGACGGCTGCGGAAGGCCTTTTCGAGAGCGTCGATATCCCGGGCTTCCTGGAAGCAGAGGCTGTAGAGCACCTCAAAGGCGCGCTCGCGCGCCGCGTGGCGCGTGGCGCCGCGTCCTTTTCCCCCGGCCATTTAGAGCTGCTCCATGACGCGGAAGGTCTCGAGCATGGCGCTGGCCGCATCGACACCCTTGTTGCCGTTCTTGACGCCGGCGCGTTCGATGGCCTGTTCCAGGTTGTCGCAGGTCAGGAGGCCGAAGCCGATGGGCGTTTCCGTGGACAGGGAGACCTGGGCGATACCCTTGGCGGCCTCGCTGCAGACGTAATCGAAGTGCGGCGTGGAGCCGCGGATCACCGCGCCGAGAGCGACGATGCCGTCGAACTTGCGGCTCTCCGCTACCTTTTTGCAGACGACGGGAAGCTCAAAAGCCCCGGGGACGCGGATGATCACGGCGTGATCGGGATCCATGCCGTGGCGGGTGAGATAGTCCATGGCTCCGGAAATCAGACGGTCGACGATGAAATCATTAAAACGGGCGGCGATGATGGCGATGCGCAGCTTGCTGGCGTTCATCTGCCCTTCGATAGTGCGTGGCATGGTGTATTTCTCCTAAAAGAAGCCGTTTCCCAGGAGGAAATCCCTGGTGATGCCGGCGGATGAGGCCGCCGCTCCCTTTTCGTCCCCGTTTGCGCCGTCCCGGCTGCCGGGGAGCTGCCGGCGGACATACTTGCCGATGATGTCCGTCTCCATATTGACGCTGACTCCCGGCTTCCACAGGCGCATGGTCGTGCGCTCCTGCGTGTCCGGGATGATGTTGACTGTGAGAAAATTGTTTCCGCACTCGTTGATGGTCAGGCTGATGCCGTCAAGGGTCACGGACCCCTTGGGAACCACCTCCGGGCCGAAGGCCTCGGGAAAGCCGAGGCGGCAGACAAGGGAGTCGCCGCTCCTCGTGATGCTCTCCACCGTGGCGAGGCAGTCCACGTGGCCCGCGACGATGTGCCCGCCGAGCCGGTCGCCCACGGCAAGAGCCCGCTCGAGATTGACGAGACTTCCCTCGTGAAGCCTGCCGAGCGTTGTCCTGTTCATGGTCTCCCGCGAGGCGTAGAGCGAGAAGACACTGCCTTCGTGGTGTTCCACGGAAAGACACGTGCCGTTTACGGCGATGGATTCCCCGTCCACAATGTCGGGAAAATCGAAGCGCGGGGCTATGGTGAGCCGGCACTGGCCGGCCTGGCGGGAGAGGCGCTCAATGACACCCTGTCCCTGAATGATGCCTGTGAACATCGTTTACTTCTCCCCGCCTCTGGGGAAGAGCCTGAGCTCGAGATCGTCCCCCAGCCTCCGCACGCCGGCGAGGCGCATGCCGATGGCGTCTTCCATCGTTTCAGGACTGCGCCCCGAAAAGAGAGGCCTCGCCTTCTCATCGCCCAGAATCTTCGGGGCCATGTGCAGGAGGAAGAGATCGCAGAGCCCCTGCTCCACGAGGGAGAGGCCCATGGAACCGCCGCCTTCGCAGAGGACGTAGGGGCAGCCAAGCTCCCACAGGGCGTTCAGCATACCCTGAAGATCGAGGGCGCCGTTCTCTCCTTCCATGCCGATGACGCGCACGCCGAGATCGCGCAGGGCGTCGGCTGCGGGGGATGCGGCCTCGTCGCGGCCTGTGAAGAAGAGAGTCTGCTCGGGGCGTTCCCTCAGCAGGTGAAAATTGTCTCCCGGATCGGGCAGACGCGAAGTGAGAACGCAGGCCAGGGGCTGTTTTGTGTTCTCATCCGCCGGCCTTGCCGTGAGTTCGGGGTCGTCTTCCCTGAAAGTCCTGCCGCCCACGAGAACGGCTCCTCCGGCGAGCCCCACGCCGCGGCGCAGTCCGTGCACCGCAGATCGGGCTGTCTCTCCCGTGACCCAGCGGGACTGTCCGGATGATGTGGCGATGCGCCCGTCAAGGGTAGAGGCCAGCTTGAGGATGACGAAGGGACGTTTCTTCACGGTCCACGTAACGAAGTCCGCGGCGAGATCCCGGCATTCCTCCTCAAGGACGTTCTCAATGACTTCCACGCCAGCCATGCGCAGACGCTCCGCTCCGCCCGCAGCCTTCGGATTGGGATCGCGCATGCCGATGACCACGCGCTTCACTCCCGCCCGGATGAGGGCTTCGGAGCAGGGGCCCGTGCGTCCCGTGTGGTTGCAGGGCTCGAGCGTCACGGCAATGGTGCATCCTTTCGGATCAATGCCCTTCGCCTGGGCGTCCCTGAGGCACATGATTTCCGCGTGGGGCTGTCCGGCCTTGTGGTGATAGCCGCGGGCCACGATGTTTCCGTCCCGGATGAGCACCGCGCCCACAGTGGGATTGGGGCAGGCAGTGAACCGGCCCTTCTCCGCTTCGGTGACGGCCTCGCGCATGGCCTTCTGGTAAAGGGCGGCCAGAGCGGCCGGAAGTTCTTCAGCACTCATCGCCGTGTCCTCCCTGACTGGCGCCGGCAGGATGGAATTGCGGATCCGGAACCGGCATGGGCGAGGGTTTCTCCATGGGCTCGGTCCTGATGCCGGCTTCCTCAAGCATCTCAGCGGCCAGATCGTCCGGATAGCTTTCGCAGTAAAAGATGTTTTTCACGCCGCAGTTGATGAGCATTTTGCAGCACTGCAGGCAGGGGTGCGTCGTACAGTAGACATCACACCCCAGTATGGACACGCCGTGCGTCGCGGCCTGGATGATGCTGTTCTGCTCGGCGTGGGTGCCGCGGCAGATTTCGTGGCGCTGTCCCGAGGGGATGTGCAGTTTGTCCCTGAGGCAGCCGATGTCGAGGCAGTGGCGCACGCCCGAAGGGGCGCCGTTGTATCCGGTGGCCAGGATGCGCTTATCCTTGACGAGGACGCATCCGACCCTGCGGCGGATGCAGGTGGAGCGCTCGCTGACCATATAGGCGATGCGCATGAAATATTCCGGCCAGGGCAGGCGCTGTGGCATGGTAACCTCCGCTGCGGGATGGAATCTTCCGGACTGCGGGTACGTGAGGGGAGGCGGGCGGGTCAGTCCCGCGGCGCCTCCCCGTTTCCTGCAGTCTGTGTGATCCGGTTTTACGCTACCAGGTGAAGATCGGGAAGCTGCGGGCGAACTCCTCGACTTCCCTGCGGGTCTTTTCGATGACGGCCTCGTCCTTGATGTGATCAAGCACGTTGAGGATGAAGCCGGCCACGGTGCGCATGTCGTCTTCCTTCATGCCGCGCGTGGTGAGGGCGGCGGTTCCGAGACGGATGCCGCTCGTGACGAAAGGAGACCTGGTTTCGAAGGGCACCGTGTTCTTGTTCACGGTGATGCCGGCCTGATCGAGGGCGTGCTCGGCGTCCTTGCCGGTGAAGTCCTTGGCGCGCAGATCCATGAGCATGAGGTGGTTGTCCGTGCCGCCGCTCACGAGATCATAGCCGCCGTCCATGAGGCATTTGGCCAGCACGGCGGCGTTTTTCACGATCTGCTGCGTGTAGGTTTTGAAGGAAGGACGCAGGGCCTCGCCGAAAGCCACGGCCTTGGCCGCGATGACATGCATGAGCGGGCCGCCCTGGCAGCCGGGGAAGATCTGGCTGTTGATTTTCTTGGCCATGTCTTCGGAAGAGAGGATCATGCCGCCGCGGGGACCGCGCAGGGTCTTGTGCGTGGTGGTGGTCACGATATGGGCGTAGGGCACGGGAGAGGGATGCACGCCCGTGGCCACGAGGCCGGCGATGTGGGCCATGTCCACGAAGAGTTTGGCGCCCACCTTGTCGGCGATTTCACGGAAGCGCTTGAAGTCGATGACGCGCGGGTAGGCGGAAGCGCCGGCCATGATGACCTGCGGATGACACTCCATGGCCTTCTGTTCCACTTCATCGTAGTCGATGCGGCCGGTTTCCTTCGCGATGCCGTAGGACTCCACATGGAAGAAGCGGCCGGAGAAGTTGACCGGGCTGCCGTGGGTGAGGTGGCCGCCATCGGAGAGATTCATGCCGAGCAGGGTGTCGCCGGGCTTCATGACGGAGAAATAGGCGGCCATGTTGGCCTGGGAGCCGGAATGGGGCTGCACGTTGGCGTAGCCGCATCCGAAGAGCTTCTTCGCGCGGTCGATGGCCAGGTTCTCGGCGATGTCCACGTATTCGCAGCCGCCGTAGTAGCGGTGTCCCGGATAGCCTTCAGCGTACTTGTGGGTCAGGCAGCTTCCCTGAGCCTGGCGCACGGCGGGGGAAACGAAGTTTTCGGAGGCGATGAGTTCCAGTTTGCTGATCTGACGGTCGCTTTCGAGCACAATGGCGCGGGCGAGTTCCGGATCCTCAAGGAGAATGTCGTCCATGGTATTCCTTTTTTATCCCGGGGCGCCTTACGCGTCCCACTTTTTGAAGATGATGCTGGCGTTGGTGCCGCCGAAACCGAAGTTATTGGACATCGCGTACCCGCACTCAAGGTGCTTCGAGCCGTCGCTCGTGTAGTCGAGGTCGCATTCGGGGTCCGGATGGGTCAGGTTAATAGTGCCGGGGATGGTGTTCTCATGCAGGGCGAGGGCCGTGAAACAGGCCTCGATGCCGCCGGCGCCGCCGAGAAGGTGACCGGTCATGGACTTGGTGGCGGAAATATGGAGTTTCTTCGCGTGTTCCCCGAAGGTGAGCTTCATGCCCCTGGTCTCGCAGAGGTCATTGAGGTAGGTCGAGGTGGCGTGCGCGTTGACGTGTTCGATGGCTTCGGGCGGCAGGTCCGCGTCTCTGAGGGCGCGCTGCATGGCGAGGGCCATGCCGGATCCGTCCTCATCGGGGGCCGTCATGTGGAAAGCGTCGCAGGAAGCGCCGTAGCCCACGATCTCGGCGTAGATCTTCGCGCCGCGCGCCTGGGCGTCCTCGAGGCGTTCAAGCATGAGGAAACCGCAGCCTTCGCCGCTGATGAAGCCGTTGCGCTCGGCGTCAAAGGGCCTCGAGGCGTGCGTGGGATCGTCGTTGTGATCGGTGCAGAGGGCCTTCAGGGCGCAGAAACCGGAAATGCCCACAGGCGTGATGGCAGCTTCGACGCCGCCCGTGACACAGGCGCGGATGCGGCCGAGGAGCATTTCGGAATAGGCGGTGCCTATGGCCGTGGTGGCCGAGGCGCAGGCCGTGGTGGTGACCACATTGGGACCGCGCAGGCCGTATTTGATGGCGATGTGGCCGGGAGCCATGTTGGCGATGAAGGAGGGAATGAGGAAGGGAGAAATTTTGTTCGGACCCTGCTCGATGAGCTTCTTGCAGTTGAGCTCGATGGTACGCAGTCCTCCGATGCCCACGCCGAGGATACAGCCTGTGTCTTCGCAGTTCTCGGGCGTCACCTTAAAGCCGGAATCCTCAAAGAGCATGTCGGCGCCCGCCACCGCAAACTGCGTGAAGCGGTCCATGTGCCGGATTTCCTTCTTGGATAAATACTTCGAGCCGTCGAAGTCTTTGACCTCACCGGCAATCTTGCATTTGTAATCGGTAACGTCGAAAAGCGTGATGGGGCCGATGCCGGATTCGCCGGCCACAAGGCGTTTCCATGTGGTCGCCATGTCCAGGCCAAGGGGGGTAACGCCGGATATGCCGGTAATGACTACGCGGGGCCGTGCCATGTCTTCTCCTTGAAAATGGTAAAAGAGGGGCAGGGCTTCAGGCCCGGCCCCTCCGTTCTCTGAGCGTAGGGTGCCAGTGGGCTTTGGGACTAGCCCTTCTTCGCCTCGATGTAATCGATGGCGTCCTGCACCTTCTGAATCTTCTGGGCGTCGTCATCGGCGATTTCGATGTCGAATTCCTCTTCCATGGCCATGATGAGCTCGGTGAGGTCGAGGGAGTCAGCTCCGAGGTCGTCCACGAACTTGGCTTCGGGCTTCACTTCATCGGCGCTTACGCCAAGCTGGTCAACGATGATCTTAGTAACTTTGCTGGTGACGTCAGACATATGTCCTCCAAATTGAACGATTTTTGGCAAGAGGGGCGTACCCCTAATTTGCATTAGCAGTACATGCCGCCGTTGACGGACAGCACCTGTCCGGTGATGTAGGCGGCCCTGGGAGAGGCGAGAAAGGCGACGGCATCGGCGACTTCCTCGGCGCGGCCCAAACGCTTGAGCGGAATGACTTCCGTGTAGAGCTTTTTCTGCTCCTCCGGGAGGCTCTTTGTCATTTCGGTGTCGATGAATCCGGGCGCCACTGCGTTCACGCGCACGTTGCGCGCGGCCAGTTCCTTGGCGCTCGATTTCGTGAGTCCGATGATGCCGGCCTTCGAGGCGCAGTAGTTCGCCTGACCGGGGTTGCCCATGAGGCCAACCACGGAGGCTATGTTCACAATGCATCCGGTGCGGTTTTTGAGCATGATCTTCGCGGCCTCGCGGGTGCAGAGGAAGCAGCCGCGCAGGTTCACGTCAATCACTCTGTCGAAGTCCTCTTCCTTCATGCGGATGAGGAGGCCGTCCTTGGTGATGCCCGCATTGTTTACGAGGCAGGTCAGATTGACCTGATCCTTGATTCTTTCTTTGAAGAAGGCCTTTACGCCTTCCGCGTCGCCCACGTTGAGCTGGTACGCCGCGGCCACGCTGTTCCCGGCGTTAATGAGTTCGGCCACGTTCATGGCTTCTTCCGGGCGGCTCACATACGTCAGAATAACCTGATAACCGTCCCTGGCCAGGGCGAGGGCTGTTGCCCTGCCTATACCGCGGGAACCGCCGGTCACAAGGGCCGTGGGGGCTGTTTGAGAGAAAGTTTTCATGACGCACCTCAAAAAATTTTTCACGAACAATAGCCTGTCAGGCGTTCAAAGACAAGAATCTTTCTTGCCCGGAACGGGCAGAAGACCGGAGAGGTGCGCGTATTTTGGCGGAGGAGGGAGCGCAGGAACCCGGGAAAAAGCCGGGAAAATGCGCTGCCGCACGGGAAGAGCGGGAAGGGAGGACCGGAGGAAATGTCGGTTTCTTGAGAGACACTGGGCAGGAATCCGTCCGGACGTTTACAGGGCGCGCGAGTAGCGGGTGAGCTCGTCGTTTTCCTGGATGGTTTCTGCCAGTCTGTCCAGGGTTTTTTTACGGACGAAGGTGCCGGCCATGCGGATGGCGCTGGTCATGGCTTTTGAGCTGGAGCGGCCGTGACAGACGATGGCAAGGCCCTTGAGGCCGAGAAGCGGGGCGCCGCCGTATTCGGCGTAGTCCACGGTGCGGGCGAACTGCGCGAAGCTGCGCTTGGCCAGGAGGCCGCCCAGCATGCCCGTGACACTGGACTTGAAGACGCCCTTGATCATATGCGTGATGGCCTTGGCAAGGCCTTCACTCATCTTGACCACGATGTTTCCGACGAAGCCGTCGCAGATGACCACGTCCACGTCGCCCGTGAAAATGTCGCGTCCCTCGGCGTTGCCGATGAAGTTCAGATTTCTGGCCATCTTGAGGAGCTCATAGGCTTCCTTCACCTGGCTGTTGCCTTTGCCTTCCTCCTCGCCGATGGACAGGATGCTCACGCGCGGTGACTCGTAGTCGAGGATGTCGCGGGCGAAGGCGTCGCCCATGAGGCCGAACTGGAAAAGGTGATAGGGGCGGCAGTCCACGTTGGCGCCGGCGTCGAGGAGCACCACGGGATCCTTTTCCGTGGGCATGATCGTGCACAGGGCCGGGCGTTCCACACCTTTGAGGCGGCCGATAATGAACATGCCGCAGGCCACGGCCGCGCCGGAATGCCCCGCGCTGACCACGGCGTCGGCCTGTCCTTCCTTCACGAGACGGCAGCCAATCTGGATCGATGACTTCTTCTTGCGCCTGAGAACGTCGGCCGGGCGCTCATTCATGAGCACCACTTCGTCAGCCTGCACAAGATCGTAGTCCGCGCCGGAAGTGTCCAGCGTATCGAGAACGGACACGACTTTCGGCCTGTCGCCCACGAGCAGGACTTTCAGATCGTATTTGCGGGAGGCGTCCAGGGCCCCGGGAACCAGAACAGAGGGGCCGAAGTCGCCGCCCATGACGTCAACGGCAATAATTGGTCGATCGCTCATAGGTGCTCAACGCTCAGTATTTTGCATCCTGCTCAGGCGTCCGGCCGGACCGGACTGGAGGACGGATGGATTCTCCCGCCTCTGCAGGGACGCGCGCCCTGCAGGGACGGTGTAAAAAAAGAGGCCGCCCGGAAGCCCCGTTCTTTCTTCAGTCTGAACGGAGTCCGCCGGACGCGGCTTTGGGAAAAAAGGGCACAGGGGCCGGCGGAAAGACTATTCCTCTTCGCCGCTCTTGGCGGCCTTGGGAGCAACGGTGTGCTTCCTGTACGTGCCGCAGGACGGGCAGACGCTGTGGGGAAGGGTCGGTTTGCCGCAGGACTCGCAGTAGATGACGCTGGGAGTGGCCACGCGGTCGTGGGAACGACGGTTGCACTTGCGGGCATGGGATTTTTTGTTCTGCTGAACGGCCATGATATTCTCCTTAAAAACTGTATTCGCTTTGTGCGCCCGGGGTAACGGGCTGGCTCATTTCAAGCCGGCGGAAAAGTCGTTGGCGGCCCGCGGAAGCGGGCGTTTTTTCAAAGAAGCGCACAATATCAGAAGAATGGCAAACTGTCTAGTTTTTCGTGATTTTGAGACCGCGGAGAACCGCCAGACGGGGATCGCCGCCCGTATCGTCACAGCCGCAGGGACCCTCGTTGAGATCCTTGCCGCAGTGAGGGCAGAGGCCTTTGCAGTCCGGGCGGCAGAGCGGCGTGGACGGCAGGGCCAGGGCGAACTGCTCCCAGGCTATGGACGCGAGGTCAAGGAGGAGCGCGCCGTGCTCGAAGACGAGATGATCGTCGCCTTCGTCAAAGGTCCTCTCCGGGACTTCCTCCCCTTCGTCGGGCATCTGCACGTAGTCATCGAAGTTTTCGCTGATGGAGATATTCGTGTCTTTGCAGCAGCGGCTGCAGGGAACGATGACATCGGCGCGGATGCTGCCCCTGAGAACCCAGCCGTCGTTCATCGGAAGGATGGTGATGTCGAGCTCGGGATCCGAGGACAGCCTGCAGTCCATGTGAAAGTCCTCGATGTTCCTGGTCCACACCGCGGGATCAGTGACGCTGTATTCACGTCCTTCCGGAGGAAGGTCGCGCAGGGCTATCAAAAATTTCTTTTCTGTTTCCATATTCTGTTCCGCCGTTTTTTCCCGGGACAAAACTGATTTTCCCGTGCGGAAGGCGTGTCCGCAGAAAAATTCATAAGCGTATGCGGGGAATGTGTCCAGATCCGCTAGATCCGGGCGGTGAGCAGGAACACGGCGAGGCCGAGGAAGATGACGGCGCATATCTTGTGCATGATGACCTGCCCCTCCGGCTTTGAGTTGAAGCGGGAGAAGATGCGCCCCGCGAGAAGGGAGACGCTCGTAAAGGCCACGGCCGTGGCCAGCATGAAGATGATTCCCAGGGCGAGGCACTGCATGCCGACGCTTCCCCTGGCCGGATCGCAGAACTGCGGCAGAAAGGCCAGAAAGAAGATGGAGACCTTGGGGTTCGTGATATTCATGAGGATGCCCCGCCTGTAGAGGGCGGCGTATCCGGGGAAGGCGCTCTGCGTCTTTCCCGCGCGCATGGCGCCGGCCCGCCAGGAAAGCCAGGCGAGGTAGACGAGGTAGGCCGCGCCCGCGGCCTTGAGCGCGGTGAACGCGACGGGAGAGGCCTGGATAAGGGCCGCGACGCCCACGGTGACCAGGGTCGTGTGGAAGCACAGGCCCGTGATGAGGCCGCACATGGTGGCGAGGCCTGCCCGCGCGCCGTAGACGGCCGACTGGGCGAGCACGAAGACGATGTCCGGGCCGGGAGCGAAGCCCAGCATGAGGGCTGCGCCGAAGAAAGAAAGAGCTGTGGTGAGGGAAATCATGTTCTGTCAGCTGTACCGTTCAGAAGAAAGGGGATTTTGTCGCCGCGGCGCATCCGCTTCACGAGGCACTCGAGGCGCAGGGCCTCGGAATGGCTCCGGCAGGATCTCCTGGCCACAAGACGGACGGGCCGGCGCGAGCGCGTATAGCGGGCGCCGCCCCGCTTTTCGCCGTTATGCTGGGCCACCCGGCGTTCCGTGTCTTTCGCCACCCCGCAGTAGAGGGTGTGATCGGCGCATTCCACCAGATAGACCTGCCAGGTCTCCCCGCCCATCAGACGAGCATGGCAACGAGGCCGAGGCTGACGCACCAGGTGATGATGCGGCTTATCCAGGGATTGGGCATGCGTCCCTCAAGGAGCGTGCGCAGGTTGAAGTAGAGGCCGAAGGCGCTTCCCACAGCCTCAAAGAAGGCGAAGCCAAGGGCGGCCAGAAAGCCCCATTTGAAGAGGCAGAAGAAAAAGAGCGTCAGCGTGACAATGCCCGCGTACTGCAGACCGTCGCGTCCGGGAGCGTGCAGGCCGAACATGTCCTGGTAGGTGTAATGCCGCTCATACCCGGTTCCGTTTCCGCTGTTGGTATAATAATAGGTGGCGGTGTAGGTGCCGCCGTTCTTTCTGGAATCGTCATGCTCTTCGCTGATGACTTCCACGTCCACAACATTTTTTTTATCGTCGCTCATGATTTGTCCGTATGTTTCGTAGTGGCGCGGGACCCCTGGCGGACACGCGGTCCGCGGGATGCGCCCTTTTTGGTTAAGAGGAAAAACGGGCTCCGTCAACCCGCTGAATTTTTTTTGTTTCGGGGCTGGCGGAACGGCCCTGAGTTCTTATATTCAGCAGTAAATTCCTCTGTCCCGTCACAGGCTGGATGCCGGGCCGCGCGAAACCGCTTTTCCCGGATTTCCTCCCGCGGGAGGGGATGCATTTTTTCTCCGAGGAGGCTTTTTCCATGAAACGTATTCCGGTTTCTGCCGCCATTCTGCTCGCCCTGGCTCTGACGCAGGCTGCTCCGTCCTCCGCTGCTCCGGATGACGGTTCCGCCATGAAGGAAGCTGTGACCGCCTACAATATCGGTCAGTACAAACGTACCTATGATATCGTGAAACCCCTGGCCGATAAGGGAAATACCCGCGCGGCCGTGCTTCTGGGGCGTCTTTATGAAAACGGCCTCGGCGTTGACCCCGATCCCGTGACCGCGGCCGAATGGTACCGTAAGGCCGCTGAGGCCGGCTCCGTCGAGGGCATGAAACTCCTTTCTTTTGCCAGCAGAACGGGCTACGGCGCCGTAAAGAGCAACGCCGAGGCCTTCAACTGGATGCAGCGCGCCGCCGACGCGGGCGACGCTGAAGCCCAGTACAATCTGGCGCTCATGCTGAACGAAGGGAAGATCGTCGATGCCAATCCGAAGCTCGCCTTCGCCTGGGCGCTGCAGTCTGCGAAGAAGGGCTTTGGCGAGGCCGAGCTCTTCGTGGGCGCCTGCTACGAGGGCGGCATCGGCACGGAAAAGAACGCGGCTGAGGCTGAAAAATGGTACGCGAAGGCGGCCAGACAGGGATTCACGGCCAGAGGCAGCGTGTTCAGCCGTACCGCGGCGGGCGGCGCTCCGGCTTCCGGCGCAGAACAGAACCAGCCGGTGCCAGCCGGGGACGCCCGGTCCCCGGAAGCGCCCGCAGATGCGTCCGGTTCCGGATCGCTGCCTGTGGCGCCGTCCGGGACAGCCCCGGCGCAGCCTCAGGGCAGTGACGCCGGAGCGCAGGGCGGAAATTACGGCATGGATACGCCGGCGCCTCTCGTTCCCGCCACGCAGGATGGAAGTTACGGCCTTCAGACAAAACAGCCGGCCCGGCCGGCGCCCGCCGATCCGTCAGCGCCGAGCCCCGTTCCCCTCACCGGTGATCAGGCGCGTTAGCTGATTTCCTGTTCCCCTCGTGCCGTATTACGAGGGGATTTCGTCGGTGTCCTCGCCGACTTCCTCATCTTCTACGGTTGGGGCCTGGCCAGGGATCTCGCTCGCGATTTTCTTGTCCGCCGGGCCCCAGTCCCTGATGGTGAGTTCCGGGCCGTTCATGCTGTAATGGGACTCCCTGAGCGTAAAGGCGATGCGCACAACGGTGTGCAGCCTGTCCTGCCCGATTTCCTGGGCGAGCCCCCAGCCCTTGGCCCGCAGGGTATGTCCGTCGACCGTGTCCCGGATCACCAGGGACACACTGTCCGAGCGGCCGCGGAAGGTCGACCGGCCTACTATTTCCACCGGATTGGAGACGAAGACGGGCTCGGCGTTGCCTGTTCCGAAGGGCTCCATGAGGGCGAGTTCCTTCAGGTGTTCGGGATTGGCCGCCTCCCCGAGGGAGAGCACGCCGTCGATGGCCAGCATCTGTTCCGGCTGTTTCCCGAGGCGGCGCCTGGTCATCTCCTCGAAATCGTGCCTGAAGGCGTCGAGCTGCCCGGGCAGGATGCGCACGCCTGCGGCCTGCTTGTGGCCGCCGAAGGCGAGCAGATGCTCCGGTATCTCGGCGAGTCCGGCGTAGAGGTCGAAGCCCGGAATAGATCTGCCCGATCCCTTGAGCGTGTCCTTGTCGTCGCAGACGATGATGCAGGGGACGTTGAACTCCTCGATAATGCGCGTGGCCACGATGCCGATGACACCGGGGTGCCACTGCTTGCCGTAGAGGACAAGACCCGTGATCCTGCCCTTTTTCTGCTGCTCCCTCGCCTGGTTTCTGGCTTCGTCCAGGATGATGCTTTCCGTATCGCGGCGCGTCGTGTTGAGTTCGTCGAGTTCCTGGGCAAGACCGGCGCTCTCCGCGTAATCCGTGCTCCGCATGAGCTCGAGCGCGATCTTCGCGTGGCGCATGCGGCCGGCCGCGTTGATGCGCGGCGCCAGCTTGAAGCTCACCTGCGTGGCGCTGACGTTCTCCCTGTACCCGATGCCGCAGACCGCTTTAAGCGCCGCGATACCCGGCCTCTCCGGCTTCACAAGATGCTTCAGGCCGCCGTGCACGAGAATGCGGTTCTGTCCTGTGAGGCGCATGACGTCGGCGAGCGTGCCGAGGGCCACGAGGTCGAGCACCCTGTCCATGACGAAGTGCTTTCCGTCCTTCTTCCCGAGCCGGGCGTTGACGGCAGCCATGAGGAAGAAGGACACGCCGACGCCGGCGAGATGGGGACAGGGCACTTTCGCGGGATCGCCCATGCGCGGATTGAAGAAGAAGGTCGCGGGCGGCAGGTTTTCCGGAGGCAGGTGATGGTCGCTCACGACCACGTCCATGCCGAGTTCTCTGGCCCGCTTTATGGCTTTCACGTCGGAAATGCCCGAGTCCACGGTGAGCAGGACCTGACAGCCCTTTTTCGCGAGCTCTTCCACGGCGGGCACGTTGATGCCGTAGCCCTCGGTATGCCTGTCCGGAATATGCCAGAGCGGATGGAAGCCGTGGAACTCCAGGACATCAAGCACGATAGCCGTGCTCGTGGTGCCGTCCACGTCATAGTCGCCCCAGACGGCGAGCTGCCTGCCCTCCAGAAGGGCTTTGACGAGGAAGTCGGCTGCCTCGGGAATCTGCGGCCATTTCTCCGGATTGACCAGACCCGAGAGGGACGGGTTGAGATAGCTGTCGATTTCCTTTCTGCTGCACAGCCCCCGCCGCCTGAGGATATTCATCAGAAACGGTGAGATGTTCAGGCTGTCGGCAAGGGCGGCGCTCTGCTCGTCGTTCAGCGTGGAGCTTCCAGGCTCATTTCTGTAATACCATTGAGCCATTCTGCCTCCCTTGAAATGAATCAGCTCAGAATCCGTACATGCACTGCGATACGCTGTTTTTTCCTCTGACGGGAAAGGGGCGGATCCGGTCCGCCCGTCACCGGCGTGTTATCCCGCGGTTTCCATTTCCCTTATTATGGCGCGCGCCGCGGCAGCGGGATCAGCCGCGCGCGTGATGGGACGGCCCACGACAAGAAAGTCCGCGCCGTCACGCACCGCCGCGGCCGGCGTGCAGACGCGCGCCTGATCGTTGGCGTCGGTTCCCGCCGGACGGATGCCTGGGCACAGGGCAAGGAGGCTCGTCTCCCGCTTGATGTTCCTGACTTCCTTTCCGGAGCAGACCACGCCGTCGAGGCCCCACTGATCAGCACTGCGGGCAAGCTCCAGGGCGAAGTCCGTGGGCATGAGGCTGATGCCGGGCATCTCACATGGCCCGAAGCTCGTGAGTGCGGTCACGCCGAAGATGTACGGCCTCTTTCCGCCTGAAGCAGCCTGTTCGGCCGCGTCCATGGCCGCCTCGCACATCTTCTGCCCGCCCTGGCAGTGTATGGTCATGAGGGAAGCGCCTCTTTTTACGCCCGCCCTGACGGCCTGCGCCACGGTGTTGGGGATGTCGTAGAATTTCAGATCGAGGAAGACCCTGAAGCCCATATCGGAAAGTTTCGCGATGATGTCCGGACCAGCCAGAACGAAGGCTTCCATGCCCACCTTGCACCAGGGCACGATGCCTTTGAGAGTGCCGGCCATGGAGAGAATCTGATCCGTTTCGGGAAGGTCAAGGGCTGCGATGAGCTCTGCCATGGTAACTCCTTAGAAAAGAAGAGAATCGAGAAGGGCTGTGTGGAGTTTCGGGGCAAGGGTGGCCTGTAGGTAGGCGGCCCTGAGATCCTGGTAGGCGCGGTCAAGGTCATCGTTGAGGATGAGGCTGTCAAACCATCTGGCTTCGCGGATTTCCTGACGCGCGTCGGCGAGGCGGACCCTGATGACCTCATCGGTATCTGTGCCACGCCCGCGCAGGCGCCTCTCGAGCTCTTCCATGCTCGGGGGCAGAATGAACACGAAATGCGCTGAAGGCAGGGACAGATGGAGCTGTGCCGCACCCTGCACATCGATGTCGAAGAGAATATCCCTTCCCGCGCGCTGCGCTTCGAGAACCGGTGCGATCGGCGTGCCGTAAAGATTGCCGTGCACTTCGGCCCACTCGGCGAACTCGTGCCTGTCTCTGCGCGCTATGAAATCCTCCCTTGTAGTGAAATGGTAATCGCGGCCGTTTACCTCTCCTGCGCGGGGGGATCTCGTGGTGAAGGAAATGGAATAGGTGAAGCCGGGAAATTCAGCAGTGAGTTTCCTGATGAGGGTGGTCTTGCCCGCACCCGAGGGGGCGCTGATGACCAGAGCTGTGCCAAGGCGCATTATTCTGTTTCTCCTGAACTGAAACGCTGGCTCATGGTGTCGGGCTGTATGGATGACAGGATGACATGGTTGGAGTCAGTGACAATGATGGAACGGGTTTTTCTTCCCTGTGTGGCGTCAATGAGCCTGCCTTCAGAACGGGCGTCTTCCCTGAGCCGCTTCATGGGCGAGGAGGCCGGATTGACGATGCTCACGATGCGCGAAACCGGTACGAAGTTGCCGTACCCGATATTGATGAGCCTGTCCTGCTGCATGGCGTTTTGTTCCTACTCGAGGTTCTGCACCTGTTCGCGGCATTTCTCGAGTTCGTTCTTGTAATCGACAACGAGGCGGGACAACTGGACATCAGGAATCTTGTTGCCGCAGGTGTTAATCTCGCGGAAGCATTCCTGCAGGGTGAAGTCAAGGCGGCGTCCCACGTCGCTTTCCTCCTGCAGAAGCTCCCTCAGATGCTCGAGGTGGGTCGAGAGCCGGGTTATCTCCTCTGTCACGTCCAGACGGTCCATGAGCGTCACGACCTCCTGGAGGAAGCGGGATTCCTCGATTTCGCCGCAGTTCAGGGAGGCGAGCTCCTCATTGATGCGCTCGTGCAGGGCTTCCGTGCGATCCTTTTTGATGATCGGCGCGCGTTCCCTGATGAGTTCTGTCCACTCTTCCATGCGCAGCACTCTGGCCATGAGGTCCCGGGAAAGCGCCTCTCCTTCAGTCTGGCGCGCCTCGTTCCAGTCGTCGAGCGCCAGGGCGAGACCTTTCTCGAGAGACGCCACCACGCTTTCGTCGAGATCTTCGGCCGGCGCGCCCCACAGCCCGTCAATGGCGAGGAGGGCGTTGTAGTCCGGCGTGAAATTTTCCTCCCGCGATTCGGCGAGGGCCGCCAGCGCGTCCAGCATGCCCGACGCCTGGGCCACGTCAAAGTGCGGCGCGAAGAGGCCCGAGGCAAACTGCAGAGACAGGGTGATGTCAACCCGCCCCCGCGAGGCGCGGCGTTTCACGATTTTCTCGAAACGGCTCTCCATGTTGCGGACGGCCGCGGGCAGACTCCACTTGAGCTCAAGGCGTTTGCCGTTGACACTGCGGATTTCCCACTGCTGGGTGAGACCGCTGTCTTCCATGATGTATCTGCCAAAGCCAGTCATGCTTCTCATGGGGAATGCTTCCTTTCTACAGGTTATATCCCTTTCTTCTAAAGTGATTGGGGCGCATTTTCAAGTGTGGTGGAGAACGGGAAGCCGGTATATGCCGGAAAAGGGAAGATATGTCACACCTGCACGGCCGGGTGGGACAATGCGGCATCTTTGCAGGATTCATGGCCTGGGATATAGGAACCCGAGAATAACCCGCACAGGAGGATTTTTCATGTCGGGAGTAACTCTTGAAAATCTGAAGAGGGGCATTGACGCCGCTCTGGGCAGAAAGGAAAGCTGTCTCGCGCTCACAAACGCGAAAGTGGTTGACGTCATGAACTGTGAGGTGATTCCCGGCGCCACCGTTGTCATCGACGGCGGCAGAATCGCTGCTGTGCTGCGCGGCGGGGAGGCAAAGTCCGTAAACGCCAGGGCTGTCTTCGACTGCGGGGGGAAATATCTTATTCCCGGCCTCATGGACGTCCATGTGCATATCGAGTCCACGCTGCTCACTCCGGGAGCATTCGCTGCTGCCGTTCTTCCCTGCGGCACCACGCGTGTGGTGGCCGATCCGCACGAGATCGCCAATGTCGGAGGCCAGCTTGCCCTGCGCTATATGTATGACGCGGCCGCGGGCCTGCCCCTTTCCATCCATTTTGCCCTGCCTTCCTGTGTGCCCTGTACGCCCTTCGAGGACGCCGGCGCTGAACTGACTGCGCTGGATCTTGAGCCGTTCCTCCATGAGGAAAAGACCATTTCTCTCGGCGAGGTCATGAACTGCCCCGGAGTTCTGGCCTGTGATGACGATCTGCTCTGTAAAATCAGGGATACCCGCAACGCGGGGCTTGCAGTGGACGGTCATTCCCCGGGACTCGCCGGAGCCGGTCTGCAGGCGTACGCCGGATGCAGCATCCTGAACGACCATGAATGCGGAACGCCGGAAGAGATGAAGGCCCGCATTGCTGCGGGTATGTACGTCTTTATCCGAGAAGGATCTGCCGCCCGCAATCTCGAAGCCCTCCTGAAAGGCCTTACCCCCGCCAACGCCCACAGGTGCGCCTTCTGTACGGACGATCTGCATGCAGGTGATATCCTGGCGCACGGTCATATTAACCATATTCTCGCCAAAGCCGTGAAAGCCGGCATACCCGCCCCCGTCGCCGTGTCCATGGCCACCATCAATCCGGCTTCCTGCTATGGCCTGCAGGGAGTAGGAGCCATAGCCCCCGGATACGCCGCGGATCTCTGCCTGGTCGAGGACCTCGTGTCGTTCCGTGTGCAGGATGTCTGGTGCGCCGGACTTCAGGTTGTGAGGGACGGCAGGCTTGCGGCGGATATTCCGTCCGCTTCCGTGCCGGCTCCGCTCCTCGACAGCGTGTGCCTCGGAGGCTTCAGCGCGGGCGCCTTACGGCTCCCGGTTCCTTCGGGGAAGGCGCATGTCATAGGCATGCAGCCGCACTCCCTTGTTACCGAAGACAGAGTGATGCCCGTCGAAACGGAAGACGGCTGTTTCGTGGCCAGCCGCAATCCCGGTCTCTGCAAAGTGGCTGTTGTCGAGCGCCACAAAGGCAGTGGAAAGGTCGGGCTGGGCATACTTGGCGGATACGTCAAAGAAGGGCAGTTCCTCGGCGGAGCCCTTGCGACGAGCATCGCTCATGATTCGCATAACATCGTCTGCGCCGGCGATTCCGATGAAGACATGGCAGTTGCCATTGAGGCCGTGGCCAGCATGCACGGCGGTATAGCCCTGGTCCGTCAGGGACGTGTCCTGGCTTCGCTTGCTCTCCCTGTGGGAGGCCTCATGAGCACGGAAACTGCCGGAGAGACAGCCCGGAAGCAGGAAGCCATCTTCGCTGCGGCCAGGACTTTCGATGTCAGTCCTGATGTCGACGCTGTGATGAGTCTGAGTTTCATGTCGCTGTGCGTCATCCCCGCGCTGAAGGTCAATACGCGCGGTCTCTTTGATGTCGGAAAGTTTACGTTTGTTCCGGTGGACGCGGAAGCGTAGTCCAAAGAGTTCAGAGATACTGAGAAGCGAAAAGCAGGGAGCCGCGATCGAAACTGCGGCTCCCTGCTTTTTTCTGCCTTCTGTGGATGAAAGGGGAAATGGCTTCTCTCCCAGCCGGGGAAGAGTCTTTCTCAAATGTCGGCGTGACGCGCGGACAGTTATTTGCCCATTGCGCTGAGGAAATCCCTGTTGGATTTTGTTCCCTTCATTTTATCGAGGAGAAATTCCATGCCGTCGAGCGGCGTCATGGGCGCGAGTATCTTGCGCAGGATCCAGACCCTGTTCAGGACGTCTTCGGAAAGGAGCAGTTCCTCGCGGCGTGTGCCGGAACGGTTGATATCCATGGCGGGGAAGACGCGTTTTTCAGAAAGGTGACGGTCGAGATAGATCTCCATGTTGCCAGTACCCTTGAATTCCTCGAAGATGACCTCATCCATGCGGGATCCCGTGTCTGTCAGTGCCGTGGCTATGATAGTGAGGCTGCCGCCTTCCTCCACGTTACGAGCGGCGCCGAAAAAGCGTTTGGGGCGCTGCAGGGCATTGGCATCGAGGCCGCCGGTGAGCACGCGTCCCGACTGGGGTGTGACGCTGTTGTAGGCTCTGCCGACCCTGGTGATGGAATCGAGGAGAATGACGACATCGCGTTTGCGTTCCACAAGACGTTTTGCTTTTTCAAGCACCATCTCGCAGACCTGCACGTGGCGCTGCGGCGGTTCGTCAAACGTGGAGCTGATGACCTCGGCTCCTTTTACCGTGCGCTCCATATCTGTCACTTCTTCCGGGCGCTCATCGATGAGCAGGACGATGAGGTAGCATTCCGGACTGTTTGTCGTGATGGCATTGGCGAGAGACTGAAGAAGAACAGTTTTGCCGGTTCTCGGAGGAGCGACAATGAGCCCGCGCTGACCGCGGCCTATGGGAGCAAGAAGGTCGATGATCCTGTTGGAGTAATTCTGGGCGCCGTTTTCCATGATGAGCTGGCGCATGGGGTAAATGGGCGTCAGGTTGTCGAAGAGCACGAGGTTGCGTGCCTTGTCTGGATCCTCGAAGCCGATGCTGGTCACTTTCAGCAGGGCGAAATAGCGTTCGCCCTCTCTCGGAGGACGGATTTGCCCCGCAACAATGTCTCCCTTGCGCAGGGAAAATTTGCGTATCTGCGAGGGAGAAACATAGATGTCATCAGGACCCGGCAGATAGGAGCAGAGGGGAGAGCGGAGAAAACCGAAGCCGTCCGGAAGAATTTTCAGCACGCCGTCCCCGTAGATGGCGCCATTCTGGGATGCGCAGGCCTGCAGAATAGCAAAGCTGAGTTCCTGTTTGCGCAGGGAACTGGCGTTTTCAATGCCGTATTTTTCGGCCAGGTGCATCAAATCGGCCATTGAGAGTGTTTTCAGTGTGGAGAGCTTGAGCGGTGTGCCGGACGAGATACCGTCCAGAAAAGCATCGTTTGTTTTCTGCATGTCAGTGGTATCAATAAAAAAGAGTTTAGTATGTTGGAAAGATATTACGAGAAATTTTGAATTTGAGAATGAAGAGGAAAAGAATAGCGGGAAGGAAGGGGAGGGGCAAAAATAATAATTTAATACTCAAAAAACAACTTCAAAATACCAACATTATATCCATTCGTAAAGTATATTTGATGGTGTGGTGTATTGAATTAAACTGGAAAAGTGATCAACTTCGGATAAAAAATCTATGTATCAGATTATCGCCTCGCTCGCCGCAAAGAAGTGTGCGGAGAAGGAGTTGCTTCTTTGTAGAGATTGTCTTAATATATAAGTACAAAGTTGACGTCTGTAATGCTTTGACAATGATTCGTCATAGTTTAATATAGAATGCAAATTTTCGAGCCTGATATTTTTTTATTATAATTTTAACTCGTCTTATAGTAAATTATTTTTGCATGTTGTGATTTTTTTTTGATTTTATCATGTATAATATTTAAAATATGGTTATACGTTAGTTATATTAATTTGTTTAAGGTAATAAAAATGTAAATAATATTTTTATTGCAATCAATAACGCGGTAACTATTTATAGAGATATATTTAAATTTTTTTCTTTTGTAGATCGGAAGAGCACACGTCTGAACTC
>URBN01000008.1 GCA_900546145.1 uncultured Desulfovibrio sp. | reverse complement strand
AGAATGGGGGTGTTCACAAAAATGAGACCACCGTTCACATGTTTGAGAAAACTCAGTCTTCTTTGCTGATAGAGAATTCTGTTGAATCCGGAGTTACTGGTTCATCGGTAGGATTTTTATCCATTTATTATCCCCAGCTGCTTCAGTCTGATAGCCATAGCCATACTCGATACGCCGAAATAGTTACACATCTGGGCAATGCTGTACCCACCTGCGACGCAAGTCCGCACTGCCTGTGGCGGCATAAGAAGAGTTGCGGCAAAGGTGTTTGCCTCGAGTTCTTTGGGATCAGAGTCAGAACAGGTGTAGGCCTTTGGGTTGTCCCGGGGACTTGACCCATGCCCCAAAAGTGCGTGCCCCAGTTCGTGGCACACAGTGAAACGACGACGGAGCAGGCTCTGATTTGTGTTCAGATAGATGACGTTTTTGTCCGCGTCGTATCGTCCGTCGATATTTTCTTTTGAGTTATCTTTTAGCACTTGGATGCCAAGCCGGTTAGCTACCTTGATTGGGTTGACAGGGAACGAGCACACCTCTGGATAGAGCAGGTGCAGACCGATAGCTTTCTGTTCTGCTAAATTTTTTCGCGCCATGCTTTATCCCCTTATTTGGATACGTCTTAAATAAATTTTTCTGGGTAGTTATCACGGGAAATTATCTGTTCCTTTTCGCTCTGCTGTGACCTTGCAGAGCATCTGGCAGTTAGCTTCGCTGGCAGCTCTTCCCTTGTTTCATGCGGTCTTGTGACCGGCTTTCATCTCGTTTCTTTCGCAGATGCGGACTTGTTCGGACCGTTACCCAGAGCGCACAGTGGGCAGTTGGAGACCTTATCTGGCTTGCCCCTTATTTGTGCTTTTGGGAAGCCACTGATGCCTGACTGGTTATTCTGCTGACACGGAATCAACCAGCTTTTTCACGTCTCCGGCAGTGTTTCTGCCGATGGAGGAGCAGAAAGATTCCCAGCCGGCGGGATGCCGGCCGATACAAAGGCTGCGGGGCGACAGCGCCTTACAGCGAGCCTTTTTCAGACCCCAGAAACGAGAAAAGGGAACCTGAAAAATCAGGTTCCCTTTGGGGTAATCTCATATGGTCGGGATGAAAAGGTTTGAACTTTCGACCCCTTGAACCCCATTCAAGTGCGCTCCCAGACTGCGCTACATCCCGACTGGTGCGAATGGGTCTACGCCTGAGGGCCGTTTCTGTCAAGCGATTTCGGGAAAAAAGCGTTTTTTCTGTCCGTCAGGGCAGAGCCTGGATGCGGACGCGCGTGGTTCCGGAGTTTTCGATGCCAAGCCGTCTGGCTCCCGTGCGGGAGAGATCGACCACGCGGTGGGCTACGAAAGGCCCGCGGTCGTTGACGCGCAGCACCACGCTTCTGCCGTTGCGCAGGTTCGTGACACGTATTCTGGTCTGCAGGGGCAGGATTTTGTGGGCGCAGGTGGCCGCGTCCTGATCGTAGATTTCTCCCGAGGCCGTGGGCTTTCCGTCAAAGTCGGCGCCGTACCAGGAGGCCGTGCCTTCCTCGATGAATCCCTCGGCCGAAGAAAGCGTGTGCCAGGTGCGGCCTTTTTCCTCGTAGGAGACGCCGCCGGTCTCGCCTCCCGTGTACCAGCAGTCCGCCGCGTCGCCGTACATGCAGAGCGGCAGGCAGACCGAGAGGCCAAGCAGGCCGGCGCGTTTTCCGATTTCGCGCGCTTCGGGCGGAACAAGCCGGGAGAGGGTGCTGATGAGCTGCTGTTGTGTAAAACGCATGCGTCCAGAAAAACAGACAGACAGGCTTTTGGCAAGCTGCGGGAAAAAAGCATCCCGGCGGGGGATGCCCGCCGGGATGGAAGATATCAGGAAAAGAACGTGTTTTAACCGTCGATGAGGGGCGTCCACACCTTGCCGGAGAATTCCGCCAGGGCGCGTACCAGAGCCTGCGTGCCTTCCTTTCCGTGGCCCTTGGCCTGCATGCTGCGGTAGAACTGCTCGGCCAGAGCCGTGCCGGGCAGGACAAGGTGCATGCGGCGGCATTCCTCGAGAATGAGGCCGAGATCCTTGACGAAGTGATCGATGAAGAAGCCGGGGCGGAAATCGCCGTCCATGATGCGGGAGCCGAGCGTCTTCATGGCCACGCTGCCGGCCGCGCCCACGGAAACGAGCTCATGCCATTTGCGCACATCGAGGCCAGCCTGCTGGGCGTAGATCAGGGACTCGCAGACGCTGAACATGACGCCGGCGATGGCGGCCTGGTTTGCCAGTTTGGCCTGCTGGCCCATGCCGGCCCTGCCACAGTGCAGAATTTTCTGCCCCATGACCTGAAGCAGGGGAAGGATGCGGGCGTAGCCCTCATCGCTGCCGCCGACGAAGATGGACAGGGTCGCGTTCATCGCGCCCACGTCGCCGCCTGTCACAGGGGCATCCAGGGAGATGACGCCGTTCACGGCTGCGCGGTTCGCGATTTTTCCGGCCAGAGTCGGGCTCGAGGTCGTCATGTCACACAGGATGGAGCCGGCCTTCATGCCGCCAAGGCAGCCGTTGGGGCCTATGGTCACGGATTCCACGTCAGCGGGATAGCCCACCATGGTGAAGACGACATCTGACTTTTCGCCGACCTCGCGGGGAGATCCGGCCGGAGTGGCGCCCTTTTCCACCAGAGACTGGCATTTTGAGGGCGTGCGGTTGAAGACGGTGAGGCTGTAGCCTGCTTCGATAAGGTGACCGGCCATGCTGTGGCCCATAACACCTGTGCCAATCCATCCTATACGGGGTTTATCTGCCATTTCGTTTCCTCTCAGTCTAAGAGCTTGTCCGATTTCTTGATGTCAGCCTGGATGTCGTTGTCTGTGATCTTCCTGTGCTGGCGGAGCAGGCTGCAGTGATTTTTGATGATCGTCAGATTGTTCAGGGAGCGCCGGTTGAACATATCCTTGCCTTTCCCGTAGTCGGAAGCAAGGATTTTCAGAGATCTGTCAACCAGATCTTCCGGTGCATCGGCGATGTCTTCCAGCGTCGCGCGGTATAAGGCCAGGGTTTTCCTGGCGGTGTCCTGCACCGTTTCCAGGGTATGGTGCTGTGTCTTTGTCAGTCTGTCCCTCTCCTTCGCGTCCATGGTGGTGTTGTTCTTAATCTGCTGCTCAAGGTACGCGACCATATTCAGGCGGAAATTGTAGTTGCGCAGGGACTCAAGGTAGGAGACGCAGGACGTGAGCCTGGCGATGACCTCGGCCTGACGGCCGCGTTCCTGAATGATGCTGCGTTCCTTGATGGAGGCTTTCAGGGCGAGCAGGTTTTTGCGGATGCCTTCGTTCTGGGCATCGGCGATGAGCCTGTCGAGTTCAGCCTCGGGCGTGGACGCCGCGGCCGGCGTAACGCGCTGGCCTCCCTGCGAAGCGGATTCGGCGTCCGTGGTTCCGGCCTTTTTGTACTCCGAGAGGAGTTCGGCAGGCCTGCTGCCGCCAGGCGTGTTGATGCCGGAAATGACGGGTCTGAAGCCGAGATCCCTGGATTTGAAGGCCCCATCCTTCTGGAAGAAAGGCATTTCCTCGCGCCGGCCCGGGCTGATCTCCTCAACGCCTGACAGGAAGGATCCGCCCTTGCGCACGAAGCCGCCGGCTGAGCCGAGGAGTCTGCCTCCTACGGAGAAGCGGAACGTGTCGATGGTCATCTCGGCCGCGTTGCCGGCCGTGTCGTAGAGCCCGAGGGGATTGGGACGGCGGGAGCCCACCTTCGCGAGGTTCTCGGCTCCGTGAGAGGTCTTCTCGACCTGATAGACGGCGTAGTCGCGGATCTGCGTGCCGTCAGCCATGGGGAAAAAGTCATCGCGGAAACTCTGGCTCGGTACGTTCTGGCCGCCTCTGGCCGCGTATTCCCACTCCACTTCCGTGGGCAGGCGCACGAAGGCTGTGTTGCGCGAGTCGCCTTTGAAGGCAGGCAGGGCATCAGGCCTGTTCTTCAGCAGCCAGTCCGTCCAGCGCTGCGTGAAATTCACGGCGTCGAACCAGGTGATGTCCGTGACGGGCAGGGCGTCATCGGGTTTCGGAGTCTGCGTGTCCGCGTTTTCGTCCATGACGGCGCGCCACTGAAGCCGGGTCACTTCGTACTTCGCGATGAGGTAGAAGAATTTGCTGTCCGGGGGCGTGCCCTTTTTCCAGGCCGCCGGAACGTCGGCGGCCGAGAAGGGCGCCGAGATGCCGGTAGTGTAGCGGCCGTCGTAGAAGCCACGGTCTTCGGCTGCATCGCTCGTGCCGGGCCTGACCGTCTTGTCCCAGAGAAAGCCGTTGGCGTCCACGGCCACGGCGCGGAAGGCCATGGTCACGCCGCCCGGCATGGGCAGGATGATGTCCGCGGCGTCGCTCTCCGGGTTCGTGGCGCCGGCCTTCGTGGTCTGGCCTTTCGGGGTGAGCCCCGCGAAGGCTTCCCCTGCCAGGGGCCCTTCGAGAAGGCCCGCACCCAGGGCGAGCGTGAGGGCGAGCGCCGCCATTTTTGTTTTTCCTGTGGTAAAGCTTTTCAGAAACATCGCGTGACAACCTCGGATATCTGTCTTCACGGTTTTCTTATACTATACATCAGTGAGAGAAATGCGGAAGGGAAAGGAAGAAAGACGAAAGAGCAGGAAGGAACCCTGCCACGGTTTCCGGCCCGGGTTCCTCCCCGCGCTATACATCGCGTATGACCTCGGAGGGCTGGATGCGCGTGCTTTTCAGAGCCGGTCCGAAGGCTGCCAGGAAGGAAAGCCCCATGGCACAGGCCAGGGCCATGCCGAAGTGGCGCGGCAGGAGCAGGCATACGCTCTCGAGTCCCTGCAGGGACGAGGCGAAGAGATGGTTGATAAGCCAGGAGAAGCCCAGGTAGGCGCCTGAGGCGAGGATCGTGCCGAAGAAAGCGGTGAGCTCCACCTGAACGAGGGGGAAGAGCATGAGCGAGCCCGTGGAAAAACCCGTGAGCTCGAGAAGGCCCAGGGTGCGTTCCTTGCGCTTCACGCTGGCCATGGCGCTGCTCGCCGTGGAGGCGAAGAAGCCGAGAGCCGCAGCGGCGCAGATGGCCAGGAAGACGGCGTTGAGGGCCTTTTCGAGGCTCTCGATCTGGGCGATTTCCTCGGCGTGCGTGTATGTGTCCACGCCCTTCGAGGCAAGGCGTGCGCGCAGGGTGAGCACGTCGCCGAGATCCTTCACGTAAAGCCTGAAGCCAGGGTAGACGCGTTCGCCCGCCGGTCTCGGTTCGCCGGTCCAGCCGTTTTCGGTGCCGAGCTCAGGTACTGCGCGGCCATCGCGGAAGTCTTCCGTGGCTTCGAGAAGCGGCAGGGGAATGTAGGCCATGGCCTTCTGCTGGGCTGCCAGGGGCAGGACGCCTGTCACGACGAGCTTTACCCTGGCTGCCGAGATTTTGCCCCGGTTGGCACGCTCCACGCGGCCGATGACCGTATCGCCTTTCTTCACGTGAAGTCTGGCAGCGGCTTCTTCAGAAAGGACAACCCCGGAAAGTCGGAGTGTGGCGTCGTTTTCATTAAGGCCGCCCGTGAGTGGGGCCGGTTCCTTTCCCGCCGTCCCCCTGGGCGTCAGGCCGTGAGAGGCGTGCTTCGCTCCGGGGGCCGGCGTGTCCGCGTCTGCGGAGGTCTTTTCCCCGGCATGAAGCGCAGGAGCCGGGTTTTTCTGCGCCGGCGCTTCTTCCTGGGCCGCGGGCTTTGTATCAGCGGCTTCGCGGTGTCCATCTCCGGCGGGCGCCTTTGCCTGAGCACCGGCTTTTTCCGGGGCAGCCGGCTGACTGTCCGGATCTGCTGCCGGTTTCTGGTTTTCTCCGGGCAGGGCGAGAGGGGAGACTGCAGGGAGAGGCGCGTCTTCCGGCTCGGCCTTGGCCCGGTTCTGTCCGGCGGAATGATTTTTACCGTCCGGAACAGCGGGATTCGCCCGTGTGCCTCCGGCTTTTGCCGCGGCGGGCGCTTCATGCTTCTGAGCGCCGGCGTTCCGGAGAGGAGCGTGCTTCGCGGCCTCAGGCTTTTTCTGCGCCGCCGGGGTTTTCTGCGCCTCTTCCGCCGGCTGCGCGTGGGCTTCCGGAAGGAGGACGGCCCCGAGCCTGTCCATGAGGGAGCTCCTGGCTTCTCCATCCTGTGCGGGCGCTGTTCCTCTGTCAGGGGAGGCCTGCTTTCCTTCCCGGAGGGCCATGACCGGAGCCTCGCACCCGTAACGGGCGAGGAGGGGATCGCCTGCGGCCGTCGGCTCCATGGAGCAGACGACGGTGCGGCGCGTGCCGTCTCCGGCCGTGTTCGAGAGCTGCATGGTGGCGGCGATGGAACGCGTACGGGGAAGGACGAAGGCGACGCCGGGTTCCTGCCGTAATGAGGTGAAGAAGTCTCCGGTGAAATGGCCGCTCGAGACGGGGGAGAGCTCAAGCGTGAGCGGATCCGAGCGCATGCGCGAGACCATGGTGGTCACCACGCCGAATTTGACGCCGTAGAGGACGAGCAGGGGGGCGAGCACGGCGGCGAGGCCCAGTATGGAGCAGAGGGAAAGGAGCCGTTCGCGGCGGTAGTCGGCCGCGGCGAGGCAGAACATCTGGAAGCATTCGCGGATCAGCATGACGCGCCTCCGTAGCTGATTGAGGCCGTGACGCTGTTTACCCCGGACAGAACGGTGACGGGCACGAGCGTGAAGCCGAGCTCGCTCACGAGGCGCTGGTCGTGGCTGACGACAATGAAGGTGCTGCCCTCGTCGCGGGCTATTTCGAGAAAGAGCTTCATCACAAGGCTCGCGTGCGTGGGATCGAGGGCCGCTGTGGGTTCGTCCGCGAGAATGACTGTGGGTTTGTGGGCCAGGGCCCGGGCGATGGCCACGCGCTGGCGCTCGCCTACGGAGAGGGCTGAGGGAAATTTGCGCAGGAGCGGCGTTATGCCGAGGCGGCCGCAGATGGAGGAAATGGCCTTCGCCCTCTCGTGCACCACGTTAAGGACCTTGGAGGCGAGCATGATGTTGTCTATGGCGCTGAGGAAAGGCAGGAGGCCGCCTGTCTGCAGAACGTAGCCGAGATAGCGCATCCGTACGCCGGCGAGGGCGTTCGGTCCGCCGTTGAGCCAGCAGCTTAGGACATCGCGCGTAACGTCCGGGGCGGGCCTGAAGATGAAGCGCTGCTGGCTTCTGTCCCTGAGGATGTTGGGCCTGAGAGCGCAGGAAAGAAGATCAAGCGCCGTGCTCTTGCCGCATCCGGAGGGGCCGATGAGGGCGATGGTCTCGCCCCTGAAAACGCGGAACTGCCGGATTTCCAGACGGTAATTTTCCGAGCCCGGGCGTGTTTTGTAGATGTTCTGCAGATCGAAGACTGGCTGAGCCATAAAGGATCCTTTGCCCCGGGCCGCTTGGGCGGCCGGGGAAGAGAGAAAAATCCCCGCCGGGGCCTTCTGCCCGGGCGGGGATGGCGCATTTCAGTTTAGGGAAGCATGCTCAGGGGGACGCGGTAGACCCAGTCCCCGGCGTTGGACATGCCGAAGCTTTCCCAGTTGGCGCGGTCGCGGTCGTATTCCTCGTAGCGGGCGATCTTGGACTTCAGGCGGTTGATGAAGGCCGTCTGCTCGCCCACGCTCTTGCGGTACCAGTCCTCTTCCGTGAGATGCTGGACCTCACTCTTGTAGGGGAGTCCGTCCAGGAACTCGGAGAGCACGCCGAGCTGGGCCAGTGTCTTGCCCTGGGTGGGCATGCTGGGATCGCGGGACATGCGCGTGGAGGCAGAGAGAATACCCTGGAAGAAGTCGTTGGAGTCCGTCTTCTTGGTGCGCTCGGCATTGTCGATGATGGTCTGCAGCTGGTCATGCAGGTCGCTGAGCTGGTTCTTGGTCACGAGCACGGCCACTTCCACGGCGGGCACGAGCTTCTTCTGCTCGAGCTGGCGCAGATCCATGTCGGCTATCCAGGAGTCCACCACCTCGGGCGAGACACTCTGGTTCTTCCTGCCGAGGTAGTCAAGCTGCATGGCGTAGCCGAGGCGGGCGCCGAGATCAGCGGCCTCGGTCTCGGGCGTGTCGTTCTTCTTTTTTTCCTCTCCGCTGGGCCTGGTCATGAGTTTGCCCTCGGACGTGGAGCGCACCATCTGGACCATGCTGCCGGCGATGGATTTGGCCACGGCCGCGAAGTAGCGGGATCCGGTCTGGGGATCGGGGGCGTTGATAGCCTGATAGTTGGAACGGCCGTCAGGACTCTTGCTGAGGGCCCTGTAGGCGGCTTCGGCGTAGTCGTGGTTATTCTTGCCCGCGGGCGTTTTGATGTGCAGGGCGATGACCCAGATGCCTTTCTGGCGGGCGAAGTCGCCGACTTCCTGGGGCCCCATGCGCACGCTGGCGTAGCGGTCTGTCTGCTGCAGGGGGCCGGCGTCCGTGAGCAGAATGATGAGGCGGGAGTCGTAGTTTTCCCAGCTCAGGGACTCGACAGCCTGGTAGACGCCGGCCAGGGAATCCTCGTTGAAGTCGTGACTCGATACGGGGGCCTCGCGGAGCGCGGCCAGGTTCGTCTCGAGTTCCTTGCGGTTTTTCACCGTGGTGAAGTCGCTGATGACCTTCGAGGTATAGTCGAGCTTCGGTGTGGCCGCCGTGCTTGAGCGGAAGGCCACTATGGCGAAGCCCACGTTGTCATTCATCTTTTCCTTTTCCAGAGAGTCGTAGATGGTCTTGATGACGTTGCGGCACTGCTGGATGTAGGGGTTCATGGAAATGCTCGTATCGATGACAATGGCGATGCCGGTCTTGGGCGCGCCGTTGTCCTTACCGGCTGCGCCGGCCGCGTTTCCGTCCTTTTTCTTTCCTGCCTTGCCGGGGTCGATGGAGGCTACGTGCAGGAACTTGGTGCCGTCAAAGGGTTCTTCCGGGGCGCCCAGGATGGGCATGAGGTAGAACCGTTTGGCGGAGACAGCCGCGTTGCCGGGCTCTGCGGCCACAATACGGGGATCGGATTCGCCTCTGGCGGCCTTTCCTTCAAGTTCGGCGATCTGGGCAGACATGTTGTCAGACGAGCAGAGCTTTTTCAGATCGTCGACGCTTTTATAGAAGAGCACGGGATCACGGCCCGTGCGGGGCGTGAAGAGCAGGGTGAGGGACTGGTTCCAGGCAGTAGTGAGATCTTCCTTAATCCATCCCTGGGGCTGGTGCGTGTCCACGCCCACACTGAGCCATCCCTGGCCGCGCTCGTACACGTAGAGAACGGTGAACGGCTTGAGGCCCCGGTTGACCACTTCGCTTTTTTCGTCGGGGTTTGCGTAAAGCTTTGCTTCAGGATGGCTCACCACCCGCTGGTACAGCGTTTTTTTCCCCGGCTGCAGAAGCGGCGCGGCAGAGGCTTCCCCCGCGGCGAGGCAGAAGGAAGCCAGAAAGAGCAGAAGCAGCATGAAACGTCGCATGACGGTAATCCTTCCTTGGATCGTGTATCGTTGTTACCAGGCCCTGAGCAGGCGGTCGGCTTCGGCGTCGCCGCTCTTCGCCTTTGCGGAAACGGCGGCCTTCAGCCTTTCGAGATCCTGCGCCGCGCCGGAATAGCCTGCGTCCAGGGCCTTCTTGTACCAGTCGTGGGCCTGACCCATGTCGGGCTCAATGGTGCCGCGCGGTTTGGTACAGGTGGGATCGTAGAACTGCGCGTAGAGGTTCATGGCCTCGGCGCTGCCGTTGCCCGCCGCGTCCTCGAGCAGGAGGAAGGCGCCGTCACTGTCGTCGGAGGACGCTTTCTCCGTGCGCATGGCTTTGGCCTCCCTGAGCGCTTCCTCGGGGGCGACCCCCTTCTTCAGCATGCCGCGCGCCTTGGAGAGGAAGGGCCTGTTTTCGGCTGGAGCCTTATCCGTACCGGAAGCACCGGGCTTCGCCGCGTCAGCAGGTTTTTCAGCCGGCGGTTCGGCAGCCGGCTTTTCTGCGGCCGGCGTTTCGGCCGTCCCGTTCCGGGCGGGAACTGTTGCGTTCTGGGCGGGTACGGGCGCCTCGGCGGACTGCTCTCCGCGTCCCAGAAAATACCAGGCCGCTGCTCCCGCGATCCCGAGCAGGACAAGGATGGCGATGATGGGAACGAGCAGGGAGCGCTTTTTCTCCGGCACTTCGGTGCCGAGGTTCAGGTCGGGAACGGGCTCTTCCTGTGCGGGAGCCGGTTCGGGCTCAGGTGCCGGTTCAGGTTCCGGCTCAGGCTCCGGTGCGGGCTGGGGCTCAGGCTTCGGTTCGGGTGCGGCCTTCGGGATATCACCCGCGACGCCGCTCGCTTCCTGCATGAGGCCGAGGGAGAGTTCCTCGGGAACGCGCAGGGGCACGGGATCTTCGCCGTTCACGGAGATGCGGTAGGCGGAGAGGCTGTCCAGTTTGTTGAGGACATCCGGGCCTATGCTGATGTTGAGGGTGCCGTCGCCGCGCGAGTAGATGTAGTCACCGTCAGCCGCGGTAATAGGCGTTTTTACACTGGCCCAGCCCGCAGGCGTCAGGTAGAGGCCGTCTGAACTTTCGATGATGTAGGAGGGATTTCCCTCGAAGGGGGCCGCCCCGTCCACGGCGATGATGGCCGAGCCGCGGCTGCGGGACGCGTCCTGTCTGATGCAAGCTTTCATATGGCGGATAAAGGCGCCATGGGGCGCCAACCTCTTTTTAAAGTAAAGGATGAAGAATTTCCGGAAAAAGGAGCCGTGAACCCCTGTCTCCGGATGAAGATACAGCCTCAGATCCTGCCCGGATCAAGCTGGGCGAGGATGTCGCCCAGCATCTTGTTCTGGACGGGATCCTCATCGGGGCCGAGATCGGCGGCGCCGGCGACGGCGCAGTCGAAGAAGGCCTTCATCCAGTCTACATAATACGCGCGGTCGAACTGGGAAGGCTGTTCCGGCACGATGGGCTCGCCGTTTTCGCCGAAACTGAGCACGGGCGGGGTGAAAAGATCCACGGGCGCGCCCTTGAATATGATTTGCGTCTTCTGACCGAGCCTCGCGTCATGGCCGAGCCAGGCCACGAAGCTGTTGATGCGGCAGGTAGCCTCGCTCGCCATGCGCCAGGCCGCCGCGTCGCGGGTGACGTTTCTGAAAGCGCTCTGCTCGCGGATGGCACTGATCATGGAGTCGAGGAGCCGGAAATGGCGGGCCGCCTGGGCGATCTCGCCGGTGAATTTCTCGAGGAAGGACTGGTCCACGGCGTAGAGGCCGGGGAGCACGGGATTGGCGGCGAGGTCGCGCATGTTCTGGAACCAGTACTCGATGGCCTTGCGGCAGAAGATTTCGGCCTGATCCTGCCCCTGCTGGACGACGTTGTCGAGGGGCGCGGCGGGAGTGGCTTTGGGCTCGAGCGCCGGGGCCGCATCTCCGAAAAGGTCATCCATGAGGCCGTTTGCGCTGATGGAGGAACCGACCACGGTTCCGGGCGCTGCGGCGCCGGAATCATCCGTAGACGCCTGTTCGGCGCAGTCCTCGGCCAGCTGGTAGAGCGTGAAGTCGTCTATCTGCAGGCGGCTCTGGAGATCCGCGAACTGCTGGCGTTCGATGATATGGGCGACCACCCTGAGGAGCTTCTGGGCCTGGATTTCCTTTTCTTTCCTGAGCTTTTCTGAATCGCCGCTGCGGTAGTAGGGCGCGAGCCTTCCGGCTATGCGCCGCGCCGTGGCGGTGCCGCGGTCCAGGGTCTGGTTGTACTTGCGGTTGGGATCGCAGATGGGGGCGAGCTTCCTGCGCAGAAGGTCGATGCCGCCGTCATTGAGCTTCATGGCCGCGTCCCAGGCTTCGGCCGGGTTCTCGAAATGTTCCATGACCAGGGGGGACTTCAGGAAGGACTGCTTCACGTCCTCCACGTAGTCCTTCATGTCGGGGCGGATGCCCGTCTCCGTGCCGTCAGCGCTGAAGGTGAAGATGGCGTCGCAGCGGAAGTTCGGGTTGCGCATGAGGTACATGTTGCGGAAGGGGCGGCCGTCCCAGTTCTCGGGCCAGTCGAACTGGACGCCGAAGAAATTGGTGAGGGAGGACTGCAGCCTCGTGTTCCAGCGGTTGCTCACGTCCTCGACGCCCTGCTTGCGCTCGAACTCCATGTCCATCTTGGTCAGGATGAAGAAGAGTGTGGGCTCGTGCCCGCGCCGTTCCTCGGGGCTCGCCCCCTGGGTGAGGCTTATCCAGTTGTTGATGGCGGCCGGCAGATCCTGCACTTCCTGGTTGCTCGGCCCGATGCAGAGGAGCATGCCCGTAAGCTCCTGCTCATCGCAGTAGCGCTCGAAAAGATAGGCCACCTTGCCGCGCAGGAAGAACTGCTCGAGGCTTCCGGCGCGTCCCAGCTCTTTTGCGAGGTCCGTGACCTTGAGGCGGGAGCGGTAGCCCGGGAAATCCAGAAGGTCGGTGTAGTCAAAGAACTCCTCGGGTTTTTCCGGCATGTAGATGGTGAGTTCCGCAGTCAGGGCCGTGACCACGGATCTCGGCAGGGTGGCGGTCTTTCCGCCGACACCCTCGATTTCGAGCTGTTCCGATGCGCCCGGGGCCGCGCTGTTTAAGAGCGTCACATCGATGATGCTCTTCTCTCTCGGAAGGAGCGCGTCAAGCGGGCAGTTGGCCTCGGCCGCGAAACCGAGCGTGGAAAGGGCCGTGGCCAGCCTGAGATGGAACTGGTCGAATTCCGGCGTGTTGTCCCAGATGCAGCCGAAAAGACGGCAGCGGTCCGCGAGAGCGAGGCGCGGGGCGAGCTCCATGGCCTTGACCCAGTAAACGCGCGAGAGAAGCTGCACCCTGGGGCGGGAAGCGAAGTTCTTCTGGAGGTATTCCTTGAGGTCCTCCACGTCATCGGAGGAGATTTCCCCGCCGGCCGGTCCGGCTTTCTGCTCGAGATCGCGAAGAAGCTTGATGACGGCTTCCTGATCCGGGATTTCCTTGTGATCGCAGTCCGAATAGTACGTGTTGGCGAAGACCTTCACGAGGTCCATCTCGGAAAAGAGACGGAGCCTGATGGGATGCCGTTCGCTGATACCTTCCGGCGGCGTGGTGGTGAAGCGCGTGACCAGTCCGGTGGATTCCTTGCCGCCCTCGGGGTTGATTTCGCGGATAAAGTCCACGGCTTTGCCGCAGAAGTCGGCGCTGAGTTCGCCTTTCCGGTCTCTGGCCAGGGCGGAGATAAGATAGCTCTTGCCGGCCTGGCTCGGTCCGAAGACGCCCACGCACATCTTGCGCGAGGCGGCGCGTGAGAGTTTTCTGAAGCTTCTGGCCGCGCTCCGCATGTCCTTGCGCAGCATGTCGCATTCGGCGCCCACGAGCTTGCGGTTGTCCTGCAGCCATTTCTCGGCCGAGAGAGCCGCTTTGCTCCAGCTCTGGCACATGCCGGCCAGCTGTCTGTCTTGATCCCTCATTGTTCTTCTCCTAGCCTTCCGTGATCACAATGCCCGTATCCAGCCAGTAGCCGGCTACGCCGTCCACCGAGGGCAGGGTCTGGAGAGTGGCCGTCATGTCGGACGGACGCATGGGTATTTTCTCGCCGCCCTCAAGGCGGCTCACTTCCTGGATGGAAATCTCGCCTTCGGACTGCTGTTCCTCATCGGGGTTTCCGGAGCCGGGGCGCCCGTCGTCCTTGTTCAGCCTGAGCGTGACGAGGATGGGACCGCCGAGCTGGCCCTTGTTCACGGCGTCAATCTTGTAAAAGCGCGAGGCGGGCCAGCGGTCTACGGCGAGCTGGCGGTAGCCTACGATGATGGGACTGTTGTACGTGATCTCCCTGACCTCGGGCTCCACCGTGCCGTCGTCCTTCACCGTGAACCAGACCCTGGCCTTCTCGAGCTGGCCCTGCATGTTGAGCTCGCCCACGTAGCGGGCCGTCGAGGTCATGTGCATGCTTGAGGCATCGAAATTGATTCCCTCGAGATAGCCGCTCGAAAGGGCGCAGAGAATGGCGCCCACGACCACGGTGCTCTTGGGGTCGGAAATGCAGCCGTACACGTCGGCGCAGGGGTACCAGCTGCCCACGTGGTAGGACCGCATGGGAATAATCCTGTCGGCCGAAAGCGGCGTCTGGGCCAGAATGGTCTGGAGCACGCCTTTCCAGGAACTCGGCCTGCCCGTAACGATGAGGAGGTCGGAGTCGTAGAGCTTGACCATCTCGCAGAGGCTCGAGAGCGTGCCGCCCAGGGTGCGGCGGATGTCCTCGTTGATTTCCCGCAGGGAGAACCGCACCGGGGTGTCCATGACTCTGAAGTCGCCTTCCCTGCCGCCGCAGCCGGTGATGATCTCGTCGATGTAGTGGAACACGCCTTTCTGCGGAAGATGGCACCTGTGCTCTGCTTCAAAGGCCACGGTCTGCGTTTTGTCCTCCCCTTCACCGAGGGCGGGGGCGGCGTCCTCCTTTCCGGTCTCCTCCGCGTCCTGATCTTTTTTCTGGGCCTTCGGCTTTTCCTGGACAGCCGGCTTCTCAAAGAAGTCGCTGAAGCGGCAGACGTAGGTGCGTCCGTCGTCGCGGTCCATGTTTTCGCAGGCTTCGAGAATGCCGAGGGCCACGGGCACGGCCACCTGGCACACGAACTGGGCCTGGCGGGTGCGCTGGGTCGCGGACTTCTGCAGGGTGTAGCGGCCGAAGAGGCCTATTTTCACAAGCCTCGATTCAAGGCCGAGATCAGCGGCCGCCTTTTCAATGGCCGGGATGACGTGCGTGCGTATGACCTCGCGGACCACCTCGTCGCCGGCGATGTTAAAGCCATCCCTGAACTCCATGTGCGGCTTGATGCGCGGGGACTCGGAGGCCGAGCTCGTCAGGAAATGGGTGGTGATGGAGAGATCCGTTGTGCCGCCGCCGATGTCGATGGAGGCGATGCGCACGGAGGGTTTCACGCTGCCGTCTTCGGTTTTGCGCTCCCTGCCGTACAGCCTGAAGTAGTGGGCCGCGTCGCCCACATGCTTGACCATGATTTCGTTATAGAGAAGCACCATGTGCGAGCAGCTCGCCTCGTCCCATTCGCAGAGGATTTTGGGCAGCTGCTGGTAATGGAAGTCCTGTCCGTTCTCCCCAGTGTCCCAGCCCATGCCGCGCCAGACGACGCGTACGGCGAGCTCGACCCAGCGCTGGAAGATGCGCCGCTCGGCCACGGGCATGGCCGTGGGCACGGTGAAGATGATGCGCCTGAGATGCCTCGGTTTGTCCGAGAGCTGGCGCCGTGCCCTGTTGGCCGGGGAATTGATGTTGACGAGGGCCTGGGTGACGATTTCGCCCACCATGAACATCATAAGGGAAGAGCGCGTGAAGTGGGAGCCGAAGAGCGGCTCGGCGGGCTGCTGGCGCAGGGCGGGCGTGGTCAGATAGCGGCTGCGGTCGCGGCCCTCGAAGCAGAAGAGGGGCGTGCCGAACTCGTTGAGCTGACGGGGGAAGAGACCGCGCGTTACCATGGGTTCGCTTCCGCCGTGCGTATTGTAGCGCCAGCTCTGGATCCATTCCTTCTCGTCCCACAGGTAGCGCTTGGGGCTCGACATGCCCGTATTGCCCTGGGAGCACGTGGCAAAAGTGGAGAGGCGCGTGGCCTCGGGCCCGACACGAACGCAGGAGGGCCAGGCGAAGGCCGGTGTGCGGCGTCCGGAGCGGCGGCTTAAGAGATCGTTTCCGAAGGACACGTCCACGAATTCCACACGGGTCTCGAAGGGATCCGTGTAAACCTTGTTCATGTCGCTGAGATCCCTGAGCTCAAGGAGATAGCTGTTGTTGAGGTCAGTCTTTTTGTCGGACAGCGTTTCCACGAGGATGCCCGTGGTGCGGGAGTTGCCGATATCGAGCACGAGGTCCACGTTGATGGCGTCGGAGCGGTTGGAGTCGCTCACCTTGGTGCGCACGCTGCCGACGGCGCGGCGTGCGGCGTCGAGCCAGGCCATGTAGTAGGCGAGGTGCCTCAGGCACATGGTGTCGTCTTCGTCGCCGTAGTGGCGGCGCGTCTTGTCCCAGGCCTCATAGCGTTCGCGGATCCACTCGTCGACCCAGCCTTCGTTGACGAACCAGCTGATGTCGCGCACGTGCCAGGAGAGGAGAAATTCGGAGGCGGCGTTGAGATCGTCCTGGGAGAGCGCGAAATAGCGTCCGTCCTTGTCCCCGGGCTTCTCCTCGATCTTGGTGTCGAACATGATGACGAGGTGCCAGACGCCGGGCTCGTCCTCCAGGGGGATGCACATGCCGCGCGCCCAGTTGGACGGACCGCGCTCGACCATGCTTTTCCCGTCGGGCCAGTTCTGGCCCGTAATGCGCAGGAAGGGCAGGGGCATCCACTCGCCTTTGAAGCATTCGAGGCTCTCCTGCAGGGAAACTTCGTAGTCGGAGGCGTAGCTTTTTGGCCTCGGGGATCCGGCGGGTCGGGTTCCCCTGGACTCGCGCATGTCCACGAGCTCGCCGGGGCGCTCCTCGGGATCGTCCTCCACGAGGCAGCGGAGGTAGTGCTCATAGAGGCCGCCCTGGCTTTTGTCCGCGGTTTCCTCGCGGAAGGAGCGCATTTCCCTCTTCATGCTGTCCGCATCCAGCCTGAAATCGAGGAACTGCGGGCAGCCGCCGGGGATAAGGTTGACTATCTGTTTGTATTCAGGGAATTTCATCTCTTCTCCCGGCCCTCCTTTCCGAGGGCGCGCGTGATGGGATTATTTGCTGTCGTCCGCCTCGAAGGGGACATTATTGGCCTTCAGGAAGGCGGTGATGGTCGGTGAGCTGATGGCGAGGGACGACTGGCGGTACGACTGGTTGTCGAGCTGGATCATCGTGTTGATGCCCACGACCGTACCCTTTTCGTTGACGAGCGGGCCGCCGCTGTTGCCCTGCGAGACCGTGGCCGAATGCACGATGATGGGGGGCCTGCGGTCGAGGATGACGCTCACTGTACCTTCCGTGTACACGACTTCGGGTGCCGAAGACGCGTCGCCGTGAAGGAGCTTCAGAAACTTCGGATCCGAGTTAGCGACCATGCCGGGGTAGCCCCAGGCGCTCACCTTTGTCGTGCGTTCCACGGTCTGCGTGCTGATTTTGAGCGGCGTCACATCCATGGGATCCGTCTTCAGCACGGCGAAGTCGAGGCCCTGTTCCTGCGTACGCAGGAGAACCGTGGCGTTGCGCACCTGGCCGATTTTCTTGTTGATGAAGACGGCCTGGCTGGCCGCGCCCACGACATGGGCGTTGGTCAGGATGGTATCCTTCGCGATGAAGAAGCCGCTGCCCATGCTCACGCCCCTGTCCTGCAGGGCCAGGATGAGGACAGTGTCCTGTTCCATGAGGGCCGCGAGGGATCCGGGCTTCGCTTTTGTCTGGCCTGCCTTTTCTTCTGCCGGAGCCTTCGCCTGCGCCGGAGCCGGAGCGGCCGCGGATTCCGCATCACGGGCCTTTTCCTGAGGAGCCGCGGGGGCGGGGCCGGAGGCAGACGGAGAGCCTGTGCCGTTCCTGTCCTGCAGGGTGGGAAGGGCGCTGCCTTCGGGCGGCGTGATGCCGGAAAGACCGGGTTCTATGGCGCAGGGATCTTTCTGGAGGAGGTTTCTCAGCTGATTGAGATACGCTTCCTGTTCGTCGTTCTTCTGCTTCAGTGCCTGAAGCGCTTTCTCCTGCTCAGCCGCGATTTCCTGTTCGCGGAGCCATTTCTGATGCATGAGCAGGGCCAGGATGAGCCCGATGAGGGCGAGGAGCACGATGGACCAGAAAAGGGGCCTTTTATACCAGGGAAGAGCTGCAGCGGCTGCCGCTGCAGCCGGAGCGGCCGTGCCCTGCGCGGGGCGGCCTGTGCCGCTGTCCGCCTGGGCGTTTTCTTTCGTTTCGTCTGCCATGGTGTATATCTCCGGAAGTTTCGTTTTTTCTAAAATTGCCTGACGCGTTTGACAAGCCGGAATGGGCTACTTGTGCCGGAATGTGGCGCCCCAGGTGTTGCCTTTTTTGTCCTGGGTAATTTCGCGCCCCTTGCACTGGGTGGTATCGCCGCTTCCCGTACACTGGATTTCCTGAGGCACGTAGCGGCGGCCCCTGCTGCATTTCGCGTAGTCAGCCCCGATGTCCAGACTCTTTCCGCTAAAGCGCGCCGTGGCCGATCCCGTGCACCTGTCCCCGTTCTTTTCGTAAATGGTGCGGGTGCCTTTTCCCCGTGAGTCGAAGCAGTACTCGCCGACGATTTTCTCGCCGCTGTCGTTCACGAGATCGGTTTCCGAGCGCCAGCAGCCTTTAAGGAAGCTCATATCCTTGTTGTCCGCAGCGCTGTCCGGGATTTTGAGCGCCTCGTCCTTTTTCGCTTCCGTGTCGTCTTCTGGCTGGACATCGCCGCCGAAGAAGGGCGTTTCGGCTTTTTCTTCAGGCTTTGCTTCAGGTTCCGGCGCGGGCTTTTCCTCCATTTCCGGGATAACAGCCTGCCGCTCGGGCTCGGGCTTCGCCTCGCTGACAGCCGGGCGGCACAGGGCAGCCCGCTTTGAGAGCTCGTCGAGGAGTCTTTCCCTGTCGTTCAGGAGTTTTTCGGCGCGCATCCTCTCGGAAGCCGTGTCAGCCGGCAGCTTTCTGAAGCAGGAGGCCGGCAGGGGCGAGGGGAGCCATCCGAGGGCGGAGAGGAGGAGCCAGAGCAGGAGAAGAGCCAGCAGGAGCGGCAGAAGGCATCCGGGAAACCACGCAGGTCGGGGAGTAACAGCCTTCTGCCCGGCGGAAGCGGCCAGAGGCGCGGCCTGTGCCGCAGATCGTATGGGGCGCGGCGTTTCCGGAACCGGGGCGGAAGCCGGCACTGTTCCCTGGCCCATGCGCATGATGTCTTCCGGGGCCTGTCCAAGGGCTGATGGCGCGAAGCCCCAGTTGATGAGTACGGGGCGTCCGTCCACGGCAAAAAGATCGTCCGTGGCCGAGGGGTGGTTCAGTGCGAGCCGCGTCAGCTCGAAGGGGGCTCTGTCTTTCCGGGTGTCTTCCGTGAGACAGGAGCCGAGAGCTTTCGCGAAAGCCTGAAGCTGTGCCTGAAGGGGCTTCTGCTCCGCTTCTGTCATGTCCGCGAGCTTTTTCGCGGGCCCCGTTCCTTCGGCATACCAGTCGATGAGGCCGCTCCTCTCGTCAATGACGGGTTCAGCCAGGAAGGACAGGGGAGCCGTTACCCCGTATTTCTGAAAAATATCCCTGTGGCGGGAGAGGAAGGACGCGATAAGCGCGTAGCGGTCCACTGCGGCCACGCTTTGATATGTCAGAGCCCGCATATTGTTGCGTCTGCTGGTAGCTATCCGGATACTCAAGTCCAACCTCCCGGAAAACGGGGTGTGCACGATGACGCTATGAAAAGCTTCTTCCCCTGGACACCGCACCGCGGGCAGTATAGCCCCAACGGGGGGATTTCACAAAATTTACGCAGAAGGGATCTTCCGGTGCCCATATTCCCCGGTTCAGGAGAACAGACCTCTCTTCCAAAATCTGGAAAAGACGCTCTGAAAAATATTTTTTTCTTTTCCCGCCCGGCCCTGCGGCCCGGTTTCAGACAGGACAACAACGCGATAACGCCCTCTCCATGTTCATCAGTATGGGGGAGCGGCCAAGTGACGCATCGGAGGCC
This sequence comes from uncultured Desulfovibrio sp., assembly GCA_900546145.1. Classification (GTDB taxonomy): domain Bacteria; phylum Desulfobacterota; class Desulfovibrionia; order Desulfovibrionales; family Desulfovibrionaceae; genus Desulfovibrio. The sequence goes on along the minus strand of URBN01000008.1, from coordinate 64,233 downwards.
TATAGCAGCCATCCCCCGCCCCGTCTGATGAAGAATTCCTCTATAATGAAAAGCCCCCTGGGAAGATTATCCCAGGGGGCTCTGTGAGGCGGGTTTTCTGCACCATGGGCCGGGTGCAGCATTCCGTATAAATTATTTAAAGTTTTCCTTGAATTATGCCGTTACTTGCGGCGGAAACCGGCGTCCCAGCGGTTCCTTCTGCCGCCGAGTTCCTGGCCGTCGCACTTCGTGCTGGTGCCAGTGCCGCGGCACTGGACCTGCTGGGGCACGTAGGTGGTTCCGTCCGGGCAGTGGGCTTCTGCGGAGTCGATGGCAAGGTTGCCGCCTCCTCCGTTGAACCTGGCCGTCACGGCACCGGAGCAGCGTTTGCCGTTCTTTTCGCGGATGAAACGCCGTCCCTGGCCACGCTTGTTGAAGCAGTATTCGCCCACGATAGGCTCACCGGAGTTATTGAAGAGGTTGGTAACGGACGTCCAGCAGCCTTCCAGGAAGGACACGTCGTTGTTCTTCGCTGCCTCCGGCGGAATGTTCATGGGATCGTTGTGCTTCGGCTTCGGCGTGGGAGCGGGCTTGGGTTCCGGCTTCGGAACGGGCTTGGGTTCGGCCTTCGGCTGGGGAACAGGCTTCGGCTCGGTCTTGACCTCGGGCTTCGGCTTTTCCTGCTTTGGCTTCTCAGCCTTCGGTTTCTCCTGCTTCGGCTTTTCCGCCTTCGGTTCCTCGGGCACGACAGGAGCCGCGCCAAAGAAGGGCTCATCCTGTTTGGGTTCTTCCTTCTCCGGCTGCTTGGGCTCTTCGGGCTTCACTGCGGGCGGTTCCGGAGGAATGACGGCCTCGCGTTCGGCGTGCAGATCTTCCTTTGGTGCGGGTTTGCACTGCGCCGCGCGGTCCCTGAGATCAGAGAGAAGCTGCTGCTCGCGGCTTTGCAGCGCGTCACGGCGCATATCCTCCGCCTTCGTGTCCGGCGCGTCCTGGCGGAAACAGGAAGAGGGCAGGGGCGAGGGGAGCCAGCCAAGGGCCGCCAGGAGGAGCCAGAGCAGGAGCAGGCCGAGGAGAAGGGGCAGGAGCCAGCCGAGGCATCCCGTCATGGCAGGCCGCGCCGCGGCGGCTGCGGGCCCGGCGGGGGGGACGGGCGGAACCGCTGCCGCGGGCTTGGGCTGCACGGCCGGCGTCTCGCGCACGAGTCCGAGACGCATGATGTCCTCGGGTGCCGCTCCGGCTGCGCCCGGATGAAAGCCCCAGTTGATGAGCACGGGCTTTCCGTCGATGAGATAAATGTCGTCCAGGGCCGAGGGGTGCTGGAAAGCGAGGCGCAGAAGTTCCGTGCCGGCAGCGGGGATGCCGCCGCGGCCCGGTTCGGACTGGCTCTCGAGCAGGGCGCGCACGGCGTTTCCGTAGCGCGCCAGGGTGGCGCTGACCCCGCGCTGTTCCTCTTCCGAAAGCTCGGAGAGCTTTCTGGCTTCGCCGCCGAGGTTTGTGTACCAGTCTATGGTGCCGCTCCTGGGATCGTGGACAGGTTCGGCCAGGAACGAGCCCGCGTCCGGCATGCCGTGCGCGGCGAGAAAGTCCCCGTGCCTTTTGAGCAGGGAGCTCAGCTGATCGTAGCAGTTGGTGGCCAGCATACCCTGGAAGGCCAGGGGACGCATGTCGTTGCGTCTGCTGGTGGTGAGAAGAATGCTCATCGGATACCTCCGCGGCCGGGTGCCTTTCCGGCGCTCCGCGGCGCGCTTGCGGTCATGGATCATACACGCTCATGGTTCTGCCGGCAAACGGCTTTCCACAGGCCCCCATACCGAAAAAAAACGCCGGAATCCGATGAGATTCCGGCGTTTTGATGCGTCCTTTTGAAAGGAATTATACTCTGGCGGCCTGATCGACAAGGCTCGCGATCGTGGCATCGTTGTTTTCACTCTGCTTCACGGCCTTGTCATGGGTCTGCTTCACGTTTCTGACGCTCCGCTTCCAGTTGGAGGCTGTGCGGCGGGTCTGAACCTGGGGCGGGGTCTGTACCGTGACGGGGCCTGCCTGCTCGGGCGTGGCTTCCTTATATTCCGTGTCGAGAACCTGCTGGTACTCTGCGTCCTTTTTCACCATGCTGTCGTAGCGCTGGTTCAGGACGTAGGACGTCTCCTGAAGGCCGCTTCTGATTTCGGCGTAATGATCCTTGAGCTCGTCTTTGGTGATTCTGCCGGCCTTGTAGTCGGCCACCAGCCGGTTAAAGGCCTGATTGTAGCACTGGATGGCCACATTGGCGGCTGCCGTCTGGCGGTCCATGGCCGCGGCCTCCGCGCCGAGCTGGCGGTTGTACTGGGCCAGGAGCTGCTGATCGTGCGTGCGCTGCTGTTTCTTCCCGTAGATATTTCCGGCCACGCCGCCTGCCGTGGCGCCCACAGCCGCGCCGGCCACTGCGCCTTTGACATCGCCGGAGGCCAGGCCGCCGACGATGGCGCCAAGAAGGCCGCCCGTTATGGCGCCGGCCGCTGTCGAGCGCGCCACCGTGTTTTCATCGTCCCTGAGCTGCTGGACCGGCCTGTAGCACTGGGGATAGTAGTTCACCTTGGTCATCGGGCTGCCATAACGGCTTGCGCAGCCGGGCATGGCGAGAGCCGCCGCAAGAAGGGCGGTACAGCATAGAGCCGGGAATCTGGATTTCATACGACGCTCCGCATAAGGTTTGCCGCGAGGGCGTACGGGCCCGTCAGAAAACGGCCGATCACGCACTTCCGACTTTTGTAAATCTAGTACAGCGGTTCCGGAGCGTCAAGAAGACGGCTTTTCCTTATCAGAGGGAACTGGCCTTCACCGGGGCCGCGCCCGCTGATGCGCCTCCCCTCATCCGGCGCAGCCTGAGCGTCCGGGATCGGAGTACATCAAAAAATGACCTGCTATAGTATAATTTTCTGTTAATGTACGTCAGGAGGCCGGTCCCGCGGAAGACAGGCGGGGATGGAGAAAAAACCGGCGCCGGACAGACGGCGCCTGTCCCGGTCTGGTAACGGCACCTGTTCTGTGTGGGGAAAATTCCCGACCGCGGGAATCCCGGTGAAACGAAACGCCCCCTGACCGTGTCATCCGCACAGCCGGGGGGCAGTCTGAAAAAATGGATAACCTTCTTTATTTTCGGCCGGAAGGCTCCGGGGCGATGGCTCTCGCGATAAACTTCAGGGTTTCCCCGTAGAGACTGCCGCTGTCATAGGGCGTGAGCACCCGGGTTCTGTTGGCGCCGACCATGACCGAGATAATGACCAGAGCCGTGGTATGGGGATCAGCCGCGATGACGCTGCCGTCGGCTTTTCCTCTCTCCAGGGCAGAGATGATAATGCGGTGGATCTCCAGGAACTTCCTGGTCATGATATCCCGCTCTGCGGACGTCTTCATGTCCGAGTAGGGGGAGCAGCGCACCAGGACGAGCCAGTTGCTGGTGGGATCCACGGAATACTCGAGATACGTGCGGCAGAAGGCCATGACCGCCGAGAATCCGTCGGGAGCGGCTTCCGTGGCCGCCTCGAGCTTTTCCTGAAAGCGGTTCAGAACGTCCAGCCCGCAGGCGAGAAAAAGTTTTTCCTTGTTGCCGTAATGATGCGTGAGAAGGCCGAGAGCCACGCCGGCCCGCTCCGAGATTTTCTTGAACGTGGTCTCCGCGTAGCCGTACTCGCCAAAAAGTTCCTTTGCCGCCTGAAGCAGGGCGGCCTTCCTGGTCGGACGCTGTTCTTTCGTGCCGGATACCCCTTCGATGGGGCCGTTTTCACTGCCGGCTTCTTCCGTTTCCCCTGACTGTTCGGCCTTTCCGGCCGTGTGTTTATGATTCATGGCATACCCGCTCTGAAAAATGTTTCGTTTTCAGACTGTTTAATCAATCAGTCTGAATTATGCAAGGAGTGCCGGAAAAAGGGCCTTTTTTGTACCAGATGTCCTGCGCGGCGGAAAGCCCGGATTTCCGCCGCGCAGGGATACGAAATCAATCCGTGACGGGTTTTCCATCGAGATAGCGGCGCAGCATGTCGAGAGCCGTGCCCGCGCTTTTCTGGCGCGTGGGGCCGCGCCCCGGGTAGCGGCCTTTGGGCAGGAGCCGCTTCACATAGGTTTTTCCCTTCGCCGCGAGAGCGATCCAGACGAGGCCGAGAGGCTTTTCCGCCGTGCCGCCGTCGGGGCCGGCTATGCCCGTGATGCCGATGCCGTAGTCGGCGCCAGACCGTGCCCGCACTTCCTCTGCCATGCAGCGGGCCACTTCCTCGCTCACGGCGCCGTGTTCCCTGAGCATGTCCTCAGGCACGCCCAGCAGGCGCGTCTTGGTAGCGTTGGCGTAGGTCACGAGGCCCGTGCGGAAGACTGCGCTCGATCCGGGAATATCCGTGATGCGCTTGGCGAGCAGACCGCCCGTGCAGGACTCGGCCGTGGCCACTTCCTCGTGGCGCTCCGCTAGCTTGTGCACGACTACTTCCTCGAGGCTTTCCACGTTGACGCCGTAGATGACGTCGCCGAGGAGCTCCTTCACCTTCTCCACAACAGGCAGGGCCAGCTTTTCTGCAGAAGCTTTGTCCTTTCCCTTGGCCGTGACGCGCACGAACATCTCGTTGTGCGCCCCGAGATAGGTGGCCACAGTGGGATTGGCCTGCGTGCAGAGGTCCCCGAGCTTCAGCGCCGCGTCGCCCTCGCTCTGGTTGAAGGTGCGCAGCATATAGGTGGCGAAGGCCGCGCCCGTGTGTTTTTCAAGGAGCGGCACGGCCTCGTTCAGGAACATGGGGTTGAGCTCGCGCGGGGGACCGGGGAGCATCATGACGAACTTTTCTTTTCCCGCGGCTACAAAACACCCCGGCGCCGTGCCCACGGTGTTTTTAAGGGCTGTGGCCCCTTTGGGGAGCAGGGCCTGGACGAGCTGGTTGTCGTGCATGGGTCTCGTCCCGAAGTATTCCTTCAGCCTCGCGAGGCTGTCCCTGTCTTCCACGAGGGGGAGGCCCAGCGTGTCGGCTATGGTCTTCTTTGTGAGGTCGTCGAGGGTGGGGCCGAGTCCTCCGGAGGTGATGACGAGGTCGCTCCGGGAAAGGGCCGTTTCGAGCACCTCCCTGAGACGGCCGGGATTATCGCCCACGGTTTCCACATTCATGAGGTCGATGCCGAGCGCGGCCAGTTCCTTCGCAATGAAGGCCGCGTCCGTGTTGACGGTGTGCCCGAGCAGAAGCTCGGTACCCACGGAGATGATTTCCGCTTTCATAGGTGTTCCTCTTACCGCCCGAGGGCGCCCGCTATGGCTTCGAGAGCTTCTTCGACAAGATAGGGCTGCGCCTGGGTGCCCATGTGCCCGAGCCGGAAAACCTTCCCCGCGAGGCAGCCGTAGTCGCCGCCGCAGACGAGGCCGCGGGCGCGCAGGCGGCTGTCCCATTCCTTCCAGGCAATTCCGTCCGGCACGAGGGCCGCGGTGATGGTCGGGGCGCAGGCGTCTTCGCTTCTGGGGTAGAGGCGGATGCCGAGAGACGTGAGCCCCTTTCGGCACATCTCCGCGCACGTTTTGTGGCGGGCGAAGACGTTTTCCAGCCCCTCCTTCAGAAGGGCGCCGCATCCCGCGCTGAGGGCGCTCACGCCGTGCCAGTTGGGCGTGTAGGGGAAGAGGCCCTTCTCTTCGGCGTCCCTGAAGGGCAGAAGGGCGTCATAGCCCTGATAGTTCACTTCCCTGATACGCTCCCAGGCTGCCGGGCTCACGCCGACCATGCACATGGAAGGCGGGCAGGAGAGGCATTTCTGGGATCCGCCGAGGAGGAGGTCGATGTTCCATTTGTCGGCCTCAACGGGGCATCCGCCGAGGGAAGACACGGCGTCCACATAGAAGAGGGGAATGCCCAGATCCTTTTTGAGCTTTCCCAGCGCGGCCAGGGGATTAAGGGTGCCCGAGGGCGTCTCGCCGTGCACGGCGGTTATCATAACGGGATGAAGGCGCTTCGCCGCTTCTTCCACACGCTCAAGCGTTGCGTCGTCAATGACCGTGTCGTAGGGCTGGCTCACGAGCTCAACCCTGCAGCCCAGGGATCGCGCCATGTCAGCGTTGCCGTCTCCGAAAAGTCCGGTCCCCACGCAGAGCACGGGATCTCCGGGCTTCAGGCAGCTCTTCATGGCCCCCCAGAGGGCCAGCATGCCTTCGCCGCTCATGATGACCACGTCGTTCTTCGTGCCCATGAGGCGGGCGAGCTGTCTTGACGTGGCGTGGTAGAGCGAGATGAATGCCGGCTCGGTATCACCGGAGGGATAGTCCGCGTGCATGGCGGCGAGAACGTCGGGGTGCACGGATGTGGGACCGGGAACCATAGGGATAGCGCAGTAAGACACAGTGCATTCTCCTTTGAGAAAACGCGGAACGAAAAATCCCGGAGCTGAAGAGCCCCGGGAAGGAAAAGGGAGCCCTCTGGAGAAGGGCTTTGTTATTTACGGCGGCGGAAGGCGTGTTCCCCGTACTCGCCAAGGCGTTCGAGACGCGTGTCCACGAGCTCGTAGAGGGATCCTTTGGTGAAGGTGCCGTCCTTGCGGCGCCGGCCCGCCTGCATGCCGGTGAGGAGCTGGACCGCGTCCTCGATGCGGCTCACGGGATAGATAAAGAACTGCTTCTCGTCGACGGCCTTCAGGATGGCCGGGGAGAGCATGAGCTCGTCGATATTGTCGGCGGGGATGATGACGCCCTGGGTGCCGGTGAGGCGCTGGTGCTGGCAGACCTTGAAGAAGCCCTCGATCTTCTGGGTCACGCCGCCTACGGCCATAATCTGGCCGGAATGGCTCACCGCGCCGGTAAAGGCGAGATCGAGGCGCACGGGCACCTCGGCGAGGGCCGAGAGCAGGGCCGCGAGTTCGGCGCCGGAGGCAGAGTCACCCTCAATTCCGGCGTAGGACTGTTCGAAGAAGAGGGAGGCCGAGAACATGAGCGGCTTGCGGCTCGCGAACATGCCCGTAAGGTAGCTCACGAGGATCATCATGGCCTTGGTGTGGATGGGGCCGCCGAGATCCGCCTCTCGCTCGAGGTCGATGACGCCGTCGTGGCCCACGCCCACGGTGCAGGAAATGCGGTGGGGCAGACCGAACTCGAAGTTGCCGTAGGTGGTCACGGCGAGGCCGTTGACCTGGCCTATGGCCTGGCCGGAAGTTTCGACCTTGATGGTGTCGCGGTCGTATTCCTCCATATAGAGATCTTCGATGAGGCTCGTGCGGTATTTCCGCGCGGAATACGCCTCCTCGAGGAGGGCGCCGGTCACCTTCTCCTCTCCCTTCATTCTGGCGAGCGCCGAAGCCTCGATCATGAATTCGCGCATGATGGGGAACTTGAGCGAGAGCCTCTTCTGATCCTCGCAGATGTGGGATCCGAGATCGATGAGCCAGGCAAGCGCCGTGCGGTCAAAAGGCTGCATGTGCTCCTGGCTGATGATGCGGCTGATGCTGCCGAGATAGTAGCGCACGCCCGCCGCGTTGCGCGGCATGCGGTCGCTCATCTCCGCCTTGACGCGGAAGAGCTTGGCGAACCGTTCGTCGGAATCGAGCAGGCCCTCGTAGAGGTACTCGTCGCCGATGAGGATGACCTTGAGATCGAGGGGCACGGGCAGAGGCCTCAGTCCCTTGGTGCGCACGGCCGTGTCCGGGATGTCGGGATTGTCCTCGAGCCTCGCGGCGCTGGCCTTGAGGGCGCGCATGAGGCCTTCCCAGGCAGCCGGGTGCTGCATGAGATCGTCCATGTGCAGGACGAGGAAGCCGCCGTTGGCACGGTGGATGCTGCCGGACTTGATGAGGGTGAAGTCCGTGACCAGTGTGCCGAGCTCGCTCTCGCGTTCGATGCAGCCCAGGAGGTTGGCCGTGGTGGGGTGATCCTCAATGATGATGGGCGCGCCCTTTGTCTCGGCGTTGTCCACGAAGACGTTGACCCTGTAGCGGGAGCGCACCGTGTCCTTCGCGGGCTGGGGCTGTCCGGGATCCTGGCGTCCGTCCGGCTGGGGCTGGGGATCGGCCTGGCGGCCGATGAAGGACTCCGTATTTTTGAGGATGTCTTCCCTGAGATCCTGGAAGAAGCGGGCGAGCGCTGCGTCGCCCGAGATCTTCTCCATGCGTTTGCGCAGGGGCTCAAGCACGGCGTCGAGCACGGCGCTCATGGCCGCCTTCTCGAGGACCTTCTCCTGGTTCACGTAGCCCTCTTCCATTTTGGTGAGGGCGTGCACGAGGCCGGACATATGCTGCGCCACAGCCTCGCCCCTGTGCTTCAGGGCGATGCGGATGCCCGCGTCGAGGCTCTCGAAGTCATCCTGGGACACGCGGCGGCCCTTGACGAGCGGATAGAGCGTCATGTTGCCGGACTCGTCGATGTCGAGGCTGAAGCCTTTGTGCTCGGCCACGTTGTTCATGCGGTGGATGAGCTGGGTGCGCTCGACCTGGTAATCGGTCAGAAGCTTCTCGCGCTGCTTCGAGAACCGCTGGCCCGCGAGGCGGCGGTCCATGTCCCGGTCAATGTCCCTGACGCACTCCTCCATGGCCTGGCGGAAGCGGCGTCCCTGTCCCGCGGGAAGCGAGATGAGCGCCGGGCTGTCCGGGGTCTGGAAGTTGTAGACATAGACGAGATCCGGAGGCGTGGCGGCTTTCCTGGCCACGGGCCTCAGATACTGGGTGAGCATGTACTGGCGCCCGAGATAGGAGTCGCCCGCGAGATAGACATTGAAGCCGCAGCTTCTGATGTTCAGGGCCACGTCGAGAGCCTTCATGGCCCTGTCCTGGATGGGCGTGCGCCCCTCCATGGGAGCCGGGCGTATCCCGGTGCTGTCATCCGCGGGAATGAGGGCGGGATCGTAGGTGGCGTGAAGCTTGGAAGAAGGGAGAGGATCTATAGTTGCCATGGCATCCGTGCGCTGATTGCTGTTCCTGGTGAAAAAAAAGGCGGGCTGCCCCGCCTGTCGTTTTATTTTCCGGGCGCTGCCGTTCCCGACCCGTAGAGGCGCTCGAGAATTTTCCCCGCGCCCGCCTTCATGAGGGTGTCCGCGAGAGTGAGTCCCACTTCCCGGGCCCTGTCTGCGGGGCCGGAGAGCTGATCGCGGAAGATACGGCTGCCGTCGACCTCGGCCACGAGGCCGTCGAGGCTCACCGTGTCTCCGGCAAGCCTGGCGTGGGCGCCGATGGGCACCTGGCAGCCGCCGTCGAGGCCGGTGAGGAAGCCGCGTTCGGCTTCCACGCAGACGCGCGTTTCGTGGTCCTCGAGCCTTTTCACAAGCCCGAGCACGCGGTCGTCGTCCCTGCGGCACTCGATGCCGAGAGCGCCCTGGCCGACAGCCGGGACAAACTTCTCCGGATCGAGGGGCGTCATGTGCGTGGCCGAGAGGCCGAGGCGCACGAGACCGGCCGAGGCCAGCAGGATGGCGTCGAATCTGCCTTCCCGGAGACGCTTCAGGCGCGTGTCCACATTGCCCCTGAGGCTGATAATCTCAAGGTCGGGGCGCATGGCCAGAAGCTGGGACTGGCGGCGCAGGCTGCTCGTGCCCACGCGGGCCCCCTTCGGGAGCTCATCAAGAGAGGCATATTTCTCGGAGCACAGGCAGTCCGTGAAAACCTCGCGCTTCGGGACGCATCCCAGAACGAGGCTGTCCGGCAGCACCATGGGCACGTCCTTGATGCTGTGCACGGCGAGGTCGGCGCTTCTGTCGAGGAGGGCTTCCTCAATTTCCTTGACGAAAAGGCCCTTGCCCCCGACCTGGGCCAGGGGAACGTCAAGAATCTTGTCGCCGCGGGTTTTGATGATGCTGAGTTCGATTTCGAGGCCCGGATCCAGGGCCATGAGGCAGTCACGGACATGCCTGGCCTGCCAGAGGGCAAGCTGGCTGCCGCGTGTGGCGATGACGAGTCTGGACATGCCGTCAGACCGCCTAGTGAGCGCAGCCGCCGCAGGAGGCGCAGCTGCCGCCGGAGCATCCGGAGCATCCGCTGCTGCCGTTGGCGCTCGTGACGGAGGTTGTGGAGACAGCGCCGCCCTTCGTGTGCGAGGCGCAGGCGCTCAGAAGCTTTTCCGTCTCCGTGCTGCCGCACTTGGGGCAGGGGACCTTCTCATCGTCGCTGGACACCAGTTCTTCAAAGATTTCGCCGCATTTGTTGCAGCGGTATTCGTACATGGGCATGATTATTCTCCTGCGTTTTCATCCTGCGGTCCGGATACTCCCCTGTCGAGTATCTCCTTCAGGATCTCGGGTTTTGTATATAAATAGTAGTCCGTGACTTCGCTGAGGAGGCAGGCGATGGCCGTCTGCATCTCGAGGACGAGGCTTTCCTCGATGCTCGGGACTCTCAGTTCGATGTCCAGAAGGTCGCCGTCGGCGAGCCGGCCTCCGTCGCCCCCGCTCACGCCGAGCGTGAACATGCCCTGTTCCCTCGCCGTGCGCGCGGCTTCCACGAGGGAGGAGCCGTTGCCGTCGGGCGTGAAGAGGACGAGCACGTCGCCGTCGCCGCCGAAGGCTTCGATCTGGCGCGCGAAAATGCGGGTTCCTCCGGCCTCGGCCAGAGGATCGGGATTTCCCATGGGCCGGGCCGAGAGCAGGGCCGCGGGCAGAGGGCCGCGCGCGGCCTGCGGCGGATTGATGAAGCGCCCCTGCAGAAGGGCCGCCACCGCGTAACACGATCCCGTGCCGCACAGAAAGACGCGCCGCTCCCCGGCAAAGGCCAGGGCCAGAACCTTCGAGGCTTCCTTCAGGTCTTCTGAATAGAGATCGAAAAAGCTTTCGCGTACTTCCGTACCCATCCTCGCGCGATCGGCTATGATGTCGGGACTGTCGTCCTTATACTGCAGCTGGAAAGCCATTTCCGGTCCTCCGGTTCAAAAAGAACGTATGGTTGAGGTTTTATTTCAAAGTGAAAAGATAAAGCAAAGAGAAGCGCTTTTCAAGAAATGCGCCTCATGCTAACGATAAGGCAGGAGTGCCGTGCGTCAACCGCCGCGCCGGCGGAAGATACGTTCCTTTCGTTCCGCTTGCCCGCGCACGCCGGGCGGTATAGGGAGGGAGACATGAACGAAAAACCGGTCAGAAATATCCTTGTCGTCGTCAAGGCCCGCGTGGCAGCAGCCGCGGCTCTCGGGAAAACCATCTGCGAGTGGCTCAGAAAAAGGGGCGCCCATGTGCAGATGCTTTTCGCGGGGCTTGAGCTCGCGCCGTATCTCACCCCGCCGGTGGATCTCATTGTCGTGCTTGGCGGCGACGGCACCATACTCGGCGTCGCGAGAAAGGTCGTGGGCATGGAGATCCCCCTCGTGTGCATCAATTTCGGGCGCGTGGGCTTTCTCTCCGACATCGAGCCCGAGGACTGGGAAAAAGGCCTCGAGGAAGTGCTCGATACGGACTACTGCCGCCGCACCACGGCCCTCGCCTGGCAGCTTACGCGCTACGGTCACGTGGTGGGCAAAGGCTTCGCCGTCAATGACGTTGTGCTCTCCCGCGCGGCCATGGCGAGGCTTGTCTGCGCCGATATCTTCGTCAATAACGAGCTCATGGGCTCGGTCCGCGCCGACGGCTTTCTTCTGAGCACCCCCATCGGCAGCTCCGGCTATTCCGTCGGCGCAGGCGGCCCGCTCCTTTCCCCCGAAATCAGGGGCGTGGCCTTCGTGCCCATCTGCCCCTTCCTCAACACTATCCCCCCCATGGTCTTTCCCTGCGCCACCATCTTCCGCTTCGAGCTCAAGCCCGGCACCACGGAGAGCTACCTCACCGTGGACGGCCAGGAAGGTCAGCTCATGCAGACCCATGACATCCTCGAGGTGCAGAGCATAGCTGACGCCGTCCTCTTCAAGGGCCGGGGCATCTCCTTCCTCGAGCGCCTGAGGACCCGCAGCTTCATTCTGGCCGATCCCGTCCGCCACAGGGAAAACACCCAGTCATAGCATCCATCCCCGACATTCCACGACAGACAAAGGATTTCCGCATTTATGAACGTATCCATGACGCGCCTCAGAGACCTGCGCACCCGCAGCAGCGACGCTGATTTTGACGCCTGGCTCTTCAACTGCCTGCTCGACAACAATCTCCTCCATTCCATGAATCCGCAAATCACGGCGAGCCGCGAGCAGCTCCGCTTCATGGTGCATCTTGAGCACGATCAGCCCTTCCTTCCCTGCCGCGACACCACCTTCTTCGACCTCTGCCAGGATACGCTCTCCGACAATCTGAAGCACCAGTACGAGCGCGCCTGGCGCATGGTCATGTCCATTCTGGACACGATGCCGTACCCCGAGTCAGAGCGGGAGCGCATACGCGGCTTCTGCCGCTACCGCTTCGACCGTTACGTGAGCTCGCACAACGTCATTCCCTCCCGCGTGGTAAAGCGCCTTGTCTCGTACGTCACAGCCATGAACGGCCCCTTTGATCCTTGGGTGGAACGCAGGGCCGAGGCCATCGCGAGGCATAAACGCACGCTTTCCTCCGACGCCGTGACACGAGAACTCCAGTATCTTCCCGCCGAGTGCTTCCCCGGCATGAAGACCATCCGGGATATGAACAGGCATCTCCATCTGCTCGTTCTCGCGAGGTACGCGAGCCTCATGGCCAACGTGCGCGTCTGGTCCGAAAACTTTCCCTCAGGGGAGGAACTGCGCCGGCACTTCGCGGAAGCGGAGAGCAAAATGGAATCCCTCGGCGCGGCGCTCGACGTGCTCGGCAGGCCCGGTTCCACCATACTCCTCCTCTCTGACGCGGACGGCGGCACGCTCTACGATCTCAGCCTTGCCCATTTCTTCACCGCGCACGGCCTGAAGGTCATCTACGCTGTGAAGGAGGGCTTCTACTTCCATTCGCCGACCATGCAGGACGTGCAGGAAAACGACGATCTGCGCGAGGCCCTGCGCGGCGCCCACGTGATCACGAACCCCTCCATCTCCAAGAACGACCTCCTGAAGGCCCTGCGCGAGTGGCGCCTCGTGGTCATCAGCGACGGCACCCGGGAGCGCCTCAACCTGGCCCGCGTCAGCGTGACCTTCTCGAGAGCCTGGAAGGAGTCTGATCTCGTTATCGCCCACGGCTGGCGCAAGCGCTTCCGCCTCATCGATACCAGCGTGTCCTTTACCCGCGACATTCTCTGCTTCTGGGAGGACAGGGACGGATTCGACGTCCGCTTCCGCCCCCACGATCCCGCGGAACGCAAATTCTCCGAGGCCGAAATCAACGCGCTCTCCGACGCCATCATCGAGGAGATGCGCGAAGCCCGCGCGAAGAACCGCCCCGTCGTCTTCTACAGCTGCGTCATCGGCTCCATCCCCGGAGAGACGAAGACAGCCACGAGCCTCGTCAACGCCTTCGTGGGCGATCTCAGAAAGCGCATGCCCGAGGCCTACATCATCAATCCGGCCGAGCACTTCGTGGAAGGCATGGACGGCGACGACCTCATGTTCATGTGGGAGCGCGTTCAGAGAAGCGGCTACATCACAGTCTGGCGTTTCCAGACAGCCGAGGACATCGAGAAAGGCTTCGCTCTTCTCGGCCGGGACGTGCCCCAGAAATGGATCGGCAAGGATTCCACCTTCTCGACCGGCTGCACCCAGGAGATGCATATCGCCCAGGACGTGCTCAGAAAGAATCCCGAGATGCAGATTGTCGGCCCGGCGCCTGAGCGTTTCTTCAGGCGCCGCAGCTACGGCGTCGGCAAATACTTTGACGCCCAGCTCGCAAGCCGTTAATATAACCGCCGGAATTTTTCGCACGCGTTTCAGGCCGGGGCCGCTTCCGCGGTTCCCGGCGCGTTCACTTTCATCGCGCGGCTTACAAAGCCGCCCCCCAGGAGTTTTGGATCATGCCTGATTATGAAGCCGTCATCGGCCTCGAGGTGCATGTTCAGCTTTCGACGAAGTCCAAGCTGTTCTGCTCCTGCCCGAATACTTTCGGCCAAGCGCCGAACACCAATACCTGCGAGGTCTGTGCCGGCATGCCCGGGGCCCTGCCCAGGGTTAATGCCCAGGCCGTGCATTACGCCACCCTGGTGGGTCTGGCCACGCACTGCCACATCAACCAGAGCTCCGTTTTCGCCCGCAAGAACTACTTCTATCCGGATCTCCCGTCCGGCTACCAGATTTCCCAGTTCGACCTGCCCATCTGCGAGCACGGCTGGCTGGAAATCGAAACCCCGAATGGCCCGAAGAAGATCGGCATCACCCGTATCCATATGGAGAACGACGCCGGCAAGAACATCCACTCCGCCGCCGAGAACCGCAGCTTCTGCGACCTGAACCGCGCGGGCACGCCCCTCGTGGAAGTGGTGACCGAGCCTGACATGCGCTCCTCCGAAGAGGTCGTGGCTTTCCTGAAGGAACTCTACGGCATCGTCACCTACCTCGACGTGTGCGACGGCAACATGGAGGAGGGCAACTTCCGCTGTGACGCCAACGTGTCCATCCGTCCCGTGGGCGAGACAAAGCTCGGCACCCGCGCCGAGCTCAAAAACGTGAACTCTTTCCATAACGTGGCCCGGGCCATCGATTACGAAATCGCCCGCCAGTCCGACGTTCTCGACGACGGCGGCACGGTCATCCAGGAAACCCGTCTCTACGACGCGGACAAGAACGTGACCAGCGGCATGCGCGGCAAAGAAGAGGCGCATGACTACCGTTACTTCCCGGATCCCGACCAGCTTCCCGTCGTTATTTCCGACGAACAGCTCGCTGCCTGGCAGGCTGAGCTTCCCGAGCTCCCCTCCCACCGTATGAAGCGCTTCATCGAGATGACGAAGCTTCCCGATGACGAGGCCGCCATGCTCGTGGAGAGCCGTCCCATGGCCGACTTCTTCGAGACCGCGGCCAAAACCGCGAACCCGCGTAAGGTGGCCAACTTCATCATCGGCCCCATGAAGCGCGAGCTCAACGCCAAAAATGAGAAGCTCACCGACTGCGCCATGAAGCCCGAGGCTCTGGCCGAGCTCGTGAACATCGTCGAGAAGGGCCTCATCAGCTCCAAGATCGCGAACGACATCTTCCCCGATCTTATGGCTACCGGCGAAATGCCCAAGGCCTACGTGGAGAAGAAGGGCCTTATCCAGGTGTCCGATACCGGCGTCATCGACAGCGCCGTGGATCAGGTCATCGCCGCCAATCCCAAGGAAGTCGAATCGTACAAAGGCGGCAAGAAGAAGCTCATGGGCTTCTTCGTGGGGCAGGTCATGCGCGCCACAAAGGGCAAGGCCAACCCCGCGGTGGTCAACGACCTTCTGAAGAAGAAGCTCGGCGATTAGTACCTCTCATCCTGTATATGATGACAAAATCCTCCCGGGGCCTGACGGCCCGGGAGGATTTTTTGTTATAAGCCCAGGGAAGTCCTTCGAACCGCATGGTCCTTTTGCCGGGAGAAATGTGTTCCTCTTATTGCGTGCATTTCTGTATGTGTTCCCGGGGGAGAAGGCATCCTCTGCGTGCGTGAGAGAATAAGGCAAGAATTTGGTAGTTTTTCCGGTTTTATGCGGAACCCGCGCCGTGGCATAAGCCTTTGCAGAACGGGTGTCCCGCAGGAGGAAAACGGTTTCCGGTCCGCGTCACCCAGTTGTATGGAGGTTCTCTATGTCAGGATTTCCTGCACATATCGCTTCGTTCTTCGTTTCCTGTCTCTTCATCCTGGCCGGCTCCGCTTCCGCTGCGCCTGCGGGAGCAGCCGATGGCTTTCTCCTTCTGCCCGGCGGGGAATTCCAGATGGGTAGCCCCGATTCGGAACGCCTGCGCGAAGCCGACGAAGTGCTGCACACTGTGCGCATCAGCCCCTTTTTCGTTGATCCGTATGAGGTGACGCAGGAAGACTATGAGACTGTCATGGGCAGCAATCCAAGTGCCCACAGAGGAAAACGCCTGCCAGTGGAAAACGTGACCTGGCTTGACGCCGTGAAGTACTGCAACGCCCTGAGCGTGAAGAAAGGGTTCGAACCCGTGTACACGATCACAGGTGAGGCCGTTGCCTGGAACAGAAAGGCAGGCGGCTACCGTCTGCTCACCGAAGCGGAGTGGGAGTACGCGGCCCGCGCCGGCACGAAGACCATTTTCAACGTTGGCAATCAGGTTTCCGGCGATGACGTCAACTTCGAGGGTACCTATCCCTATCTTATAGAAGAGAACTACGTGAATCAGAAGGATCCGTCTGTGCGCGCCGGCCGCTACCGAGGGCAGACCATCGCCGTGGATGAGCTGAAGCCCAACGCTTTCGGCCTCTACCACACCCACGGCAACGTCTCCGAATGGGTGTTCGACTATTACGGTCCTTATGACACGCAGAAGACCAGCGATCCGGCGGGGCCCGAAAGCGGTACCTACCGTGTGAACCGCGGCGGCAGCTACCTCGATTTCGGCAAGCATCTGCGCTCCGCCTACCGCTCGGCCACGAATCCTGTCGATCCTGACCCGAACCTCGGATTCCGCATCTGCCGTAATGCTCAGCCGCTGGACGCCGTCGTGGCCACGGCAGCGCCGTTCCGTATCGCCATGCCGGCCCATCCCCGTGTGCTCGTGGCCTATTTCTCTTATTCCGGCAACACGAAACACGCCGCCGAACTCCTCAGCAAAAACCTCGGCTGCGACCTCTTTCCCATTACCATGAAGCATCCCTATCAGGGGAATATTTACAGGGTCTCGCAGGAGGATCTCTACAAGGGATACCGTCCGCCGCTCGTCAGGAGCGCGCCCGACATGTCCCGCTACGATGTCATCCTTTTAGGCTATCCCACCTGGTGGGCCACCATGCCCATGCCTGTCCTGTCCTTCCTCGAGAGCGCTGATATGAGGGGGAAGATTATCCTGCCTTTCAGCAGTCACGGCGGCACGGTGTTCGGTGACAGTGTCTCTGACCTTTCAAAGGCCGTGCCCGGCGCGTACGTGGGCATCGGTTTCGAGTTCAACTACAGCGGAGGCTTCCGTCTCGAAAGTCATCTCAATGACTGGCTCCGTGAGAGCGGTATCAGAAAGTGAGTGCCCGCCACGCTGTCAGACTGGCCGTCGACGCGGCCATGTTCTGCCTCATGCTTTTCATGATGAGCTATCCCATGACCCGCGGTCTCGCCCGTCATGGGATAGGCGGACTGATTCTCGTCCTGCTGGTGATCACCCATCATCTTCTGAACGCGGCGTGGTACCGGACCCTTTCCCGGGGGCGCTGGCGGGGCAGACGCTTCCTCGTGAACGCCACGGGATGCCTGCTTGTGGCCGTGTTCCTGGCTTTCACCGCTAGCGCCCTGGCCATGGCCGGGGATACGTATCCGTTCTTTCCTTTCCGCATGCCTTTCTGGGGCCGCGGCCTGCACACCGCCATGACGGCCTGGCTCTTTGTCCTTGCCTCATTCCATCTCGGTCTGCACGGCGCCTCTGTCTGGAACAGGGCAGAGCGGTTCGCCGGCCGCGTCCGGTCAGCTCTCTTCCTTCTCCTTCTCGCAGCGGGAACTTTCTGCTTCGTTCAGAGTGGTCTCTGGAACGATATGCTGTTTCTGGGCGGGCCGAAGTACTTCCCCGGGGGTATGACGGAATTTTTGGTGTGGCATCTTGGAACCGCGTTTTTTTCTGCCTGCTGGCGAGGCTTTTCGTTACTCGCACCGGAAGAGAAGGGCGGCGCTGAGAGTGGGGCAGCGGTACCCTGTTCCTGCCGATGCAAACCATGTTTTTTTGAAGGCCGGCCCGGTGCCGGCGGGGAGAATATCGTGAAATACACGGAACTTGGCAAAAGCGGCATCACTGTCTCGAAGATCTGCGCCGGAGGCATGAGCTTCGGGAAACCCGGAACTATGCACGACTGGACCCTGAACGGGGAGGATACGGAGAAGGTCGTGAAGGCAGCCCTTGACCTCGGTATCAACTTCTTCGACACGGCCAACTGTTATTCTCAGGGCACCAGCGAGGAATACCTGGGCCGTGCGTTAAAAAGGAACGTTGACCGCCATAAGGTCGTGATCGCCTCAAAAGTCTATTTTAATCCCGGGCGTCTGTCCCGCGAGGCTATCGCCAGGGAGATCGACGGGACGCTGAAACGTCTCGGCACTGACTATCTGGATCTCTACATCATCCACCGCTTTGACTATGAAACGCCCGTCGAGGAGACCATGGAGGCGCTCGACGCTCTCGTGCGGGCCGGCAAGGTCCGCGCCCTTGGAGCGTCGGCCATGTACGGGTATCAGTTCTTCAGGATGCAGACTGTAGCCCGGGAGAACGGGTGGGCTATGTTCCAGGCTATGGAGAACCACTACAACCTGCTCTACAGGGAAGATGAGCGTGAGCTCATTCCCATCTGCCGGGAAATGAACGTTTCCCTCATGCCCTACAGCCCTCTCGCCGGAGGACATCTCACGCGTCCGCAGTGGGAATCGTCCACCCTGCGCGGCAGAACCGACCTTGTGGCCAGGGGTAAGTACGATCATGCCCGGGAGCAGGACATGCGGATCGTCCGGCGCGTGGCCGGACTCGCCGAAAAATATGGTGTTAAAATGGCGCAGATCGCCCTTGCCTGGGAATGGGCCAGGGGCGTGGCCTCTCCCATTGTCGGCGCCACAAAGGCGTCGTACCTTGAAGATGCTGCCCACGCGCTCGATCTCACGCTGACGCAGGAAGATGTGGCGTATCTTGAGGAAGCGTACCTGCCGCATAAGATCATCGGAGCCATCGACCACAATCCGGAACAGGGAGTTGTTCTCCTGGACGCCGTGAAAAAGGAAAAGGGAACCGTCACCCTGAACAACGGGGTTGAGATGCCTCGTCTCGGCCTGGGCGTTTTTCAGGTGACGGATCAGGATCTCTGCCGAAATACCGTGCGCGAAGCGCTGGGGATGGGGTACCGTCTCATTGACACGGCCGCGTGCTACGGCAACGAGCGTGCTGTGGGTGACGCCGTGCGCGAAAGCGGCGTTGACCGCGGTGATGTCTTTCTCTGTTCCAAAGTCTGGATTCAGGACGCCGGGTATGAGAAAACGCTGCTTTCCTTTGCAAAGACGCTCGAAAATCTCCAGACGGATTATCTGGATCTCTATCTCATTCATATGCCTTACGGCGACTATCACGGCAGCTGGCGGGCCATGGAGGAACTCTACCGGAAGGGGAAAGTGAGAGCCATAGGTGTTTGTAACTTCCTTCCGAACAGGCTTGAGGATCTCATCCTGAGCCATGATATTGTGCCTGCCGTCAACCAGATTGAACTGCACCCCTTCAGCCAGCGGAAGGAACTCAGGGAACTCATGCGCCGGAATCAGATAGTGCCCATGGCCTGGGCGCCTTTCGCTGAAGGGCTCAATGGCATCTTCACGCGGGACGATCTTTCGGCTATCGGGAAAAAACATGGCAAAACGCCGGCCCAGGTCGTTCTGCGCTGGCTCATACAGAGCGGAGCCATAGCCATCCCCAAGTCCGTTCATGCCGAAAGACTGCATGAGAACCTCTCAGTGACTGACTTTGCTCTGGACGATGAAGACATGGACGCCATCGGGCGCATGGATACGGGGAGAAGCCTTATCCTGGATCTCTCGGATCCGGCGGAAGTGGATCGTCTGCACGGTATCCGCTTCATCCAGTAACGCGGCGTGTCCTCCGCCGTAGGCGGGCAGAGGGAGGCTTTTCCCTCTGTTCCGCCCCGGGAAGAACGTCCGGCCTGCGGAGAGAGGATATGTCTGTTCAGCCGGAAATGTCCGGCTGGTATGTGTCTGCTCCTTTCAGGGCATGAGGTTCTGGAGTGACACCGCTTATATAGAAAATCAGGAGAAAATACTCCGGCGACGCTTGATATCGCAGTGCGGCGGTTTCCCGGATATTCTTTTGATTTGCGGCTGAACAGGATCATGCTCCCGCAACATGTGACCAGCAGCATGCGCGGCAGGGAAGAGACGCATGGCTACTCCGCTTCCATCCGCGCAGGGTGCCAAACTTCACCGTCGCCTCCATAACGCGCGAACGCAACGCTCAAAATGAGAAGCTCACTGACTGCGTCATGGGTAGAGTCCATATAGTGGTGTAAATTCCCGTGGCAAAAAGTTGAGCCATGGGAACGCCTTCGGTATGTTTGGAATTGCACAACCACCAAAACCGAAAGGAGAACACCATGGCTCAGGTCATCCTTAACTTAGAATTCGATGAAATTCTACGGACGTTTACGGCAGAGGCGAAAAAGGAAAGATTCTGTCTGCTGCTCAAAGGGCTCAATGCCATGCCCGGGGAGTCCATTGGATTATGGAGCAAAGCGCTATGAGCGCACAGAGAGGCGCACAGACAGCCGGAGCGGCGTGCGCACAATGAGCTAAAACCCGGCCAGGCAAGATACCCCTGAATGTCCCCAGACACCTGAATCAGCTATTCAGGACGATGATCTTTGAAAACTATCCACGCAGTGAACAGCCCATTTTCACAGCAATGGCTGCTATGGTTCCGGAGGGCATTTCCACCAGGAAGATCACCCGTATAACGGAAGACCTGTGCGGAACGTCTTTTCCGAAATCGTCTGTTTCCGAAGTCTGCAAAAGCCTGGATACTTACGTGGATGAATTCAGAACTGTCCTCTGACATCCTCCTGTTCATTTCTCATTGTCGATGCCGCGTATTTTAAGGTGAGGGCGAAGCACCGGGAGACTCCTCGGTGAAAAAGATATCCGCCAGGAACAGGAATGCCGCCTTTGGGGCCTGCTTACGTTATCGGACGGAACCGGACTTTTTGATTCCGAGCTTGCGCAGGCGGTATTGCAGAGTGCTGCGCGGTATGCCGAGAAGCGCTGCCGCTCCTCCGGGGCCGGCTACTTTGCCGCCACAGCGCTCCAGGGCTTCCAGAATATGACGGTTTTCCATGTCTCTGAGGCTGCCGAAATCCCGGGGGGTCGGCAGGGGAACCGGTTTTGAATCCCCAGAATTGACAGGGGCAGTGGTACTGAGTCCCCGGCGTACGCTTGCCGCGGATTCGGCAATGCTGGCAGAGTTCCTGAGGCTCTCCCGCACAAAGGATTCCGTCACGTCTCCTTCCATTGACCGCAGGAGGAGGCTTGTGACCGCATTGCGCAGTTCCCGGATATTGCCCGGCCAGGTATGTGCGCAGAGAATGTCCAGAATACTGTCCCTGAGGTGGGGAGGGCGGATTTTATATTCCTCGGAAAAGCGCTTGATAAAATGGCTGACGAAAAGGGGAATATCCTTCCGTCGCTCGCGTAAAGGAGGAAGGTGGAGCGTCACGGTTCCCAGGCGGTAGAAGAGGTCGGCGCGCAGGGTCCCGTGGCGTATGGCGTCCTGAATATTGATATTGGTGGCTGAGATGATGCGGATATCGACGTTGATAGGCTGCGATTCTCCGACGCGTTCGAAGGCACTGTCCTCGAGGACCTGCAGGAGTTTGCTCTGCATGGCGGCCGAGAGATCGCCGATTTCGTCAAGGAAGAGTGTCCCATTGTCAGCGAGTTCGATGCGGCCAATACGTTTGGTATTGGCGCCTGTGAAGGCGCCGCGGACATAGCCGAACATTTCGCTCTCGAAAAGAGTGGGAGCCAGGGAAGGACAGTTCACCTTGATAAAATTTTTGTCGCGGCGGGGTCCGTGAAAATGCACCCAGCGCGCGAGCATACTCTTGCCTGTTCCTGTTTCGCCAGTAATGAGTAGAGGAATCTTGAATTTGGCTACGTTCCGGGCTGTCTCCATGATTTGCGCCATGCTTGGCGTGTTCAGGAGCTGGTCCGCCAAACCGTGTTTTTCGTCATCACTTTCCGCGCTGTTGCTGGATCCTCTTTTCATTGTCTCGCTCTGATTTTCACCGACGAGGAGCACATAGAGGAATGACGCTACAATGGGACTCAGGCTCAGCAGAAAATTAAGAATTTCTACGACATTGTCAGGCTGACGTTTGAAAGATACATGCAGTGTGCCAATGACTTCGCGCCTGATGATCAGCGGCAGGGCTATGGTTGCGTTCAGTCCCACGGTGGCCATGGTTTGCGCTGAGCGGCTTTTGTTCAGGGCAGAGAGATCATTGATAACAACGGGTTTGCGCGAGCTGATGGCCATGCCAGCGACGGTGTTGGAAGCAACGCGGGTGTTGGAGAGCGACTCCACGACTGTCCCGTCGGCGGCAGTGAAGAGGTTCAGGACTTCCCTGTCCCTGTCGTAAAGGTTGATGCAGAATCTGTTGTAGTGAAAAAGTTCACGCAGCCGGCTCGAGAGGATCTGGAAGAACGCGTTCCGATCCATGCGTGTGCTTACAGAAACGGCCAGTTTCTGGGCCAGCCTGCCGACGGAGTTTTCAGGATTTTCCAGGTTTTCGTTTTCTTCAGGTGCCATCTTGTGCCCATCTCTGCTTAATTTTAGTCATTTATTTGCCCAAGTTTAACTAAATTTGGGCACCATGGTAATCCTGAAATAAGCTTGTTCTGAAAAAAACAAAGATAAATTCAGTGGGTTGTGAAAAGAACGACGAGTGGCATGGGAATTGCTTTTTTATAAACAAACAGCATGCAGATTACTGTTTAATCCCTGTCATGCCGTTTTATGTTAGTGGTGGTTTTATTTATATACGTTAGTTAAGGAGTACGAAATGACAACTCATTTCATCGTACACGAGCCCGGCGATTCAGTTGGTGTCATCGTGGTTGAAGGAGTCAAAAAGGGAGACAAGCTTAACGGCTGGATCATGGATGGTGATTCAGATATTCAGATCACAACTCTTGATGATATTCCGATCGGCCATAAGATTGCCCTTAAGGATCTCAATGTTGGTGATACCGTTATTAAATACGGTACCGATATCGGCAGAGTTGTTAAGCCCATCAAGCGTGGCGAACATCTGCATGTTCACAATGTAAAAACGAAGAGGTGGTAGAAATGCAGAAGACATTTATGGGTTATCGCCGTGACAACGGCCGTGTCGGTATCCGCAATCATGTTGTTATCCTTCCCCTTGACGACCTTTCCAACGCTGCCTGTGAGGCCGTTGCCAACAACGTCAAGGGAACCATTGCCCTGCCTCATGCCTACGGGCGTCTGCAGTTCGGCGCCGACCTTGACCTCCATTTCCGTACGCTGATCGGCACCGGTTCCAATCCGAACGTTGCTGCCTGCGTGGTTATCGGTATTGAGCCCCAGTGGACCCAGCGTGTGGTCGACGGTATCGCCAAGACCGGCAAGCCGGTTGCCGGCTTCGGCATTGAAAAGCACGGCGACTTTGACACCATCAACGCCGCTTCCAAGAAGGCCAAGGAATTCGTGCAGTATGCCACGGCTCTGCAGCGTACTGAGTGCCCCATCAAGGATCTCTGGGTTTCCTGCAAATGCGGTGAATCCGACACCACTTCCGGCATTTCTGCCAACCCGACCGTTGGCAATGCTTTTGACAAACTTTACGAAGCCGGCTGCACTACCGCTTTCGGCGAAACGACGGAACTGACCGGCGGTGAGCATCTCGTTGCCGCCCGTTGCGCCAATGATGACGTCCGCAAGAAGTTCCAGGCTTTCTTCGACCGTTACCAGAAGGTTGTCGAGGATCACAAGACCAATGACCTTTGCGACTCCCAGCCGACCAAGGGCAACATCGAAGGCGGCCTGACCACCATCGAAGAAAAGGCTCTTGGCAACATTCAGAAGATTGGCCGCAAGGCTCCCATTGTTGGCTGCCTCGACAAGGCTGAAACGCCCACCGGCCCCGGTCTCTGGTTCATGGACACCTCTTCCGCTGCCGCTGAGGCCGTGACGCTTTTCTGCGCCGGCGGTTATGTTGCCCACTTCTTCCCCACGGGACAGGGCAACATTATCGGCAACCCGATTGAGCCTGTCATCAAGCTGACCGGCAACCCGCGTACCCTGCGTACCATGAGCGAGCACATCGATGTCGACGTGACCGGCATCCTCCGCCGCGAGATGAACTACGATCAGGCCGGCGACAAGCTGCTTGATATGCTCATCAGCACCTGCAACGGCCGTATGACGAGCGCTGAAGTCCTCGGACACCGCGAATTCATCATGACCCGTCTGTACGAGAGCGCCTAACGCCCGCCAGTAATATCGGCCAGGGCTCTCCTGGCCGATATTTTACCCCCCCCATTCAAAAGGATACGGAGGCACCAATGCGCCCATTTAAGTTCTTAACCTCACTTGCCATGGCCGTCACTCTCGCCTTTGCCGTCAGCAGTCCGGCCCGGGCTGCCTATCCTGAAAAACCGGTCAATCTGATCATTGCCTTTACAGCCGGTGGGTCCAGTGACGTACAGGCCCGCATCATGCAGAAATACTGGAACAAGTACGTCAAGCAGCCCTGGGTATTTGTCTACAAGCCCGGCGCCGGCGGAATGATTGGCTTCACGGAAATCGCCAAAGCCAGCAAAGACGGATACACATTCGGCGGAATGAATCTTCCGCACATGGTGCTGCAGGAACTCTCCCAGAAGGCGGCTTTTACTTCCGACAGTTATGAATACCTGGCGCAGGTCGTCAATGATCCTCAGTGCGTGGCCGTTCTTAAGACCAGCAAGTTCAAGAATTTCAAGGAAATTCTTGATTTCGCGAAGAGCAATCCCAATAAGCTGAAGGTCGGCCTCGTGGGACCCCTCAGCGGCCATCATCTGATGTACCTGGAATTCTGCAAACTCTTCCCTGAAGCCAAGATAACGAAGGTTTTTTATAAGGGAGCTGCTGACCAGAACGCGGCGCTCCTGGGTGGAGAGGTTGATCTTATTTTCGGCAACATCAACGACATCATGCGTTCCATCAGCGAATTCCGCATCCTGAACGTTGCCAGTGAGAAGCGCAACGCTTTTCTTCCCGATGTGCCCACCCTGAAGGAACAGGGCATAAACCTGGTTTCCGATATCCGCCGCATCTTCGCCTGCCCGAAGGGAACTGATCCTGAGGCTGTGCGGTTCCTGCGCGTCACACTCAAAAAGATCTGCAGTGATCCGGACTATCTTGAAGATATGAAGAAGGCTGGTCAGCCTGCTGAATATCTCGACCCCGCTTCCCTTGAAGCCTACATCCGCTCGCTCGAAGTTGTCGATAAAAAGCTGCTGCAGGAAAACGGCCTCATCAAGTAGACTTTGTGAAGTTGCGGGCTGGTTCTTCGGTCCGCAACTTTTTTATCAACGGGTTCCCTGGACTTTATTGAACGTAATATAGCACGCTAGGAGCCTCTCGCATGATTGATTATGTTCTTCCTTCCTTACTCAACCTGATTGATCCATTTAATATCGGTCTCATGCTCCTGGGGCTTACGGGCGGCATTATTACCGGAGCACTTCCCGGCCTTTCTGCCACCATGGGTGTCGCTCTTATGGTCCCCGTTACCTTTGCCATGAATCCTACGTCGGGCCTTATCATGCTCGGCGCCATTTACGTGGGGGCTATCTATGGTGGAGCAAACTCGGCCATTCTCATCTGTACACCGGGCACTCCCTCATCCGTCGCAACGACATTCGACGGATGGCCGCTCACGCAGCGGGGCGAAGCTGATGTCGGCCTCTACACCTCCCTTATCTCCTCGGGCATAGGTGGTTTCATAGGTGTCATCTTCCTTCTCTGTCTGGCCAGGCCGCTCGCTCACTTCGCGCTCAGTTTCGGAGGTTCTGAAAATTTCTGGCTCTGTCTTTTCGGTCTGAGCACCATCGCCGTCATGAGCCCCGGCAATATGGGAAAGGGCATTGTTTCCGGCGCCATCGGCCTTCTGGTTTCGACCATTGGCCTCGATCCGAATACCGGAACGCCGCGCTTCACTTTTGGATCGTATTCCCTTTCACAGGGTATTTCCGTCATCCCCTGTATGATTGGCCTTTTCTCCTTCTCACAGGTCCTCTTCCTGCTCGGATCCAACAAAAAATTCGTGGCGGAATACCATCCCCATAAGGGTGTGTTTTATAAAACGTTCAAACATCTTGTCACGCGCTGCAAGACGATTCTCCTTCGCTCCTCCCTCATCGGCACGGCAATCGGCATGCTGCCAGGTGCTGGCGGCGAAATCGCTTCCATCATTGCCTATAACGAAAGCAAGCGCTGGGCCAAGGATCCGTCAAAGTACGGTACCGGCATCATTGAAGGCGTTGCTTCTTCTGAAAGTGCCAATAACGCGGTCATCGGCGGCTCCCTCATTCCCATGCTGACGCTGGGCATTCCCGGCAGCGCAGTGGCCGCAGTTATCCTCGGCGCTCTCATGGCGCATGGCATTCAGCCCGGCTTCAAGATTTTCACGGCAACTCCCGATCTTACCTATACTTTCATTTTCTCACAGTTTGCCGTCAATATTCTCCTTATTCCCATCGGTTACCTGCTCTGCCGCATCATGGCCAGGCTTCTGACCATCAGGCTGACTTTCATCGCTGTAGGCATCGTTGTTCTCTCCTTCATAGGCGCGTACGCCATTGCCAACTCCATGGTTGATATCTGGACCGTCGTGGCCTTCGGTTTTGTCGGGTATTTTGGCGGCAGACTGGGTATGGACACGGGTGCCATGGCTCTTGGTGTAATCCTGGGTCCCATGATTGAGGAAAACCTTGGTAAGTGTCTGGATCTCTCTGTCTCTGTCAGCGGCGGCCTCCTGGAAGTTCTGACGGAAGGCGTCATTAATAAAGTCCTGATAGCCGCGCTTGTTCTTTCTGTGGCCACGCCTTTGTTTATCATCTTCAGAAAAAGAATCGGCTCCGGAAAAAGCCGCGGGGGAGTGCCGACAGATGCATAAGAGTACGAATGATATTCTCTGTGGATTAAGTTTTCTTGTCATTGCTCTTGTTTTTTATATCCAGCTTGAAGAACTGTCTGGTATCAGCCGCGTGTTTCCTGAATCCCTGCTTGCCCTCATCGCCATCGGGGGGCTGTGGTTCGTCATCAAGGGTTTCTGGGAACGCAGGAAACTTTCCTGTGATTCCCACTCGGATGAACACGTAGCCTGGAAGCGCGTTGCCTATATTTCGGCAGCGGGCATCATCTATGCCTTCTGCGTGAGCTTCATCGGGTTCTTCGTCAGCACGGTGGTATTCATGATCATAAGCATGTTCACCCTGTGCGATAAATCCCGGGGAAAGCTGCATGTTTTAGGCGTGAGTTCTCTCTTCGGTGTTGTCTTCACTGTGCTTGTGTGGGTTGTCTTCTGCAAACTGCTCAGTGTGCCGACGCCCACGGGCGTTCTCTTTTAAGCTGGCTTCCCCTCCTTCATGAGGTTACGCATGCAGTACATCCTGAAATACGGCAAAGGGAAAATCGCGCTTTCCCTGCCTGAAAACGCGAACGTGACAGTTATTGAACCCAGGCACGCCCAGCCTCTGGAAGATCCCCTCGGGGAATTCTCCAGGGCGCTGAATTCTCCCCTGTCCTGTCCCCGGTTTGAGGACATGACGGCTCCTGGTTCCATTGCCATCGCCGTTCCTGATGAAACGCGTCCCTTTCCAACGAAACTTCTTCTTCCTCCGCTCTTAGAGAAGATTTTCAGGACGTATCCCGATCTTCCTCATGAACGCGTGACCATCGTCGTGGGCGGGGGGCTGCATCCCCGCCCCGATGAGGCGCAGCTTTTCCGTATCCTTCCAGAGGATCTCCAGGGCTGCCGCGTAGTTTCCCATGACGCCCAGACTTCGCCCATGCGTCACATGGGCGTGACGAGCCGGGGAACGCCTGTTGAAATCAATGCGGCTTACGCTGATGCTGATTTGAAAATCGTCATGGGCATGGTCGATATTCATCAGTTTGTGGGATGCACGGGCGGTGCCAAGGGCGTTGTTGTTGGCTGCGCTTCCGCGAACATGATAACCCACAGTCACAGCATGATGACCAGGGATGAGGCGTATGCCGGCAACATCGCCACAAACCCTGTACGGCTGGATATGAACGAGGCCGGGGAAATCGCCGGCGTCCGGGTGGCTGTCAACGTGGTCCTCACCTCTGACAAGCAGATCGCAGCGCTTTTTGTTGGCAATCCGGCCGCGGTTCTCGAAAAGGCCGCATTGATGACGAAGTCGCTGTACGGGCAGCGTCTTGAAAGGCCTTTTGATATCGTCATCGCTTCCTGTGGAGGATATCCCAAGGATATCTGCCTCTATCAGGCCCAGAAGGCCCTTGATGCCTGCCGTCACTGCGTCGCTCCGCATGGGAAGATTCTGCTTCTCGCGCAGTGCGCCCAGGGGATCGGCGATGAGCGATATGAAAAGTACGTTGAACGCTTCCACAGTCAGGAAGAGCTTATGGAAAACTTCCGGCACAGCAAGTTCGTCATGGGTGCGCACAAGGCCTTTCTCTTTGCGAGAGCCGCTCTGAATCATGAAGTCATTCTCCACACGGATCTCTCGGAATCTGATCTGAAGCGCTGTCTCCTCCGCAAGGGTGACGCGCAGACTGCGGTTGATGCCTGGCTGGAAGAAAATCCGAAAATGACGGTCGGGATCCTCACGTACGCAAATTCGACGTTTTTTCTGCAGGACTGAAAATCATGAGATACACCATCAATACACAAATTTCCCGTCCAGATAGCGCTCTGGTGAACCGGTTCGCCCATCTGGCTGTCCCGGATATCTGCGATGCCCTCGGGCGAAATGCCGCGCTCCCTTCTTCGATCAAGCCCCTCAACTGTACGCGTATTCTGGGAATCGCGTACACGGTGAACCTCCCCGCCAGTGAGAATCTCCTTCTTTATTATGCTGCAGAAAAAGCGCAGCCCGGTGATGTCATCGTTGCTTCCTGTGCAGGGTACACAGAACGCGCCGTGACCGGTGACGTCATGGCCAGCTACTGCATGAAACGCGGTCTCGCCGGTTTTGTCATCGACGGCGCTGTGCGTGATCTCGCCGGACTCAGAGAGCTGGATTTTCCCGTGTACGCACGTGCGGTCAATCCTAATGGTCCGTACAAGGACGCATGCGGTGAAATCAATGTTCCCGTTGCTCTGGGAAATGTTGTTGTCGAACCGGGTGACATTATTGTTGGAGATCTGGACGGCCTGGTTGCCATTCATCCGGGAGAAGCCTGCAGGGTGGCGGAAAAGGCCACGGAAATAGCCAACAGAGCACAAAAGAAAATTGAAGCCATCCACAGATCCGGAACGATGGATCTGTCCTGGCTTCATGCAAAACTCGATGAGACGGGCTGTCGTATCAGATGATTCCGCACCACTGCGGATGCCTTTTCCTGCCAGCAAATTGAACAGCCACAGGGTGGATACCCCTTAACAATACGATAACTTAGTCTCCCTCAAAGCCATCCTCCGTCCTCCAGCCTGTGGCTGGCCCGCAGAGTTACCTCTGCGGAAGGGGAGGGGCACAGTCTACTCTCCCTGTGCCTCCTCCCCTTGTTTTTTATCCTTAAAAAGATACTTCGCCGGAATGTGCCAGACAGGGAACAGCCAGCAGGTGGCGGCTGCGCTCTGCGGCATGCGGAGTCTTCCTCTCCAGGTTTTGTGAGGGAATGAGCCTGTCCACATACCGTGGCACTCCTGCTGAACCTTCTATATCTCTGCATTGGAATCTTCCCGGCAAAGAGCTCCGGAGCCCTCACTATAAAATACGTAACCCTGAAAAAAGGGGTTTTATAATGGAAATTCTCATGCTTGGCACTGGCCGCGCCATGGTCACCCGCTGTTTCAACACCTGTTTCCTGCTCAGCGAAAGCGGGCAGCGCCTGCTCGTGGACGGTGGCGGCGGCAATGGAATACTGGCGCAGCTCAGGCGGATCAGCGTGTCACCGGACGAAATCCATACCATTTATGTCACCCACAGGCATCTCGACCACATCCTCGGGATACTCTGGATGGTGCGCGCCATCTGCCAGGATATCAACAGCGGCACCTATACTGGCGACCTCACTGTGTACGCACACCCGGAACTCCTGGACACCATCCGCAGCCTTGTGATGATGCTGATTCGGGAGAAGGAGACGAGACTCATCGGGTCCCGTGTGCATCTTCTTCCTGTTGGTGACGGTGAAGAAAAAGAGATCCTGGGACACAGGACCGTCTTCTTTGACATTCACTCCGTGAAGGCGAAGCAGTTTGGCTTTTCCATGGAACTCCCCTGCGGTAACCTCACCTGCCTCGGAGACGAACCTCTGAATTCGTTCGGGGAGAAGTATGCCAGGGGGAGCTCATGGCTCATGCACGAGGCTTTCTGCCTTGAAGCGCAGAGCGCTCTGTATAACCCGCATGAGAAGAAGCATTCCACGGTGAAAGAAGCCTGCGAAAACGCGGCCCGCATGGGGGTGCGCAATGTCATCCTTTACCATACGGAGGACGATTCCCTGGAACAGCGCCGGCGGCTGTATACAGAAGAAGGCCGGCGTTATTTTGGTGGAAATATATATGTTCCGGACGATCTTGAGCGTATCCCCGTTTGTCAGCCCTGCTGACAAAAACGGCGCGGCCCGTGGAGAGCTGCGCCCTGTATAAAAGCAAAGACTGACTTCCTCCCCCTGCCTGAAGGGGAAAATCCAAATCAGAGTGTCAACAGCCTTCCGGACCACTCCGAAACGTGGCAGACCGAGTACTCCCAGTTCAGGGATTTGGAGAAGGCGGGATACCGGAGTCCTCTTAGGTGGCAGTGGAAAACCGGTGACACCGCTCCGGATAGGATCAGCGGGACCTGCGTCTGCGGGAAAACCGTCAGTTCGTCCCTCACCACAGGTGTCTGAAGCATTCATAAAAAACTATCCCCCGTCCCTGGCAATGAAGGTTGACCCTTTATCTGCCGGGGGCGGGGGATAGTTTCCTGTTTTCTGTTTTGTTTACTGGGCCTGGGCAGCCGGCTTTTCAGCAAAACCGGCGCGCAGCTTCTCGGTAAGGGGTTTCATTCCGCGTCCCGAAAAAATCTGCTCCTTGGTAGCGCTGAGGGCGAGGGGCAGGACATCGGTAACGTGCTCCACGTAGATGATGTTCATTCCCTTGACCACCTCGGCAGGGACTTCCTTGATGTCGCGTTCATTGTCCTTGGGGACGATGACGGTGTAGACGCCGGCGCGCTTGGCGCCGAGCAGCTTTTCACGGAGGCCGCCGATGGGCAGCACGCGGCCGCGCAGGGAGATTTCGCCGGTCATGGCGATATCGTTGCGCACCGGGATACCCAGGAGGGCACTGGTGATGGCCGTGGCGATGGTGATGCCGGCTGAGGGGCCGTCCTTCGGTGTGGCGCCGTCCGGCACGTGCACGTGGATGTCGATCTTCTTATGGAAGTCGTCAGCCAGACCGAGCAGTTCGGAGTGGGCGCGCACGTAACTGAGAGCCGCCTTGGCAGATTCCTGCATGACCTCGCCGAGCTTGCCCGTGGTGACCACCTGTCCGGTACCGGGCATGATGGAGGTTTCCACAAGGAGGAGCTCGCCGCCGCTGCTGGTCCAGGCGAGACCGTTGCAGACGCCGACGGTCGACGTGGTTTCGGGCTTGTCGTGGCGGTAGATCTGCTGGCCAAGATAGGTAGGCAGCGTCTGGCAGGTAATAACGATGCGCCTGTCGAGATGCTTGGATTCCAGGAGCTTCACGGCAACCTTGCGGCAGATCTTGGCGATGCGGCGTTCAAGGTTGCGGACACCGGCCTCGCCGGTGTAGTCGCGGATAATGGAGATGATAGCGTTATCCGTGAACTTGATATTGGAATCCTTCAGGCCGTTTTCCTTAATCTGGCGGGGAATAAGAAAATTCTTGGCGATGTGATATTTCTCTGTCTCGAGGTAGCTGTGCAGCTCGATGATCTCCATGCGGTCGAGCAGGGGTGCGGGGATGTCCTCCAGGGAGTTGGCCGTGGTGATGAAGAAGACCTTGCTGAGGTCGTAGTCGAGATCAAGATAATGATCCATGAAGGCGTTGTTCTGCTCGGGGTCGAGGACTTCCAGCAGGGCAGCCGCGGGATCGCCGCGGTAGTCGCTGGTCATCTTGTCCACCTCGTCGAGGCAGAGCAGGGGATTATTGTATTTCACGCGCTTCAGGGACTGGATGATCTTGCCGGGCAGGGCGCCGATGTAGGTGCGGCGGTGCCCCCTGATTTCGGCCTCATCGCGCACGCCGCCGAGGGAGAGACGCAGGTAGTCGCGTCCGGTGGCCAGGGCCACGGACTTGGCGAGAGAGGTCTTGCCAACGCCTGGCGGGCCGACGAGGCAGAGGATGGGGCCGTGGAGGCCGCCGGAGAGCTTCTGCACGGCGAGGTACTCAAGGATGCGCTCCTTGGGTTTCTCGAGGCCGTAATGGTTGGCGTCGAGGATCCTGCGGGCCTTTTCGATGTCGATATCGACGTCCTTGAGGCTGTTCCAGGGCAGATCCATGATCCAGTCCACGTAGCCGCGTACGATGGTGTATTCGGCTGCCTGGGGGGTCATGATGCGCAGCTTGCGGATTTCGCTTTCGACCTTGTCCTTGACCTTCTGGGGCATGTCGCGCTTCTTGAGCTCCTCAAGAATGCGGTCAAGCTCGCGCATGGGATCCTCTTCGCGGCCCAGTTCCTTATTAATGGCCTTGAGCTGTTCGTTGAGGTAGTAGTCGCGCTGGCTCTTTTCCATGGCCTCGCGCACGCGGGCCTTGATGCGCTGCTCTATGGTCGCGAGGGAATTCTCTCCGTGGAGGCAGACGAAAACCTCTTCCATGCGCTTCGCGACGTCCAGGATTTCGAGGATCTCCTGTTTGCGGGGGAAGGGCACGTTGACGCGGGCCATGACGGAATCGCAGAGCGTGGAAGCGTCCCTGATGGATTCAAGAGGCTGGGAAGCGTCCTGGTTGAGGGCCCCCCTGCCGGACTTGATATAGGTCTGAAGCTCGGAGGAGAGGAGGTTGGCGGCCGCGGTGAAACTCTGCTGGTCGCCCATCACGTCTTCGGCCGGGGTGACCACGACAGAGGGATAGTCGCCGTCAAGGGCGTAGTCCGAGAACGTCGCCCGGTAAAGTCCTTCCACAACGGCTTTCACATTGCCGTCGGGCAGGTGCAGAAGCTGCAGAACCTGGCAGACGCAGCCCATGGTAAAGAGTCCGTCGCTGCCGTGGATTTCTTCCTGGCTGCTGTCTTTCTGGGTAACCATAAAGATGAGCCTGGGTCCTTTGGCGGTAAAGGCGGACTCGACAGCCCGGATGGAGCTTTCGCGCCCCACGAGAAGCGGCACGATGGCGTGCGGAAAGATGACCACATCGCGGAGAGGCATGACGGGACAGGAAATGACCCGTCTGGGCTTGGATGGACTGAAAGACAGTGCGGACATGCAAACCTCATGTTAAGAGTGATTTGGAAAAAGAGAAAAACGCCCGGAAGGAAAGCCGTGAAGACGTGAAAAACAACGAGGGGCGCGGCATGCGCGCCGGCGGCTTTTATCATGCATCGGGGAGGGTTTTCATTACGTCATACGCGGGTGTTTAGCAAGACGAAAACGAAATGGAAGGGCAGGGTTGCCTGTCAGAATGAAAAAATATTTTAAAGGAATACTTTAAATAACAACCGGCAGGACCCGCATCCGGGTTATTTTTCATGGACACTAACCACGTTTTTCATTAAGTGAAGGGTATGTCAGAAGAAAACAGCACGGCCGAACTGGTAGAATTTGACGATCCCATGGTCGCCAACCAGCTGTTCGGACCCAACAATGCCCACCTGCATCTCCTTGCTTCGGCCAGCGGCGCGCACATCGCGAGCCGGGGGGCGAAGGTTCTGGTCGACACCCCGGATCTCCGCGTCCGGCAGGCGCTCTGCAATGTTTTTCTGCAGCTCTACGGGCTCTTCAAGAGCGGCGTGAACGTGACCCAGGAAGATATCGCTCGGGCCTATGAGATGGTCCGCAGTGATCCCGGTGTGGTCCTTTCTGAAGTCTACCGCGACGCGGTCTTCATTCATACCCCGAGAAAGACGGTTACGGCACGCAACGTGGCCCAGAAGGCCTATCTCGACGCGCTCCGGCGCTGTGCCATGGTGTTCGCCGTGGGACCGGCCGGTACGGGCAAGACCTATCTTGCCGTAGCCATGGCCCTTTCCATGTTCGCCCAGCACCAGGTGAAGCGCATTGTCCTTACCCGTCCGGCTGTGGAGGCCGGCGAGAAGCTCGGTTTCCTGCCGGGCGATCTTACGGAAAAGGTGAACCCCTATCTGCGTCCGCTCTACGACGCCCTGAACGACATGCTGCCAGCGGCCCGCGTGGCCTCCATGATGGAGGCGGGGGCCATCGAGGTGGCACCGCTCGCTTTTATGCGCGGCCGCACACTCAATGACGCGTTCATTATCCTGGACGAGGCCCAGAACACCACCCAGGAACAGATGAAGATGTTCCTGACCCGCATGGGCTTCGGCTCGCGCATGGTTATCACCGGCGACGTGACGCAGATAGATCTGCCCCAGTTCCCCGGCGGCTTCAATCATGCCCAGTCGGGGCTTGTGCAGGCGCTGAAGATTCTGCGCGGCGTGCCAGGCATCGCCTTCCACCGTTTCTCGAAGGGAGACGTTGTCCGCCATCCTCTCGTCGGGGCCATAGTCCACGCTTATGATGCAGCAGCAGAAGATCACTAACGCGAGACCCTGTTTCCTGGCCATAAGCCGGGCCATCAGGGCTCATCTCGGATGCGGGCGCGGCTGCGCCGTCTTCGCGTGCGTTCTTCTGGCTGTGTCGCTTTTTTCGGGATTCAATTTCGATACGGGCCACAGACTATACGTTGCGGGGCAGGTGGCCGAGTCCAACGTCGTCGCGGACCGCTATCTCCTTGTGGAGGACGCCCAGGCCACGGCGGCACGGCGCAAGCAGGTCATGCTCCTGCAGCCTTCGGTCTATGATCTGAGTCTCGAGCCCTATATCGCCTTCGAGACGCGCTTAATTGACCTCATGCGCGAGCTCAACGGCGCGCCGCCGAAAAACGGGCGCGAGGACCCGAGCGTGCTCTTCTCGAGCGAGATCGGTCCTGAGCTCGCCCGAGAGATTCTGCCGGAACTCGGCGTTCCCACGACCCAGAAATTCGTGCTCCACAAGCTGCTTCCCCTCCTGCGCGAACGCATGTCCGAAGGCCTCGTGGGCGATATCCGCACGGCCCGTGTGGGCCGGAGCGGCGTCATCATCCGCAATCTGGACACGGGGCAGGAGGTTCTGCGTCCGGATGTGACCGTGCTCCCGGACGTGCAGTCCTTCCTGACGGAAATTTCGACTCTGGCCCGCGGTGAGCAGGAACTTTCCCACAACGCGCGCAGGGCAGTGAACGTGCTTCTCTCCGCTTCCCTGCCGGCCACGCTGACCCTGAACCGCGAGGCCACGCAGCGGCGCGCGAGCCAGGTCATGGACAAGGTTGAGCCCGTCTACTACCAGATACAGAAGGGCGAGCTTATCGTGCGCCGCGGCGACCGCGTGAGCCGCGAGCAGCAGATTAAGCTCCAGGCCCTGTACCAGACCACGGCCATGCCGCTCGACTGGCAGCGCTCCCTCGGGCTCCTCATCCTCTCGGTGTTCATTTCCCTGGGCTTTTTCCTGTCCCCGAGCGGACGTCCGGGATCGTCCATCCGCAACAAGGATCTCTATCTCATCAGCATTGTGGTGGCCTTCACGACTCTGGCCGCCCGCGGCGTCTACGCGCTGGGAGCGCTCATCGAGAGCTCCACGCTGGCCGGCGCCTTCAGCGTCGCCTTTCCCATGGCCGGAGCCTGCGGCTTCGTGGCTATGGTTTTCGCGGCCCGCCGCTACGTGACCATGGGACTCCTGCTTTCGCTCTTTACGGCGGTGAACCTGCATCTCGGCGTGTCCCTCGGCCTCTTTCATTTTCTCTCGGCCATGCTGACCACCTGGCTTGTGGTGTCGGCCATGAGCCGGCAGGACGCCGTGTGGAACCTCATTCCGCTCATCCTCGGGGAAAGCTTCCTTCTCGTGGGCGCGGCCTTCCTTGAAGGCACGGCTTTGAATGAGATGCCCATGCTGTTCACGGCTGTGTGCATCAACTCTCTCCTGACGCTCATTCTCTTCTTCTCCCTGAGCCCCGTGCTCGAGACCGTATTTGGTTACTCCACGCGCTTCAGGCTCATGGAATTCATCAGCCTCGAGCAGCCCCTCATGCAGGAGATCATGGTCACCATTCCGGGCACCTACCATCACTCCATCGTGGTGGCCAACATGGTCGAGGCCGGAGCCAGGGCCATTGGCGCCAACGCGCTTCTCTGCAAAGTGGCAGCCCTCTATCACGATTCGGGCAAGCTGGCTTATCCGCAGTACTACATCGAGAACCAGTTCGGCGGCCCCAACAAGCACGACAAGCTCTCGCCTTCCATGAGCGCGCTCATCATCATGAATCACGTGAAGAAGGGCATCGAGCTCTGCCAGCGTTATCGGCTTGGGCAGGAAATCACGGATATCATCGCCCAGCATCATGGCACCCGCGTGATCCGCTGCTTCTACCAGAAGGCCGTGGCACTGGGAGAGAATCCGAACGAGTCTGACTACAGCTATCCCGGGCCCAAGCCCCAGACGAAGGAAGCCGCCATCCTCATGCTGGCCGACTCGGTCGAGGCTTCAAGCAGAACGTTAACTGATCCCACGCCGGCGCGTCTCAAGGCGCATGTCGATAAAATCATCAAGGGAATTTTTGCCGAAGGCCAGCTTGATGAGTCCGAGCTCACCTTCAGGGATCTCCACTATCTCAGCGAGAGCTTCCAGCGCGTGCTCACCGGCATTTTCCATCAGCGCATCGCCTATCCGGAACCTGTGAAGGGGATGAAAGGCGCAGAAACGGCGGCCCCGGATCAGCACCTTTTCCAGAGGGAATCCGCGGCGCCGTCCCCCGCGAAGGATGCGGGGCAGGGTGGGGAGAAACCCTCCGTGTTCCAGCGCCTTGTGGGCTGCCGGAGAAACAGCGGCCTGAAAGCCGGGGAGCCCCGGAAGGAAGCCGGGGCTGAGGCAGAGAAGGAGAAGGCCTTCATCGGCCCCCTGCGCCCCGGTGAGGCTGGCGGTCAGTCCTCTTCCGTGGAAGACGAGCATCTCATAGACGGCTGTCCGCTGAGCATGGATGCGGGAGCCCATGAGCCGGCGAAGCCGGAGCATAAGTCCGGGGCCGGTCTCGACATCGATATGCCGGATACCGGGGAACGGCGTTAGGGGCCTCTCATGTTCAGATGCCGGGCGCATGTTTCCTGGCGGAGAAAACGATGATGGAAAATGACGAAGGGGCTCTGCGGCCCCCTTTTAGTGTAACACTGGACGCGGACAGTCCTCTTGCCTGCGTTCTTCTGCCCTGTCCGCTCAGAGAGCTTGAGCCGCTCCTCCGGATCCTCCGGGAAAAGGCCCGGGCCGTGGAAGAAGAGGGCGGATGCCCGGGCGTGCCGGGGGCTCTTGATTTCAGTGTGACCCTGGACGGTCCCATGGCCGGACTCAACAGAAGAGCCATGGGTGTGCCCGGACCGACCAATATCCTGTCCTTCCCGGGTGAGCCGCTCACCGGACTCGCGGAACTCGTTCTCTCCTCTGAGACACTCCGCCGGGAATGCGTGCTTTATGGTCAGGAGCCTCTCAGGCATCTGGTCCGCCTCACGGCCCACGGGTTCGGACACGTGTGCGGCTTCGACCACGGTCCGTACATGGACGACTTCACCGGACGCCTCGAAGCCGCAGCGGAAGAATGGATTGAACAGCAGGGAGGCTGCCGTGTTTAACGTTATTCACAGGGCTGAAGTGTCCACCACCATGGACGCGGCGAGGGAGCCGGACGTTCATCTCGGTGTTTTCGACAGCCTCATGGCCGAGAGTCAGACGGCCGGACGCGGGCAGTACCGCAGAAACTGGGGGTCGCCTGCGGGCAACCTTTACGCGTCCCTGCGCCTCCCCATGGAGCCGCCCTTTGTGGGAACCGAGGCGGCCGTGGCCTGCGGGGCCGCTGTCTGCGCGGCACTTAAAGGATACGGATATCCGGCGGTGATGAAGTGGCCCAACGACGTGGCGGTCATGTTCGGCGAAGAGCCGCGCAAGGTCTGCGGCATCCTCCTCGAGGAAAGGGCGGGCGTGCTCCTGGCCGGAGTGGGGCTCAATCTGGTTTCGCACCCCGGCGCGGAGGCCATGCGCGAGAGCACGGCGCTTATGGCCTGCAGCCTTTCCGAATGCGCGCTTCCGGGCAGAGCGGTTCCGGGTGTGGATGAGCTGTGGGGATTGCTTGTTAAATCCATATTTTCTGTCTATAGTCAGAAGACTACCCAATCCGGAAGCTGGCTTGAACTGGCCAACAGGTATCTGCTCTGGCGGGGGAACCCCGTCAGGCTGGAGGACGGAAGCCTGACGGCCACCGGCATTCTGGAAGGTGTGGGGGCCCAGGGTCAGATCATCCTCCGGGAGACCGGGGGCGTGAAGGAGTATCTGGGCGGAAGCATCCGGTTCGCGGGAGAGACAGTTTTTAAAGAGGGACGAGTTCATGCCAAACAAGACGTTTAAGGAAGTACAGGAATTTCTAAAGGGCAAGATCATATTGGTTGCCAACCGCGGTATTCCGGCCCGCCGCATCTGCCGTTCCATCAGGGAGCGCTTTGACGCCATAGCCGCCATGACGGCCACTGATATCGACAAAACGGCACCCGCCGCCTCGACCGCGCAGAAACTGCTTCTTCTGGGCCCCGACCCGCGTGCCTATCTTGACATCGAGCGTATCGTGAAGCTTGCCAAGCGCAGCGGCGTGGTGGGCATCCATCCCGGCTGGGGCTTCGCTTCCGAGGACAGCCGCTTCCCGGCCCTCTGCCGGGACAACGGCATTGTCTTCATCGGCGCCTCCGAGGAGGCCATGAACCTGCTCGGCAACAAGGTTGAGTGCCGCAAGGTGGCCCGCAAGCTGGGCATCCCCGTTGTTCCCGGCTCCGAGGGAGCCGTGACTGTTGACGAGGCGCGCCAGCTCGCTGATGAGATCGGGCTTCCCATCATGCTCAAGGCCGAAGGCGGCGGCGGTGGCCGCGGCATCTTCGCCGTGCACAGCAAGTCCGAGCTGGAGGACGCCTTCTTCAAAGCCTCCACCATGGCCCAGGCGTCCTTCGGTAACCCGCGTCTCTTCGTGGAAAAGCTCCTGACGGACGTCCACCACATCGAGATCCAGGTGCTGGCCGACCATTACGGCAACGTCTTCGCCTTTGACGAACGTGACTGCACCGTGCAGCGCAACAACCAGAAGCTCATGGAAATCACGCCTTCCCCCTGGAAGGGGGTGACCCGTGAACTCCGCGAACGTCTGAAGGAATACGCCCGCAGGCTCGTGCGCGCCGTGGGCTATCATTCCCTGGCCACGGTGGAATTTCTCGTGACCCCGGACGGCAATCCCTACATGATCGAGGTGAACACCCGTCTGCAGGTGGAGCACGGCATCACCGAAAGCCGCTACGGCATTGACCTCGTGGAAGAGCAGATCGCCGTGGCCTTCGGCGCAGAGCTCCGCTACAACGAGAGCACGTTCAAGCCTGGCTACACGGCTATGCAGGTGCGTATCAACCTGGAGAACCCGCAGGATAATTTTGCCCCCAACTCGGGCCTGATTACCCGCTACGTGTCCCCCGGCGGCCCCGGCGTGCGCCTCGACTCCAACATTTCCGCCGGCTACGACTTCCCGGCCAACTATGACTCCGCCGGCGCCCTGCTCATCGCCTACTCCCATGACTGGGAGAAGACCCTGGGCATCATGGAGCGCGCCCTCAGCGAATATGTCATCGGCGGCGTGCACACGACCATTCCGTTCTTCCGTCAGGTCATTAAGAATCCTGACTTCCGCAACGGCGAGATTTCCACGAATTTCGTGGCCCAGCATCCCGAGCTCATGCAGTACGAGGATCTGGCCGCGGAGAGCGAACGCCTGAGCCGCCTTGTGGCCGAGATTTCGGCCAAGGGCTTTAACCCCTACGTGTCCCTCGGCGAGTACCGCACCAGGGAAACGCCGCGCCTCGGCGCCTTCAAACCGCACCTGCCCACCATCAGCAATGAGGAGCGCAGGCAGGAGAACCCGTATCCGCACGGCGACAGGGAAGCGCTTCTCGACTACATCCGCGACTCCGACTGGGTGCATTTCACCGACACGACGCCGCGCGACATCACCCAGTCCAACACGAGCAACCGCATGCGCCTTGCCGAGGACAGACTCGTCGGTCCGTATCTCGACAACGCCGGCTACTTCTCCATTGAGAATGGCGGCGGTGCCCACTTCCACGTGGCCATGCTCGCCAATATGACCTATCCCTTCACGGAAGCGAAGGAATGGAACCGCTTCGCGCCCAAGACGCTGAAGCAGCTCCTCGTGCGTTCCACCAACGTGCTCGGCTACAAGCCCCAGCCGAAGAACGCCATGCAGGTGACGGGCGAGATGATCTGCGACAACTACCAGATCGTCCGCAGCTTCGACTTCCTGAACCATGTGGAGAACATGCTGCCCTTCGCCGAAGTAGTCATGAACCGCAAGGACTGCGTGTTCGAGCCGGCTCTCTCCATGTCCTGGGCCAAGGGCTTTGACGTGGAGCACTACCTCGGCGTCACCGATCACATCGTACGCATGATGGCGAAGCTCCTCGGCCTTGATCCCCACAAGGCCGCGAGACACTTCATTCTGGGCCTGAAGGACATGGGCGGCGTCTGCCCGCCGCGCTTCATCTCGGAACTCGTGACCGCCCTGCGCAAGAAGTGGCCCGAACTCGTGCTGCACTACCACCGTCATTACACGGACGGTCTCTTCGTGCCCGCCTGCGGCGCGGCCGCCAAGGCCGGCTGCCAGATTCTGGACGTGGCGCTCGGATCCTCCGTGCGCAGTTACGGCCAGGGCGACGTGCAGTCCATGGTGGCTTACCTCGAGGGCGAGCTCGGCCTCAAGACGAAGCTCAACATGGACGCCATCCGCCAGGCCAACTTCGTCAACAAGCAGCTCATGCCGTACTACGACAGGTACTGCTCGCCGTATTTCCGCGGCATCGACTACGATGTCACGCGTCACGGCATGCCCGGCGGCGCCACTTCCTCCTCGCAGGAAGGCGCTGTGAAGCAGGGCTACATCACGATTCTGCCCTACATGCTCCGTTTCCTCGAGCAGACCCGCAGGATCGTGCGCTACCACGACGTGACGCCCGGCAGCCAGATCACCTGGAACACCGCCTTCCTCGGCGTGACCGGCGCCTACAAGCGCGGCGGCGAGGATGAGGTCAAATACCTTCTTGAAGTGATGCAGGAAGTGAACCGTACGCCGGAGAACGAGCTCTCTGACGAGATGCGCAAGGCGCGCCTCCTTATCTACAGAGACTGCAACGATGCCTTCAGGAATCTCCTGCTTGGCAAGTTCGGCCGTCTGCCCCTCGGCTTCCCGCCGGACTGGGTTTACGAGAGCGCCTTCGGTTCCAAGTGGAAGGAAGCCATCGCCCAGCGCACCGAGTGTTCGCCCCTTGAGCAGCTGCCTCCGGTCAACCTCGACGAGGTGCGCGCCGAATGCGCCAGAATGCTTGGCCGCGAGCCTTCGGACGAAGAGTACGTCATGTACCTCAACTTCCCGGGCGACGCGCTCAAGACCATCCGCTTCGTGAAGAAGTACGGCGATCCCAACTGCCTGCCCCTGAACACCTGGTTCGAAGGCATGCAGGTCGGCGAGACCATCAACTTCGAGGACAGCCATGGCAAGCCGCACACCCTGCAGATGCTGCACATCTCGAGACCCGACGAGACCGGCATGAGCGTGGTGCGCTACGTGCTTGACTCCGAGTTCATGAGCTGCAGCGTGAAGCTCGCTGAACCCGCGGGCAGAGGAGCGGCAGGCGTGCCCATGGCCGATCCCAATGACCAGTACCAGGTCGGCAGCCCGAGCACCGGTGACCTGTGGGTCATGTATGTGGCCCCCGGCGACATCGTGAAGAAGGGCGAGGAAATCTTCAACGTGAGCATCATGAAGCAGGAGAAAGCCGTTCTGGCTCCCTGCGACGGCATCGTCAAACGCGTACTCAAGACGGCCGACTTCAAGGAAAACAAGAAGATGATCCCTGTGCGCGAGGGCGAGCTCCTGGTCGAGCTCGGACCCGTACCCAAGGTTTGTCCGAACGAGGCCTGCGCCCATCCCATTACGGACAAAGAGGCGCGGTTCTGCCCGTTCTGCGGTACTCCGCTGAACTAACAGAAGGCCGGACGATAATAATATGAAACAGCAGCCGGGATTTTTGTTCCAGTGTGGACAGAATCCCGGCTTTTCTGTTATAGAAGCATCGGGATATTTTTGGAAATGCCCTAAAAGCGGCAATTTTCCGAATGGGCCCGCTTTATTGGTTCCTGCACATATGTCCTGCAAAACGGAGGAAATCATGGACAAGAAACAATCCGCGAAGTCGCCTGAGGATATCAGGAAACAGCTTGTGCTGACAGGTGCGGATATCGTCCAGCTGGGTGCCAGCGGCGAAATGCTGGTCGGCGGCAAAAACTACAATACCGCCATCATCAGTCAGATTAAGGAAATCCAGGCTCCGCATTTCAGAGCCATCTCCTCGGTTGCCTTCCATCACGTTCTCGATGAGTCCAAAGTCAACAGCCGCCTCGTCCGCAGCATGGTGGATCAGGAATACGGCCGCATCGACTGGAACGACCCGGTGATCAACCAGGAT
Source organism: uncultured Desulfovibrio sp. (assembly GCA_900546145.1). Lineage (GTDB taxonomy): Bacteria > Desulfobacterota > Desulfovibrionia > Desulfovibrionales > Desulfovibrionaceae > Desulfovibrio. The sequence continues at coordinate 21,822 of URBN01000008.1, read as the reverse complement.
CCCGATTATCTGCAGAAATTTGTGCATCAGCTCGGCAAACGCGTGGCTGACGCCCAGAAGAACAGCACGGAGACCGGTTCCACGAAGCTGCGCACGTTCATCAATAACGTGGTCGAAGGCTTTGCTACCTCTCCCGAGGGCATCGACCAGCTCCGCAAGCGTTCCGTCATGGTGCAGGCCGCTATCCTTTCCGTGCCGCTTCCTCCCGAGGTCGATCAGGCCGTGCGCAGCGCCTACCGCGCTATCTGCAAGGAAAATGAGGACGATATGACCCCTGTGGCCGTGCGTTCCTCCGCCGCAGGTGAAGACTCCCGCAAAAAGGCCTTCGCCGGTCTGCAGGACACCTTCCTGAACATGGTGGGCGAGGATCACGTGGCCGAAGCCTACAGCTGGGACTGCGCCTCCGCCTACAACCTGCGCTCCATGACCTACCGCCGCGAGGCCATTCTCGACGCCATGACCAAAGCCGAAGAACTCGGCGACGAGTCCATCGGCGAGCAGGCCAAGAAGGACTGGGCCATTGAGGGCACCTCCCTTTCCGTCTGCATCATGCAGATGGTGCGCCCCGTTGTTTCCGGTACCGCCTTCGCGGCTGACACCGCCACCGGCTGCCGCGGCACGGACCGCAAGGACCTCGTTTCCATCGACGCGAGCTACGGCCTCGGCGAGGCTGTCGTGGGTGGCAAGGTTACCCCTGACAAGGCCTACGTCTTCACCCGTGACGACGGATCCCCGGTCGTCATCCGTCAGATGGGCTGCAAGGACATGAAGATCGTCTATGACGATCGCGGCGGCACCAAGGAAGTCAAGGTACCCGAACTGGAAGCTCTCCGCTGGGCCCTTTCCCTGAGCCAGGCCGAAACCGTTGCCAAGGGCGTGCGCGCCATCAGCAAGCAGTACGGCGGCATCATCATGGATACCGAGTTCTGCATCGACGCCCACGACAAGCTCTGGTTCGTGCAGGCCCGTCCCGAGACCCGCTGGAACAGCGAGCTCGAACAGCATCCCCATACCATTTTCATGCGCCGCCGCGAGGTGGACCCCGAAGCGCTCGCGAGCGCCGAGACTGTCCTCGAAGGCAACGGTGCTTCCCGTGGCGCAGGACACGGCGTGGTCCGCTTCCTGCGTTCCGCCCTTGAACTCAACAAGGTCAACAAGGGTGATGTTCTCGCTGCCGAGCGCACCGACCCCGACATGGTGCCCGGCATGCGTATCGCCACGGCCATCATGGCTGACGTGGGCGGCGACACCTCCCATGCCGCCATCACCTCCCGTGAACTCGGCATCCCGGCCGTCATCGGCATTCAGCACATCGACGCCATCAGGGCCCTCGACGGCATGGAAGTGACTGTTGACGGTTCCCGCGGCCGCGTCTACCGCGGTCTGCTTCCCCTGAAGGAAGTGGGCGGCGAGATCAACATTGACAATCTTCCCGAGACCAAGTGCCGCGTAGGCCTCATCCTCGCCGACGTAGGCCAGGCCCTGGCTCTGTCCCGTCTGCGCGTCTACCCCCGCTTCAAGGTTGGCCTGCTCCGCGCTGAATTCATGCTGGGCAACGTCGCCGTGCATCCTCAGGCTCTCGAAGCCTACGACAATGGCGAACTCGACCGCATCGTGAAGGAAAAGGTCGCCGAACTCGACGCCAACCTGACCAAGGTTATCTGCGATCAGCTTGACGGCGGCATGGTGGCCTACGACTTCAACATCCGCGAGTACGTGGGTGTGGTGTCCGGCCTCTCCAAGGAGCTCGAGCAGCTCGTCGAGGAGGACAAGGGCAGCAGCGCCGAGGAAATCCTGCTCATGCACCGCAAGATGCGCGAGCTCGACCACAAGCTCGACGCCTACCTCGAGAACGCTTCCCGCCATGTGAACGTCCTCAAGACTTCTGTCGACCTCGCCGAGCACGTGAAGTACATCATGGGCTACGACGACGAGCTCTCGAAGTGCGACTCCTGCGATCCCGAAGGCGCCAAGCGCATCTCCGAGATCCAGGCCGTCATCGACCAGCAGGTCAATGACATCAAGGACCTTCCCCTCGTTCAGGAGCACATGAAGGCCGTGGCTGAGCTCCGCGAGAAGGTCAGCGTGCGCGCCGGCCTGAAGAAGGAAATCGACGATGTCCGCGAGCTGCCCCAGAAGATCTCCAAGATTATCAGGTCCCGCGGCTTCCGCACCGGCCGTGAGCATTACATCCAGACCCTGGCCCAGAGCCTCGCTCTCTTCGCCATGGCCTTCTACGGCAAGACCATCGTCTACCGTACCACCGACTTCAAGTCGAACGAGTACCGCAACCTTCTCGGCGGCAACCTCTTCGAAATGACCGAAGCCAACCCCATGCTCGGCTACCGCGGCGTTTCCCGTGACGTCCACGACTGGGAACTCGAGGCCTTCAAGCTGGCCCGCGGCACCTACGGCGCCACGAACCTGCACCTCATGCTGCCCTTCGTGCGTACGCTTGAGGAAGCTTCCGCCATGCGCCAGTACCTCTCCCAGGTGCATAACCTTGAGAGCGGCAGGGATGGCCTCAGGATCATCCAGATGGCCGAAATCCCGTCCAACGCCATCCTGTCCAAGGAATTCCTGGATCAGTTTGACGGCTTCTCCATCGGCTCCAACGACATGACCCAGATGACGCTGGCCACGGACCGCGACAACGCGCTTCTCCGCCGCATCTACGACGAAGAGGATCCCGCTGTCGTGTGGACCATCCTGGCCTCCATCTTCACCGGCCAGAAGTACGGCAAGGAAGTTGGCTTCTGCGGACAGGGCGTGTCCAACAGCGTGATCATGCGCGGCATCGTTGCCATCGCGGGCATCGCCTCCGCCTCCGTTGTGCCGGACACCTACGCCCAGACCGTCAAGGACATCTACGCGGTCGAGCAGGAGAACATTCCGGTCAGCAAGCTCGGCGAATGGCTCAATGAGCAGCACTTCAACCGCCTGAAGAAGCTCCTTGAGAAGAACGGCTACGAGCACATCCTGAGCAAGTACCAGCGTACCGACATTCAGGACTGGTATGACGGCGAAATTTCCCGCCGTCTGCAGCAGTTGCGCGAGCACCTTGGCACCAACAAGGAAGCTTTCTACAGGGACGAGCTCAACACGTTCCGCTCCACGTTCCACAAGCCCGTCATCTACGCGACCTGGAACTGGTCCAGAACCGTTGAGGACGCTCTGCATCACGCCGGCTTCAAGGACTTCGAAGAGCAGGCCAAGGCTCTGGAAGCCTACCGCAAGATGGACTTCTAGTCTGACTTCTGCCGGCACGCCCGGCATATGAAAGAATGAATGAGGGGTTCCCGGAACGACACGGTTCCGGGAACCCCTCTGCGTTTACGGGCTCCGGGCGCCATCTTTTCAAAAAAGTACTTGCCAGAAACGGCGTTTGGGTGTAGACCTCTTTTTCGTCAACGGGATGTGGCTCAGTTTGGCTAGAGCGCAGCGTTCGGGACGCTGAGGCCGTGCGTTCAAATCGCACCATCCCGACCAGAAAGAAACGGGTCCGTACTGATAAAACCAGCACGGACCTTTTTTTTGTGCCTGTGGTTCTCCGGCGGAAGGATTCACGGAGAAGACAGGAACCCCCGGGAGGCCTGCGCCTTCCGGGGGAAAATCATTACTGCCTGGCGCCGTCTGACGTGCCGGAGCTCTCATCCGGCTGCTGGCCGGGCTCCGCCGTCTTCTGTCCGGATTCAGCCAGGGCCGCGTGATCAATGGCCGCGGGGAGTCTGAAATTCGGGGGCGTGAAGGGCAGGGCGTGGCGGTCGAGGATATCCTGGCGTTTTTCCCAGAAGGAGAGCGTCTCTCTCAGGGTCTCGCGGATGGCGTTGTGCTCGGCGTGCCCGGGGCCATTCACGGTGATGGGCGGGAAAAAGCGGAAGAGCACGTCGCGGTTCGGGTAGATTCTCCCGAAATCCTTAATCCTGTGTCCCACGCTCCATGCGTCGGTCTTGAGGGCGAGCGGCACGAGCGGCACGCCGGCCCTGGCCGCCAGCTTGACGGCCAGGCTGTTGAATTTTGCGTCGTCGAAGTGCTCGCAGCGGGTTCCCTGGGGGAAGACGACCACGGACATGCCTTTTTTGAGGCGGTCGCTGCCCTCGTGCAGGACCTTCAGGAGATCCTCTCTTGGATTGCTGCGTCCCAGCACCACGGGGGAGCGGCTCTTCATGACGTCGCAGAAGAGGGGCATCTCAACGAGATACTTCTTCACCACGAAGGTGACGGGGAAACGCGGCAGGAGGATGGCGGGCAGCATGTAGGTCTCGAGCGTGCTCATATGGTTGGCGCAGATGACGCACGGCCTGCCTTCAAGCTGGTCGATGTACTGTAGGCCGTCGGCGTGCACATGGATGCCGGTGCGTTCCACCTCGTCGAGGAACCAGTTACAGGAGTAGAGCCAGGCTTTGTCATCGAAGGTGCCGCGCTTGGCCTTGATGACGGTCCACAGTGTCGTTCCAAAGTAGACGCGCAGATAGTAGGAGAGAGAGGGAAAGGCACGGGTGAAGAAACCGGGCTCGCGCGGTTTCGAATCGTACACCGGCCCTTGGAAGCGGCTTGTGATCTTCTCTGGGTTGAAGAAGTGCATGTCGGATGATCCTTGGGATTACTCGTCGTCCCGAATGTTTTTAACGCGCCTCCACCATTGCGAGAGCCGTGGCTCATCGCCGTTGGCGCTGGGTTTATAGAAACGTCTGTTCACGAGCCCGTCAGGCAGGTAGTCCTGCTCCACGTACCCGCCGCGGTAGGCATGCGGGTATTTGTAGCCTCGGCCGTAGCCCCATTCCTTCTGGAGGGGCGTGACGGCAGTCCGTAAATGCAGGGGGACGGACAGGGGGCCCTGACTCCTCACCTCGCGGCGCGCGTTGAGATAGGCCGCGTAGGAGGAATTGCTCTTGCGGGCGAGGGCGAGATAAATTGTCGTTTCAGCGAGAGGCATGTAGGCCTCGGGCATGCCCACGAAATCCACGGCCCGCTGGCAGGAGACGGCCATGGTCAGGGCTGCGGGATCCGCGAGCCCGATGTCCTCGGATGCTGAGAGGATGAGCCTGCGGCAGATGAAGCGGGGATCCTCGCCGTTTTCGAGGAGGCAGGCAAGGTAATAGAGGGCTGCGTCCGGATCGCTTCCGCGTATGGATTTGATGAGGGCTGACGTGAGGTCGTAATGGCTGCCGCCGTCCCCCTCCTGGTTTCTCAGGATATCCGGAAGCATTTCCTTTACGGATTCCGGATCATTCCTGCAGGGGAGACCGGCCACGTACTCCACGAGGTTCAGGAGGGCGCGGGCGTCGCCGCGGGAAAGTTCGGCCAGCATTTTCAGCACGTCATCGCTGATGTCCGCTTTCATTTCCTCCGCGCCGCGCTTCGCGAGGGAGAGGAGCTCGTCCTGATCCAGGGGGCGCATGCGCAGGACGGTGAGCCGCGATAAAAGCTGGCGGGTGACGGCGAAAGACGGGTTTTCCGTGGTGGTGGCCAGGAGGGTAAGGCTGCCGTTTTCAACGAGGGGCAGGAAAAAGTCCTGCTGGGCCTTCGAGAAGCGGTGCAGTTCATCAGCCACAAGGACAGAAACGCCGCTTACGAGGCGGCGCAGCTGGGAGAGTCCTCCCTCGGGCGCGGAGATGCGCCTGAAGGGGCGTCCCGTTCCCTTTGCCAGAATGAGCGCGATGGTGGACTTGCCGCAGCCCGGAGGGCCGCAGAAGAGGAGGCTCGGAAGATGATCCGCCGCGAGGAGTGCGCGGATGCGTTTTTCGAGGTGGGACTGGCCGAGGAAGAGCTCGAGGGCCGCAGGACGCATGCGCTCCGGAAGGGGAGGCACGACTCCGCCGCCCCCTTTCTCCTGTACGCCCGTGTTTTCCGTCATTTCCGGCCTCCGCCCGCGCTGAGGAATCCGTTACTTTCCCGGATAGTCAGGCCTGCCCTGCTGCTGGGAGGCCCACCAGTGCAGCCCGAGGCAGAGCGTGGCAGCTGTTTCGCAGCGCAGGATGCGCTGGCCGAAGCTCACGGGCTTATAGGCCGCTTCCTTCAAAAGGGCGATCTCGCGTTCGGAGAAGCCGCCCTCCGGACCTATGACGTAAATCGTGGTGCCGGGAAGGCCGATGGCGTCGATTCCGAGCATGGGAACGCCGGTCTGCACTTCCCAGGGAAGAATGTGGTGCTCAAAAGCGCCGGCTTCGCGGATGACGCCTGAAATTCCTTCGGGGAAGGCGCGCACGGCAGGGAGCCACGGATTGCCGGACTGCTTCACGCCGGCGATCATCCTGGCCTGCCAGGACTCACGCTCCTTTTCGGGGAGCTTTCCCTGGCTGTGATCCCCCTGCCAGAGCCAGACTTCCTTCGCGCCGAGTTCCACGGCCTTTTCCATGAAGAAGCCGCGCCGTACGGCGTGACTCAGAGCCAGGGCGATGACGGCCCTGGAGGCGGGCTCGGGCGTGAAGGCGGTCTGTTCGGCCCTGACGACGGCCTGCCTTTTATCCGCGCTTTCGATGACGCAGTCAGCGGTGTGTCCGGCGCCGTCGAGCACGCGGATCCTGTCCCCGGCCCTGAGGCGGAGGACCTGGAAGAGATGCTTGTGTTCGGGGCCCGTGATGGTCATGGTTTCGCCGAAGGCGGCGGGCTCCACATAGAAAGAACGTATTTCACTCATGCTGCGGGATTTCCTTCTTTATCCGGATCAGGCGTGTCAGATGACGGCTTCACCTTTCCGGCTGTTTTCTTCGGCTGCTTCGCCTCAGTTTCCTCAGCCGCCTTCTTCCTGAACTTCAGGGCCTGGCGCAGCTCGTCCGAGGCCTGGACCAGGGCGCCGTATGTCTTGCGTATGGCCTGGCCGCCCTTACTCAGCCGCGTGCCCTCCGGCTGGCGGATGTAGGTGCGCACGAGATAGTGGTCCGAGAGAATATGGTCGAGGGAGAAGAGGGCCTTTTCCACGAGCTCGGGGAAGAAGTTAACAATCTCGAACTTCAGGTTGCTCGCGAGATCGAGGGCGATGGCGAGCGTGCGCTTCCAGGAGATGCGCTCCCCGTGATAGCGGCGGTTTCTGAGATCCTCGAGCACGCGCACACGCCGTGCCTGCTGGATGTAGCTCAGCCTCGCGCAGACCTCGCGGTGCAGATCTCTCAGGCCCGCGAAGTCCTCGTCGTGCGCCGGGGAATAGAGGTAGCCGGTGAGCACGCCGCTCACCTTGTCGTAAAATTCGTCGGAATAGTCGATGACGCGCCGCTGGTTCTTGGTGAGCCAGGAGTAGATAACCTTGAGGCGCTTTTCGTGGGTGTCCGTGGACTCGATGATTTCGTTGCGCTTGTAGACCACGCGTCCCGTGTACTCGCCGCGCACCATGTCGTTGAGGCGCAGGTACATATTGGTGGCGTCCCTGATGATGTTGAGCCCTTTCAGCACCCGGCCCGTGATGGGGTGGATGATCTCCTGAGAGAGGACGGAGAGGGCACGGTCCTGACGCACGTTGGCGGGATTGTAGCGGTGCTGGGTGTAGTGCACGCGCAGGATGACCACGCGGCGCTCGCTGTCGAGGAAGAATCCTTCCCTGCCTATGGCGTCGAGGGCATCCTCCTGATCCGGGTCCACGGAGACGAGGGCCGTCTTCTCGATGCGGGGATAGGAGGAATGCGAGGAGCCGTCGGAAATGTAGGTGGTGATGGTTCTGTCCGTCTGGCCGAGCACGCGCAGGATGAAGGGCTCGCCGTGCTTGTAGAGGGAGCGGGCGAACATGGCGGCCGAGGTGCGGCGCTCGCTGACAATGGGAAAGCCGTAGAGTTCCATGAGGAACTGGTACACGAACATGCGGTTCTTCGCGTACATCTCACTGTCGCCGTGGCGGAACTTGCCGATATGCAGGCCGAAGCGCTTGAGTACGGAGTCGATGTTGTTGACGAAGGAGGCGAAGATGCCGGAGAGGAAGAACGAACCGTCGGGCCCGAGGCTGATGACGTGGGCCCGGTCCAGGTTGGTGAGGTACGGCATGAGGGCCGGATAGTTCTCCATGAGAGAGAGGTTCGTCTTCGCGAACTGCATGCGGAAGACGTCCTGATGCACGCGGGGAAGGCGCGCCAGGAATGTCTGCATGTTCTGGCCCATGGCCGCCTTCCCGTCGTCCGTTCCGTCCGGGGGAAGAAGCCTGTCGTACTGGAAACGCTCGTCGAAATACTTGAGCGGCCTGTGGAACACCACCATGGAGAACCCGGGGAGGTTCTTGTACTCGTACATGGGGTTGTCGAACGTGGGCAGAAGCTCCCTCGGCTCAACCAGGGGATAGGAAGGATTGTCCGCATAGGGCTTGGCCAGGCACATACGGATATGCACGGAATCGAGGAAGCGCAGCATGTCGGGCAGGGTGCGCAGGCCGGTGCCGAGGTCGGGCGTGTATTCGTCCTTCCAGGCCGTCTCCCCGCGGGTAAGTACATCCTGCCATTTGATCATCGCTGTTTCCCTGGTGAAAAATTTCCCATGCCGGGTGTCACTGTGCCCATCGCATGGTATTGGTGTAAGAGTTAAGTTTTTTTGACGAGATTTCAAGGCCCTTACGCAAAAAATTCCGGGGGCGGATTCGCGGCGGAACAGGGAGAGCGGGATGCTCCGCCGTTTTTTCCATCCGGAAGGAAAAACGGTCCCGTATGAAAACTTGTACCGCAGGGAGGGCTCTGCGCCGCGCTTTTGCCATTGCAGGGAAGGTGGGTGTCAGATATACTGGAAAACAAGCCGGAAATCCGGCCCTCCCCATTCCAGCAACACGCGGCACCGGGCGGGCCCGCCGCTGCCGCAGAACGGCCGCGCGGTCCGAAAGTCCCCGTTCCGGGAGCGGCGCCTACTATACAGGCCTGTTACGCCATGCCATCAGATACCTCTTCCCTCGAGCAGCAGATGCTCGGACTCGTCGCCGGCATTTTCGATGCCAATACGGTCGTTCTTTTTGTTCCCGACGCCAGGGGCTCGGAGGAGCCCGAGACGTCCCGCCTCGCCGCCTACTGCAGCGCCGGCGACAATGTCATCCCCGATGTGCGCATTGCGCCCGGCCAGGGACTGGTGGGATGGATCCTGCGCAGCCGCAAGCCGCTTCTCGTGCCCGAGTTCGACGGCGAGCACAGCAACCTCGACTACTACCGCGAAGGCGGCGAGGCCGTTGTGCGCTCCTTCATCGGCTGCCCCCTGCCCACGGGTGGGGCCCTGTGCGCCGATACAGCGGGGAACCATCCCTTCACGGAAAGGGATCACCACATCCTGCAGATGTGCGCCGACATGATCGACAGCATACGCCGCAAAAAGGGAGCCGAAGCCATCGTGAGCGAGATCCCGGGCTATTATCTGCAGCTCGGCATCATCGAGGATCTGCGTTTCCGCTTCAGGCAGTGGCAGGTCTACATCAAGAATTTCCTTCTGGCCGTGGCCGAGGCCACGGGCTTTGACTACTGTTCCTTCGCCTCCGTCAACGTGCCCGGCGAGTCCTACTGCATCGAATCCGAGAACAGGCCGCGCCTCGTTCAGGGCAACGAACCCTTTTACCAGTCCATGGCCAATGGTCTGGCCGGCTGGGTCTTCCGGAACGGGCAGCCCGTGGTGCAGACCGGCGAGGACGGCCGCGTGCCGACCCTCTTCGGAAACAGCGAAAACCTTCCCGAGTTCTCGGCTGTCATCTGCATGCCCGTCATGGTGAACAAGAGCACGCGCGGCGTCATCTGCCTCGGCCATTCCCAGCCGCACGCCGTGGACGAGACCATGCGCACCTTCCTCAGGCAGGCCGTCGGGCATCTCTCGCTCTATCTCGAGAACCTCTATCTCAGAGTGCGCATGCGTGAACTCATGACAAAGGCGCAGGTTTACAGGGACGGACCGCGTCTGCACGATCCTGACGCGTCCCCATATCAGCCTCCGCATACCGAACAGGAAGACTAGGAGGTCTCCGATATGTTCTGGAGCAAGATTCTCCGCTTTTTCTCCGAGGACATCGCCATGGACCTCGGAACGGCCAATACGCTGCTCTACACCCGTGACGGAGGCATTATCGTCAACGAGCCGTCCGTGGTGGCCATTGACACGAGAAACAACGAAGTTCTCGCCGTCGGCAGCGAGGCAAAGCGCGCCCGCGGCCGTACGCCGAAGCGCATTAAAACGATCCGGCCTATGAAGAGCGGCGTCATCGCCGACTTCGACACCACGAGCCGCATGATCGTTTATTTCGTGAACAAGGCCATAGGCCGTTCGCATCTCGTCAAGCCATCGCTCGTCATCAGCGTCCCCACCGGGATCACCGGTGTCGAGAAGAAGGCCGTCATCGATGCCGCAGCCACTGCCGGCGCCGGACGAGTCTCCCTCATCGAGGAGCCAATGGCCGCGGCCATTGGTGCGGATCTGCCCGTCACCGAGCCCGTAGGCACCCTCATCGCCGACATCGGCGGCGGCACCAGCGAGGTGGCCGTCATCACCATGTCCGCCATCACCGTGTCCCAGTCCATCCGCATTGCGGGAGACGCCATGAACGAAATCCTGCTGCGCATGCTGCGTGACAAGTACCGTCTTGATGTGGGCGAGAACACGGCCGAACATCTTAAAATTCTTCTCGGTTCCACGCAGCCGGTTCCGGATCTGCCGGACTACGCCGAAATCTCCGGCCGCGACCTCGTGAGCGGCGTGCCCATGACAAAAAAAGTGACCAGCGAGGATGTGCGTCTCGCCCTGAAGGAGCCCGTGGAGGAAATAGCCTCCGCTGTCATGCGCGTGCTCGAGAAAACGCCGCCGGAACTGGCGGCCGACATTTACACCTCGGGCTTCTGCCTTGCGGGCGGCGGCTCCCTCCTGCGGGGGCTGCCGGAACTCCTCGCTGACCGCACGGGCCTGCATGTCTTCGTGACAGAGGATCCCCTGACCGCCGTGCTCCGCGGCACGGCCAGAGCCATGCAGGACAGGAAGAATTACAAAGGCGTCTTTCTGAGCTAGGACGCCGTCCATGCATTTTACACGGGAGGCGCTCTCATGCGTCTCCCCTTTTTTACGCCCCCTGACGGGGCTGGGAGACAGATATGCCGCTTTCGGAGAAAGAGGTTCTGGGCGCGCTGGCGGCTCTCGAGGAGAGTGCCTGCCTGCTGCGGGGCCAGTGGTACGCGGAGCGCCATTTCAGACACAAGGGCCGCATTGATCTCGTGACCACCATGGACGTGAAGATTCAGCAGACCCTGGGCGCGGCCCTCGGCAGGGTGACGCCCGGCGTTCCTCTGGTGGCCGAGGAGGGAAGCGGCGACGCTCCGGTTTTTCCGGAGAGGTGCTGGATCGTCGACCCCATAGACGGCACCACCAATTTCGTGCACGGCATTCCTCTTGTGGGCATCACGGCAGCTTTCTGGGAGCATGACGGTCCCGTCTTCGGCATGACCGCCTGCCCCATGCTGAACGAGACCTGGTGGGCGGTGAAGGGGAAGGGCGCCTTTCTGAACGGGCGGCCCATCTCCGTATCAGCAGCGGAGAAGCTCGAAGACGCCGTGGTGGCCACGGGCTTCCCCTACGACATCAGAGAGACCTGCGACGCCGTTGTGGCCCGCATGGCCGGTGTCCTGCCCATAGCCCAGGGCATGCGGCGCATGGGCGCTGCGTCCCTCGATCTCACCTACGTGGCCTGCGGCCGTCAGGACGCGTATTATGAGTCCGAACTTCACCCCTGGGACTACATGGCCGGCTGGCTCATCGTTGAGGAGGCCGGCGGTACGGTCACCAATGACGGGGGCAGACCGTTCCGTCCCGGGCAGTGCATCGTGGCGAGCAACGGCCGCTTCCACCAGGAACTCCTGGACGCCATGCATGCCGGCGACGCAAGGCTCGGAAAATAGTTTTCAGCCGCGCTCTGCGCGCGGGGCTCTGGTGCGCGGGGAGGGCAGCCGTAAGGCTCCTTCCGTGAGCGCCCGGGCCAGATCCGGGGCGACGCCCTGAATGAGATTTTCCTGACTGCCTCTGGCCTGAGCGCGCGTCTCCACCGTGTTTCCTGCCGCGCCTGCCGTGGCAGCGAGGAGCCATTCCGGGGAGACGAGAGCCGTCCGGCCGGGGATTGTGTCCTGCACCGTGCTCTTTGGCACGGACGCGAGGAAGCAGACGATCCTGTTTCCGCCCGTGCTGCCCGGCTGGCAGACCCCCTGGAAGGACACGTCAAAGGCTTCGTCCAGGAGTTCGGGAGCGGCGGCGTGCAGGACCTCCATGGCGGAGATGCCCGGCCTTCCCGGCACGGCAAGGGTGAAGCCCGCCAGTCCGCTGTCATCGAGGCGCACCAGGGCGCGGCGGTGCCAGTCCACGGCCAGAAGGCAGAGCATGGTAATGGAGAGGCCCTGTTTCAGGGCTTCTTCCTCGGGCGCCACCATGAGCAGACGCCCCCTGCTGTCCAGGACTTCCACTGATGTTGTAAACTCTTCAGGAACTGGGGAGGGAGACCATGAGAAGGGATTCATCGTATGTCCTTTGCCGGCTTACACCGGAAGACGCGGCCGAGCTGAGCGCTCTCGAGGAGAAGTGCTTTCCGAGCTTCTGGACCGCGGAACAGTACGCGAAGGCGCTCGGGAAAGGGTCGCCGTATCTTTCGCTCGGCTGCCGCATGGACGGCCGCCTCGCGGGATACATCACCGTGAGCGAGGTGGCCGGAGAACTCGAGATCATCAACGTGGGCGTGGAGCCCGACATGCGGGGCAGGGGCATCGCCACCCGTCTTCTTCAGGCGATCTTGCACCAGGCCGGGGAAAAGTCTATATTTTTCTACTATCTGGAAGTCAGGCCCAGCAACGCCCCGGCCCTGGCCCTGTACACGCGCGCCGGTTTCCGCAGATCCGGAGTGCGGCGCCGCTACTATGCCGACGGGGAGGACGCACTGGCCATGACCATGGAAGCCGGACATAACCTGAACCAGCCTCAATGAGCGGGGGAAAAATCGTATGAAGAAGATTATCGCTGCAAACTGGAAAATGAATGAGACCCGTGCGCAGGGCGAAGCCCTGGCCCGCAGCGTGGCCGAAGGTATCGCCAGTCTTCCTGATGACCGGAAAGTCGTTATCTTCCCGCCTGCCACGGCGCTCGACATCGTGACCGGCGCTTCCATGGGCCGCTTTGAGACGGGTATTCAGAATTTCTATCCTGCGGAAAACGGCGCCTTCACCGGCGAAATTTCCCCGGCCATGGTGCATGACTGCGGCGGCCAGTGGGCTCTGTGCGGTCATTCCGAACGCAGGCACATCTTCAACGAGCCCGATGAGCTCATCTCCCGCAAGGTCAACTTCGCTCTGGCCCATGACCTCAGGGTCATGCTCTGCGTGGGTGAGACCCTCGAGGAACGCGAATCCGGCCACCTCAACGCCGTCCTCATGCGTCAGCTCACCAGCGCCCTGTCCGGCCAGTCCTCAGAGACCGCCGTTTCCTCCATCGCCATCGCCTATGAGCCCGTGTGGGCCATCGGCACCGGCAAAACCGCCGGTCCCGCCGAGATTAAGGAAGCCCATGAACTCATCCGCGGCGACCTGCGCACCATGTTCGCCTCGGCCTGCACCGAACTGCCCATCCTGTACGGCGGATCCGTGAAGCCTTCCAACGCCCACGAGATTCTGGGACTTGACAATGTGGACGGTGTTCTGGTAGGTGGTGCTTCTTTGGAAGCCAAAAGCTTCCTCGCTATCATCAATTCCTGAGACCAGGTTAAGCTGGAGGCTTTTCGGTGGAGTCCATCATTCTTGCCCTGCATATAGTTGTCTGTGTCCTTCTCGTCATTCTTATTCTCCTTCAGTCCGGCAAGGAAGGAATGGGCGTCATCTTTGGCGGCGGCAACACGTCCGTCTTCGGCAGCTCCGGCGCGGGCAGCCTTCTCGCGAAAATGACCGCCTTCATGGCCGTCATCTTTGTGCTGACCTCGCTGAGCTACACCTACGTGACGAGCCGTCATGAGACCAAGGATTCCGCCGTCCTCAACGTACGTATTGAGGATCAGGCTCCCGCGGCTCCTGCCGCGCCGGCTGCTCCTGCCGCGCCGGCTGCTCCTGCCGCTCCGGCTGCTCCTGCTGAACCGGCCCCGGCCGGCAAGTAACCAGCGCCTCCTTTTTCCTTCAGACCTTATGAAGCCGCAGCCAGCCCCTGCGGCTTTTTTTTCGGAGTTCTGACATGACTGATGAAAGCTTTTCCAACAGCCCCTTCAGGGGGCTTAAGGGCAGGAAGGCCTTTCCCGCCAAAAGTACGGCCGGCCGCGAGACCGAAGCTCTCCTGCGCAGGGCCAGAAAGGCCAGAAAACCCGTGTCCCAGGAAGACGCCAGGGACACGGAGCTCTTCCTGAGAGCCATGGACGGCGTGGAGCCCGAGAGGGAAAGCGGCCACGCCGTGAAGGGCAGGTCCCACGAGGAGGCGCGCCCCGGTGAAAGTTTCGCCTTCTCCGACCAGGTGGATCTGAAGAACGTCGTTCCCCTCGCTGACAAAAAGGAGAAAAAGGGCCGGCGCAGACATCAGAAGGCCGCGGAAGAGACAGAAGCCGAAGCGGCTCTGGAAGAAGAGCAGACCATGGCCGAGGCCCTGGGGGACGATTCTGACGATCCCGCCTTCTTCAAGGCCATGAACGGCGTGAAGCCCCTCGATGGCACGGGCCGGGAAATCCTTCCCCCCACTGCGCCGGGAGGCAATCCGCCTGAAGCGGGAGGCAACCCTCTCCAGGATTTTATCGACGGCAAGCTCGAGTTTGCCCTGTCCTTTTCGGACGAGTACAGCGAAGGGTTCGTGATGGGGCTCGACAGCATGATCATGAACAAACTCCGCCAGGGCGCCTACAGTCCCGAGGCCAGCGTGGATCTGCACGGCCTCAATGTGCAGCAGGCCTTCGAGACCCTGCGCGGCTTCTTCAAGGCTTCCTGGTTCCGCGGCATGCGCTGCATCCTCGTGGTTCCCGGCCGCGGCCATAACAGCCCCGACGGTATCGGCATTCTCCGCGAGAAGTTCAAGAGCTGGATTACCCAGGAACCCTTTAAACGCGTGGTGCTGGCCTTCTGCACGGCCCAGAAACATGACGGCGGCCCCGGAAGCTTCTACGTGCTCCTCAGAAAGTATAAGAAAAAGGGGCATGTGTACTGGGAGCGTATGCCCGCTGACGAAGATTTGATGTAGGACACGAAAGAGGGGACGGAATACCTGTTTTCCGCCCCCTTTTTCGTCTGCTTTTCCGCCTGCCGGGAACAGCCCGCGCGGGAACGTGTCCCTGCGCCGTGACGCTGACCTCCCGGAGCGGTCCTCCGCCTTCTACCTGCGGCCGGCTCCGAAAAGGCGTTTCAGAAGGTCCCACAGACTGAACGTGACCCGGTGATAAATCCTGTTTCTCACGGAACGGACGGGATCCCTGAGGAATCCCATGCCCTTTCTGCCGTAGCCCGGGATGATGGCGCGCCTGATGGCGCGTGTGAATGCGCCTTTGGTTCTGGCGCTGAGCGACCTGCTGAGACTTGGCGTGCGCATGCCGAATTTCATGTTCTTTCCCTTTTTCCCGGAGATGCCCCAGAAGCCTTATAAAAATTCCTGTCAGCGTGTTTTTACTCTGTTTCTTCCTTCCCGGCAACAGAAGCCGTCTTCCGTGAAACGTGCATGGGCAGGAGCCGGAATATGCCGTTTTGGTGACCGGCGTTTTTGCGCTTGAAGGGCGGGATCGGGACCTGTACAATATGGGAAAACGAAAGGAGTTTTCCCATGCGCACCTGCCTTGCTGCCCTCATGCTCATCCTGCTCAGCGCCGTGCCCTGCCGGGCTGAGGGTGACGCCGGGTTCTGGAACACCATGAAGCCGGATACCCGCATGTACTATATCGCGGGCTGGACGGACGGGCTCAGAAACGCCTGTGGCAGGAACAGGGAAGGACTCTGCAGGCTGCTCGACCAGAACATGGACGATGTCCTGCATATGGAGCGCATCGTGACCGCTATCTATAAACAATCCGCCTATAAGGTTCTGCCTGTCGGCCTGCTCATCAGCACGGCAGCCTTTTACCTCGAGGGCGTCCTCGACGGGAAGAAAGCCGCGGAGTACCTGAACAGGACGGTGACGGACATGGTTTCCGGCTCCGGAGGCGGGAAGGACGGAGGGGAAAAGAAGCCGAAACTTCTGACGCCGAAAAAGCTGGCCGGCATCATCGAGGAAGCGGCGGGATTTTAGTCTGACGGGCGTCCCTGCGGCGTCGGCTCCCATGAAAAGTCCTTGGTTCCCCGTTTTATGAAAACGGGGACTGTCTCCTTCTCCTGGCCTGCCGTGCGGGGTCTCCGGGACCGGAAAAGACGGTCAGCGCAGTCCGGTCCGCCGGAATTTTGCTCCATCCTGACTGAGGTGACGTGGCTGTGAGAAGAGCAACACGGGGATGGGGAAGCAGTGTGCTGCAGCCGCCCGTACTCCTCGCGGGAATCCGGGCGTGGACTTCCGGCATTTTCTTCCTGCCGGCGCTGACGGCTTTCCGGAAACTCTTCCTGTGCTGGGCCTGCCACAGGGCCGTGTCCGGATGTTAGGCAGGGGTCCTCTCTGCCCGTTTTTATAAAAAGGGCTGAATGTTTTTTTTCCGTCGCAGAGGACAATGTAAGAATTAAAAGCAATTGTAAGAGTTTTTATATTCCTGACAGGGGAATATGTGCTTTTCTCCGGGCGTTCCGGCTTCTGACGCTTCGGCCCGGAGGAAACCCGATCAGAACTCGCATCGTATCTGCAGGTGGCCGGTTACGCCTTCGCGCTTCTCGCCGAAGTAGCCCATAGTGCTGAGCATGAACGAGAAGTCGGAGTCCGCCTTCGGTTTGAAGTAGATGCCGGCCTCGGCGATGGCCGTATTGCCCCTGAGATCCGTGGAAGGCACATCGTAGCCGTAGATGCTTCCGCGGCTTTTGGCGTCGAACTGGTGTTCCCAGGCTCCTCCCAGGTACCAGCTGAAGGTTTGTGGGGTTTCATTCCAGGTGCAAGGTTTGTGGGCAACCCACTGATACGGTTCGGCAATTTAAGGAACCATGTCAGCGTTGTGTTCCCCGGATTTTTAGGGGTCGGCATAGGGTAGGGAGCTTCCCTGTATTCGACGCCCCTTTGCAGTGATGCATGCTCAATGTTAAAAAATACTTAGTAATACCCAATATTACCAAATAAGGATAAAATGTATGGCCAGCACCGTCACCAGCATAAAACTCGACACCGACTTGAAGAGCCGTGTGGCCGCACTTGCCGAGGCCCGGCAGCGGAAGCCGCATTGGATCATGATTGAAGCCATACGGGAATATGTGGAGAGGGAGGAAAAGCGGCAGAGTTGCTGGAATGAAGCTATGGCGTCATGGCAGGCGTTCCAGCAAACAGGACTTCATGCCACGCGTGATGAAATGGAGTCGTGCTTTGATCAACTTGAAGCCGGAAACAATGTGGAGCCGCCCGCGTGCCACAAGAAATTTATACCCCGCAGGCACAGGCGGATATTCAACGTTGTTACCGTTTCCTTTTTGAGAAGGACGTTCGGGCAGCGATTGAAGCCATCAGAACCATTCGTCACGCGCTTTATACGTTGGAACAACACCCGGAGGCGGGACGGCCCGTGAAAGACCTCCCCGCCGAGTTCCGGGAGTGAATTATTGAATATGGGAAAAGTGGATACGTGGCGCTCTACCGCTTCGATGGACAACGGGACTATATTCTTGCGGTCAAACACCAGAAAGAATTTGATTATAGCCTATAGTCAATTACCCCCGCCTCTATAGGCGGGGTGGGAAACGAGCCTCCCCATGGGGGCGTAGTTGAGCGGAGACATGACGCGGCAGGCTTCAGCTCCGAAACACCGGTCGTGATGCCAGGCCTCTCGCACTGTGCGTAGCCGCGCCGGGGCTATGGCAATCCAACTTCGCCGGGTGTCCGGCGGAATATTGCCCTAATCCATTGATCCCGCTTCTGTTCTTTGCAGCACTTTCTGTCTGCGGGCTGTCGGGAGCTCTTTTTCTGCTTTCTCCAAAAATTTTTACACCACCATAAAGATTATCGGGAAGCTCATGGATTTGCTGAAAAATCCGTTCTACCTGCTGCGGGTCAGTCCGCGTGACAGCCGGCAGCGTATCATGGAACTCGTCAGTGAAGGCGGGCAGACCGAAATTCCGAAGGTGCGCCGCGATGCCGGATACATATTGTGCGATCCTTTTAAACGGCTGAGAGCTGAGGTTGCCTGGCTGCCGGGGCTTGACGCCAGTCAGGTAGAAATTTTTCTCAGACGTCTGAAGAAAGCGCCGGAGATGCTGCTCCGGGAGGAAAATCTGCTGCCCACGGCCCGTGTTAACCTTCTGACGTCGGCCTTCAAAAGGATTCAGGATCCGCCGGCTGCCGTCATGGTGAACTGGGTGACTGCCATCATCGACGCGTATGGAAAAGTTTCCCTCGACATTCTCATGCCCCTCATCAATGCCGCCCGCTCGGCAGCGGGGTTTCCTGTGGTGTCGGACAGGAAGGCCGTTCAGGCAGAACTCGTGAGGCAGCGGATTACCTGCAGCACTGCCATTTTCAGAAAGCTGGCGGAGCTTCCTGACGACGCTTTCAGACAGGCCGTAACGGAAATCGTCGACCGGGAGACGGGGCAGGGGGAACATAAGGCTCCGGATATGCTGAATGACATTGTGTCGCGGTATCAGCGCCGGGAAACAGATGTTCTCTACGAGGCATCCCCTGAGAAACTGGTCAGTGAACTGGCCGGCATGGCACGCGGAGGCCAGACCGGTGATTCTCTGACGTCTGTGGCGGATGCTCTTGTTTCGTCGGCGAAGGCCTGGGACAGGATAGTGCGGCCGATCCGAATCTTCGCCGTGAGCCGCGGGGGCGATGATAACGCCAGCGAACGCGTCGCCGGCCTTATACACAATACGGCTGTCGATATGTATGTCATGTATGGCAGAGATGACATTTTTTACAAATTGATGGACCTCCTGAAGGAAACGTTCACGGGGGTGACCTGTGTCGCGTACCTCGTTTCGGGAACAGATCGCGCGTTCGCGGGGTTTGTGAAAAGGGTGGAGGAAGAGCGGCAGAAAAAACTGAGGGACGAAGCTGCCGCGTTCTGCAGGGACGCCGCAGGCGCGGCAAAGAACAACCCTGCCCGCGCTCTTGAGCAGGCGGGGATGATTCTCGGGCGTGCGCCTTCCCTGATCGGCACGCTGCAGTCAAGAAAAGAGGTAAGACAGGAAAATATCAGCGCTGTCGGCGACTGCATCGCCCAATCGCTTCTGGCATGCGTTCTGGCAGTGAATGAAGTCAGGCCGGGTGAGGCTGAAAAAATAGACAGTATTCTGAACGCGGCTGCAGCGTACGCTGAATCAGAAAATACAAAGTCTGAAATAAGGAAATATCAGGAGAGTATAAAAAGAGAAGATAATACAAATTTGTATAAAATTTTCCTTATATTTTGCTGCATTATGGCGTTTATTATATTTTCTGTGTCAAAATGCAGTCATAATACAGAGAAAAAACAGACAGAAGTCCCGGGTGAAAAGGAAAACTTTATCAGTTTCCCATATACCACGTATGCTGAAAGCCGGAATGAGTACCCGGCGGGGAAGGTGCCTGCGGATGAACCGTTTTATGCTGATCTGCCTGAGAAGGCCGGTTCCCTGCTGACCCTGCCGCAAATCCGGTCCTGCGTGAGGTTGGGCATTTTTTTGGAACTGGCCAGACCGGGTATCCCGAACGACCGGGGGAGAGAGGCATACAACTCTTCTGTCCGTGATTACAACAGGCGCTGCGGGCAGTTCCGTTATCACCGGGGCGACCTGGAGCAGGCACGCAGGGATGTGGAGAGACATCGCGGAGAGATTGAGAAGGAGTCAGCCAGATGGGTGCAGGAAAAGAGCCGCTAAAGGGATCCCGCTGTTTCTCCGGGGACATACCCGGGATTCGGGAAACAGGGGCCGTATCGCAGAACGTTTCAGGGATAGGACGTCGTATGCTCCGTGCCGCTGCCGTTTTTATTCTCATGACGCTCTGTGCCTCACCGTGCCTGGCTGCTCTTCCGGCGGACAGGTGGGAAGCCCTGAGTGTTGAAGAGCGTGTTGCTTTTCTTGAAGGCTGGCAGAGCGGGATCCAGGCGTTTTGTGCCGGCGGCTGGGACGGACTGGACAATCTGCTGCGCAGGAGCACGCTTCCCTTTGGGACGCTCGCGGATAAGGTGACCAAAGTATATCAGGAGGAAAAATACGCAAACATTCCCACCAGTATCGTGCTCCCTGTTGTCATCATGGATTTCCATGGAAAACTTGGGAGCGGAGAGGCTGCTCTCCTGCTTGATGATTCCGTCCTGACGTTCAACAGGCGGGCTGCTGATCAGATCAGAGCCGGCGCGCCAGGAGCAGATGAGACCTGGGCGCAGATCTGGATGAAGATGAGCGTGAGGGAGCGCATCAGCACTGCAGCCGGCTGGGTGTACGGCCACGTGGATTCCAGTGAGTTCCGGGGAGAGAATCTGTGCGGGCTCTCAAAGGAGAGCCGTGTCCTGTCTATAAAAATTGAGAATGTTGTATCCGGGATTTACAGACAGCCGGCCTACAGGAATGTGCATGAAAGTTTTGTGATCTGGGAATCACTCCGGTTCCTGAACAACAAAATCAGCAGCACTCAGCTTTACCAGCAGCTCGATACCGCGGCGAAGTCCGGGGATAAAAGCGCCGTCCTCGAAGAAAGGCCTGTGGATTTTGGCGGCAGTCCGGAGCCTGAGATTCCGGATGTCCGGGATGAGCCTGTAAAGAAACCGGAAAAGCGCAGGGAGTATGAGGACCTGCAGCGGATCCTGAAAGAAGCCGGCAGACTCTGACGATCCATCAGTGACGGTTCAGCCAGAAAACGAGCTGACCGCTCCCGGAAAAAAACGGGTCCTGGTTTTTGACAACACCACTCTGGCTGGCAGTATTATGCGTCTGTCAGATTGGCGTCTTCACCTTTTTCTCTTTTTCGGAGGCTGTTTTTTATGTTCCGCATCGCTGGCGTTGTTGTCCTGCTGCTGTCCTTCTGTCTGCCATGCCGTGCCGACACGTTTGCCGACATGTGGAATGGCAGCGGCCAGTCTGAACATTGTTTTTATTTGGCAGGCTGGCTGGATGGAACCAGAGGTATCTGCGGCTCCAGATCGGATGATTTGTGCGGACTCGTGAAAGGAAACTTTGAGCTTCAGTCCTTGGAACGCATTGTTTCCATCGTTTATGAGATTCCCCTGTACTGGGACGTTCCCTATACAACGATTTTTGGGCTTTCCCTGCGGTACCTTGAGGGCAGAATCGGCACCGAAGACTTTGCCCGCAGGCTCAACGCGGCGGCGGAAGGGCGGGAGAGGTACACCGCTCCCGCCGAAAAGCATGCCAGAAAGGAACGAAGGCCTTCCGCGTCCGCGCCGAAGCCCAGGTCTCCGGCCCCTGAGGCTGGCAATAGCGGCACCGCCGGACAGAATACCGGCAGTCTGGAAAAGCTCCTGAAGGAGGCCGGGAACCTTTGATTCCGGCAGACTGTGAACAGGGGAATGAAGGAACTTGCGCTGTGATAGGGTTCTCCAGCCTGTTCACGTTGTTCTCCCCGTGTTCACGGTAGGAAGGACCAGTCTGACGCGAAGCAGCTGACGATGGAGGATAATAAACCCCGAAGAGAGGCTCTTTTACCTGCAAAACACCTCTTTTAGATTTTTCCAGCGGAAAATCTTCAGGTGCTGGCAGGCTTTTCAGCAGAGGATTGCCCGTAGTTGAGGCGGAGAAGAACAGTCGTATGACAATGTTAGTAAGATAAATGGGGGAGGGGATTATCTGGGTAGTGTAAAGAATCTTTCGCACTTTTAAAAAATGCAAATGGCTCGCCAATCGG
>URBN01000007.1 GCA_900546145.1 uncultured Desulfovibrio sp. | reverse complement strand
TATCGAATCCATGCCGCTCCAATATTTCTTTAGGCGTGGCTCCTTTTGAGTATTCATGATAGAAAAGTTCCTTGAACTCCTTAGTAAGTGAGAGCCGCGTTAGCGTAACCGATAACACGTATGGGTTCTGGCGCAATGCCTCCATCTGTTCTTCTGCTAAACGATTCCTGTTTGCGTACATGATGACTCTCCTTCAAGCTGGGGATACCCTGTGCGAAATACAGGTGTCCATTATAAAGGAATCAGAAAAAACACCTGTCCATGAATGTGGATCTGCGTTACATGCACTGTCCAATTTTTGGAGTGTGTGCAAATCTTTCTGTCCACTGTAATGGGTACAGTTTAGCGGCCATCACCCGTTGCTGCTCGTTCGCGATTTCAATCAGCGTCTTTATGACTTCCGGTGTCATGAACTCCTTAAAAGTTTTGGGACTGAAAAGAGCTCTGCCCGATTGTCTCTGATGGCTTTCTTCAATCAGGACTGCGCCCATGGTCCTTACCAGAGACTCTTCATTGGGGAATATGCCGATCACGCTGGAGCGGCGCTTTAATTCCCTGTTGAGCCTCTCAATATGATTGGATGTTCTGCAGAACCGCCTGAGTCCCGCCGGAAGAGCCATCACAGTCATGGCACTCTCAAATCCTTCATCCAGGCAGAGCATGGCTGACTCTGCGATATCTTTGTAGTCAGAGAGAATCTGGTCCCGCTTTTTTCTGGCCTCTCCGATTGTTCTGCAGTTGAACATTTCTGTCAGCTCTGAGCTCAGTCCGGCCTGGTACTTCGCCGGAGCTTTTGCGGTAATGTTTCTGGCAAAGTGAAACTGACACCGCTGCCAGGGCAGAGTCGGGAATACTCTGCCGACTGCGGCGACAATCCCTCCATGCGCGTCAGAGATAATCATCCGCGGATCTGTCAGCCCCCGCTGTCTCAGTCCTGACAAAAAATCGGTCCATGTCTCAGTGGATTCATTGGGATATGCTTTAAATCCAACAACTTCCCGAAGTCCTTTGCTGTTGACGGCATAGGCGATCATCAGTGCCCGGGCCGTCACCCGGTGGTTCTCCCGCACCTTAAAGTACGTGGCATCGACAGTGAGGAATGGGTAGGAATCTGTCAGAGGCCGGTTTCTGAATTCATTGACGTAAGTATCCAGACTTTTGCAGACTTCAGAAACAGCCGATTTCGAAAATGACGTTCCGCACAGCTCTTCCGTTATACGGGCGATCTTCCGGGTGGAAACACCTTCCAGAACCATGACTGCCATGGTCGTGAGAAGGGACTGTTCACTGCGCGGATAGTTTTCAAAAAGCATTGTTCTGAATGGCTGGTTCCTGTGTCTGGGTACGTTCAGGGTTAATCTGCCTATACGGGTCTTCAGTTCACGCGTACGCACGCCATTACGGCTGTCAGTGCGCTCCTCTGTGCGTTCATAGCGCTTTGCCCCGAGCTGTTCTGAGGACTCCCTGTCGAGCATGGCATTGAGCCCCTTTTGGAGCAGAAGACGGAATCCCTCATTTTTAGCCCCTGTTGTAAATGCCCGTAGAATTTCATCGAGTTCTAAGTTAAGTATGACCTGAGCCATGGTGTTCTCCTTTCGGTTTTGGTGGTTGTGCAATTCCAAACATACCGAAGGCGTTCCCATGGCTCAACTTTTTGCCACGGGAATTTACACCACTATATGGACTCTACCGCCGGATATCCCCGATGTGCAGTAATCGAGGGTCATATTCTGCAGTTCGAGGTAGTCCCGGGTGAGCTGACAGAATTCTTCATCATCGTCAATCAGCAGTATCCTGACGTTATTTTCATCACGCATGAAAAGAGTACCTGTTGGGTGACATTTGTTTAAGGAAATTCAGTCACTATTAACTCAAAAAAAGAGTATTTTGAAAGAAAAAAATTGTAAAAAGAACGTAAAGAAGGTGCAAGCATAAGGAGTTGCGGGAGAAAAAACGCCGTCTTCCCGAGGGGGAAGACGGCGTTTTTGAGCGGAATGAAGGCGTTCGTTCCCTACAGGAAACGACGAGGCCACGGGGTCAGGCTCTTTTTCAGGAATCGTCTTTGGCATTTTTGTCATCATCGAGCTTCAGGACGTCTACGCCCTGCACATATTTCAGCAGGCGGGGGCGGTCAACGCTCTTCTGCAGGGACTTGATGATGCGGGTCATGCGTTTGACGCCCTGGAGGACGCCGCCGAGATGGCCTGCCAGTTCAGTGAGATCCATGCGGGTGAGAGCTTTTTCGAGATCATCGGCCATATGGCCGGGGCGGGTCGTCGGGGGCAGTTCTGCCCTTAGCTGGCGCGAGAGACGTGTCGCTTTTGTGAGATTTTCGTCGAGGATTTCCACGAGGTCGCCGCAGTATTCGGCGTGGGCGCGCATAGTATTCAGGGCGTTGTTGCCGTAATGGGCCATGGCTCCGGCGGCCTTCTCCAGAGTATCCCTGGCGAGAGCGATGCGGCGTCCCACCACGAGATTGATGAGGCGGGCGCAGCGGCTCAGGAACCGTTCATCGAACTGTTCGAATCCGAATTCCTGGCGGGTGTAGAGCATGACAAGGCCAAAGGGCGTCACGTTTTTGTGCTCACGCAGGATAAAGGCCAGGCGGGAGCGGTAGCCTGTGCGGTATCCGAAGCAGTCAAAGGACTCGCCGCCCTTTTCGATGCTGTGCAGGTTGTTGGAAACGATGAACTGCTCGTGGCTCTGGGACACGGCGCGCATGACAGGGTGGCGGAGAAGGCCCTCCTCGAGCGCAGGGGCGAACATGGGCACAGGACTGCCGTCATCAGTGGATGCGGACGTGACGCGCCAGTTGCCATCCTTATCCCGCATGCGGCAGACGTAGAGCTGCGCGTGAAAATTGTGCATGAGCAGTTCCGCGCTCTGACGCAGTGCCTCGGCCGGCGGTACAAGTTTATCGCCGATCATGAGAAGCTCGTTGGAGACGCGGAGGAACGCGTCCGCGTCAGTCTGCATGGCAGCCGTCTGGGCGAGCAGGGTAAGAAGGCAGCGCCAGCTGTGCAGGGGAACGCTGCGGGCGTCAGGGACATAGCCCTGATCAAGAGCCCGCTTGGCCGCAGGCAGGAGATTGATGACGGCCCTGCGGTTTTCCGGCGCGGCACGGACGAGAAGCTGCATAATGCCTTTTTTTATGGTTTCTTTGGTTTTGAGCATGGGCGGAACAACTCCTGCTCCGGCTGGGCGTCCGGGAACTGATGCCGGGGAGGAAAGCCGCAGCGGACTACGCGCCAGAGAGAATTTTGTGAGGGGAGAAAGACACCCCGGAAAGCTCCGGAACAGCCTTAACCCGGAATTAGAGTATATATTCCAATAGCGGTGAGGTGTAAATTAAGATATGCATTTTGAGTTACCCTGCCTGCCTGTTCTGTTGCGTCCGGAGTCTGCGGAATTCCGGTGGCAAGACTGAGGAGAGAAGAGCAAAAACGGAAAAACCGGAGTGTCTGTGCCCTCGGGCTTATTTTCAGGAGTGCTTTCCATGGATGTTCTCATCGTCGACAACGAGCCGGCCTTTGCTGAACTTCTGGCCGCAAGGCTGGAACTTCAGGGATATAGCGCCCGGTCAGCCGGGAACGGAGAGGAAGCCCTGAAGAAGCTGGGGGAACGTCCCTGCGACGTGGCACTCCTGGGCGTGCACCTTTCGGGCATGAGCGGACTCGAGCTGCTTTCCCGCATGCGCAGAAAGTGGCCGCAGACCCCCTGCGTCATGCTGACAGAGCCGGCACAGGCCGAGCAGGGAGCCGAAGCCATGCGGTTCGGGGCCTTCGACTGGCTGGCCAAGCCGGTTTCCATGGCGTCCGTGGAATCGGCTCTGGAAAGGGCACTCGGAAGGCAGAAAGCCGAACGTCAGCACGAGCTGTACGCTGAGGCGGCGCGCATGCGCACCCTGGACAGGCTGACGAAGGGGGTCGCCCACGGCGTGAATAATCCGGTCAACATCATGGTTCAGGCCGCAGGTGATATCGGCGACATTCTGCAGGAGGAGCCCGCCTGCCATCTTCCGGAAGCCACGCTTGAAGAACTGAAGGATGCGGTGGAGACCATTAAACGGCAGAGCCGCAGAGTGAAATCCATGATGCAGAGTCTTCTCGTGCTCAGCCAGGGAACGGGGCGCAGAAAGATGGGAATCCTGCTGCGCGATGTCGTGCGTGAAGTCATTATCATCTTTCAGGAGAGGATGCGCGCTCAGTGTGTCAGGCCTCATGTAAAAATAGATAGCGCTATTCCTGTTTTTATGGGTGAGCCTTTCGAACTCAGACAGGTGATCCTGCATCTTGTTGAAAACGCTCTGGACGCCATGCCTCAGGGCGGTGTCCTCGGCCTTGAAACAACTCTAAGGGAAGCCCGTACGCCTGAGGAGCGCGCCATGATCGAACTTTCCGGGCTGGAAAACCCTGGCGGTGCCGGAGGGGATGGGCCGGTAACGAACCCAAGATTCGTGGAAATCCGTGTTTCGGATACGGGCCGCGGCGTGCCAGAGGAAATACGCAGACAGATTTTCGCTCCGTTCTTCAGCACCAGCAGGGGGAAAAGCGGCATTGGCCATGGCCTGGCCGTCTGCCGCGGCCTGGTGCAGGAAATGGGCGGGCGTATCTTTCTCGAACGTGGTGATCCGGGCAGTACGGTATTCACTGTGTGCCTGCCCTTTGTCCCCTGCCTTACGGAACAGGATGCCTGAGCGCGGGAAGCCTTCCCCAATAATGCGATGTATTTCAGCGGGACGGGCCGATATTGTGCGCCTTCGTATTTATGATACCGGCGGTATCCGCCGGCTGACTGTTCCCTCCATTGTGGGGGAAACGGCTCTGCCTGTGAAGGCTGCGCCTCCTTCTGGTGCCGCCAAAAAAATCCGTAAAATTATGTCTGGAGATCTATACTTTTTTGCTAATGAAAAGTATGGAGTGGGGAAAGGGAATTTCAGGACTCAGAACGGCACAGCGGAGCCCGGCTTCTCTGTGGAGTCCTGCGCTTTTCGAGGACATGGCACGTATGTGGTTTCTCCCCGTGTCTGAGAAAAGATCAAAAAAGGGGGCTGTTCTTCTTCTCTTCTGAAGAAGAACGCCCCGCTTTGTTTTTTGATTCCGGTATTAACGGGCCTGGCTGGCACGCTTCGACGCGCAGTGCTGCCTGCGCCGTCCCTGAGGTATAGGCTGCAGGTGCGTTTTGCGCTGCGTGTGCCGCAGATGAGTCTGGCGGCGCAGCGTATCGCGGCGCAGGAGTTCCACGAGGACGGCGTCCTCGACTCCTGATTTCATCTCAACGCCGGGGATGATGTGATCCTGAAGTGCGATCATGATGCGCTGCACCTGTTCCCAGATGTCGAGCAGTTCATCATCTTTCATTCCACGTGCGTGCTCAGAAAAAGGAATGGTATCGTCCAAAAAGGGTGAATCAGATCCCATACAGCGTGGCTCCTAGTCTGTTGCCTTGAGGAAGGTGAGCATCTCGGGCTGCTCAATGAGCAGGCTGGCGACAAGTTCATTGCCTTCCGGTCCGGGATGAATGTGATCCGTAAGGAGGGCTACATAACTTCTGCTCATGAGTGTGTCAAAGATGTTGACGCAGGGAATATTAAGCCTGCCGCAGATATCAGAAGCCAGAGCGGCGAAGCGGGAGAGACATTCACGCGGTCCGTCGTCGAAAAGCGGCGGAGGGCAGATGAAAAGGGTGGGTGCGATTCCCTTTGCTTCGTTCAGAAGGCCGGCAAGGTTTTCCGCCATGGCTTCGGGAGCGGCTCCCCTGAGCGCATCGACGGTGCCGGTGCAGAAAGCGAAACGGGAGCGGATGCCGGGCATGAGTCTGGCTTCGTATTCGCGTTTGAAGCGATCCTGAATCTGCGCCATGGTCTGGCGTCTGGCGCCGAGATTGTAGAACGTGGCCGGCGGAAATTCGTAAAGGCCTTTCTGGGCCCCCTTGAGAGCGAGCCTGCTCACGAATCCGCCAGGGGTAACGTTGTCATTGACTCCGAGTGTGACGGAGTCGCCGAAAAAGAACCACGTATCTGTGTGATCGCGTCCCATATACTAATGCACTCCTCTTTCGACAGTGCCGTCCGGCATGAACTGGGCGGTTTTGGTGATATGCAGCGCCTGGGCGAGGGCGGTAAAGTCGCCGAGCGGCGCTAAAATGGCCCTGCAGATCAGCAGGGGTGACAGGTACCCCGTACCCCAGACCCCGTCGAATGTCACCCCCGTTTCTCCGGGATTTTCCGGGAATACGATGTTCTGGACAAGGGGCCGCACATCGCAGGTGCGTTCGCCCTTCTTGGTTTCCCGGGTGAAGGTGAAGGAGGCGGCGTTCTGAAAATCCCTGAAGCAGCGCCCGAGTTCGTCCTGTCCGCCATCCAGTGTGACATGGAAGCGTTCGGAGACGGCCTGCATAGTCTTGTCCTTATAGGGAACGGGGACGGCCCTGTAGGCCAGGATCCCCCGGGGCAGGCAGGGAGCGAGTTCGTTAATGAGGCGCAGGGCGGAAAGATTTTCGCGAAGTGTCACGGAGAACCATTCACAGGCACTCTGCACGCCGACGGGGAGGGCCCGCCCGAAGCTTATGAGGGGCAGAGGGTGGAAGCCCTGGGAAAAGGCCATGGGGATGTGGGCGCGGCGCAGAGCTCTGTCGAGCACGGCCTGTAGCTCAAGCTGGGAAAGCCAGCAGCTTTCGCCCATTTTTTCGTGCCAGATGCGGTAGCTTATGGCGCGGACGATGAGCTCCGGGGCGATCTGCGGCGGCTTTGAGGAAATTTCCCTGAGAATAATGCGCCCGTTTTCGTCTCTCTTCGGCTGGTTGGGCTGCTGGTCGCGCTGGGGGAAGACGAGACGGTTGCATATTTTGTTTCCGTCCGTGTGCGGCAGGCGGGAGGGGAGCTTTCCGCGATCGCAGGCACCGCAGTTGCTGCAGGGATTGTAGCGGCAGTCCAGGCTGACTTTGCCCTCATGGGCCCGCTTCCACTCCCTGAGCAGGAATTCCTCGCTGACGCCGCTTTCGAGGTGAGACCATGGAAAGACACTGCCTGGTTCCTTTCCCCGTATGCATTCTTCCTCGTCGAAGCCGCACTCGGCAAGGGCTTCGCGCCAGGGCTCAAAGGAGAACTTGTCCATCCAGCTCGAAAAGATGGCCCCTTTGCGGAAGGCCTTTTCCACAACAGGTGCCATGGAGCGGCCGGCTCGGGAAAGAATGCCCTCGAGGTGGCTGACCTGGGGCTCGTGCCAGCGCATAGTAAGTCCCCGCTTGCCGCGGAAGAGGCTGTGCACTAGTTCGATACGCCGCTTGATTTCAGGAAGCGGAATCTGATCAGCCCACTGGATGGGCGTGAAGGGCTTGGGCACGAAGGGGGAGAGAGCGGCTGTGACGGCGAGCTTGGGGCGGCCGGGGCCGCCGGCGAGACGCACTTTTTCGCAGAGCTCGTAAATAGCCCGCAGATCGTCATCGGTTTCCGTGGGCAGTCCCACCATGAAATACAGCTTGACCTGCCTCCATCCGTATTCCAGAAGCTTCTGGACGTGCAGCATGATTTCCTCTTCCGTGATGCCCTTGTTGATGACATCGCGCAGGCGCTGACTGCCGGCCTCGGGGGCGAGCGTCATGCCTGTGCGGCGGATGGAGGACATTCGGTCCATGATGCTGTCGTCGATGGATCCCACGCGCAGGGAGGGCAGAGAAAGGGAAATCTGTTCCTCCGCGCAGCGGTCCAGCGTGGTCGAGCACAGCGTCCTGAGCGCTGAGTAATCACCTGCGCTCAGGGACAGAAAACTGATTTCGTCAAACCCGGTCTCGTCGAGGCACTGCTTCAGAAGCTTTGTGACTGTCTCCACGCTCCGTTCGCGGGCCGGCCTGTATACCACGCCGGCATGGCAGAAGCGGCAGAACCGCGTGCAGCCGCGGGCGATTTCCAGGGAAAGTCTGTTGTGCACCGTGGCGATGGGCACGACCTGATTCGTGGGATAGAAGAGGCTGTCAAAGTCAGCCACCACGCGTCTGGTGGGGTGGGCGGCTTCCGGAATGACAGGCTCCATGCGTCCGTCACTGCCTTCCCTGTAGAGAGAGGGCACGTAGATACCCGGTATGGCGCAGGCCGTACGCAGGAAATCGGAGCGTGTGGTGCCCTCCTGAAGGGCTTTTTCGAGGGCGTTCAGGAGATCCACCATGGTTTCCTCGCCATCGCCCAGAATCATGAGATCGAGGAATGGTGCCATGGGTTCTGCGCTGAGGAGGGCGCCGCCGCCGGCGATGACCAGGGGGCAGGCCTTCAGATCCTGAGAGCGCTCGCTGGTATGCAGGGGGATGCCACCGAGATCCAGCATGTTGAGGACATCGGGATAGCAGAGTTCGTGGGTGATGGAAAAACCCACCAGGTTCATATCCTTCAAATCCGTGTCGGATTCGAGAGTGGCAAGGCGTGTGCCGGTTTCCCTGAGGATAGCGCAGTCCTCCCTGTCAGGCTCGTAGCAGCGCTCGGCCCACCATGAAGGATGCCTGTTGATGATGCCGTAGATGATTTTCTGTCCGAGATGGGACATGCCGACTTCATAGAGATCGGGAAAACAGAGTGCGGCGCGTACGGTGACGGCTGAAGGATCTTTATGGACGGCACCCTGTTCAATGCCGGTGTAGCGGCTGGGCTGTCTGAGGCGGGGCAGGAGGGAACGCATTTCTTCGATATACCTGTGTGTTCGTGTTCAGAAATGAGGGAAAGGCCGGGACACAAAGGGCGGCGCCGTGGGCGCCGCCCTGGTTATGACGCTATTGATGAGCCGCTAGCTGATGAGGCCGGAACCGGAGGTGGAGCCGCCGGTGGCGCCGAAGTGAATCTTGCCGAGACCGTTGGCGACGGTGAGATTGGTGGTCACTTCGATGTACTTGTCCTGGAGCTCCTTCGGGGTGTCGGAGAAGCGGTAAAGAATGAAGCGGCCTTCCATGACGGCGTGGAACTTGTTCTCAAAGGGGAACCCGTAAGGGGTGATCAGCATCTGCATGCCCTGCTGGGTGGGCACGTTCTGAAGCTGGGCGACGTCGGTGAGCTGATCCTTTTCAGCATCGTACTTGCCGAGGACGATCTCGCCCGAGACGAGCTTCATCATTCTGATGTCATATGCAGCCATAATGTTCTCCTCAAAGGAATTTAGTGTGACTGTGAGTTAGCATAAGGATATTCAAAGTCAAGGAAAGGCATGCCTCCTCCGGAATCCGGAGTGCGGTTTGCTTGACAACGGGAGTCAGTGATCATTTAAGGGGAAAAGCAGTAAATTTGCCGGAAATCCGGTTAAAAATGTCTGCAGGGGAGGGCGTACAGATTATGAGCAGCTATCCGACCGTGGATAAAAAGAAACTGAATGAGCTGGAGACGAAACTGGGGTATCATTTCAGGAATGTGGAGCTCCTCGAAAGGGCCCTGACGCATACCTCGTACGCCAATGAGCAGGGACTCAACGCGGCACATAAAGAAAGGCAGGAATTCCTTGGCGACGCAGTCATGGAACTCTGCGTTTCCGCCGAGCTTTTCAGACGGTTCCCCGACACGCGCGAAGGCGATCTGACACGCCTCAGGTCCAGTCTGGTGAGCACGCACAGTTTCGCCAATTTTGCCAGACAGACAGGCATAGACCGCCTTCTTTTCCTTGGACGCGGCGAGGAAGCCCAGGGCGGCAGAACACGGGATACCAATCTCAGTGACGTCTTTGAGGCTGTTATGGCTGCTATCTATCAGGATGGCGGATTTGAGGCATGCCAGAAAACCGTTGCCCGCATTTTTGAGGGGCACTGGCCCCAAAGCCCCAATGATGCCCAGAAGGAACGCGATCACAAGACAGCCCTCCAGGAACGCGTGCAGCACAGATTCGGCGGCGAGAGACCGTACTACACGCTGCAGAGCGCTGTCGGCCCGAGCCATGCCCGGGTCTTCACGTCAAGCGTCTTTCTTCCCGGAGGCAGGGAATTTACGGCGGAGGGCACCAGCGTGAAGAAGTCCGAGCAGAACGCGGCTGCGCTGGCCCTCGAGTGGCTTGCCTCCGTGGAAAACAGGAGCGGAGGACAGGGCAGCGGAAAATAGGTTCTGTACGGCGCCATTCAGCTTCCCTGGATGGCAGAGTCAGAACCGCTGGCCATAAAACCGGATGGTAAAATCAGCTTCGTCCGGCACCAGGGGAAGGTTCCGGATCTTCAGGCTGGTGACGCGGATGTACCAGTCCGTGGGCGGGTTCGATATAGCCCCGGCAAAACTGTCCACACTGTCCTCAGGGCCCTGGACTTCCATGGCCACGGTGCCGTCAGGCATGTTCATAACCCAGCCCGTCACACCATGTTCCCGCGCGAGGCTCCTTGCGAAATAGCGGAAGCCGACGCCCTGCACGCGTCCGTCTGCTACCATGGCACGCCGTACGGGCTTTTCCCCGGAAAGCGCCGGTCCGGGGAACTTTTTCTTGTTTCTTTTTCTGAACAGCATTTCCTTAAACCTCCCGGAAAACGGGATACCTGCATATCATATTCCGGAGAGAGGGCTTTTTGAAGCGGAGCGCAGCCTGCGCTCCGTCCGGGCCGGAGAATGTGAAAAGCGTGCGGCAGCATGGAAACTGCTCATCAGGGACGAAGCGTAAGCGGAGTGGCTCTGCATGATGGAACGTATGCGGGGACAGTCTCTTCTATAAGGAAAGTGAATCCGCGGCAGCCTCTGCCGCCCTGTGGGGACAGGGCCGTTCTCTTTTCCTGTTTTTCCTGTTTCCCCCGGCTGTATCCGGATGGAAGGGGGTGTTCTTCCGGAAAGGAGCCCCCTCCGCCGGTGTTCCGTCAGCCTGAGTGTTCAGGGAGTCTGATTCCGCGGGAACGCTTTTCCCTGGCATTGTCCAAAGTATAGCCAACCGGTTCAGGGCAATACGTATACACTGTTCAAAAAGTATCCAGCGGCCGCATCCCTCCATGACAGGATTTTTGTCACGCCGGCAGAAAGAAGTTTTTTACGGTTGCTGCGCCGGTATTTTGGATAAAAAATCTATTTTTATTTATTTTGTAACAGCCTATAATTAAAGGCAGATGCGGAGATGGCTCCGTATCCCGTGAGAGGTTTTTTATTAATTGGCATGCTGTTTGCATAAAGTTAGGCGTGTTCGGCAAAGGCTCCGCCTTCCGGGCATTCAACCGGGAACAGGAGGTTGTATCTATGTTTCCCACAAAAACGGTGGTTTTTATGTCTGCTTTTCTTATGGCCGCTCCGTTTGGCCTGAGCTCCTCAGCGGTGTCCGCGTATCCGGGTGAGGGTATCATGGAGGGAGCCAGAGACATGCAGCAGGACATGAATCAGGCTAAGCGTGATTTCCGCGATCTGAAGGAGAATAACTCTGATCGTGGGAGCTATCGTGAAGACCGCGATATGCGCAGACCTCCCCGCGACGGTATGCGTGATGGTGACCGCGATATGCGCAGGCCTCCCCGTGACGGCATGCGTGATGGTGACCGCGATATGCGCAGGCCTCCCCGCGACGGCATGCGTGATGGCGGCCGTGATATGCGCCGCCATGACAATGGCCGCCATGAAGGATGGGATCGTGGCAGAGGACATGGCAGGGATGATGACTAATCCGTCCTGCTGAGTCCGCTTTGAAGCGCAGAGCTTCAGCAGACACCAGGGGTATGTTCATCTTTACCAGAAGGAGATTAAGGAAGTGGAGAGAACAAAATTTTTCCTTCCCTTTGTCATGTCCATGGCTCTCGCGGGTTCGCTGGGTGTGACCGGGTGTGCCCCTTACGGACCGCCGCCGGACGACGTGGGGTATGCCCATCCTCATCATCCTGTTCCTGAGCCGCAGCATCCGGCTCCTGCCGTTCGCCCCGCTCCGAAACCGGTGCCTTCCGCGGGCGTCCGTCCCGCTCCGAAACCGGTGCCTCCTGCGGGCGTTCGTCCCGCTCCCGGGCACAGGACTCCGGCCGGGCAGAACGCAGTCCGGGAGCAAAAGCCCCCCAGGCCTTATAAAAACGGCAGTGCCGTCCGCTGACGGGCAGCCAGGCACAAGTGTGAAGAATCCTTAGGAAAACAGTTTTTGCGTGCCGGGAAACGGTCCCGGCACGCATCAGGCTCACCATCAATTTTTTCAAAGTGTAAAGGCGAAAAAATGAAATTGTCTCAGACAGCGTTTTCTTTCGTTTTGGCCGCAGCCCTTGTCGGAGGCGCCAGCTCAGTCTTTGCAGCTGATCGTTATGGCACCCCTTCTCCGAGCTGGAATGTTCCCTGTGCGTGGATTTCTGGCGGCCAGTATGTCAACCGCGACGGCACACCGGTGAGGCCCGGGTACCATATGAATTATGGAATGAGGAATGGAGCTCCCTGCGGCTATTATTATCGGAGCGGCAGAGCCGCGTACCGTGGGGGATGCTGGGGAGGCTATGCCCAGGACTATGATGATCGGGATATCGGCCGCCGCGATGGCCGCGACGAATAACCTGAGCCCCGAAACATCCAGTCAGTGTATCCATTTCCTGAAAAATAAAAATAAATTTTTATAAAGGAAAACAATTATGAAAGCTTCCAGATTTGCCCTTCCTCTTGTTATGGCCCTCGCCCTTACTGCCGGCAGCGGCAGCGTTTTTGCAGCCAGCCCGAATTCTGATCAGCCTCATGCCGGAATGCCTATGAATGGCTCTTCCAACATGCCGATGAACGGCATGATGGGCGGCTATGGTATGCCAATGAACGGAAATTCCAACATGCCCATGAACGGTATGATGGGCCCCGGTATGATGCGCGGCATGCCCATGGGCGGCATGATGGGTCCCGGTATGATGGGCGGTATGCCCATGGGCGGCATGATGGGCCCTGGTATGATGGGCGGTATGCCCATGGGCGGCATGTGCGGCATGATGGGTGGCATGAACGGCGGCTTCAGGGGAATGCTCTCTCCTGAAGGACAGGCTCGTTTTGACAAGATCATGAGCGATTACCGTCCCAGGATGGATCAGCTCAGAGGGCAGCTTTTCGTGAAGAACGCTGAACTCTGTGCTCTCTGGAGAGCCTCTACCCCCGACGTCAAGGCCGTAAGCTCCGCCGCCGGGGAAGTTTCCAAACTCGATGCTCAGTTCCGCAGTCTGACTGATGAGCTCCAGAAGACCCTTGAAAAGGATGTCTATGCTCCTGAGCGCAAGGCTTGGGAAGAGAAGATGAAGGCTCTTGCTCCCAATCCTCAGACTCCCAGAAAGTAAGATAAGCAATCTGCGTCACCGGATCGCCGCAGACGGTCCGGTGGGAAGAAATTACAGAATATAAAGGCTATACCAATGAAATTTTCCAGAAGTGTTCTTCCTCTTTTCCTGGCAGCAGCTGTTGTGAGTGGTGCCGGTTCCGCCTTTGCCGCGGGATCCCAGTCAGATCAGCAGAGCAGCGGTGACAGCTCCTACGGTCAGGGATATTACGGTCCCATGATGGGTGGTTATGGCCACATGGGTAATGGTTACGGTCACATGGGCGGCTATGACCATATGGGCGGTTATGGCCCCATGATGGGTGGTTATGGCCACATGGGCAATGGATACGGTCATATGGGCGGCTATGGCCACATGATGGGCGGCTACGGCGCCGATATGGCGAACGGCGGCCCGGGCTACTACGGCGGCCAGCTCTCAGATGCGGGCCAGGCGAAGTACGATCAGATTGTCAGCAGCTACAGTGAGAAGTTCGACAAGCTTAACGACGAGCTTTTCGTGAAGAATTCCGAACTCGATGCTATGCAGAGAGCCGAACGGCCTGATCCGAAGGAAGTCCGTGCCAAAGCTGACGAAGTCGTCAGCGTGCGCAGGGAACTCCGCGCTCTTTCCGACGAGATGAACCAGAAACTCGAAAAAGAAGTATTTGCCCCCGAAAGAAAGGCTGCCGGCCAGCGCTAATTGCCCTGGCGCCGCAGACAGAGAATCCTGATCCATTGTAATTTTTCCCAGAGGAAAAAAGATATGAAAACCTCCAAGATCGCTCTTCCCCTTATTCTGTCCATGGTCCTGGTGGCCGGTGCGGGTTCTGTCTTTGCAGAAGATCAGGACGCCGCAGCGCCTGAACAGGGCTACGTTCCCTGCCCCGGATTTCAGGGCGGCTTTCATGGCTTTCACCACGGCATGAGAGGTCCAGGCTGGATGGGGCCCGGCTACGGTCCCTGCGGCTATGGCCCAGGCTACGGCATGGGGCCTGGCTTCAGAGGAGCCCTTTCCGATGAAGGACAGGCCAGATATGATAAAATCATGTCTGAATACCGCGGCAAAATCGATAAAGTTCGTGATGACCTCTTCGTCAGGAAATCCGAGCTCAGGGCTCTGGAGCGCAGCAGCACTCCGGATGTGAAAGCCGTGACCGACAAAGCTAACGAAATCGTGAGCCTCAGAGGCCAGCTCCGTTCTCTTCGCGATGAAATGGATCAGACCCTTGAAAAAGAGGTCTTCGCTCCTGAACGCAGGGCCTTTGAGGACGCTGCAAAGTCCGGGGCTTCCAGATAGCAGACTGCGCGCCTCAGCGCGGACAATAGTTCTCCGCCGGCCGGGATTTCCTGCCGGCGGCGGACAATACAGTCTCAGGGGAAGCGGAATTTTCCGCTTCCCCGAAGACATCCTCTTCTTTTTTCAGGCATCGGAAAGGCCTTTCCGGTGCTTTTTTTTTTGTGTCTGGCGAAGAATGATTCAGCGTATTCTTCGCCGATGGTACGGGAAAGCCTCATACGAGCTCGATGACGGAGTCCGCCTTCTGAACAGATGGCCGCACCCATGAGTGGAAATGGGGGGGGGCAGGCTTTCGTTGATTTTCTTCTCCCCGCAGATAAAATTGCGGACCGGAAACTCAGTCTGTGGGATGTTCACGCAGATTCGGATTTTTAGCGAGGAGGATGCGGATGATCATCATCAGGAAACCGGAGGGGGAAGAACTCCTTCCATTGATTCGCGAGGCCTCTCATAACGGAGCTGTTCCTGACGGGGAGTGGCAGAAAGATTTTTTGAAAGTTTTCGAAAAGGAGCTGCGTGGCGATCCAAAGCAGTACATGGCTTTCGGCTATTACTGGTGGATAATGAAGAAGGAATTTGTCAGCCACGGCATCGGCCTCTTCGGCACAACCATCGATGAGGAATCCGCGGCTATGCTCGATTACGGCAGCACTGGGCTCAACCTGATGGCCTGCTACACCTATTACAGGGACAGACGCTCGCAGCGCAGGCTCTATGAAAAAGAACATGAGTATTTCTACCGGGATACAGAGACAGAGCAGGGAAAGCCCGTGTGGCACAGAGAGATCTTCGAGCTCGAGGATCCGGAGATGAATTTCCTTGTGTATCTGAGTCTCTGAAGACGTTCTTTTTTGATCCCAGGGCAGAGAGGAATGTGCCGGACTGTTTCAGAACGTCGCCGGTCAGAAAAACAGAAGGGCTTTCCGGTCTGCCGGAAAGCCCTTCTGTTTTATTCAATTGTCATGAAATTTAGAATGAAATACCCAGGAAAGTACGGCGCTGGGGCTTTTCTTCCTTGGCCATCTTCTTCCTGGGATCGGGCTTATTGGCAGCCTCGGCGGGCGCCTTCTGTTCAGTGGGCTTATTGGCGGTTTCGGCGGGCGCCTTCTGCTCGGCGGGCTTGTTAGCGGCTTCGGCGGGCGCCTTCTGCTCGGCAGGCTTGTTAGCGGCCGGGGCGGTCTGGGCCGCAGCAGCCTTGCGCTCTGGCTCGATGACTTCCTTCATGATGCGCTGCTCCATTTCAGAATGAAGGGCGCTGAGTTTGTTCCTGAGAATGACGACGGCAGAAGCCGTTTCCGTCACAGCCTTCATATCGGGATCTTTGGCATTCTCGAGGGCCTGCAGCTGGGCTTTTTTCACGAAAAGTTCATCTTTCAGCTTGCGCATGGGCCCAATGTATTCCTTGACGATTTTTTCATATCTGGCGCTGCCTTCGTCAGACAGGCGGAAGCCCGCGTTCTGGCCCGGGCAGGGACCCTGGAAAGCAGGGGACTTGACGCAGGGCGCGCCCTGCTGATCAGCGCAGGGACCGTTCGGAGCCGCAGGACAGGGATTGCTCTGCTGGCCGGGGCAGGGAGAGTTGGAAGCCGCGGGGCAGGGACTGCCGGGAGTTTTTTCTCCGTCTGCAGCCATGGCGGAACCGGCAGCGAGTGACATGCCGAGAACAAGAGGTAAAGCGAGTTTAAAAGCTTTCATTGTGCTTCTCCTGAAAAAGTTTGGGAAAATCCCGATGGCCCCGGACCGGGGCGGAAGGCTGCCACAGAGGTTGTATTCTGCCGGCCTGGGCCGGAGGATTCAGGGGGGCAGCCCGTGTTGCCTTTATAGTTAATGAGTCTACCTTGCCAGGCGCGAAAATGAAAGAATATGCCAGGGATAAATTCTGCGGATAACACCGGAATATGAGGCTCTGGGAAGCTCTCCTGCCTGTCAGGATTCTGTCTGCTGGACTGCTGCCGTACGTCCTTTGCCTGCGTGCGTATTCCCAGAGGGAAGGAGCCTGATCTTTTCCTCATAGCGATCCAGCACATCCTGCAGTGTGATACGGCTCATTTCGTCTTCCGCGCGGTCCTGCACCCGGTCAAAGTAATCCTGCAGGGCAAGCTGTATGTTGACGCCGACGCCGCATTCGGGGTTGGTATGCGTGTCGAGATGAAGCAGAGGCTTTCCGCCTTCCATGGCCCTGTAAATATCAAGAAGACTGATGTCCGCCGGCGCGCGCGAAAGAGCCGGCCTGGCGTGTCCCTGCACGCTTGTCATGAGTCCGTACCTGCGCAGGCTTCCCATGATCTGGCGTACGCAGCCCGGATTCGTCCGTATGCTTTCCGCAATGCGCTGGCTCGTCAGGGCTTCATTCCGGTTGAGTGCGATGAAGGCAAGAATATGTACGGCATCGCTGACTTTGGTTGAGATTTTCATGGCGGTTCCCCTGATTGATAATTTTATTTTAACAGCATGTTGACAGGTGGGCAAGAAGTGGATATCTGTTTTGTTAGTAAAAATAAACTTACAACAAAAGCAGGAGGCCCTCTGTGACCCAGTACGAAAAACTCGTCGTCAGAACTCAGGATAATTATGTGCGCTATCATGAGGTGTACGCGGCTGGCGGTACGCCATATCAGCTCTCAGAGAAACCGGCCGCCCCCTATGCCGATCAGATAGCCCGCCTTGTCAGAAGCGTGGAAGAAGCCGACTGCGTCATTGTGGGTGGCGCGTCAGGGCTTTCCGCCGCTGGCGGAGGGGATTTTTATTATACCGACACTCCTTCGTTCAGGGAGCATTTTGGGAAATTTGCGGAGAAGTATCATTTTAAGGGCGCCTTTGCGGGGATGCACAGTCCTTTCAGGAGTCCGGAGGAACGATGGGGATATCTCGCCACATTTCTTCACACCACGCTGCACGCGCCTCTGCGTGCGCCGTACAGGGATCTGGATATCCTGCTCAGGGGGAAGGATTTCTACATCCTGACAACGAATCAGGACACGCAGTTCGTTAAACTTTACCCTGAAGCCGAAGTCAGCGAGATTCAGGGCGATCACCGCTTCATGCAGTGTGCCAGGTGTTGCAGCGATGACACGTGGAACGCGGAGAAGCTTATTGACGGGATGTTTGAGGCTATGGGAGACGGTACATCCATTCCCCCGGAAATGATTCCCCGCTGTCCGCACTGCGGGGGCGAGGCTTTTCCCTGGGTGAGGGGATACGGCAATTTTCTGGAAGGAACTAAATATGAGGGCGAATACGCCAAAGTTTCGGAATACCTCAGTGTCCACAGGGAGAAGAAGATTCTTTTCCTGGAACTTGGAGTGGGTCGGCTCACTCCCATGTTCATACAGGAACCATTCTGGTACCTGACGCTGACCCTTCCGCAGACAAGCTACATCTCCGTCAATAACCGTTACGGCTATCTGCCCGTGGAAATAGAGGACAGGGGCATGGTTATTCTCAATGATATCGGCAGGGTACTCGCTGACGCCGCGCGCCTCAAAACGGCGGGTCTCCTTTCCGTGGCTTCAGGAACAAACGGAGAAAATAATGGCTGAGTTTGAGGAAATAGCTGAGAGGATTGCCGGAGCCGATGCCCTCCTCATCGGAGCTGGCAACGGCCTGTCCATCACGGAAGGTCTGCATCTCTTTGCGGACAACAGGGCTTTTGAGGAGCTTTTCGGAGATCTGAAATACAGATATGGTATTTCCTGTATTCTCGACGGGATGTTAGCCAGATGGCCTTCGGAGGAGGAATACTGGGGGTTCTGGAGCCGCCTTATCCGGCACTACTGTATTGGTTACAGTCTCAGCGCCTGCATGCGGGACCTCAGAGCGATCTCCGGAGGAAAAGACTGTTTCGTCCTTACGACCAATGGCGAATGCCATTTTGAAATGACCGGCTTCGCTCCTGAAAATATTTATGAGGTGGAAGGAACCTGGCTTGCCATGCAGTGCTCCCGCGGCTGCCATGGCGCTCTGTACCCGTGCGGAGAACTGGCAGGGAAAATGGCTGCTCTTGAGAAGGACGGATGCGTCCCGTCCGAACTTCTGCCCGTGTGTCCCCACTGCGGCGCTCCCATGCGCGTGCACATGTCGGCAGGAGACGCCTTTGTGACGGATCTGGGTGCACGCACCAGGTTCAGAGAGTTCCTCGGACGCAGCGCCGGCAGGAAGACCGTCGTCCTGGAACTTGGCATAGGGCCGAACAATCAGCTGACCAAGGCGCCGCTCATGCGTTTCGTGGCTCAGGCACCGCTCTCCACCTATGTAACGGTAAATCGGGGCAGGCTGTATATTCCAGAGGCAATACGGGAACAGTCTTTCGGAATAGACGGGTATATCGACGAGACTTTGTCGCGGCTGTGTATTCTTCTCGGTCTGAAGGGAAAAGGGGAAAACAGGGGGGAGCTGCAAAACAGATTCTCCTGAGATGCCGGTGTCCCTTCTTCCGGCGCCGGCCGGATGCCTGCCTGGAGGGGGGATTAGTGTGCTGAGTCTGGGAAGAGCATGAAATCAGCCGGAAAGCTGGCTCATAAAAGGTTCCTTCGCGAGCAATTTTATGCTAGAATCTCCGTCCAATAAGGAGAGCTACAGTGCACAAACTTATGACATTCCGTCTTTTTGCCGCCTGTCTTCCGGTATGCGCCCTGCTCATAGCCAATCCTGTTCAGGCTGACGCAGTGACGCAGGGGAACGGGGCGGCGCAGTCCGCTTCTTCCCAGGTTTCTGAGCCGCAGGAAGCCCGGTCAGCTGCTCCGGCTCCGGGCGTCTCCGCGCTGAAGAATCCGTCGCTTCCCGATTTCACGCCGCCGGTGGCCATGGTGCGCCATCTGGCGACCCGGACAGAACTTCCGGCTCTGCAGCTTTCCCTGGCTCTCGTGAATTTCGTGGGCGAGACAAATGTGGACAATCTGGGTCCCAATGAGAGCGCCTACGCTATTCTTCCCCTGTCAAACGAGTCCATTCTGGAAGTGTACGATATCCACAACAAGGATGGAAAGCTGGAACTTTCGGCTTCTCCCTCGGTACGCCGTTTCATGAACGCCAACGAGGCCTATGTCCTGCGCGTCCTTTCCGATGACGGCCTGCCCACCGAGGCTGTCTGCGTGACGGCAAGAGGTGAGAAGCACTGCTGGAACCCCGGTGATGATATGCTGGGCGGTGACTTTATCCGCTGGTCCGCCACCAAGGGCCTGAAATAGAAATTTTGTACGCACAAACAGAAAGGCGGCCGGCTTTTTGAGTCCGGCCGCCTTTTTTATTCGTCAGGGCTTCTGGTGCGTAAAATTCCGTGGCTGACCTGGCTGCGGGAAAGCGGGAGTATCTGTGCGTACGGGGAAAACAACGACACAACTTCCAGCCGGATAACAAAAACAGCCGGGCACAGCTATAAAACAATGCCCGGCTGTTATCTGCAGATATATGAAAGTCAGGAACCCGCCGTGTGCCGGATGGCATACGCTGAGGTGTAAAAGAACGGGAACTCCCTCTTATCCGATAGTTTCAGATGGGGCGTATCCGCCTTTTTTCTGAATCAGGCTTTGTTCTGGTGCTTGCGGATTTCCTCTTCCCTGAGAGTGCGGCGCAGGATCTTGCCCACCTGGGTCCTGGGGAGGCTGTCCCGGAATTCGATGGAGCGGGGGACCTTGTAGGATGCGAGACGGGCGCGGCACCAGGCGACGATTTCGGACGCTCTCAGCTTAACGCCTGCTCCGGGGACGATGAAAGCCTTGATGGTCTCGCCGCGTATGGGATCGGGCACACCGATGGTGACAGCTTCCTCAATGCCGGGATGGGACATGAGCACTTCATCCACCTCGCGTGGATAGACATTGTAGCCGCCCACCAGGGCCATGTCTTTTTTGCGGTCCATGATGAAGAAATAGCCGTCTTCGTCCATATATGCGATATCGCCGGTGTAGAGCCATCCGTCCCGCAGCGTGTTCTTTGTCTCCTCAGGCTTGTTCCAGTAGCCGAGCATGACCTGGGGGCCGCGGATAATCAGTTCTCCCAGCTTCCCGGCGGGCATGAGTTTCGTGCCCGTTTCCGTGTCGACGATGCAGGCGTCCGTATCAGGCAGGGGCATGCCGATGGAGGAATCCTTTGTCAGCTCGATGGCGTTGAAATGCGTGACGGGTGAGGCCTCGGAGAGACCATAACCTTCCATGATACGGGAGCCGGTGATCTGCTGAAAACGTTCGAGGACGTCATACGGCAGAGGAGCGGAGCCGGACATGCAGATCTGTATGGACGTGAGATCGTATTTTTCCAGCGTTTTCTGCTGCAGGAGCGAAGTGAAGACCGATGGGGCGCTGGGGAACACTGTCGGACGGAATCGGCTGATGAGATTCAGGGAATCCGCAGGGGAATAGTGCGGTACGGGAATCGTGGCCGCGGCAAGAAAGACCGGATCAATGCAGCAGAGAGAAAGCCCGTACACGTGGAAGAAAGGCATGATGGAGAGAAAGATGTGCCTGTCTTCTTTCTTCATGTGCAGGTGGGCAACCATGATCGCAGCATCAGTCCCCAGATTGGCGTGTGTAAGCATGACGCCTTTGGGGGTTCCCGTTGTGCCGCCGGTGTATTGCAGCATGGCCACCGTGTGTATGGGATCCTCGATGGGACAGGTATACTGTTCATCTCCCACGAGGAGGGCGAGAAACGGCAGTACATGCGGGCCGTAACTGATGACATGCGGCTTGACGCGCGGGTTTTTGGGCTCGACGGGCTGAATTCCCGTACCGTCGACCGCGTCCGTTGCGGCCGTCACGATGAACTTCTCAACAGGAAGCCTGTCTCTGAGTGCGGTCACCTTGGCACAGTAGGTATCAAGCAGGATCATGAAGCGGCAGCCCGCATCGTTCAGGTGACCGATGAGCTCTGTTTCCATATACAGAGGGTTTGTCATGACGACCACGCCGCCGCATTTCAGAATACCCCAGTATGCGACAACAGTCTGCGGAAGGTTGGGAAGCATGAGAGCCACACGATCGCCCTTTTTGAGTCCCAGGCGGTGCAGGGAAGCGGAAAAGCGTTCTGCGAGCATGTGGAGCCGCTTATAGGAAATGCGTGAATCCCCATAAAGGATGGCAGGACGGTCGGGATAATCACGGGCTGCGTCGTCAAGAGCCGCGTAAAGGGGCCGGTCAAAAACCGGGACGTCATGGGATATGTGGAATTCTTTATATTTGTTCAGCCAAGGCGTGGGGAAGGTATCAGGCACAATAGAGCTCCTGGAAGAATACGGCTGTGCTGTCCGGGAAGAACGGGAAAGGAGTTGTTCCGGAAGAAATAACAGCAAGCAGATTTATTAAGACACTTTTTCCTGCATGATGCAAGGAATAGAGTTCCGGGGGCGTTACGGGAGGGAGGCTGGGTGAGAAAGGAGCCG
Source organism: uncultured Desulfovibrio sp. (assembly GCA_900546145.1). Lineage (GTDB taxonomy): Bacteria > Desulfobacterota > Desulfovibrionia > Desulfovibrionales > Desulfovibrionaceae > Desulfovibrio. Next base: position 67,749 of record URBN01000007.1, on the reverse strand, counting down.
TCTCCTTTCCGTTTCCTTCCGTAAGGCCGGCACGGAAGAGCCGGGGCTAGCTGCGCTGCGTTCTGAGGCCTGTGGCCACGGCATAGGCTTTGATGCCCGAGAGATCTCCTGTGAAGCCGAGTTTTTCTTCTGTGGTGGCCTTGACGCTGACCTGGTCGGGATCAAGGGAGAGGAGCCGGCAGAGATTATGCCGGATAGCGCCCCTCTGCGGCCCGACCTTTGGTTTCTGACAGACGACGGTACAGTCTACGTTAGTCAGAATGACGCCGCTTTCGCGGATGACATCAAGAACACGGGAGAGGAGCACGGCGGAACTGATGCCGTCGAAGGCGGGATCGCTGTCCGGAAAGAGTTCGCCGATGTCGCCTTTGCCGGAGAGTCCGAGCAGGGCATCCATGAGGGCGTGCAGGAGCACGTCTCCGTCGGAATGGGCCTCAACCGTAAAACCGCCTTCCATGGGCACACCGCCGAGGACGAGTGGCCTTGTCCCTCCGTATCTGTGCACGTCGTAGCCGAATCCTGTGCAGGGCATGCCGTCCTGTTTTACGCTGAGCAGGCTGAGATCCTCTGGAGTCGTAATCTTCATATTGCCTTCCTCTCCTTCCACGATGCGTACGCTGGCACCAGCGGCCTCCATGAGGGCCGCGTCATCGGTGACGAGCCCGTCACCCGCTTTCTGCCAGTCCCTGTGGGCCCTGAGGAGGGCCGCCCTGCCGAAGCCCTGAGGCGTCTGCACGGCCATGAGCTCCGCGCGTGGCAGGGTATCCACAACGATGCCGTTCTGTACCTTCTTGATGGTGTCCTTCACGGGGACACCGGGGATGGCGGCCTGAGCGCCGGCTTCAAGGGCGTTGAGCACGCGGCCGGCGAGTCCGGGGGAAAAGAAGGGTCTGGCCGAATCGTGGACAAGCACGAACCGGGCTTTTTCCGGTACGGCCAGAAGTCCGTTAAAAACGGAGTCCTGTCGGCGTTCCCCGCCCGCGGCGCAGCGGATGGCGAGGCCCAGAGGCTCTGCCGCGTTGAGTTCCCTGACCATTTTTTCGCACTCTCCGAGCCTGTCCGGCGGGAAGACGAAGACGATGCCGGAAAGACGTGGTACCAGACGGAACGTGCGTGCCGAGAGCCAGAAAAGGGGAACACCCGCTGTTTTGAGAAACTGCTTGGGCATGCCCGCGGCCCGCATGAGGCGCGTGCCCTGGCCGGCAGCGAGGAGGACCGCCCACGGGGCGTCAGAGAGCGTGTAATCTGCGGTATCAGGCATAAGATCCTTTGCGGCGCGAAAGCGCGCCTGCCGCTCAAAAAAAGTCCGGCAGCCGGTACTGGCCGGGAGCCGGACGAAAAAGCAGGAGCCGGACTGTAAGCCGGGTTCTGTCGAGGACCGCCATTCCTCTAGGCGTGCGGTCGCCCGCACGCTCAAGCAACCTACCCGAAAGGCACACGGCCGGGCCGGCCGCCTTTCCTATTTGGTCTTGCTCCTGACGGGGTATGCCAGGCACGCAGCGTTGCCGCCGCGTCCGGTGGGCTCTTGCCCCACCTTTTCACCCTTACCCGCCGAAGCGGGCGGTTTGTTTTCTGTGGCGCTGTCCGAGGGTCACCCCTCCCGGGCGTTACCCGGCGTCATGCCCTGTGGAGCCCGGACTTTCCTCCCCGGATATGCTCCGCGGCGGCGGTCTGTCCGACTCCTGTGATTCAGAGAAAACTATTCAGACTGGCTGGAGCCGTCTTCCCCTTCGGCGTTTTCCATTTCCTTCGCCTTGACGGCGGCGAGGGCCTCCGGATCATCAGCCAGGAAATCGTCGCGCCAGACGATGAGGCGCTGGCAGTTGGGGCAGCTCATGATATGTTCGCCGCGCAGCATCTCGTTGAAGTCCTGCGGAGGGATGGCAATGTGGCAGCTCGGGCAGATGTAATTCTCGAGAGGAACAATGACAGGATGCTGCAGGCGCTGGCGGATAAACTCGTAACGCTGGAAAATGGGTTTGGGAATGCTGCGGCTGCTCTCATCGCGTTCCCTGTCGAGCTCGGCGAGCCTGTCTTTGGCGGATTTGAGCTGTTCGTCCAGGGTGGCTTTGCGGGCCTCCACCTGGGTTTTGAGGTCGATGTACTGCTCGTTCAGCTCATTGAGGCTGTCGTTCTGGTTGCGCAGTTCATCGCGCACGGCGAGCAGTTCGTCTTCGCGGGGCTGCGTCATCTTTTCCAGATTGTCGATTTCACGGGTGACTGCGGAAAATTCTTTTTCGTTGCCCGTGTTCATAAGCTTGCTCTTGCTCTTCTTGAGGCGCTCGCTGTTTTCTTCCCTCTCGCGGGAGATACGGCTTTCCGATTCCTTGAGATGGCTGATCTTGTCATTGATGCGGTCGCGCTGGACCTCAGCCTTGGTCAGTTTGTCCTGCAGGTCCCTGAGTTCGTCGGGGGCCTTTTCAAGGATCTGTTGCACTTCGTAAATCTGATCGTCGAGCTTCTGCAGCTCTTTGAGCTGATGAATCTGGGTCAGATAAAAAGCGTGATTGTCAGTATTCTGGGGCATGGAATTCTCCCGTAATTAGGATAGGACGACGCGGCGCATGGGCGGGAGCGACGCAATGAAGGAGACGTCAGCGCCTGTCAGGCGCCTGGCCAGCATCTGGCCCGCCTGGCGCATCATCTCTTCCTCAAGACTGTGGTGACCCACGTCGAGGACGCAGATGCGGGCATCGAGCGCGGCGTGGTATTTCACATCGCCTGTTATATAAATCTGGGCCCCGCTTCTTTCGGCTTCGGGAAGGAGAGATGCTCCCGATCCCGTGCAGTAGGCGGCGCGGGTTATTTTTTCGGGTATGTCCCCGATTACGACAGCCGTATCCAGGCTGATGACGGTGCCGAGGCGGCGCACGAGCCCGTCAAAGCTCATGGCCCCGGGCAGATCGCCCGCGAGGCCGAAACCCGTGCCAGGGCCCGTGGCATCGAGGAAGGACGGGTGCACGAACTGGAGAAAACGGGCCAGCCAGCCTGCCGGGCCATCGGGCTGCACATCGAGGGAGGTGTGGGCAGCATAGAGCGGCACATCGGCCTTCATGAGCAGAGACAGCGTTTCGTAATAATTGCCGGGCCGGTTGGGCAGTCCGGGTTTCAGAGCCAGCGGATGATGCGTGAAAATGAAATCGGCGCCCTCATCGAGGGCTTTTTTCACGGTTTCCGGCGTGGGGTCGAGGGCAACGCAGACTCTCGAGGCTTCGGTTTTCGGGGAATAGACCTGGAGGCCGGAGCGATCCCAGTCCGCTGCCCCGGAGAGGGGTGCCATTTCTTCGATGCAGGCTATGATGTCACGGATGCGCATGGCTGGTCCTTGATACAAAAAAGCGCCCGCCCCGGCCGAAGTCAGGGCAGGGCCTTGAATTCACATTCTCCGGCGCCGGAACACCGGAGCAGCGCGTGCAGATACGGGGAAAGGGAAGAACTGTCAAAAGGAAGGCCTAGAGTCCTCTCAGATACTGCACCGCGTTAAGAAAAAGCATGGTGCCGGGGGCATCGACCTCGCCGCGGGTCCAGCCGGGATGGTTGGTGGCGTGGTTGAAGGCCTCGGGGTGCGGCATGAGGCCGAGAACCGTGCCTGTGGGATTGGTCAGGCCTGCGGCCTCTAGTGTGGAGCCGTTGGGATTGTAGGGATATTCGTGCGTGGGCTGCTTTGTTTCGGGATCCGCATACTGGAGGGCCACCAGGTTTTCGTCCACGAGACGCTTCCGGCAGGCTTCGTCAGCGCAGACGAGCTTACCCTCGCCGTGACGGACTGGCATGCGCATGAAAGGCAGATTCTTCGTGAAAACGCAGGGGCTCTTGGGGTTGGGCAGCAGGCAGACCCAACGATCCTCAAAGCGGGCCGAGTCGTTGTGGCCGAGAGAGACCATACGCCTGATCTGTCCGTCAAAGCCTGGCAGGAGGCCGAGCTTCACGAGAAGCTGGAAGCCGTTGCAGATTCCGAGAACCAGCTTGCCGTCGCTGAGAAATTTCTTCAGATGGTCGAGCAGGGGAGTGCCGGACGCATCCTTCAGATGGCGCCAGCGCATGCCTGCGGCCTGAGCCGCGCCAAGATCATCGCCATCGAGAAATCCCCCGGGGAAAATCAGGAAGTCGTAGTCATCGAGGCTGCAGTTGCAGGCTGTGATGTCTGAGAAGTGAACGATGTCGGCCCGGTCAGCGCCGGCCTGTGTGGCGGCGTAAGCTGTTTCGACATGGGAATTGGTTCCGTAGCCGGTGATAACGAGGGTGTTTACTCTGCCCATGCTCTTGCTCTCCTTTCTCAGCGAAATGCAAAACACCTTATACGCAGGAGGCTTCATCGTCAAGGCTAGTCAAGCGGACGGAGATAGGCTATAGACTTCAGGATTAAGACAGATGCGTGATGCGTACAGGCGGCGCTTGCAACCATACTTTAAAGGCTCACCCTGCGGCCTGAGGGGGAGACGGGAGTAAGGAACGGAGAGCGATGAAAACAAAGTTTATCTTCGTGACAGGAGGTGTGCTTTCCTCCCTTGGAAAAGGTCTGGCTGCGGCATCCCTCGGCGCACTTCTGAAGGCGAGGGATCTTTCCGTAACCATTCAGAAACTGGATCCCTACATCAACGTTGATCCCGGCACCATGAACCCCTTCCAGCACGGAGAGGTTTTCGTCACGGACGACGGCGCTGAAACGGACCTTGATCTCGGCCATTACGAGAGATTCCTGAATATTTCCCTTTCCCAGAAGAACAACACCACGTCCGGCGCCGTGTATAACCGCGTCATCCACAAGGAACGCCGCGGAGACTACCTGGGTGCCACTGTGCAGGTGATCCCGCACATCACTGACGAGATCAAGCGCGTGGTGCTTTCCCTTGCCGAGGGTGAAGACGCCCCGGATGTCGCCATCATTGAGATCGGCGGCACTGTCGGCGACATTGAAGGCCTGCCTTTCCTTGAAGCCATCAGGCAGCTGAGATCCGAGCTCGGCCGTGACAACTGCCTGAATATCCATCTTACTCTGGTTCCCTACCTGCGCGCCGCGGGCGAGTTCAAGACCAAGCCCACGCAGCACAGTGTCAAGGAACTGCTCTCCATCGGCATTCAGCCCGACATCATCCTCTGCCGCTGCGAAACGAACGTGCCTGACGAACTGAGGCAGAAAATCGCGCTTTTCTGCAATGTGGATCAGGACGCCGTTTTTTCCTCGGTCAACGTAGCCAATATTTACGAACTGCCCCTGGAGTTCTTTGAGGAAGGCTTTGACCAGAAGGTGGCCATCATGCTCCGCCTGCCGGCCCACAACGCGCACCTCGATGCCTGGCGCAAGATGATCTATGATTTCGAGCATCCTGAAGGATCTGTCACCATCGCCATCGTGGGCAAGTACGTGGATCTCAAGGAAGCCTACAAGAGCCTGCACGAGGCTCTTGTGCACGGCGGCCTCGCGAACCATCTTTCCGTTAATCTCAAGTACGTGAACAGCGAGGAAGTGACGGACGAGAACGCGGCCTCCTTCTTCGGCGACGTGGACGGCATCCTCGTTCCCGGCGGCTTCGGCTACCGCGGCGTGGAAGGCAAGATCAGCGCCATCCGCTACGCCCGTGAAAACAAGGTGCCGTTCTTCGGCATCTGCCTCGGCATGCAGTGCGCCGTCATCGAGTTTGCCCGCCACGTGCTCGGCCTGGAGGACGCCAATTCGGAAGAGTTTGACAAGCTTTCCGAGCACAAGGTCATTTACCTCATGACCGAATGGTACGATGTGCACACCAACAAGGTGGAGGAACGCGACGAGACCAGCAACAAGGGGCACACCATGCGTCTTGGCGCCTACCCCTGCAAAATCATCCCCGGCACGAAGGCCGCGGAGGCCTATGGGCAGCCGCTGGTGCAGGAACGCCACCGCCACCGCTATGAATTTAACAACGCCTTCCGCGACGCCCTCGGAGAGAAGGGGCTCGTTTACAGCGGTATGTCCCCGGATGAATCCCTCGTGGAAATCGTCGAGCTCAAGGATCATCCCTGGTTCCTGGGCTGCCAGTTCCATCCGGAATTCCGCTCCCGTCCCATGGCACCGCATCCGCTTTTCAGGGAATTCATCAAGGCTGCCAAGAACCAGAAAGCCCTCAGGCACGGAAAGTAATCTGACCGAGAGCTGAAAAGGCTGAAAAAATCAGAGGGGGTCCGCCATCCGTGGCGGACCCCCTTGTTGTTGTGACCCCGGCACGGGAGCGTCCTGTTGGGGAAAGTTCCTGTGCTGCCCTGACGGGGGAACGTCACAGACACACGCCCGGTGGCGCTGTCCTGCGGGATTTCCAGCAGACAAACGCAGATACACAGAGAAAAAAGAAGACGTTTTTATTTTGCGGACTGCTCCGAAAGAGCCAGAAAATCGGAAACAGAAAGTTCCTCGGGACGTTTCTCCGGGCTGATGCCGAGAGCAGCGAGGCCTTCCAGGAGATCTTCCCGGCCGGCGCGCCGGAAGAGCCCGCCCAGCTGCTTGCGCCGCTGCTGGAAACAGAGTTTTATCAGTGAAGCAAGCCGTTCCGGGTTTTTCGGATGCCTTTCCGGCGGGAGCGGGGAGAAGGAAAGCACGGCTGAGTCGACTTTTGGCGGCGGAGAGAAGGCGCCCGGCCCCAGGGTGAATTCCATGCGGACGCAGAGCCAGGCCTGCACCCACACGGAGAGAGCGCCGTAGTGCCGGGTTCCGGGAGCCGCAGCGAGGCGATCGCCCACTTCCTTCTGGACCATAAAAGCGGCTTTTTTGAGAGAACGGCATTTCCCGGCTATGTCCCAGATCAGCGGAGAGGCCACGTTGTAGGGAAGGTTGCCGATGAGTTTCCACTGTCCCTCAAGTTTTCCCCAGGGGAAGGCCAGGGCGTCCATACAGCGCACCTCGGTGAAGGGGCCGCCCTCCCTGGCGCGCACGCCGGCCCAGTAGTCATCCTTTTCGAGGAGGAGAAGCCGCGCGTGGGGCATCTTTTCGAGCACGCCCGTCAGTGCGCCGGGGCCGGGACCGATTTCGAGGATACTGTCATCTCCGGAGGGAGCGATAAGATCCACAATGCGCCGGCATATGCCTGGATTTGTCAGAAAGTGCTGACCAAGGCTCTTCTTGGCGGCCGGGGCGCTGTTTCCCTGCCCGGAAGTGAGTCTCCGGGACGCGTTCCTGAGACGTTCTCTGGCTGAAGACGCCATGGCGCTAGGCCCTGTCGAAGCGGCTGAAGGACATGACGAGGCCGGCGCGCCCCTGGGTGGCGCTCCTCAGTTTGGTGGAGAAGCCGAAGAGCTTCCGTAAGGAGGCCGTTCCGTGAACCACCTTCTGGCCGGAATTGTCCTCCATCTCGTCGATTTTGCCGCCGAGAGTGCCGAAGAGGCTGATGGCGCTGCCAAGTTCCGCTTCGGGACAGCTGATAGTTACGTTCATGACGGGTTCGAGAACAACGGGGGACGCAGCGGCCAGAGCCTGCTTCAGGGCCTGCGCGGCGGCCATGCGGCAGCCGGGTTCCGAGGCCACGCCGTCGCGCCGTTCGATGCCTGTGATGGTGACGGCGACATCCACCACGGGGTAGCCCGTGAGATCGCCGCTCTGAAGCGCGTCAGTGGCTCCTTCCAGGGCTGCGGCCACGAGTTCCTTCTGGATGACCTTCGCGGCAGCGGTTTTGTCCTCAGGCAGGAAGCTGCCGGTTTTCACCGTGTTCCCCGAGCCGCGGGGCCGGGGGGCGACAGAAACGCTGACGTGGCCGAAGTGCTGCACTTTCCCCAGTTCACGGTCGAAGACGCAGTCGCCCTCGCCAGTGCCTGTAATGGTCTCACGCATGATGACCTCGGGGGCACCTACGCGCGGACTGATGCGGTACTCGCGGCGCATGCGCTCGAGGGTGACATCGAGGTGCAGCTCGCCCATGCCCGAAATGGTGCGCATGCCCGTTTCCTCATCGAAATGCGAGAGCAGGGTGGGATCCTCTTCCGTGTAACGGGCCAGAGCCTCGTCGAGCACCTTGCCTTCGTCAGCGTTCCTGGGCTCGAGGGCAAGGGTGATGACGGGGGCGTAGGATTCGATGGCTTCCAGCCTGACGTCAATTCCCTTCGCGTACGTTTCGCCGGTATGGGCGCTGCGCAGGCCAACTACAGCCACAATGTCTCCGGCGGAGGCGCTTTTGAGCTGCTCCCTGTGATCTGCGTGCAGGCGGTAGATGCGGCCCACACGGTCGTCCTTTCCCCGGTTGACGTTGGTCAGGCTGTCGCCCTCGCCGAAGCTGCCTGAATAGACGCGCAGGAAGGATGTTTTGCGGCCGTCCTCCATGACCACCTTGAAGACGAGGCCGACGAACGGGCCGTCTTCAGTAAGAGGCACGCTGACGGATTTTCCCTTCGCGTCGAGCCCCTGCACGGGCGGCAGATCGCAGGGGGAGGGCAGAAAGTCGCAGATGGCGTCGAGGAGTGGCTGCACGCCCTTGTTCCCGAGGGCGGAGCCGGCGAGAACAGGCGTGAAAGTCCGGGCCAGCACGGCCCGGCGCATGGCGGAGCGTATGTCGTCCTCCGTGACGGAACCTTCCAGGTATTTTTCCATGAAGGCGTCGTCCACATCGGCCAGGGATTCCAGCATGTGATCCCGCGCTTTTGAGCAGGCGTCTTTCAGATCTCCTTCCGGAGCGGATTCCGAGACGGTCATGCCCTCATCGTCTTCTGAAAACGAGAGGACCTTCTCCCCTATAAGATCGATGACGCCGGAAAAGTCGGCGCCTGAGCCCACGGGAATGGTGACTGGCACAGCGTTGGCTCCAAGGCGTGTGCGTATGGCCTGTACTGTTCTGTCAAAGTCGGCGCCGGGGCGGTCCATCTTGTTCACAAAGGCGAGCTTGGGCACGCCGAACTGCTCGGACTGGCGCCAGACGGTCTCGGACTGGGGCTCCACGCCGGCCACGGCGCAGAAGACACCCACTGCGCCATCGAGAACCCTGAGGCAGCGCTCCACCTCTATGGTGAAGTCCACGTGACCGGGCGTATCAATGATATTGATGACCCTGTCTTTCCAGTGGCAGGTCGTGCAGGCCGAGGTAATGGTAATGCCGCGCTCCTGTTCCTCGGGCATAAAGTCCATGGTGGCCGTGCCCTCATGGACCTCGCCCATGCGGTGGATTTTTCTCGTGTAGAAGAGAATGCGCTCCGTAAGCGTGGTCTTGCCTGCGTCAATGTGGGCGATGATGCCAATGTTGCGCAGCTTTGACTGATCCATGGCTTCCCCCTAATTCTGCTGCCCGTCCAGATCGAGCCCGAAGCCCACGCGGTGGCTCAGGAAGAAGCTTCTGCCGAGGCCGTGATGCAGCCAGAAGCCCTCGCAGCCGGGCGTCAGGGCCAGGGGCGCCATGCCCAGCGAAAACTGGGAGCGGGCGCGGGCGAGGCAGTGCCTGCGGACGGCTTCGGGAGCGGCGTAGAGTACATCGGGAGCATCGGGCGCGGGGCTTTCAAGAGCCTCGTCCACGGGTGCGTCGCCTTGGGCGAAGCGCAGGACTTCAAGATTGAAAAGCTCGGGACGCGGGATGGTAATTGTGGGAGCGCGCCGTTCCTCGAAGACGGGGACATGCAGGCCCCTCGCCTGCAGGCGCAGAGTGTCGAGGCGGCCTGTGTGCAGGAGAACGAGGCGGCCGGGACCAGGCTGCGTTTCCTCAAGAAGGGCGGAAAGTTCCACGTCTGAGAGGGAGAAGATGTCTTCGATACCGGCGAGATCCAGAGCGGTCAGAAGAGGCTCTGAGGGGATGCCTCCTACACAGACGGCAGCGATGAGCGGCACGCCCGTGATGATGGCGGGCATGACGGCGCCGAGGAGGCGCGCCGCGGCCGTATAGTCCGGGGTGAAGGCAACGACAGCCCAGGGCGCGGGAAAGACAGTGCGCGAACGCCAGAAGCCGGATGAGGGGTCCGAACGTTCCTCATGAACGACCTCCCTGGCCGGGGCGTCATAGCGCATGAACATGGCCGTGGCCGTCTTGATGGCTGCGCGGCAGGTTGGGCCGGCTTTTTCATAGGCTTCGGCCGAAAGAGCGTCGTCAATGCGCTTCCTTTCAATCCAGGCGGGCCATTCAGGGCGGCCTGTCAGAGCGTTTGCGGTTCCCGCAGCGGGGGCTGTGCATGCATTGTCTGCCATATGTCTCTCCTTCTCACGTGAGGGAAATACGGAAAAATACGTAACTAGTTGCGGATGTCGTTTTCGTCGGGATCCGCCTTGGAATCGGGAGTGTCATCGCCCGGATCCGCGCCAAGTTCGGAGGGGGCTCCCTGGGGCTGCGCTGCTCTGCTGTCCCTGTCCTCCCCGCTTTCAGCGTCCGGTTCGCCGTCAGATTCGCCATCAGGATCATCCGGGGTGATATCCCCGGAATCCAGACTCAGGCTTTCCGGCCTTTCCGGTCTGGCTGTTCCGGGCTTCGGGCCTCCTTCGTGGTAGTCCGGTCCGAGATTGCGTCCGCAGGCTTCCCAGCGGCTGTTCACCTCCCGTGCGAGGGTGGCGGCCATGGAGGGATCGTCATCGGCTATGCTCCGCACGGCGAAGGCGCTCCAGGGGAGTGTGGCGCAGCTGCCGCGGGCGGTGTTGTCGATGTCGCGCAGAAGGGAAAGACGGAGCTCGCGGTTCTGCAGGTAGCGGGTGACGGCGCAGGCCATGTCGAGGCGGCCGTCATCGATGGCTCTGCGGCCTATGGCCGCGACGCTGGCGTCGCGGGCCGGGGCCGTGGTGTACCCTCTGACCGCAGCCTGGATCTCGCTGTTGAATGAAGCTGAGGAATTTTCCGTAACATCCTGCATCCAGGACGTGGAGATTTCCATGAGTTCGCTGTCGATGGCCGGATCGGAGGTTGTGGCAGCCTTCAGGCCCCAGAAGAGAACCGCGGCAGCGGCGGCCGCAGCCGCACACAGGAGAGGCAGCTTCCATCCTCCCCCGCGCTCATGGCCGGGCTCCTCCGCTGTCCCTTTTCGCCGATCGTTATTCATGACTGCCGTCCGGCGCGCTTTCCGGGCGGGAATCCAGCCAGGCTCCGAGATCGGCGATTTGCCTTGCGACGGACTTCGGCCCTGTTCCCATGGGCGTTTCCCTGCGCCTCACGGCAGCGCGGTAGTCGAGGACGGCGTAGACGCCCTCGTCGATGCGGCTGTCCACGCCCCTGAGTTCCTGCAGGGTCAGATCTTCGAGCTTCTTTCCTTCCTGTTCGGCCAGGGCCACAGCGTGCCCGGTGATGTGATGGGCCTCGCGGAAGGGGACGCCTTTGCCCACGAGATAGTCGGCCATTTCCGTGGCGTTCAGGAAGCCGCGGCTGCAGGCCTCCTCCATGCGCTTCGTGTTGTAGGAAAGCTCGGAGAGCATGCCTTCGAGGACGGTGAGAGAGGTGATCACGGTGTGGGAGGTATCAAGGAAGCCCTCCTTATCCTCCTGAAGGTCGCGGTTATACGCGAGGGGCAGACCTTTCATGACGGTGAGCAGGCTCATGAGGGAGCCGTAGACACGGCCGGTCTTGCCGCGCATGAGCTCGGCCACGTCCGGATTTTTCTTCTGGGGCATGATGGAAGAGCCTGTGGAGTAGCCGTCCGAAAGGGTGACAAAGCCGAAATTGGGATTGGCCCAGTAGATGGTCTCCTCGCAGTAGCGGGAGAGGTGCTGCATGATGAGGGAGGCGTCGAAGAGGGCCTCAAGCACAAAGTCGCGGTCTGATACGGCATCCAGGGAATTGTGGTAGATGCCGTTGAAGCCCACGTCCTCCGCCACGCTCTCCGGATCGAGGGGATAGGTGGTGCCGGCCAGGGCAGCGGCTCCGAGCGGTGAGACACGCACGCGCTTCAGGGTGTCATCGATGCGCTTTGTGTCGCGCTCGAGCATCCAGGCGTAGGCCAGGAGCTGATGGGCCAGGCTGATAGGCTGGGCCGGCTGCATGTGCGTGCACCCCGGGAGGATGGCGTCCTGATACTCCATGGCCTTTTCACGGAAACGGGCGATGAGCTTCACGAGAAGATGCTGCCATTCGGCGAGGCTGTCGGAAACGAAGAGCCTGAAGGTGAGTCCCACCTGGTCATTGCGGCTTCTGCCCGTATGCAGGCGTTTGCCGACCTCGCCCACGATTTCCGTGAGCCTGGCTTCGACGTTCATGTGCACGTCCTCGAGTTCCGGCTTCCAGACGAAGGTGCCTTCCCTGATTTCACGGGCGACCTGATCAAGACCCTTCACAAGAGTGTCAGCGTCCTCTCTGCTGATGACGCCCTGGCGGGCCAGCATGCGGGCGTGAGCCTGAGAGCCACGGATATCCTGGGGGGCGAGATAGCGATCATAGGATTCGGATTCGGTGTAGGCCGCGACGGCCTCCGCGGGGCCCTGTTTGAAGCGTCCGCCCCAGCTCGCGTTGGTTTTTTTCATGAATGCGTAAAGGCTCCCCCGCCGGGGGGCCGTCTCCTTTTAGAATTTTTGAGGTGCAGTCCGGAATAAGCCTTATCCGGAAGCATCAAAATAGATCATACAGGAGTCATTCTCAAGGCAGGGGCGGAAGAGAAACGGCGGAATGTCTTCTTACGGAAAGCCGGAAGAGCGGCCGGTCCTTTCTTCTCCCGGCGGCGGATTCCCCCCTTCGTTCCGTTCTTTTCCGGGGACCCGGTATTGCGAAATAAATCTTAGCGTGCTACTCGCTTATAGGAAATCAAAAATCATGCCAGCTTCTTCAGCCGGCAGTAACAGAAGAGGCGGAACGTGGCTCTTGAACTTCGTCAGCAGCTTAAATTAAGCCAGCAGCTCGTCATGACACCCCAGCTGCAGCAGTCCATCAGGCTTCTGCAGCTGTCCAGACTGGATCTCGTGGAAACCGTGCGCAAGGAACTGATGGAGAATCCCTTCCTTGAGGAGTCGGTGGATCAGCCCACAATGGATGAAAAAAGGCAGCAGGCCGAACCGGAACGCAAGCCTGACCACGACCAGGAGAACGTCTACGACAGGGAATCGTCGCGCAATGAGGACTGGGAAGATTATCTCGGCGACTTCGCGAGCTCGCCGCGTGATTTTCAGCAGCGCGAAATTCAGGAAGAGGAAGGCGTGCCGGCTGAAGTGCGTTATTCGCGCAAGCCCACTCTGTCCGGGCATCTTCTCTGGCAGCTCCATCTTTCGGACATGAAGCCCGAAGAAGTAGCCATTGGCGAAAATATCATCGGCAATCTGTCCTCCACAGGATACCTGCAGGCCACGCTCGAGGAAATCGCCGGGATGTCCGGCTGCAAGCCCGAGGACGTGGAAAAGGTCCTGAAGCGCATCCAGCTCTTCGATCCCGTGGGCGTGGCCGCGCGTACGCCGGTGGAATGTCTCATGATCCAGATCAGGGAAAAGGGGCTCGACCGCGATCCCGTCCTTGTGGATCTCGTGGAAAATCATCTCGAGGACTTTGAGAACAACCGCCTCAAGCCGCTCATGAAGAAATTCAGGCTCGATGAGGACGACCTGAAGGAATATTTCGAAGTCATCCGCTCCCTTGATCCCATGCCGGGATCGAGCTTTGGCGGGAGCGAGCCCGTGTACGTGAGTCCTGACGTCTACGTGCGCAAAATCGGCGGTGACTTTGTCATCCTGCTCAATGAGGACGGTCTGCCGCGCCTCACTGTCTCGGATACGTTCGAGAACGACAAACGCATCACGGACAAGGAAAAGGAATACTGCACGGAAAAGAAGCGCGCCGCGAGCTGGCTCATAAGGAGCCTTGAACAGCGCAACCGCACGCTGTACAAGGTCATGGAGAGCATCGTCCACTATCAGAGGGACTTTTTCGAAAACGGCGTGCGGGCCCTCAAGCCTCTTATCCTGCGCGACGTGGCCGAGGAGATCGGCATGCACGAGTCGACGGTCAGCCGCATCACCACGAACAAGTATGTTTCCACGCCTTTCGGCATCTTCGAGCTCAAATTTTTCTTCAATTCCGGTGTCGCGCTCCAGGACGGAAGCCAGGTGGGCTCAGAGAGCGTGCGGGCTCTTATTAAGAAGCTCATCAGCGAGGAGAACCCCCAGTCGCCCCTGAGCGATGAAGAACTCGTGAAGCAGCTCAAGGAAAAGCTCGGCATCACCATAGCCCGCAGGACCGTGGCCAAGTACCGCGGCGCACTGAATATCCCGTCATCCTCCAGGCGCCGCAAGCTTCTCTAGGCTTTACCTGCCTCCCGCCGTGCCACAGGAGACAGCCTCACAGAAATTTGGCGGGTTGGAAGGCTGCCTTCCCGTCTTCCCTGAGCCTGCCGGATAACCACCAGCCCTGGTTTTGCGTTCTTTCTGCCGCTCCCCGCCGGTGTCTTTCTGCCCGGCCTCCGGGAGAGTCTGGGTGTGCCGTTCTGAGTGCCTGGCCGGCAGCAGGTGCGCTGCCGCGTTATCGCCTGCCGGCGGGGATATCCCAGTCCCCGGGCAGATGCTCCGTGAGAGCCCCGGGCATCCCTGCACGCTGACGGAAGCGGGGTTCCTGCCCTGTGAATCCATGCCTCCTTCTGTCAGCCGGACGTATGTCCTGGCGGTAATCTCCGGGGGCAGAAGGGAAAGGCGGCTTTCCGGTGTCTGTCAGAAATATCTCCGCTGTCATACGGAATCCGTGCTGCGGGTATCATTCCTCTGGCAGCCTGCCAGGTCTCCGGGGCAGACACTGTCTGATCTCCCGGCGGAGCCCTGTTCCCTTCTATTTTTCCTTTTTGTCAGGGGGCGGGATATTTTCCCCGGGAGTTGACAACACATGCCGTCAATGAGATTTTCATAGCAGGAATTCTGTACCCGGAGAGGGGGAGAAACCGCCGCGGCGGAGCCCCGTTTCTCCGGTGGTGCGGCCGGGGCAACGCCCGGCCGGGCAGACATGGACACCTTTTCCGTCCGTACCGTTCACGGATTGCCTGGAAAAGGTCAACCTGGAGGTCGTTTATGAATATTGCCTACGCCTTTAAGAATTTTGAGGCTTCCGATCATCTCAAGAAGTACGCACGCCGCCGCCTGGAAAAGCTCGGCCGCTTCTTCGGCAAGTCCGCCGGTCTGGAAGTGAATGTCGTTATGACCGTGGACAAGATTCGCTATAACTGCGAAGTGACCGTCGTCGGCGAGGGACTGCACCTGAAGGCCAGCGAGCAGACTTCTGACATGTATGCCGCCATCGACCTCGTTACAGACAAGCTGGAGAGCCAGATCAAGAAGCACGTGTCCCGCGTCAAGGAGCAGCGCCGCAAGGCCCGCGGAACCGAAGTAGACGTCTTCACCTACAACCTTGAGGGCGAGGCAGAAAACCCCGGGGTCGATGGAACGGACCGTTTCAGCCCCAAGCCCATGCATCTTGAGGAAGCGGTCATGCAGCTCGACAACATCGGCAGCGACTTCTTTGTCTTCCTGAATCAGGAAAACAACCGTATTAATATCGTGTACCGCCGCCGTACGGGCAGCATCGGCCTGATTGACCCCATCGTATAAGCGTACATAAGGCATTCCGAAGGGCTCCCTGCACGCGGGGAGCCCTTCCTGATCGGCCTCGTTTCGGTATGTGCCGGAGGTGCAGGGCCATGGAAGGGAAAAACGAAAGGACAGTTCCCCTTACCGGGGATCGGGCTGCAGGGACTGAGAATGTCCTGATCCGCGGGGAGGGTGCTCCCACGGAAGGTTCCGCCCCCGGGCAGCGGACGTCTGCCGGGGAAAGGCAGGAGCCGCAGAAGAAGTCATCTCCGGGAACGGGAGCTGCCGGCCCCGGGACGACGGGAGAAAACCGGGGGGACAGTGCGGCCGAACGCAGAAAACTGCGCGTCTGCATTGTCACCGGGCTTTCCGGATCCGGTAAAAGCACGGCCATACAGGTTTTTGAGGACCTGCGCTATTTCACTGTGGACGGGCTTCCCGCTACCATGGCCGGTGAAATGGTCGCGCTCATGGAAAAGCCGTCCATGGCGCATTTCAAGGGCATCGTCCTCGGCATGGACATACGCCAGTCCAATTTTCTCGATACCATCCAGGACGCTATAGAGGGCCTGCGCCGCGAAGGCTGGACGCCTGAGATTGTCTTCCTTGAGGCGGACACGTCAGAGATCATGCGCCGCTACGCCACGACGCGCCGTCCCCATCCCCTCGAAAGCGAGGGGGTCGGGCTGGAGGCGGCTGTGCTCCTCGAGAGAAAGCGGCTTGCGCCCCTGCGCGCCATGGCCGACATGGTCGTCAATACGACGAGGTTTTCCATCCACGACCTGCGCCGCGTCATTCAGCGGCGCTTCAGATCGAGGATCGGTAACCTGCGCTCCCTCAGGGTGAACATCATTTCCTTCGGCTTTAAGTACGGCGTGCCCCGCGAAGCCGACTATGTCTTCGACCTGCGTTTTCTGCCAAATCCCTACTTCGTTTCCGAACTGAGAGCGAAGAGCGGGAAGGACAGCGATGTGGCCGATTACGTTTTTGCCACGCCCAAGGCCAGGGAATTCCGCACCAAGCTTCTGGAACTGATCTTCTTTATCCTCCCGCTCATGGAGAACGAAGGCCGCTACCGTCTGACTATCGCTTTCGGCTGCACGGGCGGCAGGCACAGATCCGTAGCCGTGGCCGAGGCCGTGCATACAGCCCTGCATCAGGCGGGATACCCGGTGACCCTGGAACACAGACATCTGGAACTCGGGTAGCTTGTTATGCCGCGTGAAAGCTGGCACACTTCGAAAACGAACGGATCCCGCGTGACGGATCCTGTCCTGTCTCAGTCTGGAGGTTTGCGCTATGCCTGAAGAAACTGTTGAAAAGAAGGGAACCCCGGAAGCAGGAATCATCGTGGTGTCGCACGCCGACTACGGGTCGGCCATACTGCGCACCGCCGAGTTTATTCTCGGACCGCTTTCCGACTGCACGTCCATCAGTGTCGACGTGGGGCAGGAAGTGCCCGAGACGGTGCGCAGGCTCAAGGACGCAGCCGAACGTCTCGACAAGGGCGCGGGCGTCATCGTGCTGACCGATATGTTTGGCGGCACACCCACCAATCTCGCGCTTTCCCTTCTTTCATCGCTCAATGTTGAAGTCGTGACAGGTGTGAACCTGCCTATGCTGCTCAAGGTTTTTTCCTCCCGCACGCTCCCCCTCGCCGAACTGGCGGAAGTGGCCAGTGAGGCCGGCGTCAAGGGCATCGTGGTTCCGGGCGCCATGCTGAAGCACAGGCACGCCGAAAAAAGCGGTGAGGCCAGAGCGGAACAGCACAAGGGCTAGTCCATGTGGTTCCGCGTAGACAACCGCCTCATCCACGGACAGGTCATTGAGGGCTGGCTTCCCTATACAGGCGCCGCGCATCTCATCGTCGCAAATGACGCGCTCGCGGGAGACCTGCTCCGGCAGCAGATCATGAGTCTGGCCATTCCCCACCATGTGGACGTGCGTTTCGTGCCCCTGAAGGATCTCGCCGGGACGCTGAAAGAATGCGGTGACGAGAGCTTCGTGCTTTTTGAGAACCTGCAGGATGTGCGCACGGCCGCGCGCAGCGGCGTGACCCTGAACGTGCTCAATATCGGCAATCTGCATTACGGAGCCGGCAAGAAACAGCTGTGCACCCACGTGGCTGTGTCCGAGGACGATATGGCAGCCCTGCGCGAACTCGTGTCCGGCCAGGGTACGGAACTCGATTTCAGGGCCGTGCCCCTGGAACCTGAGAAGATTCCCGATGAATTTGCTCTTTAATCTTCTCCTGGCCGGCCTTCCCTGCTGTCTTCTCTTCGTGCTTATCGGAGCGGCCCGCTTTTCGTTCATTGTGGGCCTCGTGGAGCGCCCCCTGGCCCTCGCCATGATCGCGGGCTTTGTCACGAATCAGTGGAGCATCGCCCTCCCCATCGGCATTACGCTGGAGCTCCTCTGGCAGGACGTCATCGCCATGGGAACCGTGATTCATCCCTTCGGCGGCATGGCCTTCCTCTTGCTTTTCCCCTTTGCCCGGACCGCGCACTTCGTGGACGCGGGGAGCATGCTCCTGCCGCTTATTCTGGCCATGCTCTGTGCCCAGGCCGGCAGTTGGCTCGAACAGCGCTACCGGATATACGAGGATCGCTTTCTGCCGGACATGGAGGCGGCTGATCCGCACCCCGAGAAGGTGGTCTACCAGAGCATACTGCGCCGGGCGGGCATGCACGCCATCCTCTACGCCGTGAGTTATACCCTGCTCTGCGGGGTGGTCTGCTCTCTTCTGGCCCTGGGCGTCTACCCGATTATCCCCGATCTTTCCTGGACCTTCGTCTACGCCGCGGCGCTCTCGGGCGCGCTTCTCGCCATCCGCTCGCGCACGGCCTACATAGCGTTTCTGATGGGGCTCTGCGTCATTTCGGCGCTGATTGTTTTCCGCTCGAATTCCTTCTTTTCCGTATGAGGCTGCCGAAGGCCGAAGGTCTGTGCCTGACGCGGCTGGTGAATCCTCTCTTCAGGAAACGCCAGCGTAGGGCGAGGGAGCATGTGCCCGCCGTGGCGAAGGCCGCTGCAGCAAGATAGGACGCTTCCGGGATATCCGGAAAGAAATGGAAGGCTGATGAGACGGCTACAGCTCCGATCATCTGCCCGAGGGATCTGACCAGGGCAAGAAAAGCGCTGGCCGCGCTGCGCCGGTAATGGGGCGCGGCGAGCAGTGTGGTCTGATCATTAGGCGCCTGAAAGAATCCATAGCCGCAGCCGCAGACGGAGAGTCGCCAGGCAGTGTCCAGGGGGCCGCCTTCAAGCCAGAGGAAGGACATGATGCCGCCCGTGCAGACGGACATGCCCAAAAAACCCACGAGGGCAGGACTTACGCGCTCCGTGAGTCTTCCCGAGGCGAGGGAAGAGACAATATGGCCGAGGGGCCAGGCCGTGAGCAGGAGTCCTGTGGTGACCACGGAGAAACCGAGCTTTTCCTGAAAGAAGAACGGGCAGGCCGTGACCACGGCCGACTGGGCCATGAAGCAGAAGAGCTGGCTCGTCATGGAAAGGGAAAAGACGGGCCGCGCCAGAAGATCCACGGGCAGTGAGGGAGAGAGGCTCCTGCGCTCAAAGCGCACGAAAAGGACGAGAGCCAGGAGGAAGAGGGCGGCAAGACCAGCTGAAACGGTGGGAGCGGCCCCGCGCGAGAGAGAGGCCACAAGGAGGAAGAAAGCGCCGAAGGTCAGAAGGTTCGGGAAAAGCTCCTTCAGCGTACCAGTCTTTGTGAGAGAAGTGAGATTTCCCGGTTTTTCACGCGGCAGAAAAGCGAGGGCGAGACCCGCAGCGGCAAGCGTGGCGGGGAAGGCGGCCGCGAAGAGCCATGGCCAGGAAGCGCGGGAGAGGATGAGTGAGGCGATGGCCGGACCAAGGATGATGGAAGCGGAGATGGTGGCCGCGTTGAGCCCTATGCCGCGTCCGAGCAGCCGGCTCGGGAAAATGGTCTCGATGAGTTTGAGGCTGACGCCTGTGCAGCCGGCCGCGCCAACGCCCTGCAGGGCACGGCAGGCCGTGAGCGTGGCGAGATCCGGGGAGAGAGCGCAGAGGAGGGAGCCCGCGGCGTAGAGGAGGAGGCCGGAGAGAAAGACTGTTCTGTCCCCGAAGGTTCCGGCCAGGGAAGCTGCTGGCAGAACGCAGGCCATGCTGGCCATCTGATAGCAGGTGACTGTCCAGACGACGTCGGCGTCTGAGGCGCCGAAACTGCCCGCGAGACCAGGCAGGGCGACGGTTATCATGGCGCCCATGGCCGTGACCAGGGCGACGCCGGCGAGCACGGCGAGGGCAGCCCAGAACCGGGCAGGGCGCGGCAGTCCTTTGCGATCAGTCGCCTGTGTCATGGCTTTTCTCCGTGCTGTCCGAGCGGGACGTCCAGCCCCAGGTCCGCTTGCGGAAGACTTCTCCGAGATCGGCGAAGCCCCGGCTTACCGCTTCCTCGTTCAGCATGTTCAGAAAATCCACGAGTCCGTCGCGTCCGTGGCGGAGCAGCACGCCGTCCAGAAGGAGAAAGGCCTTGAGCGCGGAGTCCGTGGGTTCGCTGCGGCCGGCCATGTAGGACGCTGTGGCCGCGGGCGTGAGACCGACGAGCATGCCGGCCCTGGCCTGGCTCGCCTGCAGCCTCCTCACTACGTAACTGCGCCAGGTGCGGCCCCAGGCCTGGGGATTGAGGGTTTTCGCCACATTCTGGACATGGGCGCAGACCTCTGACGCGTCGGGAAGGGCGGGCGTGAGGGGCGGGATATTCCAGCTCACAACGGCGCGTGAGACAATGGCCAGGGAAGGCGGCATGTTCTGGCGGCGCAGGTAGCGTCCCCCATGAAGCCAGGCCCAGTCCGAGCCTGTCCAGCTCGGCGCCATGGAGCGCATGAGGCGGATTTCACGGCCGTCCAGTGGAGCGGCGCCGCCCTCCCGGAATAAAGGAACCGGCCTGTACCCATTTCTCAGCATGGATCCCTGCCCGAAGAAGAGCCAGTCCAGACTGTACCCCAGGCTGTCGAGCCAGATGAGCGTGTCCTTTGAGAGATCCCGGGCGAGGCCTTCGGAAAAAAGGTTTTCCATCATGGAAAAAGTTCTTGTGTCGCGGCGAGAGAAAGCAGCGACATCGGCTGCGATGAGAGGCAGGCGCAGCCTGAAAACGGCTTCCTCGCCATCCCTGTTATGGGCTGTATCGACGGGCAGGCGTGCGGATTCCTGCCTGCCCGAGAGAAGTGCCGCCGGGGACTGTCCAGTCTGACAGCAGTGGACGTAGAATTCGTGAAAACCGTGATAGCCGTCGTCCGGCATGGTGGACCCCCGTATTCCAGAAGCGTCACATATAGAGCGTGATGACTGTCATCCAGCAGGGCACGGTAATCATGGCGAGGATGGTGGAAAGGGCCACGAAGACGCTGCTGAACTGCTTGTCCGCGCCGTAGAAGGCGGCCACAAGGGCGATATTGGTCATGCTGGGGAGACTCGACTGCATGATGAAGACGTGCCCGGTGAGGGCCGGCAGGGGAATGAAGTGCAGCATGCCAATGAGAATAGCCGGAGAAATGGCCAGGCGGCAGATAAGGCAGAGCGTGATATCCCTGCCCAGCTTCACGCCCTTCCAGTCGATGCGGCGCAGGATGACGCCGATGAAGACAAGGGCAAGGGGCGAGGCGATGCTGCCCAGCATGACGCAGGAATTTTTGAGAACAGGGGGCAGGGGAAGGCCTATCAGCACCCAGGCTATGCCTGCGAGCATGCCGCAGAGCGGCGGCGAGAAGATGCGCTTTAAAATGTCTCTGACTTTGAGGCGCTGGCTTTTATGCTCGCCCTCACTTGCCAGGCAGTAGTTGCCGATGGTCCAGAAGAAGACCGTGTTGCCGAAGAAATAGAGCAGTACCTGCGTCATGGCTACGTCGCCGAAGAGCGCCGTATTCACTGGAATGCCGATGAAGAGCGTGTTGGATGTGGCGGCTGCCGTGGCGAAAAGCCCGCGGTGCTTCTTATCTACGCGGAAGAGCCAGGCTATGGCCATGAAGAGAAGAAAACTCGCGATGATGCTCAGGAGGGGAACGACGGAGCCCACGATGAGGTGCATGAACTGTTCGCGCTGGAAATGGGTCACCACGTTTCCAAACATGTACGGTGGAATCACCACCTGCGTGACGAAGCGGGGAATGAAGATCTCCGTTTCCTTTGTTATCCAGCCCTTCCAGGCCAGAACATAACCCACGAGGCAGATGAGAACGATGCTCATCATGCTCTGCAGGGCGTTGAGAAATACCATGCCGCTCCTCCCTTGACGTCCGTTGACGGCTGGAGAACCCGTATCATTCCAATGCCATGCCCTGCAAGGATCGGCGGAAAAGCCGTTTTTTTCACCGTGTGACATATACCACATTTCCCCGAGGCAGGCGTTGACGTCCGGAGGCCTCTTCCCTAGGATGACCCCATTAAAAACATAGTATTTTACTCGTAAATAAGGAGAGAGTCATGCCGCATTTCGAAACGCTTCAGGTCCATGCCGGACAGGAAGAGGCCGATCCGGCGACCGGCGCCCGCGCCGTGCCCATATATCAGACAACGTCCTACGTCTTCCGCGACTGCAGGCAGGCTGCCGACAGGTTTGCCCTGAAAGAGCCCGGCAACATTTATTCCCGCCTCACCAATCCCACAGAGGAAGTGCTCGAGAAGCGCATGGCAGCCCTTGACGGCGGCGTCGGCGCCCTGGCCGTGTCGAGCGGTTCTTCCGCCGTGCTGCTCGCCCTGCAGAGCCTCGTGCGCTCCGGCGATCACATCGTGGCCCAGAGGAGCATTTACGGCGGAAGCTTCAACCTCCTGAGCCAGACCATGCCGCGGCAGGGCGTGTCCACGACTTTTGTGGATACTTCCGACATCACGAACATCGAACGCGCCATCACGGAGAAGACGCGGGCTGTCTACGTCGAGACCATGGGCAATCCCTGCTCGGATCTCACGGATATCGACGCTGCCGCGGAAATCGCCCACAGGCACGGCATCATGCTGGTTGTGGACAATACCTTTGCGACCCCGTACCTCCTGAGGCCCATCGAACACGGCGCCGACCTCGTGGTCTACTCGGCCACCAAATTCCTGGGCGGCCACGGCACCTCCCTCGCCGGCATCATTGTGGACGGCGGACGCTTCGACTACGCCGCTTCCGGCCGCTACCCCTGGCTCACAGAGCCGGATCCTTCCTATCACGGCTTAAGCTACACGGGCATCGCCGGAAAGGCTGCGCTCATCACCTATATCCGGGCCCAGCTTCTGCGCGATGAGGGCCCCTGCCTCTCGCCCTTCAACTGCTTCCTCATCCTGCAGGGACTTGAGACCCTGTCCCTGCGCGTGGAGCGGCATGTGGAGAATGCCCTGAAGGTCATCGAGTATCTGAAGACCTGCCCGCTCGTGGAGAAAATCCATCATCCGTCGCTGCCGGATTCTCCGGATCACGCCCTCTATGAGCGTTATTTTCCGAAGGGCGCGGGATCCATTTTCCTCGTTGACCTGAAAGGCGGCGCTGAGACAGCCGTAAAATTTGTGGACAGCCTGAAGCTTTTCTCTCTGCTCGCCAACGTGGCTGACACCAAGAGCCTCGTCATCCATCCAGCCTCGACCACGCACTCCCAGATGCCCGCAGGAGAGCAGCTCAAGGCCGGCATCAGGCCCGGTTCCGTGCGCTTTTCCATTGGCATTGAAAATGCCGAGGACATCATCGCAGACCTTGATCAGGCCTTCCGCGCCTGCGGGGACTAGCGGGTCCCCTGCTTTGAGGCTATTAAGAGGAAAATAACATCACCGCGGACGGCCTTCATGTGAGGGCCGCCCGGCAGGGCGAAGAAGGAGAAACCTCCCATGCTGAATTCTGTTCTCGAAGGCGTCGGCAATACCCCTCTGCTGCATCTCGCAGCCCTGGACGCCGATCTGCCCGGCAACGTTTTCGTGAAGCTCGAAAGCCGCAACCCCGGCGGCTCCATCAAGGACCGTGTGGCCCTGCACCTCATCCGCAGCGCTCTCTGCGACGGCACTCTGAAGCCCGGGAGCACCGTCCTTGAGGCCACCAGCGGCAACATGGGCATCGGCATCGCCCTGGCCGCGAGGGCCATGGGGCTCAAGGCCGTTCTGACCATGCCGGAAACCATGAGCGTCGAGCGCCGCAAACTCATAGCCGGTTTTGGCGCCGAGGTCGTGCTCACGCCCGGCGCGAAAGGCATGAAGGGCTCCCTTGATACGGCTTACGAACTCGCCAAAGAGAGAGGCGGCATGGTCCTCGGCCAGTTCACCAATCTGAGAGCCCGCGAGGCTCACTACATCAGCACCGGCCCCGAGATTTACAGACAGCTCGACGGCCAGGCCGATGTGCTCGTGGCCGGCGTGGGCTCAGGATCCTCCCTGAGCGGTACGGGCCGCTTCCTCAAGGAGCGCATTAAAGGTTTCCGCGTCGTCGCTGTGGAACCTTCCGCTAGCCCCGTCATCTCCGGCGGCAAGGCCGGCCCGCATGCCATTCAGGGCATCGGCGCGGGATTCATTCCGGATACCCTGGATGTGAACCTCCTCGATGAGGTTATGACCATGGATAACGATGACGCCATCAGCATGGCGAAGAAGCTCATCTCGGAGCAGGGTGTCCTCTGCGGCATCTCCTCGGGCTGCAACGTCGCCGCGGCCCTCAGGATCGCAGCCAGGCCGGAGATGAAGGGGAAGAACATCGTCACCTTCATCTGCGATACCGGCGAGCGCTATCTCTCCACCGCTCTTTACGCCTGATATCAGGCTCTCCCTTTCCCTGATTTTATACGGGCGCTGTCCTTTCCTGGATGGCGCTCTTTTTTTTCTGCTGTCTGCCTGGGGACTTGCTGTTTTATTGAAAATGTCTTTCAATTCGCTGTTGACAGCTTTAGAAGTTAGTTTATCTCTTACAAGTACAGCTTTTCTTCAACCTTAAATTGCGGAAAGGACAGACAGGATGGATAAATACATTGTCACGGGCATGAGCTGCGCGGCCTGCAGCGCCCGTGTGGAGAAGGCCGTTTCCGCCGTGCCGGGTGTCACGTCGTGTTCGGTGAGCCTGCTCACCAACACCATGGGCGTGGAAGGCACGGCGTCACCCGCTGATATCGTCAAAGCGGTTGTGGACGCGGGCTATGGCGCGAAGCCGGAAAACGGGCAGGCCGGAGATACGCAGAGCGCCGCGGCCATGGATGCCGATGCCCTGAAAGACCGCGAGTCGCCTGTTCTCAGGCGCCGCCTCATCTGGTCTCTCATTCTTCTTGCCCCACTCATGTACATGACGAGCGGTCACGCCTTCCTCAACTGGCCCCTTCCTGCGTTCTTCGACGGCAACTACACGGCGTACGGGATTGTGCAGATGCTCCTGGCCCTTGCGGTCATGGTCATCAATAAGAAATTTTTCATCAACGGCTTTAAAAGCACCCTCAATGGAGCGCCCAACATGGACGCCCTGGTGGCTCTCGGCTCCGGCGCTTCCTTTGTGTGGAGCACAGTGGTGCTTTTCGCCATCACCCGCGCCCAGGCTGACGGCCGTCTCGATCTCGTGAAGCAGTACTCGGGCGATTTTTACTTCGAATCCGCGGCCATGATTCTGGCCCTCATCACGGTGGGCAAGCTGCTCGAGGCCAAAAGCAAGGGCAGGACAACCGACGCTCTGAAGGGCCTCATGGCCATGGCACCGCAGAAGGCCACCCTTGTCCGCGACGGAAAGGAAGTGGAAGTCGGCATAGCCGAGGTCAGGACCGGCGATATTTTCGCCGTGCGCCCCGGTGAGAACATCCCTGTGGACGGCGTCATTGTGGAAGGCGTGTCCGCCATCAACGAAGCCGCCCTCACAGGAGAAAGCGTGCCCGTGGACAAGAAGGCCGGCGATATCGTTTCCGCTGCCACGGTGAACCAGACAGGCTATCTGCGCTGCCGCGCCACGCGCGTCGGCCAGGACACCACTCTTTCCCAGATTATCCGCATGGTCAGCGACGCCGCGGCCACCAAGGCCCCCATCGCCCGCATCGCGGACCGCGTGTCCGGCGTCTTCGTGCCCACTGTCATCGGTCTGGCCATTCTGACCACCATCTGCTGGCTCATAGCGGGCCAGGAAATGGCTTTCGCCCTGGCCCGCGGCATCGCGGTGCTCGTCATCAGCTGCCCCTGCGCCCTCGGTCTCGCCACGCCCGTGGCCATCATGGTCGGCAATGGCCTCGGCGCCAGGCACGGTATCCTCTTCAAGACCTCCGAATCCCTTGAACTGACCGGACGCACTGAAATTGTCATCATGGACAAGACCGGCACCATTACCAAGGGCGAACCCGCGGTGACAGGCATCCTGCCCGCTGATGGCATCAGTGAAAAGGAGCTCCTTGAGTCCGCATTCGCCGTGGAAAGCCTGAGCGAGCATCCCCTGGCCCGCGGCATTGTGGCCAGGGCGAAGCAAGACGGCCTGACTGCGCTGGAAGTGAGCGGTTTCTCAGCCGTGCCCGGCAAGGGCCTTACCGCGAAGCTTGGTTCTGAAGAAGTCCGCGGCGGCAACAGGGACTTCGTAGCCGAACAGGCTGAAATTCCCGATGATTCCGTTAAAGCTTCCGGAGAATGCGCCTCGCGCGGCGAGACCCCGCTCTTCTTTGAGAAGGGCGGCAGGTTCCTCGGAGTCATCGCCGTGGCCGACGTCATCAAGGAGGACAGCGCGTCCGCCATTTCATCCCTGAAGGAAATGGGCCTTTATACGGTCATGCTTACAGGCGACAACGAGCGCACGGCCAGAGCCATCGGCGAAAAAGCCGGTGTTGACGAGGTCATCGCCGGCGTGCGCCCCGATGGCAAGGAGGCTGTTGTCCGCTACTTCATGAAGCAGGGCAGAGTGGCCATGGTGGGCGACGGCATTAACGATGCCCCGGCCCTGACCCGCGCTGATACCGGCATCGCCATCGGTGCAGGTACGGACGTGGCCATTGACGCGGCTGACGTCGTTCTCATGAAGAGCAGGCTCTCCGATGTTCCGGCAGCCATACGGCTGAGCCGGGCCACGCTCGTTAACATCTATCAGAACCTTTTCTGGGCCTTCATTTACAATATCCTTGGCATCCCGCTCGCAGCGGGCGTCTATTACCCCTTCTTCGGCATTAAGCTGAGCCCCGTGTTCGGCGCGGCGGCCATGAGCCTTTCGAGCTTCTGCGTTGTGACCAACGCCCTGCGTCTCAACTTCTTCCGTCTCTTTGACTCCTCACATCAGAAGAGGAAGGCGGGGAAGGAAATCCGTCCGTACAGCGAAGGCTCTCAGGCAGGTCCTGAAAGTCAGGGTGCGTCCTGCGGTCTTTCTCCGGAAAGGGAAACCCTCCTTGTTGAGGGCATGATGTGCGGCCACTGCGAGGCTCACGTGAAGGAAGCCCTTGAAAAGGTGGATGGCGTCGCAGAGGCGCTCTGCGATCATGAAAAGGGCACGGCTGAAATTCTCATGAACGGCCCGGTGGACGAATCCGCCCTGAAGGCCGCAGTGGAGGGTGCGGGTTATACCTTCAAGGGAGTTGCCGCTCCCGCCTCTGAAGCCGCTTCCGCTGAGGAGACCATCCTCGTCAGCGGCATGATGTGCGGCCACTGCGAAGCTCATGTGAAAGAGGCCCTCGAGAAAATCGACGGCGTCAGGGAAGCCACGGCGGACCACGAAAAGGGGCAGGTCGTCCTGAAGCTTTCCGCTCCCGTGGATGAGTCCTCCCTGAAGGCTGCCGTGGAAGGCGCCGGTTACACGTTCAAAGGCATCGCGGAGGATCCTGCCGCTTCCCTGCAGGGACACGCAGAGATCCTCGTTGAGGGCATGACGTGCGGAAACTGCGAAAAGCACGTGAAGGAAGCTCTCGAGAAGGTGCACGGCGTGAAGGAGGCGAAAGCCGATCACAGGACAGGCAGGGTGAGCCTGACATTTTCCTCTCTTGTGAAGGAATACTCCCTCGCCAGGGCCGTACAGGCTGCCGGCTACACGTACAAAGGCCTTTCGGACTCTTCCTCCGCGCCTTCGTCGGGCCAGTCCGTGCTGCTTGTCGACGGCATGATGTGCGGCAACTGTGAGAGACACGTGAAAGAAGCCCTCGAGAAGGTGGACGGTGTCGATGAAGCCTCTCCTGATCATACGACCGGCAGGGTGACTCTGAAGCTCTCCGCCCCTGTCTTCCGAAACGATCTTGAAAAAGCCGTGAAGGACGCAGGGTATACGCTGCGCGGCATCGAAAAGTAGTTTCTTTTTTCTTCACGCTGCGGCGGACCGGGCCTGCCCTGTGGGCCGTCCGATCCGCCGGTTTTTTATGAGGTACTATATGGACAGAAGAACATTCCTTTCCTCCGCAGCCGCTCTTGTCATCGCCGGCGCCAGTACTGCCCAGGCCGCCGGGCCTGCAAAGGGGGATGGGGACGGCAGTATCATTGAACTTCCGAAACCGGATCTGAAGGGCGGAAAACCGCTCATGGAATGCCTTTCCCTGCGCCGCACGAACAGAACATTCACTGATGCCGAGCTTTCTCCTGAGCTCCTTTCAGGCCTCCTGTGGTCCGCCTGGGGCATCAACAGGGAAAACGGAAAGCACGTGATTCCCACGGCCATGAACTATCAGAAGCTTATCGTCTTTGCCGTGCGCGGAGACGGCGTCTGGCAGTATCTGCCCGAAAAAAACGCGGTGAAGCGCGTGATCGCGGGCGACCAGCGCTCCCGCTTTGACCACTCGGGCTGCATTCTTCTCTACTGCGTACCGGACGACGATCCCTTTGGCGCCATGCACTGCGGTTCCGCCTATCAGGGCGTGGGGCTCTACTGTGCCTCAAAGGGGCTCGCCAACTGTGTCAAGTGGCAGCACCATGACGCTCTTGACGGCCAGCTGCCGCTTCCGTCCGGCTGGAAGGTGGCCATCACACAGTCCTGCTCGCTTCCCGCCTAATTTCTTGCGGTGGCCATGCCGGGTTTGTATAGTCCCGGCATGGCCACAGTGAAAGATTACATCGAAGCGCTGCTTGCGGCGCCCAGTCTGAAGGATCAGGTGACCTGCCACAGGGTCATGGAAGCCGAACCTCCGAAATACGGGGAAACACGCCGTCCCTGGTCCCGCGCCATGCAGGACGTGCTTTATGCCGCTGGCGTGAAGGCCCTTTATTCTCATCAGGCCCTGGCCATGGACATCATCCGCGCCGGCCGCGACGTTGTCGTGACCACGCCCACGGCCAGCGGCAAGACGCTGATCTACAACCTGCCCTTTCTCGAGCGTCACCTGAGCGATCCCGAGGCGACAGCTCTCTATCTTTTCCCGCTGAAGGCTCTGGCTCAGGATCAGAAGAAGTCCCTTGAAGGGCTGACCATTCACTGGCCGGGCGAGGCCCGTCCCACAGTGGCCCTTTATGATGGCGACACTCCGGACTATCAGCGCGCTAAAATCCGCAAAAATCCCCCCAATGTCCTGATCACCAATCCCGAGATGCTGCATCTCGGGATTCTGCCGTATCACGAAAACTGGACCACCTTCCTGGCTTCCCTCTCTTTTATTGTCCTTGATGAGGCCCACATTTACAGGGGGATATTTGGCGCTCATATGGCAGGAGTTCTGCAGCGCCTTGCACGCGTCTGCCGGCGCTACAACGCGAACCCCGTGCACATTCTCTGCACAGCCACTGTGGGCAATCCGGGGCAGCTCGGCCAGCTTCTCCTGGGCTCCTCCACACCGCCCTCCGTTGTTTCCGAATCCGGAGCGCCGCGGGGGCGCAGGCACATGATCATGATGGATCCTCTGGAGAGTCCCTCGTCCCTGGTCATACAGCTTCTGAAGGGCGCGCTCCGCCGGGGTCTCAGGACCATCGTCTACTGCCGCTCCCGCCGCATGACCGAGCTCATCAGCCTCTGGGCCTCACAGAAGGCGGGAGAATACAGAGACCGCATCAGCGCCTACAGGGCGGGCTTCCTTCCGGAGGAGCGCCGGGAAATCGAAGCGCGCATGGCTTCGGGCCAGCTTCTGGCCGTGGTTTCTACGAGCGCCCTCGAACTCGGCATTGATATCGGCTCTCTCGATGTGTGTATTCTCGTGGGCTATCCCGGAAGCATCATGCAGACTCTGCAGCGCGGGGGCCGCGTGGGCCGCAAGGGACAGGAGTCGGCCGTCATTCTGGTCGGAGGGGAAGACGCCCTTGATCAGTTCTTCATCCGCAACCCCGAGGAATTTTTCAGGCGTCCGCCGGAAAACGCGGTCCTCAATCCCGACAACTCCGTGATCCTCAGCCGGCATGTGGAGTGCGCGGCGAGTGAGATTCCCCTGCGGAAGGACGAGGAGTGGATGAGGCGTCCCTCCGTTCAGAACGAGGTCAGGGCGCTCCAGGAGGAGGGGAAGCTCCTCGAGAGCGCTGACGGCCAGGAATGGCTCGCTGCGCGCAGGCGTCCCCAGCGGGACGTGAGTCTGCGCGGCAGCGGCACGACCTTTCAGATTGTCGATACAGAGAAAAACGTCATCGGGGAGATCGACGCCCACAGAGCCTTCAGGGAAACGCATGAGGGGGCCGTCTACCTGCATCACGGCCGCTCCTACGTCATCTCGAAGCTCGATATGGGGGAGCGGATAGCCTACGCCGTGCCCAGGGAAGTAAAGTGGCATACCAACGTGCGCTCGAGCAAGTCCACGGAAATTCTCAGCGTCTACACGGAAGGCCGTGTCTTCAACATGCCGGTGCGGTTCGGAAGGCTCAGGGTCACTGACCAGATTACCGGCTATGAGCGCCGCCTGAACGGCTCCATGCAGCTCATGGACATCATGCCCCTCGAAATGCCGGCCCAGGTTTTTGAAACAGAGGGGCTCTGGTTTGTTATCCCCGATGAAATCCGCCACAGGGTGGAGGACAACTTTTACCATTTCATGGGCTCCATCCACGCTCTGGAGCATGTGTCCATAGGTCTCATGCCGCTCCTCATCATGGCAGACAGAAACGACCTCGGCGGTATTTCCATTCCCCTGCATCCACAGGTCGGCAGCGCGGCCGTCTTTGTCTATGACGGCCTGCCGGGCGGCGCGGGGCTTACGGCCGGAGCGTTCCCGCGGCTCGATGACCTCATTCTCGGCGTGCGGCAGACCCTGATGACCTGTCCCTGCCTGAACGGCTGCCCCTCGTGCGTGCAGTCTCCGAAATGCGGGTCCGGCAACAGGCCGCTCGACAAGCAGGGGGCTCTTTACCTTGTGAACGAGATCATCGGCACGGGCGACACGTCCCGGAACAGCCTGCCCGAAGTCTCGCGCGGGCTCATACGGCGCATAGACATGGAGCAGGCGAGGATAGAGTCCGGACCGGACGGCGCCAGAGTGGAAGGGGACAGAGACTCGCTGTCAGGAAGCGAATACGAGCCTGGACCGGGCCCCGTGATTGTCTTCGACGTGGAGACCCGCCGTTCTGCGAAGGACGTGGGAGGCTGGAACAGGGCTGGCGAGATGGGTGTCAGCGTGTGCGTCTGCTGGGACGGCTCGGAATACAGGAGTTTCGGGCAGGATGGGCTCGGGGAACTCTTCCGCATTTTCAGCGAAGCAGGGCTTGTCGTCGGATTCAACAGCTTCCGCTTCGACTACGCCGTCCTGCAGCCTTTCGCGCCCTACAGACTGAGCGGACTGAAGGGACTCGACATGCTTCAGGAGATACGCCGCTTCCTGGGCTACGGGGTCTCCCTCGACAATCTCGGCAGGGCCACCCTGGACGCGCCAAAGAGCGCGGACGGAATGAAGGCCCTTGAATGGTGGAAGGAAGGCCGCGTGGAAGAAATCCGGCGGTACTGCCAGATGGATGTGGAAATCACGCGGCGTCTCTACGAGTTTGGCCGCGAGAACCACTACCTTCTCTTCACCAATGTAGGGGGTCACGATAGATGAGACTGAGGGATGGAGCCGATCCTGCTGGACCAATAGGCGACTCTCCCTTGACTGGCGCGGGCCTGACACTTGACCGCCCGCGAAAAAATGCCACAAGAAAGGTTTGAGAACGAAGGCCGATTTTCCGGCCAGTTCGTCACGCAAGTTGAGAACGACACACCCACCAGGCTACTGAGATTAAGACCGCCCCTGTTGCATCACATGGTGTACAGGGGCGGTCTCTTACTTTGAGGCTATGGCACGCTTCTCAGCACAATGAGGAAGAGTTTCAACTGCAGATCGTATGTCATGAACCCCATCCCCATCCATTTCCGCGCATCGTTGAGGGGATTTTTTTGTGGAGGCAGCTTCCAGCCGGGCAAGTTGCTCCCGTAGAGCACTATTCTCACGCAGAAGCTCTTCTTTCTCTCTGTAAAGCCTGCGGTTGTCCACTGCTAACTCGCGGCGTTCTTTCTTCTCAACGTCTAAGTCGCGCTCTAATTTAGAGCAGCGTTGACACTCGCCTTGCACGCTCTCACAGAGTGTGGCTGTTTGTTCATAAACAGACTCTGTTGCGTGCATAGACCCCGAACCTAATAACATCCACTCTGGTGAAATTTGCAATTTTTTACATATTTCAGCTAAAAATTGCGCATCTGGAATCGAAGCACCTTTTTCATAGTTGCGCAGTGTGCTCTCTGTGATCCCCAGTTTCCTAGCGAACTCACGGCGTGAAGAGCCAGCGCGGAGGGCGATTAAACGTTCTGATAAATCCTTCATGGCGCAAAGCTTTCGGGTTGCAAAGTTTTGCGCAAAGTTTTGCGTAGGATAACTCGTAACCCATTCGTTTTGCTCGCAAAATTCAAATTTTGTAATTTTTTAAATTTTGCGCAGTATTTTGTTGACTTTGCGCAAAATTTAACGCAAAAGAAGTTTGCGGGCGGTTGAAAAAGAACGTGACAAATCAGCCATATCAGGCCGCCCCCGTTTTAGCAATGGCAACTTCAGATGGAGGTGCTTTATGAGCAAGTTGCAACCCTACGGGCGGAAGCGCGCAGATTCCAAACGAGAGATTCAACGCCTTCTTGATGACAAGGGCAAAAATTTTGTGGATGTGGCGGAAGCTGCCGGTGTGACGCCGCAAACCGTATCCGCCACGATGAACGGTTATCGACATAGTCCTCGCGTGCTAGATGCGCTCCGTTTTTTCGGTATTCCTGAACGGCTTTTGTTTGACCCACGCCGCGCAAAAGATGTGGCATAGGCGGTTGCTATGGCGCTCAAGGAAGCCTACACAACAAAAGAGCTAATGCCCTTGCTTGAACTCTCCTTTGCTTCCTCAATCATTCGGCGTGCCAAACGAGAAAAATGGCAAAACCAAGAACGCGCAGGACGCGGTGGTGGCAAGGAATGGCTTGTTTCCTCCATGCCGGAGGAAACACAGCTAGCCATCCGTGCCGCGGAGGAGAAGCAGGCCTTAGGCGAAGAGAAATCTCTGCCCCAAAAGCAGCTTTCATCTGTCACGACCCCGGCCATACTGGACGACAAAAAGCGCTACAAGGCGCTGGCGCGGGCGGACCTGCTGCGGCAGTACCTTGTATGGCAGCGCAAAAACGGTGCAACCAAGGCACAGAAAGCGGCATTTGTGGAAGCCTACCGTGCCGGAGTGTGGCCGAAGCTGCTGGAGGAAATCGGTCCTGTATCCTGGCAGACTCTGGAACGCTGGAAGGTGAAGCAGGAGCGAGCCGGGAGTGTGCTGATTCTTGCGGACAGGCGCGGTGTAGCTCATCGGGGGCGTACGCTGCTGACGGAGCGGCACCAGCATATCATCCTGGGGCACGTTCTGAATCCGAACGCCCCGGCCATCAGCCAGTGTGTGCGGGAAGTGCAGCGCAAGTTTCAGGCGGAGGGGAGGTTCGTGCCCTCCGACCCCACCATCAGGCGGTTCGCGAAGGCCTACATGACTGAGTGTTTCGACAGTTGGACGGCCTTCCGCGAAGGAGAAAAGGCATGGAATGACAAGTGCGCCATAAGCCTTCTCCGCAACTGGAACCTGGTGGAAGTGGGTGATGTGGTGATCGCAGACGGTCACACCCTGAACTTCGAAAGCATTGACCCGGACACGGGCAAGCCCAAGCGTATGACGCTTGTGCTGTTCTACGACGGCGCGAGCAACTGCCCATTGGGCTGGCAGATCATGGCAACGGAGAACACGGCCTGCATATCGGCGGCGTTTCGACGCAGCTGCATCATTCTGGGCAAGTTCCCGCGCGTCATCTACCTCGACAACGGCAGGGCTTTCCGGGCGCGGTTCTTCGAGGGCTGTCCGGATTTTGAGCAGGCAGGATTCCTCGGCCTGTACCGTGACCTCGGCTGCACGGTCATCCACGCATGGCCCTACCACGGTCAGAGCAAGCCGGTTGAGCGTTTCTTCGGGACCATGCACGAGCTTGAAGTATGGATGCCCTCGTACACAGGCTACGACATTGCCCACAAGCCAGCCCGCATGATGCGCGGAGAAAAAATGCACCGCAAGCTGTACGAGAAGATGGGGGCACGCCCCCTGACCCTGGAGGAAACTAAGCTGCAGGTAGCCCGTTGGTTTGAGGAATACAAGGCCCGTCCCCAGTTCCGCACACACCTGCACGGTGCAACACCAGGAGCGGTGATGGAAGCCGGGCGCGGCCCGGGCCTTACTCCGGAGGAGATGCAGCGCCTGACCCTGCTGATGATGCAGAAAGAAGTGCGGACCATCACCAAGGATGGCATTCGCATCAACGGGCGTCTGTACTGGCACGAGGCACTCTTTTCGCGACGCCATCCCGTCCTTGTGCGTTACGACGAGTACCTCAATCCCTTCAGCGTATTCGTCTACACACTGGATGGAACTTTCCTCTGCGAGGCGCTGGATCGTGAACATCACCGTATTGCCTGCGGCCTGCATCCCGTGGCCAGAGTGCTTGGCACGGCGGAGCAGCAGGAGGATTTCCGGGCAGCGGCAGAACTGAAACAAGGTCAGAAGAAGCAGAGTTTCGCGGGTATTACGAAAATGCTCAACGCGGATGTTCTGCCGGAGGCTCAGGCCCGAGTGTTGTCGGTTACCCAACTGCAACCCAAGCCAATACCTGCAACGCGTCCCTCTGAACCGAAGCCTCCCACTGCAGAGGAAGAGGCGGCGTTCGCGGCACAGAGGGATGCTGCTGTCGCGGCCATGAACGCCGCTCCGGCTTACACCCCGTCTGCCCTCAAGCGATGGAAGGATTCTCAGGAACGGTACGCTTACCTGTTCAACGTTAAATTCGAGCAGTCCATCGAACTTGTGCCGGACGATGTCGCGTGGATGGCGTCCTGGGAACAGACCACGGAATACCTGACCTACTGGAAGAAATATTTTGACGGGCTGCGCCAGGTGTACGCGAGGGAACAGGCCCGCGCTGCACAGGCATAGCGTTATGGAGGAACGAGATGCGCGAAACTATCATTGAGACTGGGGCTATGACCAGATTCGACAACGCCGTGGACGAAGTCGTAGGTGCCGGGCGCAACCTCTCGGGCTTCGTGCTTGCCTACGGGCAGGCCGGGCGAGGGAAGAGCGTAGCGGCGGACAGGTATCACATCCAGCGTGGCGGCGCGTATGTGCGTGTCTGGCAGGGATGGAGCCAGACCAGCTTCCTGCAGCGCCTGCTTTTCGAAGTCAGGGGGAAGAACATGGATATGCCCCGGCACACGGGGAACCGCTGTAAGGAACTGATCGTGTCCCTCCTGGAGGAGAACAGGCAGCCTATTTTTATAGACGAAGCGGACAGGCTGAAGATCGACAGGATTGAAGACCTTCGTGACATCCATGAGATGACAGGTGCCCCTGTCATTCTCATAGGCGAGGAAGGAATCTTCGGGCTGCTATCCGAGCGGCGGCGCATCTGGTCGCGCGTGGCCTACGAAGTGGAGTTCGGCCCCATATCACCCTCGGAAGTGGCCATGTACGCCATGCAGGCGGCAGGGCTGGAAGTGCCGCTGGCGCTGGCCTCCGAGATTACCCAGAAAACAGAGGGAGACTTCCGGCTGGTACGAACCCTGTGCCTGCTGCTCGAAAAATCCGCCAGGGCGGGCGGCAGTTTCACCGTTGATCAGGCCATGCTGGATACGGCTCTTTCCGCCCACACCTGGCGGCGAAAGTAGGAGGGCAGTCGTGAAAATCTCCACCGACATGGTACGCAAGGCCATCCGGGCGCTTGGCGACGGAGGCCGTGAAGTCAGCTACCGGCAGGTTTATGAGGCTCTGGGACTGAGCAGTGAAGCAGAGCAGGCCGTGGTGCGTTCCCGCGCGGCCGACATGAAGAGACATGGTGAGATACAGCCCGTGCGTCCCGGAGTATGCACCTATGACGAGCAGCGCCGTCCCCGCGGAGTCCGGATGCACACCATCATCTGGCGTTTCGTCCGGACTACAAAAGCGGGCTGGTCTATCAGCGACTGTGCCCTGATGACCCGCGTCAGCTACACGCACATTCTGCGTTATGTGGCTTGGCTGGAGGGCGAAGGTTTTCTCGAACGGGTCGGGCGCAACAGCAGGAGAGCGGTTCTCTTCCGCGCTACAGGCAAAGCACAGGCTACGCCGGAAACCCCATACCCGCCAGTCCGCGAGGCAGATCCCTTCCAGAAGGAGCGGGCAGCAGCGGCGACAATCATACGCCTGATGCTGTGCGCCGACCCCTACGCGCTGCGTACAGCCCGGGTCATCGTGAATTCAGCCAAAATTCTTTTGGCCAGGTTTGAAAAATCCGTCAACCAAAATGAGAACGTGGAGGAATAGTATGTTGTCTGAAAAGTTGCGAAGCATCAGGATTTCTCTGGAAGACGTCCAGGCGCAGAAGGATGCTCCTGATATTTTGCGCGTCATCCGGCGGGAGCTGGATGCTGCGGCTGAGCAGGCCGAAACCATGGAAGCCTCGCTTATCGTACCGGATAAGCCTGAGACCTTTGCACACGAAAATATATGGGAGGCTATGCGTGATGGCTGCGCGGATTAAACCCAATCCACACATTGTAAATGACCGCCAGCAGGCGGAAGGGGCGCTGGCGGAAATCGCGTCGCTGGACCGCAAATTGGAGTCTATTGAACACTCCATGCAGGAAGCCATAGACGCCGCCAAGATGCAGGCCAGCCAGAGCAGCGCCCCTCTGCAGGCCCGGCGCAGGGAACTGGCGGACGCCGTGGCAGTCTTCGCCAGGCTGAACCGGGCGGACCTCTTTACCAAAGCCAAGAGCCTTGATCTTGCCTTTGGCACCATTGGGTTCCGGGCCAGCACCAGAATAGTGCAGATGCGTGGAATCACGTCAGGGATGACACTGGAAAAACTTCACCAGTATAACTTCACGGACGGCATCCGCATCAAGGAAGAGGTGGACAAGGAAACGGCCGCGGACTGGCCGGATGAGCGCCTCGAACTGGTAGGCCTCAAACGTCAGACGACAGACACCTTCTTCATTGAGATCAGGCGGGACGCGGTGCCAGAGCAGATCGGACAGGGGGAAACTCATGGTGCAGCCCGTATTCAGGAAGTCGCAGATTGAAGCATTTGCGTTGGAATATGCCCGGAGGGTGCTGCGGGAGCAATGTCCTTCTGGCCCGACGGAGCTGGACAATTTGACACGTACAGCGCAATGGGCAAACGCCACGCCAAAGCAGCGCAGCGATATTTGCATTGCAATCACGGCGAGAGCCAGAAACCTGCTGATACAGAACGGATACAGCCGCGAATTCGTGTATCAGCGCATCTGATATAAGAGAGGTAAATCATGAACCAGACTGAACTCAAAAAGGCCGTGGCCGAGAGCAGCGGAATCTCCAGGGATACCGTGGAGCGCTGCTTTGAAGCTCTCCGCAGCGTAGCACTGATGGAACTGCAAAAGGGAGGTGAAGTTCCCCTTCCGGGGCTCGGCAAGATTTTCGTGAAACAGCGGGCGGAACGTATGGGCCGCAACCCGCGCACGGGCGCCCCCATGACTATTCCGGCCTGCATGGCAGCAAAATTCAGCCTTTTCAAGCCGCTCAGGGATGAGCTCAAAAAGATAGAACCCCGCCGATAAGGCCGAAAGCGAAACCGCCCCGCCTGTTCCAAAAGGCGGGGTGGTCGCCCAGGGGTGGCGCTCTGGGCCTGACGAGCAGCTAAAGAATAGATCAGTGTTTTTTTCATGCCCTGCGTGGGCGTGACTGTGTAAGAAGGAGGCTGTCATGGACACAAACAGGATGCGCCTCGGCCTATACCGGAAGATAGAGGTTGCCCGGAAGCAGTTACCAGAAATGGATGAAGAAGCGTTTCGCGACCTGCTGCGTTCGGAGTTCGGCGTCGGGAGCCGGAAGGATATGAATATCCACCAGCTCTCCCGGCTGGTGCAGCTTTTTACCGAAACCTACGGAGTGACCTATACCGCGCCAGCCAAAAGCCGTAATCGCCGTGTGACGCCGCACGGCCGGCCGGATTGGATAGAGATTACGGACTCCATGCCCTTTGCGGCTGAAAAGCGGCAAATTCTGGCTATTTGGCGTAAGTTGGGGTATTCCATGACCAGCCTTAATACTCGCTGCAAACGGGCCTTTGGCGTGGAGTTGTTCGTCTGGATGCAGAACGGGAAACAGATTTCCACCCTGCTGTCAGACCTGCAACGTCGGGAAAAGGCTTTTGACAAAAAGCAGAAAGCCGAAGGCACAGGCGATGAATAGCTATGCAGACCGGCTTCGGGAGCGGATTCTGGAATCTCATGTATCCATCCATGCTTTTTGCCGGGCGCACCCGGAACTGAAACGGGCCACGGTGTACATGGTTTTGTCCGGGAGATATCCTGGCAAAACGGATGTTCAGTTAGCACGAATCGGGGCTGCCCTGTCCGGGGGCATCTCCGAAGAAAGCGGTTCTCCACCCCTCCCAGGGCTGACAGGGGAAGATCTGGCAGTGGCCCTGCAGGAAATCCGCTGCGCCCACTGCCGCCGCCTGGATCGGAGAGAGTGCGCAGCCTGCCGTGCCCAGACGGACCTCGAAGGGAGAGAACTTTTTTCCAGACTGTTTTAGGGAGGAGATATGTCCAGAACACGCATACAGGAGATCGTGACACTGACCCGTGAGGGATGGCGGCCGTATGATGCCGAACCGGACCGCAGCGTGTACGAAAAGCTGGGATGCCCCTATTTCCTGTGCAGGAGGCACAAGCCGTTCTGGTTTGTGCGTGACGATGTCTTCTGCTGCATAGGCTGTGCGGACCACTGCACCCTGAAGCGCCCAGCTGGCTTTCCTCTTCCCCTGCCCATCCGGTACAGCGGCGTTCCCCCTGTCAGACCGTACACGCTGACGCCACAAGAAATGCTGGCCCGGCGAAATCTTCTGAACGTGAAGCAGGCTGCGTACTGTCTGAATGTGTCAGAGCGCACCGTGTACAACTACATTGCCGAGGGCAGGCTGGTACGTCTAAGGGACAACCCCGTGCGCATCCGTGTGGATGAAGTGCGGGAACTCTGCAAGGATTTTGACGAATAAAGTTCGCACAGTGTGCACCCCTTCCGGGCAGGATGCGGTCCGTTTCGGCATGATTGCCGGGACGGGCCGTTTTTTTCGCCGGTTCGTTCCTCCAGGCCGTGCCGCCGTTAATGGCCCGCGGCGGTACGGCCCAATCCTGGCTCTGCTGCTGTTTGTAAGCCCGCAGGGCTCTGACAAACGACTCCCGAACATGAGAGGGATCCATGAAATGTTCTTTTTCTGACGCCTATCTGGCGTTGCTGCGAGAGTTTGAAGGCCTTTTTCTGCGGCCCTACCTTTGTCCGGCAGGTTATTGCACTATCGGATACGGAAGCAATCTTGAGGCGCACCCGCGTTTCATCCCATTTGAGGACATACGTGGACGCGTCCAGCGCGGTGGGCTGCGTGGGGCGAGTCTGCTGCTGGTTCTGCGCGATCGCGGCATGACGTGGACCAGGGAGCAGGCTGAGGAGGCCATGCTGTGGGAGTTGCAGGCGACCAATGCTGACCTGCTGCAACGCTGTCCGGTTTATGCCACTCTGCGAAACGGTGGTGATAACGTGAGGGCCGATGCCCTGCTGGACATGGCCTACAACATGGGCGTGGGCCGCGCCCGGGACAAGGCGCGGGGCATTAAGGGGAGCGGCCTGCTTGGCTTTTATACGACCCTGCCCATGATCGGGCGCGGGGAATACGTCCGCGCCGCTGAAAACCTCAGGAGTTCTGTCTGGTATCACCAGACAGGACGACGCGCCCGCGCCATCTGTTCCATGATAGCCACGGGACGATACCCAGAGCGGCTGCGATGAGCCTTGGCATACTCGACAGCCTGCGCTGTTTGGACGGCGGCTGGTCGTGCCAGCGTATCGTGACCATGTGCGTCTGCATAGTGGTGCTGGGAATGTGGGTATGGGGCTGCTTCTGGGAGGGGCACTTCATCCATCTCGGCTGGGAGGAAGTCACACTGCTCGTAGGCAGCCAGACAGCCAAGGCCGGGCAAATGTTTTTTGAGCGCAACATCAGCACCGGCCCGGAGAACGCATGAAAACCGCTGTTATTCTGCTTGTGGCCGTCATCATCTGTGGCAGTACTTTCGCAGTGCAGTATATACGCCTGCAAAAAGCAGAGTCCATGTGCTCTGCGCTGAAAACCGATCTCAAAACATGGCAGGAGGCAGCGGGCCGCTGGCAGCTTCTTGCCGAACAGGCCCAAAAGGGCGAAGCCGCTCTTGAGGCGCAGGCGCAGTCCTGCCTGGACAGAGAGGCGGCAGCGCGTGCGGACGCAGACGCATGGAAGTCCCTGCTTGACGAGGCGACCCTGCGCGCCATGACCCCGAAAGAAGAAAAAGGAGTGCCGGACAATGCGATGCGCCGTGCCCTTTCTGATGCTCTTGATCGCCCTTTGTAGCGGCTGCGCCAGGCCTGCGTCAGACCCGCCCCCTGCGCCCGCTGTCGTGTCTGTGGCGCGGTGTGCCCGTCCCCCCAAGCCTGAACTGCCGCCTATGAAAGGGGTGTTCCTTGAAAGCCGGGAGGGCTACACTCTGCTGCGCGTTCGCGATGCCCGCATCCGGGCGTATGTGGCCGGGCTTGAAGACGCCCTGAACTGTTATGAGGCGCAGCTCCCCGGAGACAAAGAATGATAGATTCGACGCAACTTGAAGCCCTTGTCACAGCGGCTCAGAGCATCGCCGCCGTGCTGACACAGCTTGGCGTGCCGGGATTACTCACACTGGCACTTTCCGGCCCGGCGCTTGTCATCATCGCCATGCTATTTTTTGAACATCTGCGCACGAAGCGCTCGGATGAGATAATGCAGGCGCACAGTGCGGAGACCGCCCGCATTCTGTCGTCGTACAGGGATGATTCCCTGAAAATGATCAGGGAGCTGGGCGATAACCAAAGCGTGACGGATAAATACTACCGCGACAACGTAGAACTGGTAAAGAATTACGAGCGTATGGCCAAGGATTTGTCCGATGTCATCACCAACTGCATCGGAGCGTTACAACGTATGGCCGTCCTGACGGAAAACAACATGCAATGTCCAATGGCCCGTGAAGCCGCCAGAGGAAGGATGTAGGATCTGATATGAGCGAGCGCATGGATTTTAAGCTGCAAAGAATGAGCTTGCGCGAAAAGCGTGCACGTCTGGAAGCAAAAACGAGGGAAAACCTCGTGAAACTGCGGAAAATTCTGAATCCCGCCATTCCCCTGTCCGAAATACAGGAGCTGGACGCCATAGACGGTATGGCCGTGCTGGCCCAGCAGATAATGGAAATCCGCGATATAGAAAAACGTATCGAAATACTGAACGCCGAATTGGAGGACTAGCCGTGGGCTGGGAGCATGAGCCAGACACCGTGTGGCGGGCTCAGGAGCTATATTGCGAGGAGCGTCTTTCCTATGCCCGGGTGGCGGAGCTGACGGGCGTGTCAGCCACCACGCTCAAAGCCTGGGGGCAGAAATTCCAGTGGGCCAGGCGGCGGGAGCAGCTGGCACAGGCAGAAAGCGAGATTCGTTTCAACACCATCATGGGCCGCAAAGCTATCCTGGAACGCCTTCTGGAAGCGGGGGATGGCAAGGAGGCTGCGCAGGCTGCGTTTGCCGTGGCCTCCCTTGAGAATCTGGCCCTGAAACGGGCGGAGCTGGCCGCCTCCGGCAAGATTCCGTCCTATGCCGAACCTGAGGCCCGACCTGTAATTTCCACGAGGGCCGATGCCGTGGCTGCGCTGAAACAGGCAGTCGAGGGCAAGCTGGGTATGGCCCTCGCCGATCCCTCCAAAATCACGGCGGCGACCGTGCAGGACATCAAGCGCTGTCTTGATTTGTTGGGCGAACTGGAGGCCGGACTGCCCAGGGATGATGCCGGTGAGCAGGAGCGCAGGCGCGGCCTTTCCAGCGACATGGCACAGCATATCTGCAAGGCTATCGGCATAGTGGAGGGAGGCGCGTAATGGGGGGCGCGGCGGACATATTTCTGCCTTATCAGCGCAGCTGGATGGCGGACACGGCCCGGGTGCGCGTGTGGGAGAAATCGCGCCGCATCGGCGCATCGTACTGCGAAGCGTTCCTTTCCGTGCTGGAGGCCTCCAAGAGCCGCGAAGCAGGCGGGCAGGACACTTTCTACCTGTCGTACAACAAGGAAATGACGCAGACATTCATCCGCGACTGCGCGTTCTGGGCCAAGGCTCTCGACGTGCTGGCCCACGACATGGAGGAGCTTGTGCTGCGCGACGCTGACCGGGATATCACGGTGTACCGCATCCGCTTTGCCTCCGGCTTCAGCGTGTGGGGCCTGCCCTCCGAGGCCCGTTCCCTGAGGTCCAAGCAGGGACGCGTCATTATTGACGAAGCTGCCTTTGTGGACGACCTGGACGAACTGATGAAGGCGGCCTTCGCTCTGCTCATGTGGGGCGGCAGCGTATCTATCCTTTCCACGCATAACGGGGAAAACAACCCCTTTAATGAGCTTGTTAACGATATCCGTGCCGGGCGGCTTGCCTACAGCCTGCACCGCACCACGCTTGATGACGCCATAGCAGACGGCCTGTTCAGGACTATCTGCAAGCGTGCGCATCCGCCCCGCGAATGGACGAGGGAGGCGGAGGATGCATGGCGGGCGGGTATCATTGAGGACTACGGAGACGGCGCGGATGAAGAGCTTTTTTGTATTCCCCGGCGCTCGGCGGGAGCGTACCTGACCACAACGATGCTTGAGGCGTGCATGGACGCAGCCCTCCCCGTGGTGACATGGATTGCCCCGGCGGAGGATTTTGTGGACTGGCCGCTGGACGTGGCCGAAACCTATACCAGGGGCTGGATCGCGGCGAACCTAGCTCCCCTTATGGGGGAACTTCCCGGCGACTGCGCCCATTTCATGGGCGTGGACTTCGGCCGGTCCGGCGACCTTTCCGTGTTCTGGCCCGCAACAGAACAGCGCGACCTGCGGCTCACCCCGCCTTTCGTGCTGGAACTGCGGGACTGCCCGCACCGAACGCAGCAACAGATACTATTTGCCGTCATCGGCTCCCTGCCGCGATTCTCCGGCGTGTCTCTTGACGCAAGAGGCAACGGTTCCGCGCTGGCCGAGGCGGCCCGCCAGAAGTACGGGCCGGAACGGGCGCGGGAGGTGATGATTTCCGAGGCGTGGTACAGAGAGACCATGCCGCTGCTCAAGAGCGGCATTGAGGACAAAACGCTGGTGCTGCCCAGGGATGCGGGTGTACTTTCCGACTTCCGCAGCCTGCGTGTGGTGCGCGGTGTTGCCCGCGTGCCGGAGCAGCGTACCAGGGACAGGACAGGCGGCAGGCACGGAGACGCCGTGGTAGCCTGCGCCATGATGCTGGACGCGCGCAGGGAGCTGGGAAGTGTAGAACCGTGGGAGTATGTGGGGGTAAGGATGCCCGGATTAGATTTGAGTGGCTGGTGAGCAGACAGAAAACCTTCGCATGGAACGCGCCCTTTCAGGGTAAGGCCTCCGTTTTTTTGCCACAAAGGCAGGGAAACGGAGGT
The DNA here is from genome assembly GCA_900546145.1 of uncultured Desulfovibrio sp. Classification (GTDB taxonomy): domain Bacteria; phylum Desulfobacterota; class Desulfovibrionia; order Desulfovibrionales; family Desulfovibrionaceae; genus Desulfovibrio. The sequence continues at coordinate 24,482 of URBN01000007.1, read as the reverse complement.
TTTTACATGGCAGATGGGCTTTTTATGCCGGACGGAACGTTTCAGCCGTTCAGCAGCGCGGAACTTTCCACGGAACTGGCAACGCGACAAAATGCGGGCGTATGTTTCGGGGAACTGGAGGGCTGGCTGAGCACCTTGCCGGATCCAGACCCGGTGCTGCGCAGGCGCGGGGACGACGCCAGGGTGCTGCAGGAGCTCTCAGCGGATGACCAGGTGACGACAGCGATGCTTTCCCGGAAGAACCGTGTGCTGAACTGTCCCCATCTTACTTTCCGGGCCGGAGCGCCGGAAGGTGCAACACCCTCGCCGGAAGCGGAAGAACTGCACCGGCGTTTCATGCAGGACCTTGAGCGCACCAACCTGCGTACTGTGGTCAGCGGGATGCTTGACGCGCCTTTTTACGGCTTCACTCCGCTGGAACTTATTTGGCGTTTTGACGGGGACTGGTGGCATATCGTTGACATCGTACCGAAGCCCTATCACTGGTTCCGTTTCGACAGCCGGAACCAGCCTGTGTTCGTTGGAGAATACGGCCTGTTCTGCGCAGATCCACGCCCGTTGCCCGCGGGAAAGTTCGTATTAGTCACGCACCACGCCACCTACGACAATCCTTATGGCTTACGGCTATTGAGCCGATGCCTGTGGCCGGTGAGCTTTAAGCGCGGCGGCCTGTCTTTCTATGCCCGTTTTGTTGAGCGCCATGGTATGCCCTGGGTAGTCGGTGAAGCTCCGGCCAGGGCCACGGCGCTGGAGAAGCAGGACATGGCACGGGGGCTTTCGCGCATGGTGCAGGATGCCGTAGCCGTGATCCCCTATGGCGCCAACGTTAAGCTGGAAGGCGCCGGGCAGACGCAGGGGCAGCTCCACGAGCAGTTTCTTGCCCGACAAGACAGGGCTATCTCCAAGGTTCTCATGGGTCAGACCCTGACAGTGGAAATGGAAGGCAAGAATTCTCAGGCAGCGGCGCAGACGCACGCGGACGTGGCCGATGATCTGGCTGATGCCGACAAGGCCATGGTCACGGACGCATGGAACGAGATCACCTGGCTGTATGCCCAGGTCAACGCCGGGCCGGGAGTTTTTGCGCCGCTGGCAGAATATGACGACCCGGAAGATTTGAACGTACAGGCGGACCTTGGCAGGAAAATACGGGAAATGGGCGCGAAGTTTACGCGGGAATACTTCACTGGGCGCTTCGGGCTCAAGCCGGAAGAGTTCACGCTGGAGGATGAGTCCATGCCGCCGGAAGGCGCGACAGCCGCAGGTGCGGATTTCTCGGCTCCATCTGGCTGGGAAAAGACTACTGCAGAAAAGGCTCAGGGCAATCTTGACGTGGCTATCGTGAAAATGCTGCCCGGAGCACTCAAAGCCAGTGCAGAATTTGTCACGCAAATTGAGAACGAGATACGGTCCGCCAAAAGCTATGAAGATCTGGAGGAAGGTCTGTCTGCGCTTCTTTCCCCGGCCATGGCCCCGGACGTGCTGGAGAGTTTTCTTGCCCGCGCCATGACTGCGGCTGCCGGGTTTGGCGCAGCTGCGGTTCAGGCGGAGGAAGAAGAAGATGACTAAGAAAAAGCCTGGATTCGACCTGCCGGACCCGGAAATTATAGCAGAAGGTGTTACGCCGGACGCGGCGCTGGAGTTCTGGAAATGGCGTGCCAAGCTCACGGACGAGGAAGCCAAGGCACTGAACGAGGAAGTCAGGTACCGGGCGTTCTACGTCACTGGGTTGGCCAAGCATGACCTTGTGCAGCTTGTAAGCGACGCCATAGAGGAAGCCGTGAAAAACGGGGAAACGTTGGCGGACTTCAAGAAAAGGATTGTGGAGGCTATACAGGCTCAGGGCTGGCATGATTACCGGGTGGAAAACATCTTTCGTACCAACCTGCAAACCGCCTACAGCGCCGGCCGGTACAAAAAAATGCAGGCCGTGAAGGAGTCACGCCCCTACTGGCAGTATATCGCGGTCATGGACAGGCGGGTGCGTCCTTCCCATGCCATTCTGCACGGCAAGGTCTATCCGGCTGACCATGAGTTTTGGGCAACCAACTACCCGCCCAACGGGTTTCGCTGTCGGTGCGGAGTGCGCACGCTCTCCGAGCGGCAGGTGAAGGCGCAGGGGCTGACCGTGGAAAAGGAAATGCCCAAGGCCGGCGTATGGACGGATCCGAAGACGGGCATGGAATATTTTGTCCATTTTCCTGGCGCGGACAAGGGCTTCAGGCACAATCCCGGCAAGGACTGGGCGGACGCGGGGCTGGATCTCAAGAAGCACGGCATGGACACGGCCCCGCCGGTGCCGAAAAAGGAACCGCTCACGCAAAAGAAACTGGAAGCGGACATTTCCGCTGTCGAGACGCTCATCAAGGCCACAACGGACAAGCAGGCAATAGTCGAACTGGAGGCGAAGAAGGCGGAACTGCAGACGGCCCTGCAAAAGAAGAAGGTTTCGGCGGAAAAGAAAAAGCTGTCAGCGCAGGCCAAGAAGGTCGAGGCGCAGATAACGGCCTTTCCCGTCAAGACGTACAGCGGCATCTGGATGGACGCCGTGACCACGGCGGACTGGAGTGCCAAGGCCGGGGCCATCCCGCACAAGAAGGCGTATTTTCAGGGGAAGCTGAAGGCCGGTGGCCTGACGCCGGAAGAGGCAGCGAAATTCGAGGGCTACCTCAGCGACCTTGCTGAATTCGACGCCACGGGCAAGACGCTGGCCGATCTGCTGGAGAAGCAAAAAAATATCCAGGATTCCTTGTCGCTTTTGAAAAATGGTGGTAAAGATACTCTTAATCCCTATTCCCAGGCCCGCAAGGATGCGGCGTTGTGGGCGCAGGCGCCGCAGGAGGCGGATGCGGTGATGCGGACGCGCACTGGGGATGTCTGGAGCACGGCAAACAAGGCGGAAAAGGACGCACTGTACGCCTACACGCAAAGTTCAGGCGGTTTCAACCGCCCCCTGCGCGGGCACGAGGGGCGGTGGGGTAACTTTAAGGGCGTGGGCAAAGTCGACCTGGATGCCGAAGGCCGTGGAGAGGCCATCCGCCACATGACCGAGGTCATCAGCCGCTCGACCTATGACAGGGACATCTGGCTGCAACGCGGCATTGAAACCGCAGCGGGCGCGGCGGCTTTTCTGGAACTGCCGGAAGAGGCGTTTTGGAAGTGGTCGTTGGCGGAATTAAAGGAAGCGCTGGAGGGGAAAGAGAAGGTTGAACACGCGTTTTGTTCCTGCGGCAGCGCCAAGGGGCAGGGGTTCGGGGGCTTCATCTTCCGCATTTACTGTCCCAGGGGCACCAAGATGATGTATTCAGAGCCGTTCAGCCATTACGGCTACGGCGATAAACGAGAATGGGACGGCAAAAGAACACAGGAATATTTCAGTTATGAGGATGAAACCATCATCCAGCGCGGGACGAAATTCAAAGTATCAAAGGTGGAAAAGACGGCGGACGGAGCACTGACGTTTGAACTTGAAGTCGTCGAACAGATATGAGGCGGGGAACAGACATGAGCGGCAAGCGTCCACGATGGGAAAGCGAGATATGGAATACGCAGGGGCCTAATGCGGTAGCCTGTGAAACCTGCCTGTTCCGGGCAACGGTTGCCGAGGACGGCAGCCCGCTTGACAGGGCAGATACGGGCAACTGCGAGATTTTTGAATCCCCAGACAACAAGCCCAATGACGTTTATTTCGATGGTGCGCCATGTGAGTATTACGAAAAGGCGGACGACAAGCCTCTTTCGCTGATTCTGGGCGTGGCCGTGGGTGACGCCTTGGGCGTGCCCGTGGAGTTCCAGCGCCGAGGAACGTTCCTCGTCACCGGCATGCAGGGCTACGGCACGCACAACCAGCCGTCGGGAACATGGTCGGACGACACCTCGCTCACATTGGCCCTTGCGGATGGCTTGCTTGCGAATTCCCTCAATCTGGAGGGAATAGCCCGCCGGTTTGTCGAATGGCATGATGAAGCCGTGTACACGCCGCACGGCAAGGTCTTTGACGTGGGCGGCACCACGGCGAGGGCCATTGAGCGGCTCAAGAAGGGGGTGCCGCCGGAGCGTGCCGGAGGCACTGGAGAACGCGACAATGGCAACGGTTCCCTCATGCGAATAGCACCACTGACGTTTTATATGTTCGGGATGCGGAAGGCGGAGGAGCGTTTTCGTATCGTCCGGGACGTGTCGTCCATCACGCACGCCCACGAATGGTCCGTGGCGGCCTGCTATATCTACGTTGAACTGCTGAATAAGCTACGCATGGGCCGCAGGAAGAAAGCCGCCTATGCGGAACTGCGGGAAGACTTCGCACGCGGCGTGCCATTTATCAGCAGTGCAACGCTGGGGAAATTCGTCAGGATACTTGAGAACGACATAAGCACGCTGCCGGAAGAGGAAATTCGGAGTGGCGGCTTTGTCATCGACACGCTGGAAGCGGCATTCTGGTGCTTCATGACCACAGACAACTACCGGGACGCCGTGCTGAAGGCGGTCAATCTGGGCGACGATACCGACACCACGGGAGCGGTGACGGGCGCACTGGCCGGGCTGGCCTACGGGTTGGACGGCATCCCTAAGGAATGGCGGGAACAGCTGGCGGCGTATGAGGAAGTGCGCCGCATCGCCGTCAAAATGCCGCGCTGGGATTTGTTCCGGCACGTCGCCGTAGCCTAAAAATACTTTGCACAGAAAGCGTCCCTTCCGGGCGAAGCCTCCGTTTTCCTGTCACAGTGCAGGGGAACGGAGGCTTTTTTTATGCCTGACAAATGGATCGAAATCGCCCGCACGGGCACCTTCACGGACAGCGCCGGGCGTCCGCAGACATTCACGGAAGGCGACCTAGAGGCCATAGCCCACGCTTACAACCCGGCGAAGCGCGACGCGCCGCTGGTGTTCGGCCATCCAAAGACGGACGCGGCCCCGGCCTTTGGCTGGGCTGCGCAGCTCAGGGCGGAGAACGGAAAATTGTTCGCACAGTTCGCGCACGTTCCGGACGCGGTGCGGGACCTCGTGGCAAAAAGGCATTACCGCCATGTGTCCATGTCCCTGATGCCGGACCGCGTGACCCTGCGGCATGTGGCCCTTCTGGGCGCGGCACAACCGGCCATCGACGGACTTGAGGCGGTGGAATTTCATGATGGCGGGAACGCCATCACGGTGGATTTTGCCGCAACACGCGGCGAAGGAGACAGTATGAGTATTGAGGATTTGCAGCGGCAGATCGGGCAGCTGCAGGGCCAGCTTGAGGCGTTACGCGCCGAAAACGAAGACCTGAAAAAGAAAGCTGATTCCCGCAAACAGGAAAAGGACAAGGCGGAAGCTGCCAAAACTGAAGCGGAACAGAAGGCGGAAAAGGCCAGCGCCGATTTTGCCGCGTATCGTGGCAGGATTGAAGGCGAGCGCCGGGAGGCGCGCGTGGCGGAACTGGTGAAGGCCGGAAAGGTAAAACCCGCTGAAAAGGCGGGCGTGCTGGACTTTGCGGCCAGGCTGGCGGCGCAGCCCGGAACCGTGGACTTTGCGGCTCCGGACGGCAGGACGGAAAGCCTGAGCATGGAAGAACGCTATTTCCGCGAACTGGAAGCTCGCCCCGTGGATGGGAGGGCTTCTGACTTTTCTGCGTCCCCGTCTCATACGGGCGTCCAGTCCGCCAACATCAATCCCGCCGAACTGACGGCGAAGCTCTAGAGCGCCCGGCGACCCGTGACGGCCGCCGGCGTAAAAGGAAAGTATCATGGCAAATGAAGGCTATCTCGGCAAATACGTTTTCTCAGGGGAACGGGCGGCCACCGGTGATCACCCCGTGGTGCTGCACCATCTGCCGCTTTCGGCAAGGGCGAAGGCCGCAGCGCTTCCCGTGGGCACAGTCATGAAGCGCGTGGATGTCATGGGGGATAACGAACAGAGCGGCACTGTGGTGGGCGCGGCCTGGGAACCGCTGCTTTCCACGGACGCGGCCACAGTGATCCCCGTGGCTGTGGTGGATACACCCTGCGACCCCACGGGCGAGCACGGCGAAAGTTCCGCTCTGTGTGTGGTGCATGGGGGCGTGAAGCACCGCGTTCTCACAACGGGCGACGGAAAGGCGCTGACCGACATTCAGACGGCGCAGCTTGTGGAACACGGCATTTACCCCGCATAGTCTAAAAACGTCTAACGAAGGAAATCCTTATGCTTGCGAATCTGAAAGGCCTTTTTCCCAGCAGGCGGTAGCTCAGTCGCTCAGGACGCTGCCGCCGCTGGAAAGCACCATCATGGACCGCTTTTTCAAACAGCGCCCGACGCATCCCCTTTCCATGCTGGGCATCACGGACCTGAAAGCCGTGGTGCAGACCGTTCCCGTGGTGCGCCGTGACGGAGTTCCCGTTCCTCTGGACAATGAATCCATCGAAACGCAGTTCTTTGCTCCGCTGCCTATCAAGGTACAGATCCCTGTAACGGCGGCGGAGCTGAATGATTTGAGAGTCCTCCTGGGCAACCAGGCATCGATTGAAGCGTGGCGCACGCAGAAGGTGGATCAGGTAAGGCAGGCGGTCCACGCTACCACCGAGGGTATGTGCGCGGGCGTGCTCACCACGGGCAAACTGGCCTGGCCGGTACAGCTTCCGGGCGGACGTACGGAAAGCTACGGTATCGACTACGGTACGCCGCTTACCCATACGCCCAGCACAAAACTGACGGGTACGAGCAAACTTTCGGACGTGTATCGTCTGCTGCGGGCCATGCAGCAGGAAATCCGCATGGCGGGGATCGGCGGCAGGGTAGAGTTCATGTGCGGCGAGGACGTGACCACCGTGTTCTTGGATATGGCGGAAAACTACCGCTCCACGGCACAGGACGCGCCCATCAGCATCAAACTGGGTGATGGCGAAGTGCGCATCGGCAGTTACGTCATCCGTTTTATGGATGAAACCTATCCCGCGCCCGTGAGCGGGGAATGGGTGCCCAAACTGGACGCCAAAACTCTGCTTGGTGTGGCCGTAGATGTACCTGGCACCATCTGGTACTGCGCTGTTGACTCCATTTCCGCCGGCAACGCCGCTGTGCCCCTGCATATCGTGCCGGTAAAGAGCAACGATGATTCTTCCATTACCCTGATCGGGCAGGCCAAACCCATGCCCGCGCGTCCGTCGCGGGCAGTCTGCAAGGCGATCGTGGTGGATTAGCGGGAAAACGCTGTACGCCCCGGAGAGACGTTTTAATCCTCTGGACGGGCTGGACAAGGGGAAAAGATATTGGACTAGTATAAAACTAGTCTAAAAAACGAATAAAAGGCATACGTATGAACCTGTGTACCCGCGGCCACATCATTGACCTTCTGCACGCCGGGTATATGGCGGCGTGTGAGGAGCAGAATCCCGGCATTGTGGAAAGAACCATAGAAGCCGTCTCCGGGGAAATCGGAGACGCGCTTTCCTACCGGTATCCTCAGCCGTGGCCCTATGTGCCGGAGCTTGTCCGCTACATTGCCGCCGTGATCAGCGCCTACCGTACGGTGGAAGCCATTACGACGCTTGTGGATACGGAAGGAAACACTGCCAATGAATGGATTCCTCTGCAGAAGCAGTGGAAATACTGCACGGCACTTCTGGAAGACATTGCTTCCGGCAAGCTGAAGCTTCCGCTTGAAGAATCGAATCCAGACCGGGAGGAGCCGAGTTTTGCTGTGATATCCAGACATCCATTTTTTGACCTCAGGGGGCTGTAACAATGACGGCGAAGAACGGAGTGTCTCTGAACTGGGGCGGGTTCGACAAGGCGATGGGTAAGGCGGCCCTCAAACTGGGAAACACGAAGTCCCTCATGAACTCTGTGGGCGAAGCTCTGGTATCCGGCACGCTGCAGCGGTTCGCGGATGAGGAAGATCCTCAGGGACAGAAATGGCCCAAGTCAGGACGGGCAGCTAATGAAGGCGGCCAGACGCTGACCGATACCGGGCGTCTCCAGAAGTCCATCGACTACGCTGCCACGTCCGACAAGGTCATGGTGGGCAGCAACCTGGTTTATGCCCGTATTCATCAGAAAGGCGGCACCATCACACCTAAAAAGGCAAAACGTCTTGTCTTCAAGGGAAATGGCGGGCGGACGGTATCTGCTGATAAGGTGACGATTCCGCCACGCCCCTTTCTTGGAGTGTCCAAGACCGACATGGAGGAAGTGAAGGAAACTATGGCCGACTTTTTAGCTGGGGCTTTCAAACCGTAGGATTCCACATGCAGTCATTCGCCAGAGAGGTCATCACGCGGGCGGCGCTGTCCGCCGGCATGCCGGAAGGCAGTGTGATCGACATTGTGAAAAAGGACAACCTGACTATCAGGCGCCCGCGCCTCGAACTTCAGTTCATGCCGGAGAGATACACCCGCACAGGGCGCAAGCTGGCCATATCCCGCACGACAACGAAACAAATCCGCAAGAGAGAGCTTTACGAAGTGGAACTGACGGTCAATGCCAATGTGCTCGCGGACAACCGGACATGGCTGGAGGCTTTCTGCGTGGCTTTTGTGCCAGCCCTCCCACGCGGCGGAAACGACAGCCGGGGCAACTGGGTGAAAATTCGCGTTCAGGAGGCCACCTTCGGCCGTGAAGCAGACACGAGAGTGGGCGACAGCGTGATCCGCGTCTTCAACCGGATGAACAGGCTTTTCGTGGTGGAGTTCGTGTGGAGGGTCACCTCCGAAGAGGCCGAAGCTCTCATCCCGACGATTTCCATCACTCCCAAGATTTACAAGGAGTAACTCATGGCTTCCAAGAATACCGACAAGGAAACGGCCCAGGCCGCGACCGACAAGGCCCCTGCCAAGGCGGCCGCCCCTCTTCTGTCCCTCTCCGAACTTGCCTCCATGCACCGTGTCCCCACGTGGCTTCAGGCAGGCGTCTGCCGTCTCATGGACTGGGCCGCAGACAAGAAGGTGACCGAAGCCGAGTACTCGGCCGCCCTGGAGAGGACCAGGACCCGTCCGATTGGTGGCAGAGCATAAGGAGGCACCAGCCATGGGCGATGTATTCGAATTTCTCATTGACGGCACCTCCGGCATCGTCAACGACAATGCCAACGGCAAAGCCCTTGTCGCAGGTGTCTGTTCCAGGGGAACCGTGGGCAAGGCCTACCTCGTGGGCGCCCGCAGCGACCTCGGTTCCCTTCTGGGAACAGGTCCTCTCGTGGACCGTGTCCGCGACATGCTGCTGACTGCCGGTCAGGATCCCTATCTCATCGCCGTCCCCGTGAAGGGCCAGAGCGGCGGCTATATTTCCGGAGTTCAGAAGACAGGAACCAAAGTTGACTGCATCGTCACCGGCGTGCCCGCCCAGAATGCCGACGTCATTATCAGGGTGACCTCGGGTGGCGCTATCGGCACAGCCAAAGTGCAGATTTCCAACGATGGAGGCGTCGGGTTCGGAGACGAGACCACGTCCGCCGCATCCCTCAGCATCACCAAAGGCAGTACCCCAACCGGAGTAACCATCTCCTTCCCTTCCGGAGCTTCGCTGGACGAGGGCGCAGAGTACTCCTTCAGTATCCGTACTCCCGTGGGACCTGTCACCCGTGTGGGTGACACCACAAGTCCCCTGATTACTGTGACTGAGGCGGAGTCCGTGCTCGACAGCGCGGAGCTTGTCCTCCAGGTGGTTAAGAGCGGCGCACTTAATGAGGGTACCTATAGGCTCTCTGTGGACGGCGGCGACAACTTCGGCTCCACGCGTACCATCCCTGCCGATGGCACGCTCACGCTCTCTGATTACGGCGTGGAAATTACCTTTCCCGAGGGGACCTACGTCACCGGTACCACCTACACCTGTGAACTCCTGGCGCCCGCGCCCACCATCGCGGATGTCTTTGCTGCCCTGGAAGAACCGCTTTCCGTATACGACGTGGAATTCGTCTACATAGCTGGCCCTTCCGACTCCGTTGACTGGGCCGCCGCGGAAGCCAGGGCGGAAGAACTCTGGAACGTCCAGAGGCCCACTTACTTCAAGATGGAAACCAGGCTGCCTTACGCCGGAGAAGACGTCAGTTCCTTCACCACGGCCATGGTGGCAGAAAGGCAGAGCCTCGCCGCGCGCTTCGTGACCGTCTGCGCCCAGTACGGCGAAGTGACCGAGACGGGCGGCCTGCGCCGCTTCCGGAATGCCGGCGCTCTGCAGGCCGGACAAGTCATGTCCATTCCCGTGCAGCGCGCCACCGGCCGTGTAAAGGACGGTCCCGTGTCTCCTCTCGCTCTGCCTGATGACTGGAGCGCAGCCCAGAAAGAACTGGAGGACGCCGGCTACATCACGGCCCGTTCCTACTGCGGCATGGAAGGTACCTACTGGGGTGATTCCCGCACCATGGCCGACAGCACTTCCGACTTCCGCTATGAGGAAGTGCTCCGCACTGTCTTCAAGGCTGTGCGCCTGACCCGCATTGCTGCCCTCAAATCTATGTACGACGAGGCGGGCGACCCCCTGAGGCCGTCCAGCACTTCCGGCCTCGCCTACCTCAAGGCGAACCTTGAAACCGCCCTTGACGCCATGACCACCGCGAGCCCTCAGGAACTTGCAGGGTATGTCGTGGACATTCCGGACGGCCAGGACATCGTCAACAACGGCGTGAGCGTAGAGATCACCCTCGTGGGCATCCCGATTATCCGCCAGATCAAACTCTATAACTCCTACGTATACGCGGGCACCACCTTCGATCCGCGCAGCCGTGAGCTCTACTAGAGGAGGGTACGGATATGGCTATCAATGGCAGAGGCTATGACTGGGAAGACATCAGCGTCACCCTCCCGCAGGGCGAAGCTGTAGGCATCACAGAAATCAAATACGAGGACCAGCAGGAAATCACAGCCCGGTACGGCAAGGGCGGCATTGCCCGCTCCTGGGGCCGCGGAAATTACGAGGCCTCCGGCTCCATGGTTCTCGACAGGGACGAGTGGGAGAAGCTCAAGTCCGCCCTTACGGATGGCACCACGGGCGGCATCTATGACCACACGCCCTTCACCATAGTCGTGAGCTACGCAAATTCCGACATGGGCACCGTGACCGACACGCTCAAGAACTGCCGCATCACGAAGTTCTCGGGCGGCGGCGCGAGCCAGGGTGATAACAACGCCTCTCCCGTCTCCTGCGACTTCACCATTCTCTCTCCCATCATCTGGAACGGCGTCGCCGCCAAGGCTGAAAGCGCCACCATCTAAACCAGGAGGTTATGATACATGCCAGAGACTGACGACCGCAAATATGTTGCTTTCCCCCTGACCTTCTCGGACCCCTGGGAAGGCAAGGAAGTCGAACTCTCCTTCCGCTTCGCTAAACCCACTAAGACTGAAATCAGGCGGCTGCAGGATACAGCCGGCAAGAATGCCAGCCTCGCTTCCCGCACGCTTCTTCTTTCCACCGTGCATCCTGACGACAAGGAAAGCCTGCTTCAGGCAATGGAAGAGTATCCCGGCATCACGACTTCTTACAGCGGGGCTCTCATCACAGCCGTAGGCGTAAAGGCCGACCTGGGAAACTAGGGGAAGACCCGGACCAGTGGGGCCAGGGGGACGCAATGATCCTGCACTGGCTCCACACCGCTCCCGCCGAGGACCTCGGCGAGTGGGCAGATCAGGTCCGGGAGGCTGCATGGATGGAGAGACGGTATTTTCAGGCGCTGGGCCGGATTTTCGGGAGTAAATGATGGAGGCCTTCCAGGTTTTCGCCACGCTGAACCTCGTGGACTTGATGAGCGGCCCCCTGGGCAGGGTTCAGGCAGCCATGGCCGCGACCAAAGGGCATGCCGCCGGCCTGGGGGATTCCATGGGGCGCCTGGCCGTATCCATGGCACCCGTTGCCGCAGCCGCCGGAGCCCTTCTGGGGGCTTTCGGCGCATGTGCCAGGTCCGCCATGGACTTTGAAGAAAGCATGGCTGAGGTCCGCAAGGTCGTGGACTTCGATTCCGCAGCGGAATTCGACGCCATGGGGAAGAGCATCCAGGACATGTCCGCACGCATTCCCATGGCCGCCTCCGGCATCGCGGATATCATCGCCGCGGCAGGGCAGTCCGGCATCGCGAAAAACGATCTGCAGGAATTCGCTGAGCAGGCGGCCAAGATGGGCGTTGCCTTTGACCTTACCGGTGCCCAGGCAGGCAAGATGATGGCTGACTGGCGTGCCGGCATGAACCTCACACTCCCCCAGGTCTACAGTCTGGGCGATGCCGTCAACTACCTTTCCAACCATATGAACGCCACTGCTCCGGCTCTGGGAGAGGTCATACAGCGTATGGGCGCCACGGCTATGGCCTGCGGCCTTACCGAGACGCAGGTGGCCGCTCTCGGCGCCGCTTTCCTGTCAGCAGGCGCCGCACCCGAGGTTGCGTCTACAGCTCTGAAGAACTTCGTGACGACGCTCACCCAGGGCAGCGCCATGACCAAGACCCAGATAACGACCTTAAAAAAACTCGGATTCTCTGCCGGAGACCTTGCCAAAGGCATGCAGAAGGATGCGGAAGGCACAATGAAGGCCGTTCTGGGAGCCATTGCTGCCCTGCCCAGGGAAAATCAGATGTCCGTCCTCACGCAGCTCTTCGGCGAGGAATCCATCGGCGCCATTGCTCCCCTTCTCCAGAACGTGGACAACCTCAACCAGGCCTTCGACCTTGTCCGGGACAAGGCCAGGTATGCCGGATCCATGCAGTCCGAGTTTGACCAGAGAGCCAGAACCACCAAGAACGCACTCCAGCTTCTCGGAAACCGCGTCAGGAACCTTGCCATCGCCATAGGCAAGGCTTTTCTGCCTGCCATTACAGCGGGCGCAAATGCCCTTGGCGTCATTGCGGAAGCGCTGCGCGCCGTAGCCGAGTCTGCCATCGGGCAGTGGCTCATCTCGTTGGCTGGCGCCCTGTCTACGGCTGTCATCGCCGTCACCGCATTCAGCGCCGCGAGCTGGGGCCTCTCCCGTGTCATGCCTCTCATCACGGGCACACTGGCACCGCTCAGGGCCGCTCTCGTAGGCCTCGGCGTCCCCTTCTGGGCCCTCATCGCCGTCATCGGGACGCTCTATGCCGTCTACAAGTCGAATTTTGCCGGCATTGGAGACACCATCGACCGCTGGGCCCAAAATGTCTCTCTCGTGATCCGCGGTGTCATCGCCGCTTTCCAGAGCCTGACCGGATCTACCGTGACCATCAAAGGTGAGCTTGCGAAGCAGCTGGATGCATCCGGCCTTACTCCCCTAGTCATCAACATCTCGAAGGCCATTTACCGGGTGAAGAGCCTCTTCACCGGTTTCTGGGAAGGTCTCGATTTTTCAAAGTTCACGGAACTTATTACGCCGGCCATGCTCAGGCTCATGGACGCCATAACCTCTCTGGGGTCCGCTATAGGTAAGCTTTTCGGCGTTGACGTGTCCTCTGAAGCCGCGTCCTGGGAAAACTTCGGCGAAATTCTCGGATCCATTGTGAGCGTTGGCTTCGGTCTGCTCGGCGCCGCCATCAACGCCGTGGTGCAGGGGCTCAGCATCCTCAAGAACCTGTTCGACTGGGTCATAGCTATCATCAATGGGGACTGGACTGGCGCCCTGAACGCGGCCAGGGGCGCATGCGATTCCCTGGTCAGCGCAGTTATGGGCATCGCCGACAGTCTGGGTATCGGCGATGCCATCAGAGCGGCCTTCGATGACGTGGTCAATTTCCTCAACAGCATCGATCTTTCAGAATGCGGCCGGAAAATTCTTGAGACGCTCAAGAATGGCATCCTGTCAGCTGCCGGGAGTATCAGGGACGCCGTTTCCGGCGTCTTCGATAAAATCGGAAGCCTGCTCCCGCACTCCGACGCCAAAGAGGGGCCGCTCTCTACACTGACCCTCTCGGGCCAGAAGATGATGACAACCCTCGCCGGAGGCGTTGCCCTCGGAGCCGGCACCCTGCAGGGGACGGTCAGCCGTTCCCTCGAGCCGATTGGACAGAACATCCGCACAGCTCTGACCGATGCCGGCGGCGCAGCCCTCCCGGCTCTGGATACGTCAAATGTTACCTCTTCTCTGAAGGCTATTCAGAGCATGACCCCCCGTTCCCTGCCCATTCAGACGCCTGAGGTTCCCATGCCTGACGGCACTACAGGAACGGAAGGGCAGCAGGAAAGAGCCAGGCAGGCAGGCGACACGGCCGCACAGCCTCGCTACTGGACGCTGCACATCGCCAACATCACCCTGCCGAACGTTAAGGACGCCAACAGTTTCTACGATGAACTCCGCCAGGCGGCCACGGAATACGGGGAGGGGCTGGCATGAGCATCAAACTGCTGACCTTTGAAGACGGCATTGTCCGCATTGGTGGAGATGCCCTTCCCGGGCTCCTCCAGAACCTGAAAGTGAGCGATTCTGTCCGCATGGACGAGCAGAGCGTCGACAAGACCTCGGGCAAGAAAAAGACGCCGCAGGGCTGGGAAGACACGTCCATCAGCATCACGCTCCTTCTGCCCACGGATGACCAGGGCTCCTGCTATGACAAGCTTCAGACCATCAACGGGTACTTCAGGCAGACAGACGGAAGCGCCAACCCCGCCATCTTCACCGTGGCCAACAGGCATATGCAGGCCCGGGGCGTGCGCCAGGTGGTCTTCTCCCGCCTTGAATCCTCCGAAACCTCAAGCTCTGATGAAATCCAGGCGCAGCTTGCCTTCACCGAACACAACCCGCCTGTCGTGAAGCTTGAACAGGCAGCAGCCTCGAAAATTACGCCCAAAAGCCTCGCCCAGGCCGCCAGGCAGGCCGCCTCGAAAGGGAACAACGCGGGCAAGGCCGCATCCTCTGCCAGGAAAGAGGCCGAGGAATACACGATCAAAGCGGATCTCAAGTGATGATTGAAGGTTTCAACGTGCGCTGCTTAATCGGGCCTCTGGACATAACCAGAAGCCCAAAAATAGAGATCATATCAAGACGCCGTGCAGTCGTTGGGATGGCGTCTGTTGTTATTCCCGATCCGGAAGGCACTGTGCGCGCATCCCTGGCCGTGGGACAGCCTGTGGATATCTGCTTCGGATACAGAGGGGAAGACTCGCTCTGGCAGGAGTGGGAAGGATCTATCTCTGGCATAGACCAGCCGCACGCCTCAGCTCCTGACGCTGACGCCGTGATCGTGCGCTGCGTAGGCCAGGAACAGTCCTTAGCCACAACACGGGTAACAGAGAGTTTCCTCAACGAGCCGGCAGATGTCGTTGCCCGGCGCCTCCTGGCAAAGACAGGCCTCTCTGTCGGAAATATCTCCATTCCCTCTCCAGTCCTCCCTCATCAGGTATTCAGCAACTGCACCGTGGCCAGAGCCATCAAGCAGCTCGGAACAACGCTTGAACGTTCATACGGCTGCGACATGCACAGGCACGCGCTCTGGCTGGGAGCTTCCGGTCTCACGTGGAGCGACGGAGACGAACCCGGTGACGAGTACAGGGTGGCGACTGCCGAAAATCTCATAGCTCATACTCCTCCATTGGCCGTGGGTGGTATCGGCGTCGTCACCTCCGTAGTCCTTCCCGGGCTCACGCATAGCCGGCTGGTGCACGTATATGACAGCCGCAGGGGCATCGATGACGTCTACCGTGCCCTCAGCGTCATTCACACGCTGGAGGACGCGGGCAACACAACTCAGGTAACCTACGGCACGGACGAAGGATGGAGTTAAAATGGATGACCGGGAAAGCAGGCATGACCCCATAGGAACAATCAGGAAGGCGGTAGAGGTTGCGCAGCCGGACCTCCGCGCTTACTACCGCATGACACGTAAAGGAAAAATCGTGGCCGTGTACGCAAGCGACGGAGCCTATTACGCGGATGTCCAGCCTCTCCGGAATGACGGCCAGGAGGACAATGGAGAACCCGTCATCTCCCACGTTTCCCTGCCCGTTGTCTGGGGCGGAAACAACCGTGGGATCGTCTGTCCACCTTCTGTAGGAACACCGTGTGACATCACCTATTATGATGGGGACCCGAACTTCCCAGCCATCACGAACATGCGCTGGGGCGGGGGCAATAACGCCCCCAGGGCCGGACTGAACGAATTTGTCATCCAACTTGAGAACGGCGTCGAACTCCGCATAGACCAAGACAAGCATATTATCATGCTGACCCCTGAGGACGTGAGGACGGAAGCCGGCAAGACCTGGACGATAAAGGCCGGCACCAAGGCCGTTATTGAGGCAGACGAGGAAATCACGCTCAGAGCCCCTCGCATCAACCTGCAGGGCGTACTCGTCAGCACGAACTGGGACGGAGGCAGGGGACAGGCCTCCTTCTCAGGAAACCTCGCCGTGGACGGAGACGCTTACGCTGCCACGCGGTCCGGCGGTTCCTGCCCTCACCACTAGGCCGCGAAATACCGTGCACAGTGTGCATGGTGTCCTCGAAGATGCAGAGTCTTCGTGTCAAGAATTCTGCGTATGAGCACGGATACGGATCTCTGGGGGCAGGACATAGCCCTTGACGCAGACATGCAGGCACAGGTCGCTGCCAACGGCACGCTGGTCCTCACGGACGGCGTGGACACCGGGGTGCAGGACATCCGTCTGCGTCTCTTCACCCGTCTTGGAAACCTCTTCTACGACACAGACTTCGGTTCCCTCCTCCATGACTGGATTCGGGAGGAGTCTACGGCCTCAGCCCGCGCCGCGTTCTGCGCCGAGGTTATCACCCGGGTGGAAGCTGACCCCCGTGTAGTCCCCGGTACGGTCACGTGTAATGTGACCTCCTGGGATGCCGTCTCCCTCACAGCCCTCTGCCGCTGGCGTTTCCTCGATAGCGACACGCCCCTCTCTCTCGTCCTTCAGGCCAACAAATCAACCCTTGAACTGGTGATTGCCGATGTCAAACCATGTGACACTGCCCCGTCTGTCCAGGTCTCTTGATGAAGTCCGCTCCCAGGTCTTCGGTTTTGTCGAGGGTGTGCAGGACACAATGGCCGCAAAGGGCTTCCTGCCAGCCCGGCTGAACCTGAACCGGGGTGTTGTACGCGGCCTCCTTGAAATTTTCTGCTGGGGCGAATGGCAGATATACGGCCTCCTCGGACGCCTTCTCCAGCAGGCCGCCCCGTACTACTCCACCGGGGACTGGCTGGATCTTCACGCTGACAGTGTAGGTCTTACCCGCAGGGCCGCAACGAAAGCCAAGGGCATCGTAACCTTCTACAGGGGCACGGCCTCGGATACCACTAACATCAGCATTCCCGCCGGCCGCATCGTGCGCACTCTGCCAGACGGCACCGGCGCCGTGTACAGATATGTTACCACGGAAGACGCTGTTCTCCCTGCCGGCTCCGAGTCTGTCGCCGTTCCCTGCGAAGCCGAGGACTACGGAGCAGCGGGCAATGCGTCCTCCGGCCAGATCTGCGAGCTGGTCACGCCAGTCGTGGGCATAGGAAGCGTCTCAAACCCTACAGGATGGCTCACGGGTGAAGGCTTCGACGAAGAAACAGACGCCCAGCTGCAGGAACGATACCGCCTGCAATGGCTCGCCAACAACGGTTGCACCAAATACGCGTACCAGGCATGGGCACTGTCCGTGCCTGGGGTGACCTCCGTGTCTATCCTGGATCAGCATCCGAGAGGCCAGGGCACGGTGGACATCGTTGTACGCGGATCCGACGTCCTTCCCACGGAAGCCCTCCTTGAAAAGGTGAAAGAGGCCATCTCTCCCCACGTTCCCATCAATGACGATTGGGAAGTGAAGGCCCCGAAGCCTGTACCCGCCGACATCAGCGGCGTCATCTCCTACACGACAGGAGACGCTGCAAACATCATCCAGCAGGCAAAATCCCGCCTCTACGCCCTTTTCGCCGAGACAAGTACCGTGAAAGACGTGACCTCGCTTGCCATCGGACAGGACCTGACCCGGGACCTCCTCACGCACACGGTTATGGCCGTTCCCGGGGTGAAGTCCGTGGAATGGGCAAGCCCTTCCGAGGATATCGTCAACGTTCCCGCTGACGGAGTGGCACGCCTCAACAGCATGTCCATCACGGCCGAGCTGGCCGCGGAGGCATAATGTCCTCCGAGTTCTGGAAATATTTCCAAAAAGTCCTTGCCTGGCCACTCATCCGCCGTCCTGGCCCTCTTCAGGCCATCGCAGAGGGAACGGCTCATGCCCTCGACAGCGTCATAGACGACGTCATCTACGCGAGAAAGCAGTTTTTCCCCTCTCTCGCCGAGGAAGACCTCGTGCTGGAGCATGGCTTTGGCCGCGGCCTCCAGCGGAAAAACGGAGAGACTCCGGAGAAGTTCCGGTCAAGAGTAATCAGAGCCTGGCACTGGCATATGCTCGGCGGCAAAACCCAGGGCCTGCCGCAGATACTGCGCTACTACGGTTTCGATGTCACCGCCATAGACAATGTCCGACAGTGGCAGCCCAGCCGCTGGTCTGATTTCCAGGTACGGCTTGCGCAGCCGGTAACGCAGGAAGAGCAGACAGCCCTTCTGAACAGCCTCGACCTGCTCATCTGGATCATCAACGAGTACAAGCCGGCCCGCTCGGTTCTCGCCCGCGTCTACACCACAACCTACAATTGGGATCCCAGCATCTGGAGTGAGACGGCGTGGTCTTATGGTTTCTGGTCGACCTTCTCCGGCGTCCCCTACGATGTCCAGGGCATGGACGGCCTTGTCGTTTCCCTGGGAATGCAGAGAGGCCTGCAGTCATGCGATGCCTACGGTGCTGCTGCCAGGGTAGGCCTGGCCATAGAGAGCAGCACAGGCTTCCTGGCGCCGTATGTGGACCGTCCCATTTGGAGCCGCTCCTTCTGGAGCGACGTCTACCCCCAGTCTCATGGATTCACTTTTTCCTCTCTCCTGCAGCTGCTCATGCTCCGTGAGCTTCCCCCGTTCCGCATTGTCGTGAAGGGGATCGCCAGAGACGAGGCCGTCTGGTCATGGCCGTCCGACGGAGGCGACACTGGTGGCGCCATTGCGCTGCATGCTTCGGGAACCTGGGGAGATATCAATTCAGTGTACGGACTTCGCCCGCGGGCTATGTCGTTTACGGGCACACGCTGGGGCGATACCTGGGGTGCTGACCCGGAGCGGGAGGAACTTGAACTTCTTGAACGGTACCAGGAGACGGAAGGGCTCACGGTAAACCCCGTGAAGCCGTCCTCTCCAGTGATATCCGGCCAGTCAATCATCCCAGTCATGCCCTCCGCACCTGTGTGGGTGCGTGAATGGACGGGCACCTGGGACAGTCGCCCGTGGCTCATCCCCGCGGCAGAAACAGCAATTAGGAGTGAACCAAAATGAGCCTCGCTACGTTAACCAATACCGGCCGGGCGGCCATCGCCAGTGCCATTGCCAGCAGACCCCTGCATCTCGCGTGGGGGACTGGCGATCCCGCATGGGACGCGGATGATGCCTCTCTGCCTTCCCTCGTGAACGCCACAGCCCTCACCGCAGAAGTCGGCCGCAGGCTGGCCACAGCCGTTGGCTACGTCGAACCCGACGACGAGGGTGACATTGTCATTCCTGTGGCAACCGGAAGCGGAACCGCCACAAACAAACGCTACAAGCAGGTGGCCGGTCCCACACCCTACCTTTACATCCGGGTGAACTTCAATTTCGAGGACGCCAGCAGCGCCATCATCAGAGAGGTCGGCGTTTTCATGGACACGGTGACGGCGGATGGCCTGCCCGAAGGGCAGCGCTACTTCTCTCCCGATGAAATATCCGATCCTGGCCTGCTCGTTGCGGCTGAAATCCTCACACCGGCCATAGCAAGATCGCCTTCCGTCAGGCAGACCGTCGAATTTGTCCTGCCTATCTAGCGGAGGAAAATACATGCAGACCCCTAATGGAAAAAACATCGACAACTACTGGAACCGCTACGATACCAGCAAGGAATATCGCGAGATCCTCTTCCGTGATGGGTACGGAACCCAGGCATCAGAGATCAACGAGCTCGAGAGCATAACCGCCGCACACGTTCGCGGCATAGGCGACGCCATCTTTTCCGATGGCGATATCATTAAGGATGCCCAGATATCTGTAGACGCCTCATCTGGTTCCGTGACGGCTGAGGCTGGCCAGGTCTACATTGCCGGTACGGTCTACTCCGTGCCGGCCTCAGCGTTCACCATCCCCACACAGGGGACGTTCTCCATAGGAATCCGTCTCAGGGAGACGATTGTGTCTGAAGCGGAAGACGCTGGGCTCCTTAATCCGGCCGTGGGCTCAAGGGGACAGGGAGAGCCTGGCGCCTGGCGCCGCAGGGTGCAGGCCGTATGGTCTTACGACGGAGACGGAGGCACAGGGTCCTTCTATCCCATCTACACCATCGATGACGGCGTCGTGCGAGCCAAGGAGACACCTCCTGACCTCGACAGCGTCACTCAGGGCATCGCCAGGTACGACAGGGACAGCACCGGAGGCGGCACCTACGTCTGCTCCGGCATGACGGTCAGGGCCGCTGATGATGTGGGCGGAGCGCAGATTTACACTGTGGCCGAAGGCCGCTGCCGTGTCTGCGGCTACGGAGTCGAGCTTCTAACTTCGCGCCGCCTCACCTACGCCGCAGAGCCGGACCTCCGCCTTATCGATACAGAAGCCATCGTGGCTGACGGATCTGCCACCCAACGCATCACCGTAGCTCATCCTCCCATCCGCTCCATCACTGCCCTCCGTGTGACTCTCGAGAAGACAGAGACTGTCGTTCATGGCAGTTATACAGGCTGCGCCGATGCCCTTTCCGAGACTTCCGTGCGTTCCATCGTAAGCGTCGTGCAGGGCTCCACCACCTACGCCGAGGGCACGGACTTCAAGCGAACTGGCGACACCGTAGACTGGTCTCCTTCCGGGGCTGAACCGGCAACCGGCTCCACGTACACGGTTTCCTATACCTACATTGCTAAGAACGTGATTCCTTCCGGCCAGGATTTTGACGGCTTCTCCGTGAGCGGCGCAGTTCAGGGCTCTGACATTCTCGTGAGCTATCAGCAGGCCCTTCCCAGAGTTGACCGCCTCTGTATCACCTCGGACGGCGCATTCTCCTGGATCCAGGGCGTTGCTTCCGAAACCCGGGCCAAGGCCCCCGCTGTGCCTTCGACCATGCTGGCGCTGGCAAGCGTCACCCAGACGTGGAGAACGAAAGACGAGCGCGTCGTCACCAATGACGGCGTGCGCGTCATACCTTTCTCTGATCTCGAAGCGCTCACGAGCCGGGTGGAATATGCCCTGCAGGAAATTGCCCGCCAGAGGCTTGAGTCCGATGTTGCGACCCGCGAGGCTGGCGCACGCGTGGGCATCTTCGTAGACCCGCTGTTAGATGACAGTATGCGGGATCAGGGACTGGAGCAGACTGCCGCAGTGGTTAATGGTTTCCTGACGCTGCCTATCAGGGCCAGCGTATCCGGCGTCTCTTCCGATGTGAAGCTCCCGGCTGCCCGCAGCTCCTCTTCTTCTGTCGTCCTGGAGCAGCCGCTGATGACCGGCGAGATGAAAATTAACCCCTATCTCGCGTTCGCCGTCATGCCAGGGAAAGCCACGCTGACGCCTGCCGTGGATCGCTGGACAGTTACGAATACGACCTGGACCAGCCCGGTCACGAAGGAGTTCTATCGGACCATCTACGCCCCCACGCATCCCCAGCATGGCTCCACCGTAACATCTTCCAGATCGTCCACGGAGACGGCCGGCGTCTCTTATTCTGCCATCGAATACCTGCGGCAGATCAGCATCGCGTTCACCTGTGAAGGCTTCGGGTCCGGAGAAAAGCTCAGCCGGGTGACCTTCGACGGCATCGCCATTACGCCCGCGGAATCCGACATCGCGGCAGATGCGTCCGGGAAACTTTTCGGCCACTTCACTGTTCCCGCCAACGTTCCTGCCGGCGTGAAAGCCGTTGTTTTCACGGGTGCTGGCGGGAGCACCGCACAGGCTACCTTCGTCGGACAGGGTACACTTGAGACCACGACGCTGCGCACTGTGCAGTCCGTGGTAAACACCTACATTGACCCGCTGGCGCAGACCTTTGTCCTCGAAAAAGCCCGGCAGATCTCTGGTGTGGACCTCTTTTTCACTGCTAAGGGCGCCTCTGGCGTCCGTGTCCAGATCCGCGAGACCTCCGGTGGCTATCCGACCCGGTCAGTGCTGACAGAGGCCATTGTTCCGGCTTCTTCCATCACTGCCGGAGCCTCTGTCGCCACCAGAATTCTCTTTGATGCTCCCGTACCCCTTTCTGCATCCACTGAGTATGCCCTGGTCATCCTCTGCGACGATGCTGACACGGCCGTGGCTATCGCCGAGATGGGCGCATTCGACAGCGCCCACCAGCAGTGGGTGTCTGCCCAGCCATACACCGTCGGAGTATTGCTTTCCTCATCCAACGCTTCGACATGGACGGCACACCAGACCAAGGATATTGCTTTCCGTTTGCTGGCTGCTGACTTCGTGGAAGGAACGAACACCGTCCCCCTGGGCTCGGCCACGATAAGCTCTGACGGGGTGAGCGACCTCATGCTCCTCGCCTGTTCCGAGACTCCCAGCGCCGCCACGCACGTGGAGTACGAACTGGGGCTACCCTCCGGCGCGGTGATGACCGTAGCCGAAGGGCAGGCCGTCCAGCTCTCCGATTTTGTGGCGAGCGGCACGCTCTCCGTGACAGCAAAGCTCTCCGGTGACACGGCTGGGTCTCCTGTCCTCTGGCCGGGCACGCAGGTGCTCATGGGCATGGTGCAGACCTCCGGCACTTACTACACGCGCAGTATTCCGGCCACGGGCGCGGCCAGGGCTGTGCTCATCTATGATGGCTACGTGCCTTCCGGTGCCACGGTAACCCCCGAGATTCAGGTGGACAGCGGCGAGTGGACGGCCATGACATCCGCCGGGACCACTCAGGAGGGCGACGGATACGTGGAGTTCAAATTCACCACAACCCTGAGCGGCGCAGACCTGGTCAAGGTCCGACTCACTCTCACGGGCAGCAACACGTCCCGGCCGCTCGTCTACGACATCCGCCTTCTGGCTGTCGCTTAAGGGGTGGCCATGACCGACAAGAAAACGACGCATCTCGGCCTTCCTCTCCCCGATGCCGACAACGCCCTGGCCGAAGATTGCCCGCGGCTCGCCGAGGCGTTGAGTGCTCTGGACAGCCACGCCGACACAGTTGACTCACAGATGGCGGATGTGCAGACCAAGCTCCAGCCGCTCGATGCGGAGGCGATGTATGACATCCTTGACGCGAAAGCCAAGACGCTCGAGTCCACCGAGTCAGGCGAGCTGAGTGTCTCGGTCGCTCTCGTGGAGAGCATGCTGCTTGAGCGGAGCAAGCGTGAGCACCCTGTTGGCAGCTACTACACATCAGATAAGGACACAGAGCCGGCTGAGATTTTCGGCTTCGGGATTTGGGAGCGTGTGAAGGGCGTCTTTCTGCTTGGCGCTGACGATAAAACGTACCTGGCAGGCAGCGAAGGCGGCGAGGCGGAGCACACGCTGACGCTCGCCGAAAGCGTTAAACACGGTCATAATGTCTATGTGTATACGGGGAGCAATCCGTCTGATGGCATGGAGGCGCACCACTGGTCTGCTGACGGGACAACGGCCGAGGTTGCTCCCAATGGAGCGACCTTCAGTCATACATGGTGCTCAAGCAGCTTCAAGTCATGGGGCGCTACGACGATGACCGGCGGTGGCGACCCTGCCGGCACGACGAATGCTTTGGGTGGGAGCCAGCCACACAACAACATGCCCCCTTATCACGCCGCCTACTGCTGGAGGCGCACTGCATGAGGACACTGAAGGACAGTGCTGACAGGATCGCAGACCTCGCTGACCTCCTGTACGGCTACGCGCTCAAGGACTGGGAGGACTATCAGGCCCTGAAGCAGACTGCCAGTGCCGCGCTCGACAGCATCCAGACCACCATGGCCCCGGCTGTCGAGAAGCTCAGGGGCGGCATCAGCCAGTATTTCCCCGCCGGAGTCCGGATGCTATTCAATGGTGCGGCCCCGAGCGGCTGGCAGAAGATCACGACATATGATGATTGTGCGCTCCGGCTCACTTCCGGAGATGTCACCGCCCGCACTAATGGCCTGGCTTTTTCAGCCTGCTTTGCCGCGTCCAGAGGCACGACCACTACGCAGATATCTATGGGGGTGAATGGCTCGACGCTGTCCGTCGGGCAACTCGCCGGACACTCACACAGCGTAGCCGAGACGAGTAACGGCTCGAATGCTGGCACCACCGGCGACGGTTTCTGCCTCGGGGACAAAGGCAGAGGATACTGGGACAACTTTATCGGTTGGCGAGGGTCTAACGAGGCGCACGGCCACGGGTGTTGGAATACAGCTCACGGCCACAGCCTCTACATGAACGTCAGCCGACTGGACGTTATCCTCTGCGAGAAGGTGTGAAGATGGCTAAGACTTTGCAAGACAATGCTGACCGGGTCACAGACCACGTCGACATCCTCCTCGCGCTCTCTCTCGAGAATCGGAAGGCCATCGTGGACGCGCGGATGACCTCGGAGTCAGTCCTCGCGGGCGCGCAGTCTGAGCTTATGCC
>URBN01000006.1 GCA_900546145.1 uncultured Desulfovibrio sp. | reverse complement strand
GCCGGCGGCCCCTGCGGCGGCGAAGCCCGCGCCGAAGCCCGCAGTTCAGGCCGCTCAGCACGCCGCGAAACCCGCGGCGCAGAATCCCGCAGTGAAGGCTCCCGCGAAACCGGCCCAGAAGCCGGCCGCGGCGGCTCCGAAACAGAAAGCTCCCGCGGGTCAGCAGGCAGCGAAACCGGCACAGAAGCCGGCGGCCCCTGCGGCGGCGAAGCCCGCGCCGAAGCCCGCAGTTCAGGCCGCTAAACCCGCCCAGAAGCCGGCCCAGCCCAAGGCCGCGGCACCGAAGGCCTCTGCCCAGAAGGCTGGGACAGCGGTGAAGGCTCCGGCGAAGCCGGCCCAGAAGAAACCCGCCGCGCAGAAGCAGAAGACAGCGCCCGCTTCGGGCCAGATCGGAAGAAACACAGCCCAGCCGAAGCAGTAACAACTCACTGACCGCAGGATCAGAAAAGGCCGGAAACGGAATCCGTTTCCGGCCTTCTTTTTTACGCGGGATGATCCGGCAGTTACGCGAGGCTCTTCACCCACGCCTCAATTTCAGGCTCTGCGGCATGGGCGGCGAAGCGGATGCCGCCCTTCCACTCCGCCTTCGGGGCGAGCGGCTTCAGGATATCGACAGTGCGCCCGAGCGGGCTGCTTCCGGACGTGCAGAACACGGCCACCTTTCTGCCGGCGAAATCGCCGCTTTCAAGGAAAGTCTCGATGATGTGCGGCGCCTTGTACCACCAGAGCGGGAAACCGATGATCACGGTGTCATAGGGAGTCACATCGATTTTTTCGGCCATGGGCGGACGGCAGGCATCGTCAGCGTTCTCGCGGCAGGAGCGGCTCCCCTTGTCGGTCCAGTCGAGATCGGCCGCGCTGTAGGGCACGGCCGGCCTGATTTCCCTGAGATCAGCGCCGCAGGCCGCGGCAACCCTTTTCGCAACGGCCATGGTGGTGCCGGTAGCGGAAAAACAGGCGACAAGAATCTTGCTCATAAAAGCCTCCAGAAAATACGCAGATTACTTACTTCTTCATGCCGGCTGCGCGGACCAAAAGCGGATCCGGAACGCCGGCCTCGTCAAAGCCGTGCTGGCGCAGGACGCAGGAATGACACTTGCCGCAGGGCGGGAACGTGCCCGCGTAGCAGGTATGCGTCCAGGCCATGGCCTCCATGCAGCCCGGCAGGGACTGCGCGAGGCGCACGGTGTCAGCTTTGGAAAAATGAATCAGCGGGGTCAGGATCCGGAAATTGTCCGTCCCGAGGGCCTCGTTGATGGTGCGCTCCTGGGAGCGGATAAAGGACTCGCGGCAGTCGGGATAGTTGGCGTCGTCCTCCTCGTCCACGCCCGTCACGAGACGCGTGCAGCCAAAGGAATAGGCGATATTGGCCGCGAGCGTCAGAAAGAAGGCGTTGCGCATGGGCACGAAGGTGGTCTCAACGCGTTTTCCGATGATCCGGTCCATAGTCTCGTAGTCCGGGTATTCCTCGAGCTTCTGGCTTCTGTCCACAAGCGGGGACGTGCTCCTGAGCACGGGACCCACCTTCACGATCTCGTGGTCCGTGATGCCGGCCATGGCCGCGACCTTCTTCGCGCTCTCAAGCTCGATGCTGTGCGTCTGCCCGTAATCGAAGGTGACGGCGCAGACCCTGGTGAAGTGCTCCTTCGCCCAGTAGAGGCAGGTGGTCGAGTCCTGCCCGCCCGAGAGCACGACGAGGCAGGAGGCGTTTTCTTTTTTCTGATCCATGATGACTCCGATGTCCTGCGGCCGGGCTTACTTCTTCCCGCCGAAGAGGCCTTCGAGCTGGGTATGCGGGCCACGGTTCACGGGCCATACGACACGGGTGAGGGTCTGGGTGTAGAGCTTTTCCCTGCGGATTTTCACGATTTCCTTCGCCTTGCGGCTCATGCGCAGCACGTGGCGCACGCGGGCGCACACATCCTGAAAGGAAAGTTCGGAAAGCCCCGCGGGCGTCAGGCCGAGCAGGGACGCGGTTTCCTCAGCGAGAGGGCCGAGATCCGGCAGCGTGCCGCCTTCCTGCTTCAGGGACTCATCTTCCTTCGCGAGTTCCTCGAGATCGTGCAGGCATTTCTCTGCCTTCTTTGCCATAAGCTCCAGTTCTTCCTCGCTGCGCTCCACGTAGGACGCGGCGCCCGCGGAAATCTGCTGGGGCTTGCTCATATCAATGCGCAGCATGCCGCTGCGATCGGTTTCGTTACTCATATATTCCTCCGGACGGCGCTCAGCCGCCGTCCCGCACCCGTCTCCGGAATCCCCTGAAGGGAACGCCGGAACGGAGAAAAAAGCACCCGCGCTTCACTTAATTGACGCGCCGCGGATCTTCCTTTCCCTGTGCCGCGAGGGCGAGGCTCTGCAGGGAATATTCCACCATGTCGGCCACGGCCTCGCGGGTAAAGAAGGCCGTGTGCGGGGTGAGCAGGACATTGGGCATGGAGGCCAGAGTGTTCATCTCCCTGTGCGGCACGGGCCTGCCCTTAAAATCGCGGTAGTAGATGGCTGTCTCGTTTTCCAGCACGTCGAGGGCTGCGGCGCCAACCCGGCCGCTTTCGAGAGCTTCGATGAGGGCTTCCGTGTCCACAACAGTGCCGCGCGACATATTGATGAGGACCACGCCGGGCTTCATGGAAGTCAGGGTGTCCCTGTTCACCAGATGAAACGTGTCCGGAACAGCGGGCGTGTGGAAGGTGATGATGTCACTCTGGCGGAAAAGCTCCTCACGGGACACGTATTCCGCGAGTCCCTGGACTTCGGGGTTCTCCCTCACGTCGTTCGCGAGCACGCGGCACCCGAAAGGCTTCAGGAGATGCACCACCCAGGCGCCGATGCGGCCTGTCCCCACGACGCCTACGGTGCAGCGGCCGAGCTCACGCCCGCGCACGCCCTCAAGCCCAAAATCGCCGGCGTCAAAGCGGCGCATGATGAGCTTCATGTTCCGTAAGCACATGAGCATGGCCATGACCGTGTACTCCGCCACGGTGTGCGGCGTGTAGCTTACGTTGGAGACAGCTATGCCGAGCCGTGTGGCGGCAGCGAGGTCGATGTGATCAAAGCCCACGGTGCGCGTGGACACGGCCCTGATGCCCCGCTCAGCCCAGGCCTCAAGCAGAGCCGCGCTGACGGGCTGGGTGATGATGCTGAGCCCGTCCATGCCCTTCACGGCGTCGGCGTTCTCAGGGGAAGGAGTGTCCGTGCGCATGACAATGTCCGCGCCAAGCCTGGCAGCCGTCTCCTCAAAATGCTCCCTCTCGTCCGGACGCACGTTAAAAGCCAGAAATTTCATTCCTGTCCTCCGCGGGCCGCAGGAAAGAAGACTTCATGAGCCCTGCCTTCTTCCTCTGCGCTCCCGATTGCTGTACACATTCTTCCGATAAGGTAATCACGCCACGCCGCGGACGCAACAGGGCACGGACCGCGGTCTCCTCATCCTCACAACAAAGCCCCTCATCCATCATGCGCACCATTCTTCTGCTCACTCTGGCCCTGCTGACCCTTTCTCCCTTCACAGTCCGGGCTGAGCCCCCCGCCCAGGAGCCCTCAGCCCAGGAGCCGGCCGCGCAGGCCGGGCCTGAAAACGAGGCCTCAGTCCGGGCGGACTATGATCTCATTAAGGAAGCCTACGGTGAGGATATCGGACCGCTCACGGAAGAGACGCCGGGGCACTGGGTCTTTACGGCCAGGGGAAAGAAAATCGCCATGAACGGCGGTACGGTCACGGAAAACATCGTCTCCTCGGACATGGCGCTGACGCTCACGCAGCCCTACAACCTGGAACCTGACCGCACATTCCCGGCCGCTGGCGTGAATCCCGGCCGCAACCGCTGCTACGACTTCTTCACGGCCATGTACGGAGCCGACAAAAAGGAAGTGCTCTCCCAGATCGAAAACGTGAAGTTCCTTGGCCGGAACGTTCCTTTCTCGAAGAATGGCGGCGCAGCGGCGGCTCTCCGCCGCGTGGCCGGGGAACTGAAGGCCGCAGCCGCGAAGGATCCCAGCCTGAAGCCCCTGCTCATCCCCGACGGCGGCTTCTACTGGCGTAAAATCGCAGGCGAGACCTGCCTCTCCCCCCACAGTTTCGGCATCGCCATCGACCTCAACACGAAGTACGCCACCTACTGGAAATGGCAGAAGAATCCCGACGCCCCGCATCCCCAGCAGACGTCCTACCCGGCCGTCATCGTGAAAGCCTTCGAGGACAACGGCTTCATCTGGGGCGGCAAGTGGCACCGCTTCGATATCATGCACTTCGAGTACAGGCCCGAGATCATCCTGCAGGCAAAGACGAAGGCCGGGGAGCCCGTGCCCTGCGCCTCCATCCAGGAAAGCGCGGCCGATCCGGAAAAAAACGCCTCTGCCCCCTTGCCAGAATAGAAAGAGAACTTATCTCTCAGAAGGATCGGAAAATCCTGTTTTCCGGCCGCGGCTTCATCCGCCGCTTTATCTCTGATACCAACGAGTCCCGGCCCCGCGAGGTCCGGGACTTTTTCATTGTCCTCTCCCCGCCGGAAAGGACAGGAGCGCGTCGCCATGACTTCAGTTTATCTTCTCAGCGGTTTTCTGGGGGCCGGCAAGACCAGCCTCATGCAGCATATCCTTTCCACCGGCGTCGGCCCGGACACCGTGGTCTTCGTCAACGAGTTCGGGCGCCTCGGCCTCGACGGAAAACTCATTCAGCGCGAAGGGCTCTCCATGTACGAGCTCAATAACGGCTGTATCTGCTGCTCCCTGAAGGATGAGCTGGAGCTCACCCTCGAACGGGCTATCCGCGAACGTAAACCCCGCAAAATCCTCATCGAGGCGAGCGGCGTCGCCGACCCCGGCAGCATTGTGCGCCTCATCGCCAGCCTGCCCAAAGTGCAGCTCGCCCCCACGCGCACCATCACCGTGGTGGACGGCCGCGCGTGGATGCACCAGCGTTCCATCGGCAAACTCTACCTCTCCCAGCTCGAACAGGCCGACCTCATCATCTTCAACAAGACCGACCTCGTTCCCACCCGCAAACTGGACAGCCTCATCGCCTCGCTTCAGGAAAAGTATCCGGATACCCGCGTGGTTCCCGCCGTGCGCGGCGTCATCGACCCGGCCGTGTTCTGGGGCGTGCCCGAACCCGATAAGGCGGCCGTGGAAAACGCCGGACACGAAGATGAGTGTGAACATGATCATGATCATGAACACGGGCATGACCACGAACACCACCATCACGACCACGAGTTTTCCGAGGTGGTGTTCCGCACCGACGGGGTCATGGACAGAAAAGGCCTCGACGCCTTCCTCGCCCGCCTGCCCGAAAACGTGGACCGCGCCAAGGGACAGGTTGTCTTCCCCGGCGAGACGCTCTACCTCGACGTGGTGGGCGATGAAATCAGCTGGCGCAGGCCTCCGGAAGGCCTCACCGGCACCTGCCTCGTCTTCATCGGCAGGAAGCTCGACGAAAAGAGCCTGCAGGACGGCCTGAAGGCCCTCGTCCTCCCTGCATAGAAGAGATCTCCGTCCCCTGAAAAAGGGGACATCCCGGAATCTTTCCGTGCCGGAGCGTATTGTCCGGCCGTCAGCGCCGGCCAGCGCGGCCTGAAACCCCGGACAGGCGACGCCCCCGATCATCACCGGGATCAGACCGCCGGGCAGCCGCCGTCCGGAAGACAGGCAAAAAATTTTGTCATTTTTTCTCTTTTTGCTTGACGGAACCCCCTCTCTGGCGTAGGTTCCGTCCCGCACCATGAAGATGCCTTTGTAGCTCAGTCGGTAGAGCGCGTCCTTGGTAAGGACGAGGTCTCCAGTTCAATCCTGGACAAAGGCTCCAGTGAGAATCAGGCCTCCGCGGTAAAAAAAACGCGGGGGCCTTTCTTTTTGCCGGAAAAGAACAGGAAGCGCCCCCTCTTCCAGCGCTTCCTGTCAGAAAACCGGTTTCTCCTACATGTAGCCGGCAGACTGCTCGCGCACCACCTGCATGGCCACGCGGGCATTTTTGGTAAGCTCCGGGGCCTGCACCGCGGCGCCGCTCACGCCTGAGAGGACCTGGTTCATATAAATATCCGCGTACTGAAGAAAACGGCGCCTTGTTTTCGATCCCATGTACTGGACCTTGTCACGGATGCGCTGCTGGATCACCCAGAGAAGACGGTATTTGTCGGCACTTGTGCGGCAGATGGAATCCGCGGCAGGGCTCAGCACGATGTCCGCATTTCTGAGGGACCAGCCAATCTGTTCCGCGGCCGACTTCAGTGCGTCCATACCGCCGCTCATCTCCGTGCCCTGGACGAAGCGGGCGCAGGCCAGCCACTTATCCATGGCGAGATCCGTGTGCGCGCTGTTATAGATGAGCGTATCAGCCGTCACAGAAGAAGAAACCGCCGGCGCGGGCGCTTTCTTGTGACTGCAGGCGCCAAGAGCCAGAACCAGAATGAGCAGAAACGGAACAAAACGATACATGAACCCCTCCTCCCTGGCCGGCACGCTTCCCGCCCGGCCGTATGCTGTAAAACCGTCCGGCCCCGCCTGCCGCCGGCGCCGGAACGCCCTCTAGTCTGATCGGGTTGCGCCGTGAACGCAACCCCGGGAACCATTTTTTCAGCATTCCCGTGCCATCCAGGCCTGCGGGAAGGCGTCACGGAAAACACGAAGGGGCGGGGAAAAATCCCCGCCCCTTCTCTTTTTCAGGCGTTTGGCGTTCCGTCCTACCAGAATTCAGGTCTGAAGAAGCCCTGCGCGATGAAGCAGACGCCGAAGACGGCCACGAGAGCCCCGGCGATACGTCTCGCCGGAGGTCCGAACCTGGCGTAGTTCTTCGTCTCCATGACGCCGATGCCGCACCCCGCGAGGACAATAGGCAGACAGTGACCGAGGCCGAAGACCACAATCATCACTATCCCGAGCCCCATCTTCCCCTCGAGAAAGATGACGCTCAGCATGGGCGCCAGGAACCCGAAGGTGCAGGCTCCGGCCAGCAGGCCGTAGAGAAGCCCCATGAGAAAGGCTCCTCCGAAGCCCGTGAAGTTCCAGCGGAAGAGCCTGCTGTAGTCCATGTTGCAGCTTCTCATGACGAGCATGGTGCGCAGGCCCGCTGCGAGGAGCACGAGGCCAGTGAGCGCGTAGACAAAGCCCGGCACGTCGCCGAGCATGCGCCCGGCCGCGGCGCACACACCGCCCACGCAGAACACGGCCGCGAAGAGGCCTCCGCTGAAGCAGACGGCGTAGCCGGCCGCCCTGCGCGGCTTCGTGGATATGGGCTGGCCCGCCACGTAGCAGACGAGAAGCGGGATGGACGCCAGATGACAGGGGCTCAGGAGCGTGCTCACAATTCCCCAAGCGAAGCAGCCCAGCATGGACAGCCAGAACTCATCCTGGATGAAGTCGTTGATAGTGATGAGCAGGTTTTCGAGCATGGCTATTCCGCCAGCAGGCCGTCCAGGATGCGCTTCATCTCGCCTTCCTTCAGGTAGCCGGTACGGCGGTCCCTCTCCTTTCCGGAGGCGTCATAAAAGACAAGCGTGGGAAGGAGCTTCACGCCGTACTTTTCCTTTTCAGCGGGATGCTTTTCCACGTCGAGGAAGATGAAGGCCACCCTGTCCGCGTAGGTTTTCTTCACGCGGTTTACGATGCGGTCCTGCAGATCACAGGGAATGCAGTCGGACTTGAGGTTCAGGAGCGTCACCTTTCCCCTGGCCGGAATTTCCTCAGCCTGTCCCTGCGAAGGCAGGAAAAGAAGAAGGGCCAGAACGGCGGGGATGAGGAAGGTCAGACATTTTTTCATAAGTTATGCCTTCGTTATTTTCACGCGCGTGCTGCTGAAGTCGGGGATTCCGCCCACACAGTCCACAAGCGGGGTTCCCCCCATCGAAACGTCGAGGCGGCCCAGCCTGTTGAAGCTGACGCCGGTGCCCATCTTCCTGTCGGCGCGCACGGGACCGCCCATGACGGCGTGTCCGGCGTCCTTAATGGACAGGGAGGAGGCGCCCATCTGCCAGTGGCCGTAATGGAAGGAAATGGCCACACACCCTGGGCGCACGAGTGTGGAGGGCTTTGCCGTGGCGACAATGCCAAGGACGCAGCTGCGCGAGGTAATGCGGACTTTGTCGCCCTCCCTGATGCCCAGTTTTCT
This sequence comes from uncultured Desulfovibrio sp., assembly GCA_900546145.1. Classification (GTDB taxonomy): domain Bacteria; phylum Desulfobacterota; class Desulfovibrionia; order Desulfovibrionales; family Desulfovibrionaceae; genus Desulfovibrio. Next base: position 90,176 of record URBN01000006.1, on the reverse strand, counting down.
GGCGTCCGTCGCGTTGATGACGGCCCTGTTCTCGGGGAAGATCTCGAGAGCCCAGGTATGGCAGGATGTACGCGACTGGCAGTGCACGTTCATCTTGTAGGTTACGGCCGTGAAAGGCCATTCCCTGTCCTCCCCGGTGACATCCCTGCCCGAGGCCTCACAGGCCGGGGCGAGCGTCAGGGTGCCGCTGTTGCGTTTTCCCGTTATGGAGTTGCGCGAGCAGGCGAGTTTCTCGCTCCAGAGGAGGATTTTCTTGATGCCCTTCTTCTGTTCGTCGCCGGAAAAGACGCTGTCGTAGCTGTCCCTGAACACGCCGCCGCGCGTAAGCAGGGTACAGACCTGGCGCCAGAGATCCGGAGACAGCATCCAGCTGTAGGCGAAGACGGGGTAGTTCGCGCGGACGAGATCCGTCTCAGAAGCCGGCGCCTCCTTCAGCTTGCAGTTGGCAGCGAGGTTTCCAAGGGCGCGCACGTAGAAGCCTTCGGCGCAGTGCAGGGGATAAAACTTTCCGTCGCTTCCCGGGATAGCGTCCTTCCCGAAGCCCGGGAGTTTCAGGTACTCGGCGAGGTCGATGAGGAAGGTTTCCATGGAGAAGGGCCTGCCGTCCGCCGTCTTCCCCGTGAGCGGCTCGATGGCCGGGACGCGCACTGTGGTGAACTTCAGGGCAGGCGCGTGCGGGGACATGAAGGAATACATGCCCTCCAGCCAGGAGAGGCTCGGCACGATGTAATCGGCGTAGATATTGGACTCGTTGACGCACACATCGATGGAGACGTGCAGGGGCACTTTCTTCGTGTCCTTCAGGGCCGTGACGTAGCTCGTGCCGCCGGGAATAGAGTACACGGGATTGAAGAAGAAGGTGAAGAGAACCTAGCAGGCGTACGGATAGCCCTGGGCGATACCGTTCATGGCTTCCACGCACAGACCGCCGCGGGTCACCGGGAACCACGGACGCCTGGCCGGATAGCCTGTGCCGCCCCTGGCTTTTTTCTCCTTATATTCCGCGCTCTTCTCGTAGACATTCTTTTCCCTGGAAATGCGCACGCCGCCCGTCTTTCTTTTGCCCTTAAAGTCGGTGAGGCTGAAGACGCCTTTTTTCCAGTCCCCGGCGGAACCGCTTCCTCTGAGGTAGCCACCCTTCCGGTTAATGCTGCCCGTGAGCACGTTGAGCATGGCTACGGCCCAGGAAGCGTACGTGCCGCCCACGTAATTGCCCGCGCCGTGGTACTGGCAGACTGCGGCTTTATGGCCGTGCGAGGCGAATTCCCGGGCGACCTCACGGATCACGTCAGCGCTGATGCCGCAGCGCTTCGCGTACTCTCCGAGGGAGGTGTCCATGACGGCCTTTTTCATAAGGGTGAAGGCCGAGGCGCAGTGCACCGTGGTTCCGTCAGCGAGCTTCACATCGCCCTCTGCCTCAAGGAGCGCGTCAGCCGCGCCGGCCGCGATGGCCGCAGAGCCTGAAGAGGTCATAACACAGGGGCCGGCGCCCTCCTTCTTTTCATCGAGTCCGGCCTGCAGATCCGAGGCCGTGAGCTTTTTTCCGTCTTTCCCGCTCTTTTCGTCCGTCACCACGAGATGGCAGGCATCGGTAATGCCGCAGAGGCCCATGGCCTTCGCTCCGGCGTCATTGAAGCAGGAGAGAAAGTCTTTATCGCAAAGATTTTCCTCAAGCATGACGCGGAGCATGCCCATGGCCAGGGCGCCGTCCTGGCCGGGGATGACGGGCAGCCACTGATCCGCGTGGCAGGAGGCATTCGTGGCCCTGGGGTCAACGACCACGAACTTCAGTTTGCCGGCCGCATGGCGTTCTGCCATGAGCGCGCCGTAGAAATTGATGCCTGGCTGCAGGGCCTCGTACACATTGGCTCCGAAAACGAGCATGTACTCGCAGGACATGACGTCGGCCTTGAGCTCCACATCCTGGCCGTCAGTGAGCACAAAGTTGCCCATGCGGAATCCCAGGCCGCAGATGTCCGTATGGCTGATGCGGTTGATGGAGCCCACGGCGTCCTTCACGAAGCGGTTGGAAAAATTCTGGTAGCCGGCCTGATCGCGGCCGCCGATGAAGATGAAGCCGTTGCGCTTAGACCCGAGCGAAGGATCGGCGGGATCGATGGGATCGTCAGAAAGCACGCTCCTGACACCGGGATAGACGGTTGTGTCGCCGATGCCGGCGAAGAGTCTGCCGCCGTCGGCCACTTCGCGGATGAGCTGTTCCCACGGTATGGGCTCGAATCTGCCCGAACCGCGGGGCCCCGTCCTCTTAAGAGGCCGCAGAATGCGGATGGGGTTGTAGCAGTCATGCATGGCTTCCTGGGCCTTGCCGCAGGCCGGCGAGGGAACGGAAAGGGATTCTTCCGCCGGCGTGTCATAGGCGAGGGGACGGCCCGCCATGTTGTAGGGGTTGTAGGGATTGCCGCTCACGTGGTCGAGCCTGCCATCCTTCACGAAACAGCGCACACCGCAGCGCGCGTTGCAGCCGAGGCAGGTGCTGGCGACGCATCCGGCGGGCTTTTCCGGAGCCTTATCCGCCTCAGCGGGAGCGGCTCCGGCTTTTCTGGCTCCTGCGAGGAGCGAAACAGAGGTCAGGGCCGCACCGCTCAGGAAATGGCGGCGGTCCAGAGTAAAAGCAGATTTTTTCATGCGAGCTTTCCTCCTCCGGCAAGCGGCACATAAAGCGTTCTGTACGAACCTTTTTCCCCTTTACCGGGGGCCGTGAGCCCGGGATTCTGCAGAGCCTGGGCGAAAGCGCCTCCGGGATTGTCGGCATCGCCGAAAAGCCTTGCCCCGGCGGCACAGGCTTCCACGCAGGCGGGAACGCTGTGCTCCCCGTCCTGGCAGTATTCGCATTTGACAGCCTTCCGGGACGCCCTGCTGACGAAGATGGCGCCGTAGGGGCAGGCCTTTTCACAGGAACGGCAGCCCGTGCATTTTGCCGTGTTCACACGGACCACGCCGTCCCCGCCGTACGCAAGGGCTTTTGAAGGGCAGGCCTTTATGCACGACGCGGGGTGGCACTGGTTGCACAGACGCGGGCGGAACACGGCCCTCGCCTTTTCCCTGTCCTCGCCGTGATCCACACGGGTGCGGAAATGTCCGGGCACGTCCAGGGCAGCGCGGCAGGCAAGCACGCAGGACTGGCAGCCCGTGCAGCGGTTCAGATCGATAATCATGGTCAGGCGCGGCGCAGGGCCGCCGGCGCGGGCTTCCCCTCCCGCCAGGAGAGCAGCGCCGCAGAGCGCGCCGCCCAGAAAGGCACGGCGCGTCACGCTGTTTTCATCACTCATTTTGTATTCCCCTCTCTGGGAAACCTGCCCGCGCCTGATTTCCAGAAAGGCGCGGGCAGGCGCGAAAAACTAATCGGCCTTAAAGCTGACCGCAAACTCGAAGTTCTTGGGATCAAAATAGTCGAGGGCTTTGCCGTCGACTTCGGCGTAGGGGTACATGAAGTAGCCCACGGGTTCGGCCTTCATGCCATTGAAGAGGGCGCCGTGTTCGCCGCGGTTGAGGGCGATGCGGAAGAGATCGTCGCCGTTCCAGAAGAACTCGGTGTGCTTCTTTGTGGCCTCGTCCCCGAGCTGGAGCTTTTCGTTGAGCATGGCCTTGCGCACGTCAGCCGGATCAACCTGCACCCAGCCGGTGCCGGGCAGATAGAATTCGGCCCAGCAGTGGAAGTCGCCGGTGATGGCGCCGTCCTTGCCCTTGGTGCGCAGACCGAAGACGTCGCGGGCCGGGATGCCGGCGGCGCGGGCGACGGTAATGAAGACGGAGCTGATGTCGGCGCACTTGCCGCCACCGTTGGCTTCCGTCAGGGTGCGGATGGCCTGGCCGAGGCCGCAGCCCTTCACGCTGTTGTCGCGGTGGGTGTTGGCGATGGTCCAGTCATAGACGGCACGGGCCTTAGCGAGCGTGCCCTTCTTTCCTTTCACGGCCTTTTCGGCGAGGGCCTTCACTTTCGGATTGTCGCTCGGCAGGTAATCATTGGCCGCGAGATAGGGGAGCACGTCGACGGGCATCTTCGCGCCGCTGTCCTTCAGCGTACCGCCCTTCTTGTAGTGCGAGTCCACGTGGAAGCTGAAGGTCAGCTTCGGCGTTCCGGAGATGCTGCCCCAGGTAGCCATGAGGTAATTGGAGCCGGTTTTGGGGTCATGATACACGGCCTGATTGTCATAGTTGCCGGAAACCCGGACATCGGAGATGTCCTGGTTCTGATCGGACATGGGATACGGCAGGTACACGTTGGCCGTTTTGGCGCCGTCGGCGGCCTTAAGGTTGATGTCGTAGGTGACGGTGCCGCCTTTTTTGGCTCCGTCAGCCAGAGCGGGGCCTGTGGTACCAAGCGTGAGGCCCAGGGCGAGGGCCAGAAGAAGAATCTTGCGCATACGCTTCTCCTTGAAGCAAGACGGTTAAGGGGTTTTATTTCCGTGAGAGGGGCGGAGACCCCGTCTCCCGGGTTTGTCAGCGAACATACCGTCCTGATGAGAGAAGCGCTTCAGATATCAGATGCCGAACCGGTCAGAACAGCGCAGGGGAGCCTCCCCCACCAGGACACATGGTCAGGTGGGGCGGGAAAAACAGGAAATCCGGGCTGCGGGCCCTGCGCAGAATAAGGTCATGATGCTCCTGAAAGCGGAAAGCTTCCGTCCTGTCCTTTTTCATTCCGTCAGCCCGCTGTCAAGGCAGACAGGGAAAAAACGACATCCATTGCAGCAATCATCACAGAAGAACCATAGCGGGAAAGCCTCCGGGATATCCCCTTGCGTCCTTATTGCTATGCTATTATTCAAAAGGTGAATTTCTGTATTCCGCGCGGAATCACGCCGCGGAGACATTCTCAGACCGACACCACCTTCTCCTGCAGAAGAGACAGCCCACCTCTGTCCCGCTCCCGCGGGGCAGGCATGTTTTCTGAGCAGGGGAAGGGACGTGCACTGCAGGGAGAAACCCGATGAACAAAATTCTTGCGCTGCTCCTCCTGTCCATGATGCCCCTCTTCTGCGCGCAGGCAGCCTTCTCTGCCACCGCGAAATCACGCCCAGCTCCGGAAAGCGCCTGGCAGCTCGCGGCTGAAGCGTACGTCTACGCCCTGCCGCTGGTTCTTACGGACGCGACACGGCGCGTGTCCACCAACACGGACGGCACGAAGGCCGGACGGGCGCCGGCCAACCAGTTCAATCACGCCACGAAACTCGCTGACGCCTCCTTCAGGACCGTGGTGACACCCAACGTGGACACTGTCTATTCCCAGGCCTGGCTCAATATCCTGCCGGAGCCCGTCATCTATGTCATGCCGAAGGCGGACCGCTTCTTCCGCATGCAGGTTCTGGACGCCTGGACCAACACGGCGGCCGTCCTTGACCGCGCAGGCGTCTACGCCTTCACGCTTCCGGGCTGGAATGGGAAGCTTCCCAAAGGCGTGACACGCGTGAATGTGCCCACTGCCACGGTCTGGCTCCTCGGCCGCATCGTGCTCTCGGGACAGGACGATCTGCCAAACGTGAAAACCATTCAGCAGGGAATGAAGCTCATGCCTCTTTCAGCCTTCGTGAAGGGAGGAAGCTTTGTCCCGCACCGTGGCTCGTATTCAGCCGCGGATGAGTTCGTGCCCGTGGAAAAGGTTCTGTCCATGAGCCCGGCGGAATTCTTCAGTACGGCCAACGCCCTCATGAAGGTCAATCCGCCTGCAGCGGCCGACGCCCCGCTCATGAAGAAGCTTTCCACCATCGGCGTAGGGCCGGGCCTCACGTTCAGCGCCGCCCTGCTCGGGGAAAACCCCTCAGCGCGCTGGAAAGCGATGCAGAAGGAGCTCAGGCCGCAGCTCACGGAGGCAAGCGGCCGCTTCAGCCGCAGGATCGGGGGCTGGATCTATTACGGCAGGCCCATCGGCGACTTCGGCACGGAATATCCCTACCGCGCCATCATCGCTCTGGCCGGACTCGGAGCCAATACCGTGGACGTGGCCATCTACCCGAAGCGCGACGCCGACGAGAACGGCTCCCCGCTGACAGGGGAAAAAACATACACACTGCATTTTTCGTCCTTTCCTCCCGTGCTGAAAGGAGGATTCTGGTCCGTGACCGCTTACGGCGGGGATGATTTCCTCATCGATAATCCCACGAACCGCTACTGTGTCAACGACCGCACAAAACTCAAAAAGAATGCCGACGGATCCGTGGACGTCGTGCTGTCGAAGGACGCGCCTTCGGACACCACGAACTGGCTTCCCGCGGCGAATGGACCCTATCACCTCTTCATGCGAATTTATCTGCCAGACACAAAGGCTCTTGAAACCTGGAAGGCTCCTGTCATCCAGGAAATGAAATAAGGAGAAGAGAATCCCATGAAACACCTTTCATCCATCCTCGGGGCGGCAGCCCTTCTTTTTGCCGGCCTGACTCCGGTCCCCTCCTTCAGTGCAGAACAGGCTCCCGGGAAAACAGCCCCCGGAATGACCGCGGACGTCAAACCCGCCACCTTTTTCACGGCGAAGGCCAACGCCAGTGTGTACGGGGAGCTCGACTTCGGCGACAGGCAGGAACACGAATTTGCCACGCGCGGCCTCATCGACGCGCCCGAAAAGTTGGAACTGAAAAACGAAAGCGGCAGGATCATCTGGAGCCAAGCCGCCTACGCATTCCTCGATACCTTCAAAAAAGCCCCCGACAGCGCCAATCCGAGCCTCTGGGAAAACACGATCAACAACCACGCCTACGGCCTCTTCAAAGTCGTGGACGGCATCTACCAGGTGCGCGGCTACGACATGGCCAATCTCACCGTGGTCAGGGGCAGAACGGGCTGGATCGTCTTCGACACGACCATGTGCGCCGAGTGCAGCAGGGCGGCAATGGCGCTCATTGAAAAGAACCTCGGGAAGCTCCCCGTGAAGGCCGTCATCATTTCCCATCCCCACGTTGACCATTATGGCGGTATCGCCGGCGTCATGGACAAAAAGGACAGAGCCGACGCTTCCCAGCCCATTGAGCAACAGCTCGCGGGCGGAAAGATTCCGATCATCGTCCCGCAGGGTTTCACCGAGCACGCTGTGAAGGAAAATGTCTATGCCGGCAAGGCCATGAGCCGCCGCGCCAACTACCAGTACGGCGTTCTCCTGACTCCCGGGCCGGAAGGGAAGCTCGCCCAGGGCATCGGTATGGGCCAGTCCACAGGAACCGTGACCTTCATGGCCCCCACCTATGAAATCACAAAAACCGGAGAAAAAATCACCATCGACGGCGTAGAGCTGGAGTTCCAGCTTACGCCCGGCACCGAAGCTCCGGCGGAGATGAACACTTGGATTCCGAAATACAAAGCCCTGTGGATGGCGGAAAACTGCACGGCAACGCTCCACAATCTGTATACGCTGCGCGGCGCCGAGGTGCGCGACGGCGCGGCCTGGGCCGACTACATCACCGAGGCCGTCACCCGCTACGGCAGAGAGGCCGAGGTCACCTTCCAGGCCCACAACTGGCCGCACTGGGGCAATAAGGTGGTGAACGATTATATGGTGAATACAGCTGCCGTGTACAAGTTCATCAACGATCAGACGCTCACCTATATCAATCAGGGGTACACGGCTGACGAGATTGCCTGCATGATATCCCTGCCAAAAGCCCTTGCCAGAAACTGGTACACCCGCCCCTACTACGGCACCGTGTCCCACAACAGCAGGGCCGTTTATCAGAAGTTTATGGGCTGGTATGATGGCAACCCCGTGCATCTCAATCCCCTCATACCCACGGCCAGAGCCAAAAAGTGGGTGGAATACCTCGGCAGCACGGATAAGGTCCTTGCAAAGGCCAGAAAGGACTTTGAAAAGGGCGAGTACCGCTGGGTTGCCGAAATCACCAATACCCTCGTCTTCGCCGACCCGAAGAATACCGCGGCGCGCCTTCTGTGCGCCGACGCGCTTGAACAGCTCGGCTACCAGTCCGAATCCGGCCCCTGGCGCAATGAGTATCTTTCCGCGGCTCTCGAGCTACGGAAGGGGAACACACGTCCCGCGACGCCGGTCAAAGGCAGCAATGACCAGCTCATGGAACAGACCGCGCCCATGATTTTTGACTACATGGGCATCGTCCTGAACAGGGACGGGCTCAAGGACGCCGACTTTGTCATGAATGTGACGCTGCCCGATGTGAAAGAAAAGCACATGCTCCGCGTGAAGAACGGCGTGCTACTTGTCTTCAGGGATACACTCTCCGACAGCCCGGACGTTTCCATCACCTGCCCGAAAAACGCCCTCTTCGGTATCCTCGCCAATGACAGGGATGCCGTGGCGAAGAATGTGAAGGTGGAAGGAAAGAGCGAACTCCTCACCCTGCTTATGAAAAACATGATGGAGTTCCCCGTCAGCGGAGCCGTCCCCTTCAATATCGTAGAGCCATAGAACCCGTGGTATAAGAAAGGAAAAAACGCGGGGAGGCCGGACACGGCCTCCCCGGAGAAAATCCATGGAAAATACTGAAAACCGTCTGCGTCTCGTCGAAGGGGACATCACCGAACAGCGCGTGGACGCCATCGTCAACGCGGCCAACAACGGGCTTCTCGGCGGAGGAGGCGTGGACGGCGCCATCCACGCTGCCGCCGGGCCAGAACTCCTCGCTGCGTGCCGGCCTCTTGGCGGCTGCCCGACTGGCGATGCAAAAACCACGCCGGGCTTCCGCCTGCCCGCAAAATTTGTCATTCACACCGTGGGACCGGTGTGGAAGGGTGGCACGCACGGCGAGCCGGAACTTCTCGCCTCCGCCTACCGCCGATCCCTGGAGGAAGCCGTACGCGTCGGCGCGAAGACCGTCGCCTTCCCGGCCATTTCCACGGGCGTCTACGGATACCCGAAGGATCTGGCCGCCAGGGTGGCAGTGGACACCATCCGCGATTTTCTGGCCCGTCATGATGAAATACGGGAAGTGAGGCTCATGTGCTATTCCAGCGCCACAAAAAAGGCGCTCGAAAACGCCATGAAGAACTGAGGCCACGGGCAGGACTTCCGGCCTTCAGCATTCCTGACATCCTCCCCGGCTGAGGCCGAAGGCTTTCTGACGGGAGTGGCTCTGCCGGGCTGCGCCCGCATGGGGAGGCCTGTTTCCAGGTCCCCGCCTCTATAGGCGGGAGGATTTGACCCTGGCGGGCTGTGATCTGTATCGGCTCTCGAAGTTATTCCAGAACGAAGCCGGGGTGCCTGTTACGCGCTCAAGCTTATTCGCCATTTCCTCCGTGATACGCTGCGTTCCCCGGAAGATGCGGTTCAAAGTCTGCACAGAGGTATCCAGCCGCATGGCGAATTCCCGCTGCGTCAGTCCAAGGTATTCCATTGTCTCGCGCACAGTCTCTCCCGGTGCGACAGCATAATCGGGATGATACGGATATTTTCGCACATTCATGGCGTACCTCTCAGTTTTTGCGTGTGTCATCAATGAAATAATAAAAATTTTTGTTACCAGCCTCAGTTAATGGCACAGGCTCATGGTCAGGTGTGAAAATCAGGCGGTATGGATGCATCAGATCAACTGAGAACTGCCCTGAGCGATTCTCCTTTAACGCGTGACACCGGGGCGGATTCCGGTAAGGCTGCCTGCGCTGGCAAACTCCTCCAGTCTCCGGGCCAGCCTGTCCGCCATCCTCCCAAAAGCCCCCGCCATCTTATTTTCAGAGGAACGTATAGCCTGCAGCTTTTTTGCAGGGAAGAAATCTTCCCATCATTTCTCTGTCAGTTACCCCCGCCTAGAGGGGCGGGAGTCTTCCGGGCGAAATGATAAACAAAGCCCTGCTGAAAAGAAATGCCATCTTTTCTGCAGGGCTTAAATTCCGCCATTGCTCATTCACATATGGCGTTCATATTCTATCCCCGCAGAGACGGAAGAACCGCCCGGGGCCTTTTCCGCAAACGGGGGAACGGGCTACTTCACAGCGGTTATTTCAAGACTCACGATATAGTCGGAAACATCAGAGCCCGCAGGAAGGGCTTCCGCGATTTCACGGTACAGGGGATCCTCCATGGACTGCATGCTGCGGATGTATTCGGTCCTGGGCGTGAGCTTCACGGACGAAAAACCGGCGTCCTTCAGCATGGAACGCGTGTCATCCACGAGAACCGCGCCGGCCACGCATCCCACCCAGGCTTCGACCTTTCCGGCGATGGATTCGGGGAGGGGCTTCAGGAGATGGAGATCCGAGACGGCGGCGCGGCCGCCCTTCTTCAGCACGCGGTACACCTCGCGCCAGACCTGCGGTTTGTCAGGGGAAAGATTGATCACGCAGTTCGATATGACAACATCCACGCTGGCGTCGGCCACGGGCAGATGCTCAATCTCGCCGAGCCGGAATTCCACGTTGTCGAGACCTGTCATATCCCTGTAGACGGCGATATTGTGCCGGGCCTTTTCCAGCATCTCCCAGGTCATGTCCACGCCGATGGCCCTGCCGCTCTTCCCGACCCTGCGGCCGGCCTGAAACACGTCAAAACCGCCGCCGCTTCCGAGATCCACCACGGTCTGCCCCTCCTTCAGGGAAGCTATGGTCAGAGGATTGCCGCAGGAAAGCCCCATGTTGGCGCCTTCCGGCAGATCCTTCAGGCTCTCCTCATCATACCCCACGGAGCGGGCGAGCGCGTCGGCGCTCACCGTGTTCTGACAGCAGCATCCGCCGGAACAGCATCCGTGCCCCCGGGCGATGGCGGCATACCCTTCTCTCACGTTCTTCTTCACGGTTTCAGGATCTCTCGTTACAGCCATGTTCATTCTCCTTTTATTTTAATATTTGTAAAACTATTGAAATATAAAGGCCCAAAAAACTGATTTTCCGGTCCGCTCTTTTTCTGAACGGAATCAGAACCCGCAGGTCCCGCCGCCCTGCCGTCCCGTGCAGCATTCCTCCGTGAGGTAGGCGATAACGCCGTGTATGAGGGCGATATCCGCCCTGTAGCGCTGATAACGCCCTTCCCTCTCCACGGTCACCAGGCCGCAGGCCGTGAGCTCGCGCAGATGAAAGGAAAGATTGGTGGCGGGAATATGCAGAAGGCGGGCTATCTCTCCGGCCACAAGGCCGTCCGGCGCGTACCTGACAAGGAGCCGCACGATGTCGAGCCTGATGGGCGAGGACATGGCTCCGAAAATCTGACTGGCTTTTATGCTTTCCATATTTCAATATTTCAATACTATTTGAAATATGTCAAGAGAAAAAATGCTGCAGGAAGACAGGGCATCTCCTGACCAAAGCACAACCAGAGGGATTTCTGACCCAGCCCCGATCTTCCGGGGAGGGAAACGCCAGAAAGCCGGAGCTAAAGGTATCCCCTTACACGAGGCCAAGTGCCCGCGCGAAGTTCCGCACGCCCTCCTCAAGAGTACCGGAATTGTCCACGTGAAGGGTGCCTTCGGGAAATTTCTGAAACATCTGTCCCCGCCTCAGACGCTCGCTCAGATCGAGGCCTTTCTCCCTTCCCCTGGAAATGAGACGTTCCTCGAGAAGGGACTGCGGCACGTCCACGAGGAGCGGCTCCAGGAAGGGGAAAGACTGTTCCGCCTCGGGAAGGTAGCCGCGGGAGCCGTTGACGAGCACAATGCGCCCGGCCGAGAGATCGTCCCTGATGGACGCAGGGACGCCGTAGAACAGGCCATGGCTCTGCCACTGCATGCAGAAAGCGCCGTTTTTCGAGAGTTCCGCGAAGCGCTCCGGCGTAACGGCAACATGCGCTTCCCCGCCCGCGGATTCCGGACGGGTGATGTACCGGCGCGCGGCCACAAGGCCGGCATCGGGATACGCGGCCAGAAGCCCGGACATGAGGGAGTCCTTCCCGCTTCCGGACGGACCCATGACGTAGATAAGTCTTCCCCGCATACGCTTTTCTCCGGAAACCGGCCGCCCGGCGGGCGGCCGGCAGAAAAGGTTTGTTAAAAGACGCGCTGTCCCTTTCTCCAGACGCTGCACACGAGAGGCCTGCCGTCGCGCATGCGTACGTGCACCATATCCGCGGAAAGGCCCTTTGTCAGGGATCCCCTGTCCGTAAGCCCGATGAGGGAAGCAGGAGTGGAGGTCACGAGAGCTATGGCTCTGTGAAGGGGCATGACGCCCTCCCCGGCCAGGATGAAAACCGCTTCCAGAAGGCTCACGGGAACGTAATCCGAGGACAGGCTTCCGAGGCAGCCTGCCTTTGCCACGTCCATGGCGCTCACGTTGCCGGAAGAGGATTTGCCGCGCACGATGTTGGGGGCGCCCATGGTGACGCAGAGTCCGCTCTGCGAAGCCGTTTCCGCCGCCTCCATGGTGGTGGGGAACTCGCTGATGCACATGCCGTCGCGCACGGCTTCCCTGACCTGATCGGCCGTGGTGTCATCGTGGCTCGCCATGGGAATGTGATGCTCCCTGGCCCAGCCAATGGCGAAGGCGGCGTTGTCGTCGGCGCATCCGTCGCGCTGTTCCTGGAGTTCCTTTACGGCCTCCCGGAATTCCTCGTCCGTCCAGGTCTTGTAGTCGCTGTGGTAGACGCGGTAGCTCGCGAGGTTGCGCCACTGGCGCTGACCCGGCGTGTGATCCATGAGGGAGATAAGCCTGAGCACAGGGCTGTCGCAGACCTCTTTGAAGAGAGTCTGCATGCGGTCGTAAGGCAGTTCGCAGCGCAGGTGCAGGTAGTGATCCGAGCGCAGCATGCCCGTGCCGCGGGCTTCCGAAAGGGCGGCGATGGCTCTGCCCATCATGGCCACGCGGCCCTTGTCATAATATTCGCCCACGCTCATGGCGTCGCAGACCGTGGTGATGCCCGCGGCGACGATCTGGGCGTCGTGGGCGAAGACAGCGGAACGCGCGTCGGGCCAGTCTATCTTCGGACGGGGCATGAGGTGCTTTTCGAGGTTGTCCGTATGAAGCTCGATAATGCCGGGAATGAGGTAATCCCCCTTCAGATCGATGACATCGGCGCCTGAAGTTCCCTGGGCACCCCCGTCGGAGATATCCCGGATGATGCCGTCCTCAGTGAGGAGCTCCCCCTTCTTCACGCCGTCCGGCGTAACCAGGAGCGCGTTGGTAAAAAGCGTTTTGTCCATTCTGAAAAATTCCTTCCGGGCGATGAGAAGCCCGTCCTCTTAAAAAACACGCGTCCCGGCCTTCCACACGCCTCTGACAATGGGAGTGTTCCCGCAGAGGGTGACGAGGCAGAGATCCGCCCTGAGGCCTTCCTTCAGTTCACCTCTGTCCGTGAGCCCCGCCGTGCGCGCCGGATTCAGCGTGACAAGGCGCACGGCCTCAGGCAGCGTCATGACGCCCCTGTCCTTCAGGATAAAGACAGCCTCAAGGAGGCTCGCGGGGACGTAATCAGAGGAAAGACAGCTGAGAAAGCCGGCCCCGGCCACGTCCATGGCAGAGACGTTCTTCGTGGAAGACTGGCCGCGCACGATATTGGGCGCGCCCAGGGTGACCATGAGTCCGTGTTCCGCGGCGCGTCCGGCCGCCTCCATGGTTGTCGGGAACTCGCATATGACCACGCCGTCACGGACAGCCGCGTCAACCTGTTCCGCCGTGGTGTCATCGTGGCTCGCAAGCGGAATGCCGTGCTCCTTCGCGAATCCCAGCACCATGGCCAGATTTTCATCGAAACAGGCATCGCGCTGGACCTTCAGGGCCCTGATGTCCCGCTCAAACTCGGCGTCGTCCTTTCAGTTCTTGATGTCGCTGTAGTGCGTGCGCCAGCTCCCGAGGTCCCGCCACTGCCTGTCCCCGGGCGTATTATCCATAAGAGAGAGGAGACGCAGGGCCGGGCAGCCGCTCACTTCAGGGAAAAGAGAGGCGAGCCGCGGGTCTGCCAGCTCGCAGCGCAGGTGAAGGAAGTGATCCGCCCTGAGGTACCCGCTTCTGCGGGCCCGCTCCAGGGCGTCCACGGATCGGGCGAGCATGGCGATGCGGCCCTTGTTGAAGTATTCGCCCACGGCCATGGCGTCGAAGACCGTGGTGATGCCGGACGCGGCTATCTGGGCGTCATGGGCGAAGAAGGCGGGCAGCGCTTCCGGCCAGACGACCTTCGGGCGCGGGATCATGTACTTCTCAAGGTTGTCCGTGTGCAGTTCCACGAGTCCCGGAATGAGCCACGCTCCCTCACAGTCAACCCCGGCCGCGCATTCCGCCCCGCAGGAGCCGCCCACGGCGGCAATAACGCCGTTCTCACAGGCGAGATCCCCCTCAATGACGCTCTCCGGCGTCACAAGAAGGGCATTTTTAAAAACGGTTTTCTTCATGATTATCTCTTTAAAATCATTCCTCTAGGCGCGGGCCATGTTCAGGCAGCGGGTGGCTACGGCTTCACGGGCCGCGTCATCGTGGAAGATGCCGATGATGGCCGTGCCTGCGGCTTTGGCTTCCTTAATGAGGTCGATGACGACCCTGCGGTTTTCGCCGTCGAGCGAAGCCGTGGGCTCATCGAGAAGAAGGACGGGAGTCGGCCGGATCATGCCTCTCGCGATATTGACGCGCTGCTGCTCGCCGCCCGAAAAGGTAGCGGGAGCGAGGTTCCAGAGGCGCTCAGGGAGATTCAGCCTGTAGAGCATGTCGCGGGCCCGGCTGCGGGCCTCTTCGGGGTCGACGCCGGCCTCGGCCAGAGGCTCGGCTACCAGATTCAGCGCCGTAACGCGGGGGATGACGCGCAGAAACTGGGTGACGAAGCTGATGACGCCGAGGCGGAGCTTCATGACGGTGCGCGGGGACGCCTTTCCAATGTCGATGGTCCCGGAGTCAGTGCGCACAAGGATCTCACCACTGGACGGCAGGTAGTTGCCGTAAAGGGCCTTGAGCATGGTGGACTTGCCCGCGCCGGAGGGGCCGGAAAGGGCCAGGCACTCGCCCGCGGACACGCTGAAGCTCACGTTGTCGAGAGCGTTGATGACGACTCCGCCCTGCTGGTGCAGCGTGAAACGCTTGCAGAAATTGCGGACTTCGATAACGGGTGTATTCATGACGGCTATACCTGCAGAATCGAGGAAACGAGGAGCTGTGTGTACGGGTGCTGCGGGTCATCGAGAACCTGGTCAGTGAGACCGGTTTCCACCATGTGGCCCTGATGCATGACGATGAGCCTGTGGGAGAGCAGGCGCGCCACGGCAAGATCGTGCGTGACCAGGATGACGGCGAGTCCCATGGTCCTGACGAGGCTGCGCAACAGGTCGAGCAGACGGGCCTGCACGGAAACGTCCAGGCCGCCCGTGGGCTCGTCCATGTAGACGAGGCGCGGCGAGGTCACCAGGTTGCGGGCGATCTGCAGGCGCTGCTGCATGCCGCCGGAATACTGCTCGGGACGGTCGTCCACGCGCGCAGGGTCGATTTCCACGCGTCTGAGCCAGGTCACGGCGGACTGCCTGAGATCCGCGTAGCGGCGCACGCCGGCGGCCATGAGGCGCTCGCTGATGTTGGCTCCGGCGCTCACCTGCATGCGCAGACCGTCCCGCGGATGCTGATGGACGAAACCGAGTTCCGTGCGGAGAAGACGGCGGCGGTATCCCTCGTTCAAATCGTGCAGGCTGCGCTTCGTACCGTGGGCGTCGCAGTAGATAACCGAACCGGCCGTGGGCCTGAGACGTCCGGAAAGCATGTTCAGAAGCGTGCTCTTGCCGGAGCCGGACTCGCCGACGATGCCGAGCACCTCGCCCGGATAGATTTCCAGGCTGACACCCGTGCAGCCCACGTGGGTGCCGTAAAGCTTTGTCAAATCCGTGGCGCAGAGCACCGGGCTCTGCTCAAACGCGTCAGCCATTCCTGCGCTCCTCCCTCTCCCTGCGGCGTCTGGCGCAGCTGTCCGTGTCGGAACAGACGAACATGCGCCTTCCGCTGTTGTCGAGAATCACTTCGTCGAGATATGTGTCCGTGGCCCCGCAGAGTTCGCAGGGATGATCCCAGTGCTGCACTTCGAAGGGATAGTCCTCGAAGTCGAGGCTCTTCACGTCCGTATAGGGCGGCACGGCGTAGATGCGCTTTTCGCGGCCGGCGCCGAAGAGCTGCAGCGCGGGGCAGTGGTTCATCTTGGGATTGTCGAACTTGGGTATGGGCGAGGGGCTCATGATGTAGCGGCCATTGATGCGTTCGGGGTAGTCAAAGCCCGTAGCGATGGTGCCATGGCGGGCTATGTCCTCATAAAGCTTCACGTAGACAATGCCGTATTCCTCGAGGGCGTGGAGCGTGCGCGTCTCCTCCTCGCTGTGCTCGAGGCAGCGCAGGGGTTCGGGAAGCGGCACCTGATAGACCAGGATCTGTCTGTCCGTGAGGGGCAGTTCCGGAATGCGGTGGCGGGTCTGGATAATGGTGGCGCTGCCCGTCTCTGTGGTGGTTCTGACGCCCGTGGTCCTGCGGAAGAAGCCTCTGATGGAGACGGCGTTCGTGGTGTCGTCGGCGCCCTGGTCGATAACCTTGAGCACGTCGTCCCTGCCTATGATGCTTGCCGTGACCTGAATGCCGCCCGTACCCCAGCCAAAGGGCATGGGCATCTCGCGGCTGGCAAAGGGCACCTGATAGCCGGGTATGGCCACGGCCTTCAGAAGGGCGCGGCGGATCATGCGTTTTGTGCCTTCATCGAGATAGGCGAAATTATAGCCCTCGAGCGGCTGACCGGCCTGGGAGCTGTTCTCGGTATCTGTCATTCCTGATTTTCCTCTTTCTTCCCGGACTTTGCGCGCAGGCCGCGGATCAGGGAAAGCTGGGCCTGGAAATCAACGTAATGCGGGAGCTTGATGTGCTGGACGAAGCCGGAAGCCTCGACACTGTCCGAATGCAGGAGCACGAATTCCGGAATCTGGGCCGGAACCACGATGCGCTCTTCCAGTTCTCTGGCGCGCAGGGCCCGGTCCACGATGGACATGGACAGAACCTTGCGCTCGTTGTTGCCGAACACGAGGCCGTAGCCGCGGGCGAAACACGGCTCCATGGCCGTTCCCACGTACTGCCCGACGATCTCGCACTCCGTGATCTCGATTTCGCCAATGGTCACGCTGAAGCCGAGTTCCTCCGGCGTAAAGGAAAGCTCGACAGTGCCGCGCCGCAGTTCGCCCACAAAGGGATGGTTGGCGCCGCGCTGCACGGAATAGGCCATGCTCAGAAGGAAGCCCTCGTCAGCGCGGGAGAGCACCTGAAGCCGCACGGATCTGTCCTCCGGCCTGTCGCAGGGAAGCTCAAGAGGATGACGGGTGATGTCCGAGTCCCCTGTGCATGCATTCGCCACGGGCTCGAGGAGGCCTTCGCCGGCAAGCACGGCCATGGCTCTCGGCATATGGCCGGCCAGCATGCCGTCACGTTCATCGGGCTCAGCGTCCCCGCTGAAGGGAGTGTCTTCCGCGGCTTCGTCAGGAAGAAGCTCTTCCTGGGCCCTGCCCCCATTCTCTCCGGCCAGGGAGAGATCGAGGAGGCGGTGCGTGTAGTCGTAGGTGGCGCCGAGCACCTGTCCGCCGGGAAGGTCCTTCCAGGTAGCGGAGATGCGGCGGTCAAGAATCATTTCAGACGTATCCATGGGATCGCTCACGCCGAAGCGGGGAAGCGTGGTGCGGTAGGCGCGCAGGAGAAAGACGGCTTCCTGCAGGTCACCCTGGGCCTGCTTGATGGCGATGGCGGCCAGATCCTCGGAATAAAGAGAGCCTTCGGACATGACCCTGGACACGGCAAGGCGCATCTGGTTCTTTATCTGGCTGAGAGAAAGTTCGGGTACGGAGACATCGCCGCGGCGCTCTTCGGCGAGCAGCCTGTGGGCCTCGGCTATGGCCTTTTCTCCGCCTTTGACTGCAACGTACATCAGTTATCCTCCCCGGCCGGCACAAGGCGTGTGGTGCGCGGCAGCCCTGCGAAACACGCTCCGCCGCTCAGAAGAAGATCCACGCCGAGCTGGAAGCCGTGCCAGTTTTCGTCAATCTGCCCGATCAGCCCGTCCGTGAGGCTGCAGCGGAACGTTTTGGAGCCCTCGATGCCGGGACCGGACGCCGTGAACCTGCGGGCATCCCCGCCGAAGTTCATGCCTCCGAGCAGGATGGTGGCCGAGCGGTCAGGGTAGCGGGGATCGCCCTGGCAGAAGGAGTCAAGCGAAGGAAGCTCGTCAGGCGAAGCCGACAGAGCGAAGACCGCCTCCTCCGGTTTGTCCGTGACGCGCACGCTGCGGTGGAATCTGAGCCAGGCCGTCACATCGTTCTGCCTGAGGGACGGGGAAAGCCAGAGAGGCGTATCCTGATCCATGAGCGTCAGGCACGCAGCGGCGAGAGCCGGGCTCAGTGCGGCATGCGGGGACGCTGGCAGCACGGGACAGGGAACGGGGCCGGCCGGATAGGCGAAGGCGCGCAGTATGGCGCGGAACACGGCCTGCGCGTCACGCACGGGTTCCTGAAATTCTGGCTGCATCAGTCTTCACCTCTCACCATCGTAAAGAAGTTCACACGCGTGCCTGCGGCACGTTTCACGCGGGCGGCGCGCTTTTCCTCCACAGCTTTCTGCATGGCCGGCAGAAGCTCCCTCTCGAGGTAGGGACCGCACTCGGGGTCCTGCCAGAGCGCGTCGAGAAGAGCCGCGTCACGGGCGTGGTCAGAATCCGCGCCGAGTATCCAGGCGTAACCGGTCTGCCCGCCAGTGAGGGAAACGGCGCAGCGCGTGACGAGAACCTCGCCCACATTAAAGGGCGAACCCGTACCGCTGATGCGGCCGCGGGCCATGATGAGGCCCGTTTCGGGTTTCCTGATGAGTTTGCAGCCCCTGGCCCTTACGGCCGGAAGATCCTTCTGCAGGGCTGACGCAAGGAGCGGCGCCGGCGCGAGAGCCAGAAGCCGCATGACTGTTTTGCGGGATGTCATTGTCGTCCTGATTGTTTAGTCGTTGCCAAAGGGAAAGCGTTCCACAGCCACGAAGGGATCCTGCCTCGACGCCTGACGGCAGAGGGTCACGGCATCGATGACGAGGGGACGGCCCGTGAGGGGGGCGAGATACCCGGCGAGCCATTTCGTGACATGGGCAAGCAGGTCAGGGTCCCCGATGGAGCCCGAGAGCGTGATGTGGAAACGGAAAAATTCGAAGACGAGGTGATAGCCCCAGGTGCGCAGATACCGGGCCTGCGCTTCCGGAAGGGGACCGCGGCGTGCGATGTTGGCCTCGCCGATGGGAGCCCTGAGGCTGTCGGGCTCACTCACGCAGGCGCGCTCCAGGGCCTGAAGGGGGGCGTCCGTTTTCTCCGGCGTGAGGGCCAGAAAACCTCCGCCGGCCGGGATGTAGCGGAGTTCAAGAGGCGTTGTGCGGATGGGGCTGAAGCGCCCCGCTATGCGCCGGCCGGCCTCTCTGAGCTCATCATCCGTGACGCCGGGCTTTGTCTCGAAGGGGGCCTTCAGCGTGGCGTGCACCCCGTAATGGGCAGCTGTTTCCGTCATGTCCGCCCAGGAAGCGGGAGTAAGCCCTTCCGGCACAATCTGCGGCACAGCCTCCCCTGTCAGGATGTCACGCCCCAGGAGGGGCGTGAGGAGCCTGTGCTCCTCCGAGCCGGAAGCGGGAACCCAGTAAAAGGCGCAGCGCTGATGGGTAAAGCGTTCGTACATGCCTACACCACCATTTTGCGCAGACGCTGGGAGAGCATGTCGAAGATGGTCACGACCACGACAATGCAGATGAGCACGGCGCAGGTGCGCGGGAAGTCAAAGCTGCGGATGAGCTCCCAGAGAACGAGGCCGATGCCGCCGGCGCCGACCATGCCGATGACGGTGGCCGAACGGACATTGGATTCGAAGCGGTAGAGCGAGTAGGAAATCCAGAGGGGGAAGACCTGGGGAATGACGCCGAAAACGACTTCCTCGATGAAGGAGCATCCGGTGGAACGCACGCCCTCGACAGGCTGTTTCTTGATGGATTCCACGGCTTCGGAGAAAAGCTTGGCCAGAACGCCGGTGGAATGCGCCCAGAGGGCGAGCATGCCGGAAAAGGGGCCAAGGCCCACGGCGCAGACGAAAAGCATGGCCCAGATCATCTCGTTGATGGCGCGGGAGCAGTCCATGAGGCGGCGCGTGGGCTGGTAGATCCAGGCCGGCACGATGTTGGACGCCGAAAGGATACCCAGGGGAACGGCGCAGATGATGGCAAGCAGCGTTCCCCACACAGCCACCTGTATGGTGATGAGCATCTCGCTGACGTAGTCACGCCATTCGGAAAAGTCCGGGGGAATGAAATCGGCAGCCATGGTCCTGATGTTGCCGCCGTCCTGCAAAAGCTGCAGCGGATGGATTTCAGCCCCGTGCCAGGACCAGACGAGGATGGCGAGAACACCCGCCACCCAGGCCACGCCCGAGGGAGAGATTCGGTTCAGTATGCTTCCGGGATTCTGTATTTCTTCCATTGCGTGAAAACTCCGTGAAAAAGGCGGCCCCTCCCCTGCGGGAAGGGCCTGCGCGGAACGCTACTTTCCGAGTTTCTTCATGGCCGCATCAATCTCAGCGATTTTGGCCTTCTTCTCATCCTCGGACATATTGGATTCCTGGATCTTGTTCTTCTGGCGGAAGTACTCGAGCACACGCACGGAATCGAGCTGTCTGTCGGTGGAAGCTATGAAACCGCTCCACTGCAGGCCGTTCAGGACCTTCATTTCGGCTTCGGCGTTGGCGCCTTTGCCGTAGCCGAGGACAAAGCTCTTAATCTTGTCCTTGGTCGCCTGATCGAGGTTCTTGCGCCACACGAGCGGGTCGCCGGGGATCAGCGGGGACTTCCAGACCACGCGCAGCTCTTTGGCCTTGTCGGGCTGGGTGATGGTCAGCCTGCCCATGGCCTCGCTGTTGAAGGTGGCCACGTCCGCCTTGCCGTTGGCTACGGCCAGGCCGTTGGCCTCATGGCTGGCGTTCAGTGTGCGCTTGAAAATCTTCTTCGGGTCGAGGCCTCTCTGGCCGAAGATGTAGTAGCCGGGCACGAGATAGCCGGAAGTGGAGTTGGGGTCGCCGTTACTGAAGACGAGGTTCTTGGCATCCTTCAGCACATCGTCGAGAGTCTGGTATCTGCTCTTCTTGTTGACGATGAGGTAGGAGTAGTAGCCATTGGTTCCGTCCTTGCCCACAACCTGGGCGAAAACCTCGCCGCCGGAGCGGTCAACCATCTCAATGGCGCCCTTGTTGCCGATCCACGCGAAATCGACCTTGCCGAAGCGCATGGCCTCGATGATGCCGGCGTAGTCGGAAGCGAAGTAGGCCCTGACGTCAAGGCCGGTCTTCTCCTTCATGGCGTTGATGAAGGGATCCCAGGCCTTCTTCAGGTTGACCGAGGATTCCGTGGAAATGATGCCGAAGGACACGGGCTGGGCCTGGGCTGCGCCCTGGCCGCAGAGGATGGCAGCCGCGGCCAGAAGAGCGGCGGCGAAACGCTTGAGCGACATGAAAAACTCCTTGTTGTGGATGGGGATGTGAAAAATCAGGCAGCGCAGTGATCGCCCGCGAGAGCGTCATCATCGGCGGTCATGCTGTCACCGGGCACGATGAGATCGCTGCCGCCATAGAGCTTCTTCAGGAAGTCGGAGGTGAGCGCGGCGCTCGGTCCGTCGTAGACCACGCGCCCGCTCCGGAGGGCGATCGTCCGCCTGCAGAAATTCAGGGCATAGTCCACCTGATGCAGGGAGACGAGCACGGTGAGCCCGTCCTTTTCGTTGAGGTCGCGCAGGATCTGCATGACCGTGTGGGACGTGGCGGGGTCGAGGGAAGCGATGGGTTCGTCAGCCAGGAGCACACTGGCCTTCTGCACGAGGGCACGGGCAATGGCAGCGCGCTGCTGCTGGCCGCCGGAAAGATTGGAAGTGCGCTCGGCCGCCTTGTCGAGAATGCCCACGCGGGCGAGGGAGCGGCGCGCCAGCTCACACACATCACGGCTGTACAGTCCCGTAAGCGAACGCCAGAGGGGCGTACGGTGCAGGGCGCCAAGGCAGACGTTGCCAAAAACGCTCATTCTGTCGACGAGGTTGAACTGCTGGAAAATGACGCCGATCTGCGAACGGATGCTGCGGATGCGGCTGCTGATGATGCCTTTTTCCTGCACAATATGGCCGTTGACGCGTATGCTGCCACAGTCCCTGTCCGCGGCGCTCAGACCGCAGATGTGGCGGATAAGGGTGGATTTTCCGGAACCGGAAGAGCCGATGAGGGCCACCATCTCACCGGGTTCTATGCGTAAGCTGACGTCGTCGAGTCCCCTGGTGCCGGAAAAAGTCTTGCTGATATGGTCGATTTCAATCACCTGCTGCAACTCCTTGGGCCGCGCCCTGCGCGTGCCCTTTCAGTAACGGGTGCATATTCACCGGCAAATGTTGTGGCTTTGTGACGCCTTTATGTCTCTTCAATTATGGGAAAGTTGCGGTTTAATGAAGAACAAAATCAGAAAAATAGCGGCAAATATAACTGGTATTACGCCTTCGTTACATATTTTTTACAATTTTTATAATACGGATACGGCATATATTTAAATCCATAACCCTGAAAACACGGATATTTTCCCGGATTTTCCCTTCCTTATATATACGGGGCACAGTGATAACGGAGATACGAACCGGATTCTGCCTGGGCTGACTGCCGGTTACGGACGCAGGGGAAACGGGCCCCGGCCTCTTCACGTATCCGGTCCGGCGTCGTATCCTGAGAGGAATGGCCCCTGATAAAACCCCAGCCGGACCTTCCCTCCCCCATTCTCATCCCGCCATTTCCGGAGACGCTTTTCATGAATATTGTTGTATGGTCCGATATCGCCTGTCCTTTCTGTTACATCGCCGGCACACGCGTGCGCCGGGCCCTGAAAGCCCTGCACGCCGAAGATCTCTTCACCATTGAGCAGAAAAGCTACGAGCTTTCGCCGCAGATCACGGTCTCCGAGCCCTGCCTCAGCTTCTACGCGAAGAAAATGGAAGTCTCTGAGGAGGACATCGCCCCAGGACTCAGAAAGATAGAACGCGAGGCCGCCGGGGACGGGCTTGTCTTCCACTACGACAGGGCCATCGCCGCAAACACCTTCAACGCCCACAGGCTCGTCAAGTACGCCGCGGCACACGGCGTGCCGGACATGCTGGACCGCCTCTTCGAGGCTCATTTCCGCGACGGCCTCGATGTGGGAAGCCGTGAAGTCCTTGAAGAGATCGCCCGGAAGGAAGGGCTTTCCGCTGATTTTCTGGACACGGATCAGTACGCCGCCGAGGTCCGCAGGGACGAAGAAGAGGCGAAGAAACTCGGCATACGCCTCGTGCCGCACTTCATCATCGACGGAAAGCTCACGTACAAAGGCGCCCTCTCGCAGGACTACATGACCGGCGTGTTCAGAAACATCCTGCAGAAGAACAACCTGCTGCCACCTGAAGGAAAGGGCATCACATGCGGCCCTGACGGCTGCACGCTCGGGTAGACAGGAAAGGGAGCGCCGGGTGCAACGGTCCTGACGGACAGTTTCTCCCCGCGCCCCCTCAAAAAGACAGAGCAAAAGGCCGAAGCCTTCCCGACTAGTCGCCGTATTTCTTCATCTGCGCGCTGAGTTCGGCGATTTTCGCCTTCTTCTCATCGTCAGACATGGTCTGGCTGTCCTGAACCTTCACTATCTGGCGGTAGCACTCGATTTTCCTGAGCGGAATGAGCTGGCTGTCGTCCGACGCCCTGAACCCTTCCCTGTTTATTTTCTCAAGCTGCGCGCGTTCGGCAGCGGCGTCAGGCCCTTTGGTGCCGTAGTCGAGCACGAAGGCCTTTATCTTCGCCTTGAGATCGTCCGGCAGCGCCTTCCTCCACACCATGGGGTTGTCCGGTATCACGGGAGACGTCCAGACAACGCGCAGCTTCGCCGCGGCTTCAGGATGCGTCTCAGTCAGCCTCTTCATGCTGGAACTGTTGAAGGTGGCCACGTCGGCCTTGCCGTTGGCCACAGCCATGGCGTTGGCCTCGTGGCTGCCGTTCAGGGTGCGTTTGAAGATTTTCTTCGGATCGAGGTCGCGCTTCGCGAAAATGTAGTAGCCGGGCACGAGATTGCCGGAAGTGGAATTGGGATCGCCGTTGCTGAACGTGAGATCCTTCGCGTGGCCCAGCACGTCATCGAGCGTCTTCAGACTGCTGTCTTTGTTGACGATGAGCAGGGAATAGTAGCCGCTCTCCCCTCCGGCGGAAATGGCCTGGGCAAAGATTTCGCCGCCCGCGCGGTCAACCATACCCATGGCGCCTTTGTTGCCGGTCCAGGCCACGTCAACCTTGCCGAAGCGCATGGCCTCGATGATGCCGGCGTAGTCGGAAGCAAAATACGCCTTCACCGGCACTCCCGTCCTTTTGGACATGGCTTCGATGAAGGGCTCCCAGAGCTGCTTCAGCGTGATCGACGACTCGGTGGAAATGATGCCGAAGGAAATGGCGGCGGGAGCCTCCGCGGCGCGGGCCTTCCCTCCCAGGCAGAGCACGGCCATGGCCAGCGCGCAGATCAGAAAACGCGAAATTTTCATTGTTCTTCCTCTTTTCATTTTTTTAGGCGCTTTCTGCGCCCGCTCTGCCTTGTAGCCACGCTCTTTTGCCGTAGTGTTACGGAAGCATGCCTGTCCGGTTACCCGGCCCTCATAATTTTCTTGCTTTTAATTAATTAACTGATTAATTAATTTTTCATGAACACACACATTTCTTCCCGCAAAACGCCGGGACGCCCCTCCGAGGGCGCAGGCGACAAGAGGGCTGCCATTCTCGACGCGGCGCTCACCCTTTTCGCGTCACAGGGCGCTGCGGCGACGTCCCTTCCGGAAATCGGCCGGGCCGCGCACGTGACGCCCGCCATGGTGCACTACTACTTCGGCGGACGCTCCGGGCTCCTCGACGCCCTCATGGAGGAGCGCATCCTGCCCGGCATCCGCGAACTCTGGCAGAGTCTTGACGGGCACTGCCTCGATGATCCTCAGGCTTTTCTCGTTTCCATTCTGGATCGCGTGCTCGCCAAGGTGGACAACATCCCCGTCCTTCCCCAGCTCTGGGTGCGGGAAATTCTGACTGACGGCGGCGTTCTCAGGGACCGGCTTCTGGAAAAACTCAGGGCAGAAAACACGCAGCCGAAAATCCTCGAGGCTGTCCGGAATGCCCAGAGGAAAAAGCTCGTGAGCGACGGTATCTGCCCCGGACTCTTTATCCCTTCCGTGGTGGGCGCCATCATGCTGCCCCTTGCCGCTTCGGGCCTCATCCGTAAGCTTCCCTGGAATCAGGACTTCACCCGCGCCGACCTGCGCAGGCATATTCTCACCCTTCTCCTGCACGGGATTCTTCCCGGTCAGACGAGGTAGTACCCATGAAATTTTCTGTTTCTCTCCTCTGCCTGCTCGCTCTTTCCGTCCTCCTTCAGGGATGCTCCGGAAACGACGGGAACGAATGTCAGGGTTACGTGGAGGGGGAATACGTCTATCTTTCCTCCGCGCGCGCCGGCAGGCTCGAAAAGCTTCTGACCAGAAAAGGCAGCAGCGTGGAGGCCGGCGTGCTTCTCGCCTCGCTCGAAAGCGAATACGAGCGCCAGGCCGTGGCCAAATCCGAACGCAGTCTCGCCCAGACCCGCGCCCTTTACAACGACATGCTCACGGGCAGGCGCCCGGCGGAAGTGTCCATGGCAAAGGCCCAGCTTGCGAAGGCCAGGGCCGATCAGGCGAATGCCGCGGCCGAGCTCGCCCGCGTGGAAGCCCTCTACCGACAGAATGCCGTCTCAAGGAAGGAGCTCGACAACCAGCGCGCCGTGTCCCGCTCTGCTGACGCCACCGTGGTGGAGATGCAGAAGCAGGTCGATGTCTACAACCTTCCTGAGCGTGAACAGCGCATCGCTGCCCAGAAGGCCGCCGTGGAAGCCGGTGAGGCCGACCTCGCCCAGGCCCGCTGGGAACTCGATCAGAAGGAAATCCGTCCGCAGCAGGCGGGCCTCGTCTACGACACGCTCTACAGGGTCGGCGAATGGGTGCCCGCAGGAAGCCCCGTCATCCAGCTTCTGCCGCCCGGCAACGTCAAGATCCGCTTCTTCATACCGGAAAAGCGCGCTGCCGCCCTGCATCTCGGGGAGACCGTCACCGTCTCCATGGACGGCGCGTCTCCCGTCAGCGCAAAAGTCACCTATATCGCCCAGAACGCCGAGTACACGCCCCCCGTCATCTACTCTAACGAGACACGGAGCAAGCTCTGCTTCATGGCCGAGGCCGAGACAGACGGGCGCACCGCAGCAGGCCTGCATCCGGGACAGCCCGTCAGCGTGGTCCTGCCATGAACACACAGCCTGAAGAACGGACGGAATCCGCGGCGCCCGCCATCGACGTGCACGGCCTGACCAAACGGTTCGGGAAGAAAACGGTCGTGGACAACGTATCCATGACCGTGAAGCGCGGCGAAATCTACGGCTTCCTCGGCCCCAACGGCAGCGGCAAGACCACCTGCATACGCATGATGTGCGGCCTGCTCACGCCGGACGCGGGCACAGGGACGTGCCTCGGCTGGGATATTATGAAGGACAGCGTGGAGATACGCCGGCACGTTGGCTACATGACCCAGCGCTTCTCGTTCTGGGAAGATCTCTCCATCCGGGAAAACCTGGATTTCGTGGCGAGACTCTTCGAGGTGCCGGACAGGAAAGGCGCCGTGGAAAAGACGCTTGAGGAGCTCGGCCTGACTGGACGCGCGGAGCAGCTGGCAGGCTCGCTCTCCGGCGGCTGGAAGCAGCGCATGGCCCTCGGGGCCTGCATGCTCCACAAGCCCGATCTCCTGCTTCTCGATGAACCCACGGCCGGCGTCGATCCCACGGCCCGCCGCGACTTCTGGGACGAACTGCACGAACTGGCCGCCCGCGGCATCTCCGTCCTCGTGAGTACGCACTACATGGACGAGGCGGAACGCTGCCACAAGCTCGCCTACATCGCCTACGGCCGCCTCATGGCCACGGGCACGGCTGAGGCGATCATCGCGGGCCAGGGGCTGACCACACTGGCCGTTTACGGTCCGGATCTGTCAGCGCTTCAGACAAAGCTCAGACAAACGCCCGGCGTGGAGCAGACTGTCATGTTCGGCACGGTTCTGCACGCGAGCGCCCGCGACGCGGCCGCCCTTGAGAGAGCGGTCTCCTCCTGTCTCGGCGCTGACTGCCGCATGGAGCCCATTTCCACAGGCCTCGAAGACGTCTTCATCTACATGATGGCGCACTCGCAGGACAATTTCGGGAGCTCAAAAAAATGACGCACCGCATATTCTCCCTCAGACGCTGCCTCGCCATAGCCTACAAGGAAGCCCTTCAGCTGCGCCGCGACCGCTTCACGCTCGGCATGATCATCGGCATCCCCGTGATCCAGCTCCTCCTCTTCGGCTACGCCATCAACAACGATCCCAAGCACCTGCCCACGGCCTTTGTGCCGGGCGAGGAGACCATATTCACACGCAGCGTGGAATCCGCCCTGCGCACGTCCGACTACTTCAGAATAACGGGGGTCATGAGCGAGGCGGACGCGGAGAACGCTCTCAAAAGCGGGGACGTCTCCTTTGTCATCAGCATCCCCACTGATTTCACCCGCCGTCTTCTGCGCGGCGAAAAGCCGGCCATGCTCATTGAGGCCGATGCTACGGATCCCACGGCCACTACGGGTGCCATCGGCGCCGTGCAGGGCATCGTCGAGTCCGTGCTGAAGCGGGACATGAAAGGGCCCCTCTCCTTTCTGGCCCCCGCGTCCCAGTCTTTCTCCATCACGGCCCACAGAATGTACAACCCCGAAGGCCTCACCCGCCTCAACATCGTGCCCGGGCTCATCGGCGTCATTCTGGCGCTCATGACCTGCATGCTCACGAGCATGGCCCTGACGCGTGAGCGCGAGCGCGGCAACATGGAAAACCTGCTCGCCTCGCCGGTCACGCCCGTCGAAATCATGCTCGGCAAGATCACGCCCTATATCGTCACGGGACACATCCAGGTGGGCATTGTGCTGGCCCTGGCCGTCTTCCTTTTCAAAGTTCCCTTTACCGGGGACCCGGCCGCCCTCTATGCGGCGTCCGTGCTTTTCATCGCCGCCAACCTCACCGTGGGCGTCACTATTTCCGCCATCGCCAGAAACCAGCTCCAGGCCATGCAGATGACCTTCTTCTACTTCCTGCCCAATATCATGCTCTCGGGCTTCATGTTTCCCTTCTACGGCATGCCCGAATGGGCGCAGTACATCGGCTCCGTCCTGCCCCTGACCTATTTCAACCGCCTCGTGCGCGGCATTCTCCTCAAGGGCTGCGGCTGGCAGGACATCTGGCAGAACCTCTGGCCCATCGCCGCCTTCACGGCAGCCCTCATGGGCGTGGCCGTCCGCGCCTTCAGGCGCACCCTCGACTAGGCGCTCCGCTCTCAGTGCATGGCGCCGGCAAGCCGCCTCAGCCACAGGTAATCGTCAGCCGCGGCGCAGAGCAGAACGCCGCCGGGGAGGCCGTCCTGCCCGCCGATGGCTGTGAGATTTTCCCCGTCCCGGACGGGAGCGCGGACGAGCGCGAGATCGGCAAGCCCGAGGCGCAGCGCGAGATCCCGCTCTTCTCCCCGGATACTGTATTCCTCTACGGCCGCGCCGAGGGCGGCGGCGAGAGCCCGGACCCGCGGCAGGGAGGAGGCGCCCGCGAGATCCGGCGGCAGGCCAAGCATCACGCGTCCCGAGGCTTCCACCCGGTCAAGCGCGGAAATCACGGGCAGGCCGCGGGCAAAAATATTCCGTCCCGCTTCCGACGCCGGACGCACGGTTACAAAGGCCGGATCCTCGTGGGACACGATGCGGCCCGCCTCCATAATCAGGATGCTGTCAGCCATGCCGCGTGCGAAGGACGCCTGATGGGTGACCACGATGATGGTGCGTCCCCCGCCGCGCAGGCCGCGGATGATGTCCAGAACCTCGCTCACGTTGGAAGGATCAAGGGATGACGAGGGCTCATCAAAGAGCATGAGCTTCGGGCGCATGGCCAGCATGCGGGCTATGGCGCCGCGCTGCCTCTGGCCGCCGGAGAGCTGCCCCGGATAGCGGTCCGCCCTGTCCCCGAGCCCTACTTCTTCAAGAAGGCGCATGGCCTCTTCACAGGCCTTTTCCCTGTCTTCCTTCAGTACAGCCACGGGAGCCAGAGTGATGTTCCGCAAAAGAGTGAGATGGCTGTAGAGCTGCTCACCCTGGAAAACCATGCCCACCTCGCCTCTGCCCGCCGTGCGCCATCCGGGCCGGCTGCGGACCTCTCCGCCGAGGCGCACTTCCCCGGCATCAATGGGATCAAGGCCGGCCACGGCCCTGAGCAGGGTCGTCTTCCCGCACCCGCTCGGACCGCAGAGGGCGAGGCAGCGCCCCTCCTCCAGAGTCAGGCTCACATCCCTGAGGACAGGAAGACCTCCGCGCAGAGAAGTGACACCGGAGACTTCAAGAAGCGGGCCGCTGCCGTTCATAATTTCTTCCTACTCGGCCCAGACAGGGAGCCTGCCGGAAGCGGGCGGCAGGGGATAACGGCCCTGGGGGCCGAACCAGACATCATAAATCTTCTGGTAGGTGCCGTCCATGATAAGGCTCCGCAGCGCCGCGTTCACGCGGTAGCGCCACGCGGACTGGTTGCGGGGCACGCCGATGCCGTAATAGGTGGGGCTGTAAATTTCGCCCACAGCCTCAAAGCCCCTGTCGCCTCCGGACACGCCCGCGAGAATGACGGTGTCGTTGGTCCAGCCGTCGACCTTGCCGGTTTTGAGGGCCAGGAAGCACTCGGAATCGTTCTGGAAGGACATGACGCGCGGCGAGGGATCGCCAAGCTGCTTCAGGGCCTCGGTCACGGCCTGCTGGGCGTTGCTGCCCTGGCACACGGCCACGCGCTTGCCCACAAAATCCTTAAGGGCGTGGTATTTGCCCTTTGCCGCCAGAATGCGCTTGCCGTCGAGCAGGTAGGTATCCGAAAAATCAATCTGCCGGGCACGGCTCATGGTGTGGTTCATGTTGGAAAGCACCATGTCCGTCTCACCGGAGACAAGAGAAGTGATACGCGTCTTGTTGTTCACTTTGGTGATCGTGTACTTGAGTCCCATTTTTTCACAGAGGGCTTTGGCGAGATCCACATCGAAGCCCGCGGGCTGCCCTTTGTCATCAAGATAGTTCATGGGAGGCGTGCTGTAGCCGATGCCGATGCGGACCGTGCCGCGCTTCATGATTTCGTCATCGAGGTTCGTCCATTCCTCGGCCATGGTGCCGCGCGCGAGGATGAGGAGCATGGGCAGGACAAGGGCCAGCAGCCATGAGGGGTGTTTCTTCAGAATAGACATCGGAAAATCCTTTGCTGAAGGTGAAGGGAAAAAGCCTTTACATTGACTCCGGAAACTTCTCCGCCTGCCTGCGCGCGATGACTCTCGCGAGTTTCGCGAGCAGCAGGGAGACAGTCATGTACCCCGCGCCAATGAGAACATACATGGGCACGAGCATGTCCGGATAGCGGTTCGCGAGGATCATGCCCGTCTGTGTCAGCTCGATGAGGCCGATGACAAAGACGATGGAGGTGTCCTTGAAAAGGGAGACCATGACACCGAGAAGAGCGGGCACCATGCGCTGCAGAACCTGCGGCGCGAGCACGCGGCGGAACACGCCGGCCCCGGAAAAACCGGAAAGCCTGGCCGCCTCGAGTTCGCTCTTCCGCACCATATCCGCGCCACTCAGGAAAACCTCAGCCACGTTGGCGGAGCCGTACATGGTGAGGGCGGCGACGGCCGTGAGAAAAAGCGGCGGCCTGAGCCCGAGGAAAGCGGGCAGCGCGTAATGCAGCCAGAAGATCATGAGCAGAACGGGGATGCCCTTGACCGCCTCGATGAAGAGAAAGGCCAGCCAGTTCAGGGGCCTGACACGGAAGAGACGCACGGCGCCGAGGAGCGACCCCAGAACAAGGGAGGCAGGGAGCACGGCCAGGGTAATAAGAATATTGAGGCACAGGCCTCCCGTCCCGCTGCCGTCGAGTCCGAAGAGCAGGGATCCCGCGTACGGCAGGGCGTCACCGAAGGAAGACATCACGCCGGCCATGGGATCAGCCCTCCAGCCGGCAGCGCCGTCGCACAGAGGAGCGCAGCCAGTGCAGGAGCAGCGAGAGGACGCCGCCCATGGCGAGGTAAATGCAGGTGGCTGCCGTGGTCACCTCGAGACCGGCGAAACTCAGGGACTCGACCTCCTGGGAGGCCCAGGTGAGCTCCGGCACGCTGATGACCATGGCAAGGGACGTGTTCTTGAAATTGTGCAGCATGCGGATGGAAATGGCGGCCAGCGAGGCAGCCACAGCCTGGGGCAGGACGACCCTGCACCAGAAAACGGCTCCCTTCAGCCCTGCGAGGCGCGCGGCATCCATGGCGTTCTTCCCGCTCACGCCCATCACGGAATACAGAATATCCGCAAGGTACGGGGAATTATTGACCGAGAGGCCGAGACAGGCCGCGAAGAAAGGGAATCCGTCCCAGCCGTTGAGGGCCAGCCCGGCTCCTTCGGGCAGAAGCACGGGAAGGCAGAAGAAAAAGAGCAGGAGCCAGAAAACGCCAGGCAGGCTGCGCACAATATCGCAGAAAAAAGTGCAGGAGACGCGCGCAGCCCGGGATCCCGAGGCGCGCCCCACGGCGAGGATGACGCCAAGGAAAAACGAGGACACTGAGGAAACGAGGGCCAGGAGCACGGTAATCCAGACGCCCGTGAGAAGAATAGACGGATAGGGAGGCTCCAGAAGGACCTCCCACTGGGGATGAAACATGCCTCTTCGCCTTTGCCGGCTGCCCGGCATTTATTTCGGAATGTAACCCACAGCCGCATTCCCCTCAAGGTACCACCCGGAAAACAAAACGTTCGTGTTTCCGTGTCTGGGAGTGTTTTTTGTGCAGAAAAGCACAATGCTGTGCCTTAATGCCACACAGCTTCCCTGTGTTTTCCGTTAACGTTCCGGAATAACGCGGCTTTCATGGAGGAAATGCCTCCGTGCAAAAAAACAACAGGCTCCGTCCGTCGCTCTTTTATAGCATAACTATTTAAAATAACAAATTAAATAATATCATATCCTCCAGAAAAGGCTGCGTGAAAAAAAGCGCCGACCGGCGGTTCGTCTGTTCTGCCGGGAACAGGATGAGCTCGCCTCTTCCCCGGAAAAGACGTCTTTTCTTCTGGTTACAGCGGCTTCTTTTCCCCTTCCCCGGCCCGTACTCTGCCCTTTTCATGGCATATTTCTTGCTCATTCCAGAACGGCATACCGTTTTCTCACTCTTCATCCGGCAGCAGAACTGCCCCGGTTTTCCCCCGGGGGAGTTCCTCTCCCGGAAAGAGCAGATACCCTTTCCGCTTCCGGCTTTTTTCCAGCACGGCGCACAACGCAAGGAATATACCATGAAAATTATCGACTTTCGTTTCCGTCCCAGCACTCCCGATGCCGTCAGAGGCATGCTCGCCAAGGGAGGCCCTTTCAGCCCCATGTTCGAGTACTTCAACTACAAAGACCGTGCGAAGCCCGAGCCCATTGAGCAGATCGTGAAGGAGATGGAAGCCCAGAATGTGGTGAAAGGCGTAGTCATCGGACGCGATGCCGAAACCACCTACGGCCTCAAATCTTCCAATCCCGGCATCCTCGAACTCATGAAGCAGTATCCGGACAGGTTCATCGGCTTCGCCGGCGTTGACCCCATCAAGGGCATGGACGCCATCACCGAACTGAAGAACAGGGTTGAGCGCGACGGATTCAGAGGCGCGGCCATCGATCCCTACCTCGCCCGCATCCCCGCGGATCACCGCCGTTTCTATCCCATCTACGCCAAGTGCTGCGAGCTCAGTATTCCGATCGTCATCACCACCGGCCCGGCCACCCTCGTGCGCGGCACCGTCATGGAAGACTCCGCTGTCTGCCACATCGACCGCGTGGCCTGCGACTTCCCGGAACTGAAAATCATCATCAGCCACGGCGGCTACCCGTACGTGAGCGAAACCATCATGGTCGTGCAGCGCAACGCCAACGTCTATCTCGATATCGCCGAATACGAGCAGCAGCCCTTCTCCGAAAAGTATATCGAAGCGGCCAACACCATCATCAGCGACAAAGTCATCTTCTCGAGCGCCGCGCCGTTTATGGACTTCCAGGAGCAGATTGCCCTCTACAGGAGCCTGCCCTTCACTCCGGAAGTGCTCGAGAAAGTCATGTACAGAAATGCCTGCAGGATCCTCGGCCTTCCCGAATAGTTTTCCTCAGTTCAGTTTCCCTGAACGTTCCCCCTTTCTTCCCGCACGGGAAGGAAGGGGGCTTTTTCCGGCAGGTCCGGGAACCGCGGGAGATCCAGCGTCCTGGCAGACTGGGTTACCTCCCGCCCATCAGGAAAGACGGAAAGCGGGTCATCCACATACATCTCAGGCCTCTACTTTCCCCCATAAAGTAAATCCATATACCTGCAGGACTGCTCCAGGCCCGTATCCAGGGCGGCGATATCTCCAATATCATTGGAAGAGGGGCCCGATAAAATTTCAACGCCACAATCGGAAAAGTGCAGGCCGAAATACCGCGCTCCGGAAAGCTTTTTCTCTTCCTGCAGGATTTCCAGTTCCCTCAGGAGAAAAAGACTGTGCGTGGCAACGGTGACCTGCATGACCCTGCTGAGTCCTGCCAGAATCCCTGCAAGTTCCCTCAGCAGTCTGGGGTTCAGACTGGCATCCGGCTCATCCCAGAACAGCGAGGATTTATTACGCAGTTCCCCGTTCATTATCAGGTAAGCCAGCATACCGAGTTTACGGTGGCCTGCCGAGGCAAGCGGCGCCTCAAGCTGTCTTCTGATACTTTTGGATGAAAAATAAAATCTGCTATTTTTTTTAACGACAGAAGCCTTTAAAATTTTTTCCAGCTCATCAACGAGCTCCGCTGTACCTGAGGAGCCCTTCCCTTTCAGAGGAGCGGGGTTCAGAGCCTTTGCCAAAGCAGAATACGTTCCATCAAAGGCAAGTTCTCTTTTCTCCAGAGCCCCCTGAAACCCCTCGAACACGGAGAGTATTTCCTGGGGTGGAATGAAGAGTGCTGAGGCCTCCAGAGGATCATACTGCGGGGCCAGCAGTATATTCACTTTTTCCGTTTTCCTTGTGGAAAAAGAAAACGCAAGACTTCCTTTCCGGTTCCATGTGGCAGAAACGGTGGAATCCGGACTCCCCTGAACACGGGAAGCGAGCCTGCCCAGACTTTCGGGACGGAAAATGTCCACAAGGTTTCCGGCGAGCCTGCGCTCCGCCATTTCTCTGGCCGGAACTTTGTTCCCAAACGATTCCAGTGTTTTCAATATGGCATAGCCCAGCTTCAGCAGATGACTTTTACCCGAACCATTCTCACCTGTTATGACATTGAGGCCAGGAGAAAACTCAATATCGGCTTTACGAAAAACCGTAAAATTTTCAATATGCAGTTTCTTAAGCATGAGGAACCTGACCGGATATTCTATGTCTGAAAAATGCAGGACTGTGGACAGCTCTGAAATAACTTAATTATTGAAGGAGCAGGGAAAAAAGCCTTTTCTTCAGCATTGCGCAGTCCAGACAGAGAGAAGGATTCCCCATCTGATCGCGCCCCGGAATTCATCCAAAAGCTGGTCAAACCGCCACAGCAGAAACGAATGCTGCAGAGCGGATGGCAGAGCTCCCCTGTGCCGGAAGGGCCCTGTGCCTGTATGCCCGTGCTGATCAGCTTATTTTCTTCTCAGCCTGTCGAAGAAGGATTTTTTCTTTCCTTCTCCCGCGGCCGGAGAGGGCATCTTCTCTTCCATGTCCTTTTCCCCGTCCCGCCTTGGCCCGAGTGCGCCACGCATTCCATCGGCGAGTCCCACGGCCGCGCGGATAACGCCGCCTGCCGCGTTTTCCGTGGCCTCAGCCGCTGCTTCGGCCATGGTGCCGGCCGCGGTGGCCATCTTTTTGCCCGTGGCGGCAGAGACGGAGAGCATCTGCCGTTTCACGGCCTTCACGATGGCGCCCATGGTTTCCTGGGTAATGTCCATGAGCAGGCCCCCCGTCTCCTTCATACTCACATGCAGGCTTTCGCCACCCGAGGCGCCGTACCGGAACGCGCTGCGCGCCGCCACTCCCGCTCGCACGGCGAGAAGGCAGTTGGAGGCGCCGTCAATGGCCGCGGCCGTGAACACATGCAGGGCCGAGCCCATGAACGGCACGGAAGCTGCTGTCATGGCGGGCGCTGCCGAAGGCACAATCTGACTCACCGAGTCCGTGATGGTCCTCGGAATGTCCAGGGCGTCCAGGGAAAAGGCCACGAAAGTGGCGGAAGACACGGCACCGTAGACGCTCATAATCTCCCTCGGAGCCGGACGCTGATTGTAGATGGAGGACACGCGCCACACGAGCCGCACGAGGGAAAAGAAGACAATGAGCGCATCCAGTTTGCCGTTCTGGGCGAGCGCGGTGCCGAGGAAAATGCGCTTCCCTGCGCTCCTGATTTCGTCATCCGCCTTCCTGTCGAGGAGCAGCATGGCCTTTTCCGCGAAATCTTCATCTGAAGGCGCAAGCCCGGCCCTGCGCACGATCTGATTTCTGGCGAGGCGCTTTTCGAGTTCCTCTGCGAAGGCGAGACGCTCATCCTCTTCGGGGTTGTGACGTATCACGAGCTTCGCGGGCCTCAGCCTGAAGGAGAGATACAGCCAGCAGGCACCCGCCGCCTCGGCGGCCAGAAGGATAAGGCAGACCACCCGGCCGCTGCCCGGGAAAAGCGCGTCAGCCATGGACATAGCCGAACTGTCAATCTGGAGCAGGAGGGCCGCTGTCACGCAGATGATGAAAATGGCGAAGCCATAGAGTATTCTCGAAAGGTAGCGCATACCGCCTCCGTTTTTTCCCGCGGCATGGATGCCGCGGCGCCTTCAGTATACGGACGGGAAGCGCTCTCTGCAAAGAAACAAAATCCAGACCGAAAACGACCGTGTCCGAATTTATCCACCTGCACTGCCATTCCGAATACAGCATGCTCGACAGCGCCATACGCCTGCCGGCCCTCTGTGAACGCGCCGTCTCCTTCGGCATGGAGGCCTGCGCCGTCACGGATCACGGCAATCTCTGCGCCGCGGCCGAATTTCAGAAAGCCTGCCGCGAATACGGCATACGGCCCATCTTCGGCTGCGAGATCTATACCTGTCCGGACCGCCGTCTGCAGGACGGAGGAACGCCTCATCACCTTATTCTCCTCGCGCGCACCCAGGAAGGCTGGTCAAATCTCTCCCATCTCGTATCCGAAGCCTGGATTTCGGGTTTCTGCGGAAAGCCCCGCGCGGACTGGGGGCTCCTCTCCCGCTGCAGGGGCGGCCTCACCTGCCTCTCCGCCTGCCTGCAGGGCGCCGTGCCCGAGGCCATCCTGCGCGGGGACATGGACGGCGCGAGGGAAAAAGCCCTGCGCCTCGCTGCCCTTTTCCCGGGACACTTCTATCTCGAGATGCAGCGCACAGGACTTCCGCGGCAGGAGTACGTCAATCAGCGGCTTATGGAGCTCGGGGAAAGTTTACACCTTCCCCTCGCTGCCACCAATGACTGCCATTACCTCGAACCCGGCGACGCAGAGGCACGGGAAGTGCTTCTGTGCGTCCGGACGGGAAAGAAGCTCAGCGGGCCCGGACACCTGCGCTCCGGCATGAAGAATCTTTTCTTTAAGAGCCCGGCCGAAATGGCGGATGCCTTCACCGACTGCCCCGAAGCCATTGCCAATACGGTGCGCATTGCAGAGGAATGCCGCGCGGAAATTCCCTCGGGAAAGCATTTCTTCCCGGCCTACCCCGTACCTCCGGGCACGACGCCGGAGCAGGAATTCCGGCGCATCGCGGAAGAAGGATTACGAAAACGCCTTAGCGAGAAGCCCTCAGGCCCGCCGGCTGACGAGACCCCGTACTGGAAAAGGCTGCGGCACGAGATGGACGTCATCACGCGCATGGGCTTTCCTACCTACTTTCTTGTGGTGCACGAATTCGTCACCTGGGCCAGGGACAACGGCATCCCCGTTGGTCCGGGGCGCGGCTCCGCGGGCGGCTCCCTCACGGCCTGGGCCATGCGCATCACGGATTTCGACCCGCTGGAATACGGCCTCATTTTCGAACGCTTCCTGAACCCGGGCAGATCCTCCCTGCCTGATATCGATGTGGACGTGTGCGAGAGAAGGCGGGGACGCCTCCTGCGGCACCTCAGGGAACGGTACGGGGAAGACTGCGTGGCCCAGATCGCGGCCTTCAGCACGCTCAAAATGCGCGCCGCTGTCCAGGACGCGGGACGCGCCCTCGGCATGGGCTTTCAGGAACGCACGCGGTTAGCCTCGTTCTTCCCGTCCTTCACCCATCACCGCCGCATCGCCGATGTCATCCGCGAGACCCCGCAGCTCAGGGACATGGCGGAGAAGGACGAAAGCGCAGCCAGGGTTCTTGCCGTGAGCCTCAGAATCGAAGGGCTCGTGCGCCAGGCCGGCATTCACGCTGCCGGCGTGGTCATGAGCGGCGGCCCCCTCGCCGATCGCGTGCCTGTCATGCTCGGCAGGCACGGGGAACGCGTCACCCAGTTCGACGGCCCCATGGTGGAAGCGGCCGGGCTTGTCAAATTCGACATCCTGGGGCTCGCCAACATGACCATCATCCAGGACACCATCGACGCCGTTGCCCGGGAGGGACGGCCGGCCCCTGATCTCAGAACGCTGCCCCTCGATGATCCGGCTGTCTACCGCCTCTATTCCAGAGCGGACACGGACGGCGTCTTCCAGATGGAAAGCGCGGGCATGAAGAAATACCTGACACTTCTGAGACCCGAGCGCTTCAGCGACATCGTGGCCCTGCTCGCCCTCTACCGTCCCGGTCCCCTCGAGTCCGGCATGTCCCAGGAATTCATACGGCGCCGCCACGGGGAATCTCCCGTGCGCTATCCTCACCCTGCCCTTGAGGCCTGCCTCAGGGATACCTACGGCGTCATCCTCTATCAGGAACAGGTCATGCAGATAGCCGAAACCGCTGCCGGCTACACAGCTGCCGAGGCTGACACACTGCGCCGCGCCATGTCCAAGAAGAAGGCAGAGGAAATGGCCGGAGAGCGCGCACGCTTTCTCAGGGGCGCGGCAGAGCGCGGCTTTGACAGAAAAACCGCGGAAACCATCTTCGGGCAGATGGAGACCTTCGCTTCCTACGGCTTTAACAAGGCCCATTCCGTGGCCTACGCCCTCACCTCATACTACACGGCCTATCTGAAGACCCATTATCCGGCCGAATTCATGGCCGCCCTCCTCACTGCGGTCATGCGTCAGCCGGAACGCCTCGCCGGCTACCTCGCCCGCTGCCGGGAACGCGGCCCCGAAGTGCTTCCCCCGTCGGTCAATACCTCCCTTGGCGTCTTCAGCGCCCTGAAAGGACGCATCATCTTCGGTCTCGACGCCGTGCGCGGGGTGGGCACGGCTGCGGCCGGGGAAATCGTACGCGCCAGGAAGGACGGCCCGTTCCGCTCGCTCGGGGACTTTCTCTCCCGCGTCAGCCTCAGAACCGTCACAAAGCGCGCCGTCTCCTCCCTCATCCGCTGCGGCGCCCTCGATGACACGGGAGAGAGCCGGGAATCCATGCTCTCCCGCCTCGGCTCGGCCATCAGCAGGGCCCGTCTCCACCCTGCCCGCGGGGCGGGACTCCTGCGTTTTCTCTCGGACTACAGGCCTGAAGAGGAGCGGCCCGGGGAGAACACGCCCGGCCCGGCCCCCGATCCTGCGGCCAGACTCAGGGACGAGAAGGAAATTCTCGGTTTTTATATCTCCGGGCATCCTCTGGACAGTCTGAAAGGAGAAGCCGCCCGTCTCGGCTGCCTGCCTCTTTCCGCGCTTTCCTCTCTCCGGCCAGGCGCAGGGGTCAGGCTCTGCGTCATGGTATCCGGCCTCCGTGAAATCAGGGACAGGCAGAAGCGGCGCATGGCCGTGGCCGGAATCGAGGATCAGGAAGGATATGCCCATGCGTACATTTTCTCAAAGACCTACACACCCTCCGTGCGGAATCTCCTGCGCGAAGCCGCCGGCAGCGCGCTGCCTCTTTTTATCGTGGGACGCACAGAGAAGGATACCGGGGAAGAGGAAGGCGGAGAGCGGCACTCAGCCGGCGTCCTGGCTGAACAGCTCCTGCCCTTTGAGGAGGCCTGCGCCAGAAGCCGGAGACCGGCCGTCATCCGCGTCCCGCGCTGTCTCGTTACGCCTGAAGGTCTCGCCGGCTTCAGGGAAGTTCTTGAAAAATTTCCCGGAACCATCGCGGTCTGCGCCTCCATCCCCGGGCCGGACGGAGACACGCTTCTGCGTCCTGAGGGAATCCGGGTGCGGCCATGTCCCGCGTTCTACGAAGCCATCACCATATGGCGGAAAGCCGCGCCGGAAGACAGTCAGACAGAGCCGCCTCTCACGGGAAAGGAAGCGGCGGCCGCCTTCGCCGCGGCCGGAATGCCGGTTTTTACCGGACGGAACGGAAAAAACTCCCCGTGAGACGGAAAAAGCCGCGGCGCGGCCGGAAAGAATGTCTGCCCGGCCACGTCCGCGGCGCTCCTTCATATGGAGAACAGACTAGAAGCCGAGCTCCTCGCCCACGAGAATCACCTTGATGCGGTCCTCAAACTGGCAGCGGCGCACGATGACAAGCTGGCTGCACATGGAATCAGGTCCCTTGCAGTCGCCGCAGACACCGGCCACGGCGCAGGGAGTCCTGCGGCCCAGACGGATGGCGTTGGCCGGGCAGGCCATGGCGCGGATACGCTTCACGCCCTCATGGATGTCCGTCACGACCTTGTTCATGCCGGCCACGACGAGCACGTGCTCCGGGCCGTAGCACAGCGGTCCCACGCGGTTGCCGTTGCCGTCGATGTTCATGAGCTGGCCGTCCAGGGTTATGGCGTTGGCGCTCATGAGGAAGTAGTCAGCCATGACGATGCGGCTGAACATGACGCGCTTTTCCTCCGGCGTCTTCGCCTCGTCCCTGTCGATAATCTGATAGCTTCCTCCGCGGATGGCCGCCATAAGACCTGTCTGCTGCACGGTCGCGGATCCGCCCCAGGCTATGCTGCAGCCCTTAGGCATGAGTTCCAGGGCCTTTGCCACGGCGCTTTTGCTGTCAGGGCAGTAAAAGCCTTCCATACGGCGTTTGGCGAGATTCTTGATGATAGTGGAAGCTGTTACTTCGTATGCCTGCTGTTTCGGTGTCATGGGCAATCTTTCAGTGCCCTGTCCCGGGCACTGCCTCCATTCAGGGTTATAAAAAAGCCTCTTTCTGGTACGTTATCCAGAGAAATCCATTGTAGATCCATTGATCCGGCATGGCAAAAAAAGACTCCGGGCGCGCTTTGGGAACAGGGTGCGCTCATTCCCGGAAGGAGAAACACATGATCCTCAACGTGAGTTCGCGCACGGACATCGTGCACTATTACACGCCCTGGTTCCTGGAGCGCCTCAGGGAGGGACTGGCCATAGTCCCCAACCCGGAAGTGCCGGACCATGCCGTGGAACTCGATCTCTCGCCTGAAAGCGTGCAGGGCATTGTCTTCTGTTCCAAGGACTACCGCCCTCTTCTGCCGCATCTCGCCCGCCTCGCCGGGAAATGGCCCGTCTGCTGCCACTACACCATCACGCCCTATGGCAGGGATGTGGAGCCCGGCGTGCCGGGCGTCAGGGAAAGCATGGCCGCGCTCCGTGAGCTTTCCCGGATCGTCGGACGGGAGCGCGTCGTCTGGCGCTATGATCCCGTGCTCGTGAACGGAACCTATCCCGTGCAGCGCCACATGAGGGACTTTGCGGCCATGGCAGAAATCCTCGCCCCCTTCGTCAGCCTCTGCGTCTTCAGTTTCGTGGAGCTCTACGGGAAGGTACGCAGGACGATGCCTGATCTCATGCCCGTCTCCACACGTGACATGGACACGCTCGCCGCATGGTTCGGACAGACCGCGCAGAGGCTCGGCTTCCCCATTCAGACCTGCGGCCCGGCCCCGGATTATACACGCTTCGGCATCGGCCCCTCGGGCTGCGTGACGGCGGCCCTCCTCGGAAAGGCCTGGGGCCTGTGCTTCGGCCGGGTACGCCCCGGGAAGAGACGGCGGGGCTGCGGCTGCATGGCAACAGTGGACATCGGAACCTACGACACATGCAGGGCCGGATGCCTCTACTGCTACGCATGCCGCAGGCCTGGCGGGACGGCTCCGGGGATCCAGGATCCGGCCTCGCCCCTGCTCTTCGGCAGCGTGGAGGACTACACCGTCACAAAACGCCGCCGGGACGGAAGCCGGATCCGTCAGATACGGCTCCCCGGCATCGGCTAGGCCAGACCTGCAGAAGTCTGGAACAGGGAACCCGGATCATCCCGCTCCTGCCCCCCGTACGGTACGTATTCCGTTTTCCGGAAGACGAGCTGCTTCCTTCAGATCATGAGCGTCTGACGGAATTTTTCCTCCAGGCTGAAATTCCGGTTATCAGTTTTTCGCCGTGAACACGGATTCGAGCACACTGCCGCAGTCGCCGGCGTGGGCTCTGGCCCAGGCTTCGGGCGTGAGCCCGTCCTTCGCTGCGAGCGAGGCGTCGGCCCCGTGCCCGAGCAGAGCTTTGCAGGCTTCGGCGCAGTCTTCTTCAACGGCCAGCCTGAGCGGCGTGCGGCCGTCCCCGGTCACGGCGTTGACATCGGCCTCGGCCCCGGTGAGGAGTTCTATGGCATCCCCGTCATCGCGCTCAGCCGCCGTGTGCAGCGGGGTCTTGCCGAGGGCATCTCTGGCCTCCACGTCAGCGCCTGCCTCAAGAAGCAGGGGGATATTGCGGCAGTCCGCGAAATGCAGGGGCGTGTCCCCCTCCCCGTCCGTGGCCTTCACATCGGCGCCCGCCTGAAGGAGCATCTTCACGGCCTCCGGCGTATTATGGCAGGCCGCGCCGAAAAGCGGCGTGCCGTCGAAATCAGAGCGGATGTTCACATTGCCGCCGCATTCCAGAATGGCGGCGATGACCTTTTCCGTGCCCCTGTGCCAGGCGGCGAAATGCAGGCAGGAGCGCCCGTGGTCGGCCTGGGCATCGGGATTCTTCATGGCACGGACAAGGCTCACGGCCCTGTCCATATCGCCGTCGTCTATGGCGCAGCGGACATCAAAAACTTCAGACATGGGGTCCTCCCGGGATTTTTCGTATGCGGAGGGCTTGCGCGCCGGCTCCGGTTCCGGGACATGCTACTCCCCCGCGGACGAACATGGCAACAGCGCAGTCCGAAAGAGCATAAAAAAGCCCCCGGGGAGCCGTTCATTCCCGCGGGGGCATGGATTAAGGGGAAAGAATCCCCTCTTCAGGTTTGAAATCAGACAGCCGATTCCGGAGTGCCGCCGGCATTCTCTGCCTTCTTCTCCGGCTTCTGGCTGTACCGTTCGGCAAGTTCCTGCTCGAGGTACATGACCATGGAGAAGCGGTTCAGGGCGTCACGGCCGAAAGCCAGCATGGCCAGGTAGAAGTCGCTGCTGCGCTGGGAGAGGTGCATGGGGGAAATCTGACGCAGGAGCTCCATCTGATAATGGGTGATTCCGGCGCTCACCGCGTTCACGTATTCCCTGAAGGCATCCATATTGCCGGAGCGGTCC
Organism: uncultured Desulfovibrio sp.; assembly: GCA_900546145.1. Lineage (GTDB taxonomy): Bacteria > Desulfobacterota > Desulfovibrionia > Desulfovibrionales > Desulfovibrionaceae > Desulfovibrio. The sequence goes on along the minus strand of URBN01000006.1, from coordinate 47,650 downwards.
TTTGCCATGGCGCGGAAACGGGACAGACCCGAGATCATGTCCTGCAGATTCTGGCGCAGCACGCCGGTGAAGGCCCTGTGGTTGTTGATGACCTGATCGTAGGCGCCGTCACAGACCGTCTGCAGGTTTCTGGCCACGATGCGCAGGTTATTGAAGACGCGGTAATGGAAGATGTGGGCCGCATCGGCCTTTTCGTTCTCACGCGAGCCGCTGACAGCGAGCCTGTAGTACTCATTGCGCTGCGCATCGGTCCTGTCGAAGAAGGCGGCCGCCTTCTTTCTCGTTTCAGCGAGCACTTTGGCGTCCTCGTTGAGGAGGCCCTTCAGGCCCTCGTTGGCAATGGCGATGATTCCGGCGATGCTTTCATCAGCATCTTTGTTGAGCTGAAGGCTGAGAGCCTTGGGATCATCGGTCCTGGCCGTGACGATGGCGTAGCTCGTTTCCTCGTTCTGCTTCGTGATGAAGTTGGAGCGCACCAGGAGAAAGACGGAGAGGGCCATAAGGCAGACGGACATGGGAACGCCGCCCCAGAAGATGAGCAGCGTCACGATGGCGCAGGCGGTGAAAGCCGTAAGCGCGGTCAGGAACCAGCCGCCGATGACGGTGATGACGCCGGAGACGCGGTACACGGCGCTCTCGCGGTCCCATGCGCCGTCAGCGAAGGAAGACCCCATGGCCACCATGAAGGTGACGTAGGTGGTGGAAAGGGGAAGCTTGAGGGACGTGGCGGACGCGATGAGAATACTGGCCACAACGAGGTTGATGCTGGCGCGCAGCTCGTCGAAGGGGAGCTCGCGGCCCTCACTGTCGACCAGATGATCGGGTTTCCTCATGCGGTTTCCGAGAGAGGAGAGCACGCTGGAGGGCATGATCTGCCGGATGATCTCTCCTGCGGCAAGGCCGCCGCGCACGATGGCACGTCCGGGCAGCGTGGAGGAAAACTGTTCTTCCTGGCTGCTGCTCGCGGACAGATTAACCGTGGTCTGGACAACGCGGTGGGCCTTTTTCGAGAACCACAGGGTCAGGGTCATGATGAGGCCGGCGAGAAGCAGGTAGCCCGTAGGCGTGCGCATGGCGTGCAGGAGGCAGTCCATCTTCATGGCCGGACTGCTGCCGGCCGCGAGATAGTTGTTATAGCTGTCAAGGGCGGCCAGCGGCACGCCGACAAAGTTCACGAGGTCGTTGCCGGCAAAGGCGAAAGCCAGGGCGAACGTGCCGGCGAGAATGATGAGCTTGAAGAGATTGACTCTGAAGGCGCGGATGCACACGTGGAAGATGACGGTCAGCACGCAGAAAGTGATCGCGAGAATGGGCCAGGTGTTGGCGTCAATCCATTTGATGAAAGCGGGGTCCATGAAAGAGGAGCCCTTGGCCCCTTTCATGATGAGGAAGTAAAAAATAGCCGTAATGGACACGCCGCCGAAAACGGAACCCACGCGGCGGTACATGGCCGCGTAATTGAAGGTGAAGATGAAACGGCAGATGTACTGCACGATAACGCCGGCGATAAAGGCCACGGCCACGGAAATGAGGATGCCCGAGATGATGGTCAGGGCCTTGCCGCTGTTGATGTACCGGCCGATGTCCGCCAGCGCCTCGCCATGGCTGTAGATGCTGTAGAACGCGGCGCAGACGGCGCCGCCGAGCAGTTCGAACACCATGGATACGGTGGTGGATGTGGGCAGCCCCAGGCTGTTGAAGGCGTCAAGCAGCAGGACGTCCGTGATCATGACCGCGAAGAACACGATCATAAGATCGGAAAACTGGAACATCTGGGGGTAGAAGACGCCCTTGCGGGCTATTTCCATCATGCCGCTCGAGAAGGTGGCGCCGGCGAGCACACCGACGCTGGCGACCAGCATGATGATTTTGAACGGGGCAACGCGGGAGCCGATGGCCGGACTCAGGAAATTCACGGCGTCGTTGCTGACACCCACGAAAAGGTCAAAAGCAGCCAGCAGGGCCAGAAACACCAGCATGACTACGTAAAAGGATTCCACGGAAAACTCCTCTCTGTAAAGAGTGCACGAAAAACGATTTCCTTGTTAGGTCAGGCTCTTCATGCCTTTCCTCTGTGACAATTGTGTGCCGGAAGAGTGATAAGCGCGTGCCTTTCCTTTCCCTGTGACGTTCCGGTGAAATTTCAAGTAACGATTGAAGAAACATCTTGACGGACGCAGCGGCGAAGATGATGATTGACGAAAAGGAGCTGCACCATGCGGGAAACAAATCGCTTCTTTCCCCTCCGCGGGCGGCACAGTCTCGTCCTTGCACTGCTCCTTTGCCTGACCGCACAGGCCGGCGTTTCCGGAGAGCAGGCTATGGCACAGTCCGGCCCGGCGCTTCACTCGACGGCCTCACTGGCACCGATATTCAAGGACTCCGACTGGGCAGCAGCGCGCGCCAGACGGAACAGAATCTGCAACGAACAGTCGCCCGACTCGGCCCTCGGCCGCAAAAAGGGCGCGGAAAGCTACCACCAGGACGTTCTGAAGGACGCCATCCGGCGCGCGGACATGGAATTCGTCATGGGCCGCGACGGCACGCAGATCGGCGGCGTAAAAATGCATCCGAAAGACGATCCGGATCTGTCCATCGGCTTCGGCATGCCGGGAGCCGCCGACAGGAAGGGCGCCGGCAGCAACGTTCAGATGCAGCTGGATTTCTGAGTTCTCTTCCCTGTACCGGAAGGGCGGAACCGGCGCACAGCCGGTCCCGCCCTTCCTCTGTTATACACTCCGCCCTGGAAGATCAGCCGAGGGCATCCAGGAGAAAACGGACAATGGCCGCGGCAATGGTCAGACAGAGAAGAATCCTGATGGCCGCAGCCGGAACAAACTTCTGCGCTCTCGCGCCGCAGTACATGCCGAGGAAACCGCCCGCACCGAAAAGGAGTCCCAGCAGGAAATCGGGAGCCACGGTCTGCCCGGGGAAAAAGGGCGCCAGCACACTGTAAAAAATGACGCCGGCCACAGAGGTCAGGAAGGTGCCCATGAGCGTGGCGCCGCCTGTGGTATGCACGGGAAGACCATATACAGACACGAGAAGCGGGGCCATAATGGAACCTCCGCCTATGCCGTAGGCGCCGCCGGCCGCGCCGACCGCGAGACTCACGAGAAAGAGCGGCACTGTCGGACAGGAATACAGTCTGCCCCTGTAGGCGTAGCTGACGCGGGAGAGAGACCAGGAAACACCGGACACGCGCTCCCCTCCGGGCGCCTTTTCCTTCCGCTTTCCCGAAATGACGCCGAGGAAAAGCTTCGCCCCTATCCAGAAAAGAAAGCAGGCCGCGAAAATCCTGAAGGAAGCGGCGTCTGGGAGCCAGATGAGCCTCGCGAGCGCGCCCAGAAAGACACCCGGAAGCGTGCCGGCCGCCACGACGGCGGCAAGCGGCCAGACCATGCGGCCTTCCCTCACGTAGCGGATGACACCGCCCGGAATGGCCACCACATTATAAAACTGATTGGTGGCGCTCACGGAAGGCGACGTGTAGCCGAGAAACGTCATCTGGAAAGGCAGAAGAAGAAAGGCCCCGGAAACACCGCCCATGGAACAGAAAAACGACACGGCGAAGGCGGCCAGCGGGGGAACAAAGACAGGAACGTCGACACCGGAGACGGGAAACAGCATGGCAGACCTCCTGCGGGCGCGATCCCTTCTCTTCGCCGCCCTCATTTGTCACGAATTTAATCGTTTTCGTGACTATATGTCAACATCCCTGAATGACAGAAAAAAGAAGGACAGCCTAGGAGGAGAAACCCCAGACCGTCCTTCTTTTTTCCGGTTCCATTTTTGCGGATCTCAGTAAAAATCGCCGATGATGCGGTCCGCGATGATGGCCGCGGCGGAGCGCACGGAGAGATGGTTATAGTCCATGAAGCGGATGGGGCGGAGCACGGCGCCGCAGGACTTCACGAGTTTCGGGGAAAGGCCGTGGGCCGTGCCGAGGAGAATGAGAACAGGACGCTTGCGCGCCATGGTCCTGACGTCCCGGAAGTTCACGCAGGCAGGCTTCTTCGGCCAGTTGGCTGTCGTGGCGACCACGAAGGGCTCTTCGCCGTAGCTCTCTGTCATGCGGGTCACGGCCTCCTCCACGCTCTCCACGGGGCAGGCCATGCGGAGGGCCTGAAGGCGGTTTTCATGGCCCATGACGCCGGCGCGTTCCCAGTGCCGGATGATGCCGGTGAGGAGAGCCCTCTGGTCCGCTGCCGGCGTGGCCACGTAGAAGGTGCCCATGCCGTAGGTGCGCGCCGTGCGCGAGATGTCGTGCAGATCGAGATTGGTCACGGAAGACATGCCCGTACGGTGCCCGGCCAGAACCACGGGGGAGTGCACAAGACAGAAGGAAATGCTCCGCGCGCAGCTCGCTCCCGTAAAGGTGGCAAGGAGTTCCCCGTCCTGCTTCGTCAGAGGGGCCTCCTCCAGGAGCTCCGGCCTTCTCGCAAGCGTCGTGGCCAGAGCCTCGCCCCTGCGCCAGGCCGCGATAGCGCCGTGATCCCCGGACTCGAGGATTTCCGGAACGGGGTGTCCCTCGAGAACGGGCGGCCGCGTGTAATGCGGATATTCAAGAAGTCCGGCGGAAAAGCTTTCCTCGTCCCCGGATGCCTCCCTGCCCATGAACCCCGGGACGAGACGGGATACAGCCTCCATGATGGCAAGAGCCGCGGTCTCCCCGCCATTCAGGACGATATCGCCCACGCTTACCGGCTCGAGGGGGAAGAGGTCGTAAAGCCTCGCGTCAAACCCTTCGTAGCGTCCGCAGAGAATCGTGATGTCCTCTTCCAGGGAAAGCCCGCGCATGAGCTTCTGATCCGCGGCCCTGCCGTTCGGCGCCATGGCGAGCATGCGCCCCGGCCTTTCCAGGGACCGCAGGGCCGCGGCCACGGGCGCGGTCTGCATGAGCATGCCCGGCCCCCCTCCGTACGGACGGTCGTCCACGTGGCGGTGCCTGTCCGTGGAAAATTCCCGCGGATCATGAAAATCCACGGCTATGGTTCCGGCGGCAATGGCCTTTCCCATGAGCCCGGTCCGAAGGACCGAGTCAAAAAAATCCGGAAACAGCGTGACAATGTGGAAGGTCAGCACGTCTCAAACACCCTCCGGGAAAAAATCAGGAAACGGAGCAGGCCGCCTCCTGTCTGCCCGCATATCTTCCATTTTTCCCCGTTTTTCGCAAGAAAGGGTCCCTTCTCCCCCCGGAAAGCCGGCCCGGCGGCCCGTTTTACGGTTTTTTTTTGCCGATGCCGCCCTTCTCCCCTTGCCATTTGCTTTTTTTTGGGTATCTATGGGCCTGTGGCTCAGGACAAGGAGCCGCAGCGTATTTTTTTATCATGTTCCGCGCGGGATGCAGCCTTCTGGTTCCGGGGAGGCTTCTTCTGTTTATTACCCCGGCCCGCTGGGAACATCATTCAGGTTCGTATCACGGCAGAGAAAACAACGTACTGCCGGATGCGGCCTCTTCATCATATCGTACCTGCCCGGAGAGCGGCAGGAAATTCCCGTGCCGCGCACGCAGTTTTCTGCTGTACGGCCAGAGGAAGGGAACCCATGGCGGAAAAAAAAGACACCGAAGCCAGCATACCTCAGGATGCCGCTGAAAACGGCGGCGAAAAAAGCCAGACGCCACGCGTCATTGTCCGCAGCCATAAGAAATCAACGCTTGGCAGCCCGTCAGGCAGAATGAAAACCAGAAAAGGAGCCCTGACGGCCCAGGAAGAAAGCCTCAGAAAAACGCCTTCCACCGTCTCCGCGAAAACGTCCACGGTCAGACCCCTGATTCACGGAATCCTCCAGGCCGTGGATGATGTACCTGGCAGGCAGTCCGCTTCCGCCGGCAGTAATACGTCCAAAGCCTCGGCCTACGGACGTTTCCTCAGGACCCACGGCAACGCCACGCACCGGCGCAGACCCGCGGCCACATCCCAGAGTTTCGCGCTTTCCGGCTCTCCGGAGAATGACGGCACGGAACCCGCCACCGAAAACGAAACGCAGGCCTCCGCGGCGTATGAAATTCCCGCCGGCGCGGCGGAAACGGCCGCGGCTGAAGACACTCCCGTCACTCCGGCCGCTCCGGCAGGTGAGACAGCCGGAACGGAGGCCGCTCTGGCGGCCCGGGAATCCGATGTGACGGCCCAGGCTGGCGAAGAAAAACCCCCGTACACGCTTCCCGGAACAGAATCAGACACGGAAGAAGAACCTGCAGCGGAAGAAAACGATACCGCCGCGGATGAATGTTCCGGCGGGCAGGACAGGACCGCGGATCTCTCCGCAGGTGAAGGCTGGGAACAGGAGAAAAGCGGGGAACCCGCAGCCGCGTATTCCGGAGAAGGGAACAGCGATGCCGGAGACGACACGCATGCCGGCCGCATAGGCAGGCTCAATTTCCCGGCACCCGGCGCCGCCGCACCTTCCGAAGCTTCCGCAGACATTCCTGAAGCTGAAGAAACGGCCCCCTCCAGGGAACGGGAAGAGAAAATCAACGAAACGGTCCGCGAGCTCACGGAGAACGATGAGTTCAGCCACCGCATCTTCCGCGACTTCCACATTCCCGCCAGCCTGACGGCTCCTCTGGAGCCCGCGGCCCCCGTCCAGGAAGAGGCCTCCGCCGATGCCGCTCCCGTCACCATGTCCACGGAAGACATGGCGAGGACACTCAAGGACAGCCCCCGCGACATTTCCGGCGGCTCCTTCCGCGGCCTCGTGGAAAACCTTCAGGGCGGTCCCGTCCCCGGAGAAGAGCCTGCCCCCGCACCGGCTCCCGCCGCGCACGCAGGGACCCCCCGTATCCTCATCTGCTGGGTGGGCAAAGTCGACATCGGCGCGGCCCTGCGTCACGATCAGATCAACCCCGGCCCCGTGCGCATGCTGCTCGAGCGCATTGAGCGCTTTGATCACATTATCCTCCTCACTCCCCAGAACCAGAATGTGGAGGATCTCTTCCGCGAGTGGCTTGCCTCCTGCGCCGACGAAAAAACACTGGAATTCCGCCGCACAGGCGTCCGCGACCTCTCCGATCACGCGATCATCTGCTCCGCTGTCATGGACGTGGTGGACGAGACAATTCAGAAGTTCGGCCTGCCCGCTGACGGCACGGGCATCACCTTCCATCTTTCTCCCGGTTCGCCCGCGACACACGCCGTGCTCATGCTCCTCGCCGCGGACCGCTACCGCGGCATCCGTCTCGTCCAGACGAGGCTCCCCGGCATAGGACAGCGCCCCGAGGTGCTCTCCATCGAGGTTCCCTCCGCTGCGCTGACGCCCGCCGCTCCCGGCGACAGACTCCCTGTTTCCGCCAGCACGGGTCCGGAGGAGCAGCCCTCCGCTTCCTTTGACGAACGCGTCCACCAGCGCTACGGCCGCGGAGGCCGCTATCTGCACAAGCGTTCCCTCGGACGCGGGATGGAGCAGGAAAGGACGGACGAGGTCATTTCCGAACCCTACGAGGGCATCAGGAAGCCCACCACGGCTCCCAACATGCAGGCCCAGCCCCAGGAGGGCGAGCCGCCGACCATTTCCGAGGCCCTCGGGAAGGTTTACGCCCGCGTCCAGCGCATCGCCAGCATGCCCCTTCCTGTCCTCCTCATGGGCGAGGACGGCACGGGCAAGAGCCGGCTCGCCCGCTTCGTGCACGAATGGAGCGGCCGCGGCGGCAAGTACGTGAGCATTGAGTGTTCCGGCCTCACGGACGCCATGTTTACGAGCGAACTCTTCGGCCAGAAGGCCGGCGATTATCCCGGCGCCTGGCGCGCCCGCGAAGGCGCTTTCCGGCTCGCCAACGGCGGCACCATCTTCCTTGAGAACGTCGACATGCTGACGCCCTCCCAGCAGGCCATCCTGCTGCGGGTCCTGTCTCCCTCCGGCGAGACCGTTGTCATCCTGCCCGGTCAGGGCCCCCGCCAGGGCTTCACGAGCCGCGTCCGCATCGTGGCCTCGGCCAGCGAACGCATCCTTGAGAAGATCCACAGCGGCGAGTTCCGCCCCGCCCTCTTCTACCGCCTCGCCGGCGTCAGCGCCGAGCTTCCGCCCGTGCGCAGCTACACGCCCGAAGAGCGCCAGAATCTTCTCAGGAGCCTGCTCGTGCGCCTGCAGCACAGGCTCGGCGTCTGCTGGAACTTCAACGGCGACGCCTGGCAGGCTCTCGTGGAGGAAGAATGGCCCGGCAACCTCAGGGAACTCACCCGCATGATGCAGCAGATCTGCCTCATGGCCCCGGCTGACGGCACCATCACAAGGGACTACGTACTGAGCCAGCTCAGGCTGGCCCGCATCTGCTCCGGGGAAAAGACGGCTCCCTCCATCCCCGAACCGGCGGTATCCGCCGGACTTCCCGCCGTTCCCGAACAGAACCTGAACGGCTTCACGGCCATGGAACTGCCCCTGCCTGGCGCTGCCCCAAGCGCACACGTGGAAGACGAAGCGCCGGCCGGGCGGAGCGATGACGACTTTGAGCCCGGCGGTGACCTCAGCCTCGATGACTGGCTCCGCCAGCTGCGCCTCAGAAAGGTGCAGGAAGCCATGGAAAAGACCGGAGGCAACAGAAAAGAAGCCGCGGCTCTCCTCGGCATGTCCTACATCCAGCTCAATTACACGCTGCGTCAGCTCAGAAACAAGGAAGAGAAATAGCCTCTCCTCCTGAAGAATACAGGCGGCCCGTTCTCCGTAGGGGAGCGGGCCGCTTTCTTTTCTCTGTCCGGGAAACCGGCCTATCTGCCGGAGAGAATTTTCGCAGGAGCGTTCACGTACGTGTCGAGTCCGCAGTCGCCCGCGTCACTGTCCCAGTCGCGCACGCGCTCGAACTGCACGCCGATGCGCTGTCCCTCCGAAAGCTTCACGCCCGCTCCGGGGAAATGCGGCCCGGCGCTGAAGGACATGGCCTTTTCCGAATCCAAGAGAATTTCCCAGTCCTCAGTAGCACCGCCCCGGCCCTTCACGCCGTGCCCCACGCGCGTGATCACGCCCTGGGCCTCGCCGGAACCCACCACAAGCCTGCGGCACTGTTCCTTCGACTGCGGGAGGGGGGACGCTCCGCCAAGCACCCTGCCGCCCTGCAGGCGCAGGCTCTGCTCGCAGAAATGACGATCCGGATTCCACTTCTGTTCCACGTTGTACACGGCGCGCACGCGGGCGCCTTCCCGCGTACCGAGCCAGTTGTCCGCTTCCTGCTGTTCGGCGAAGAGATCCCTGTCCGTTCCGGAATCGAGACGGATTTCGGCGGCGCATCCCTCGTCGCAGCCAAAGCCCTCGTACGTTCCTTCCAGGGCGAGGCCGGCGCGCAGAACCTTGGTGCCGCACCATTTCTCGGGGTAAAGGGAGGCCGCGTAAAAAGGCTCCTCCGGATCCGGGGCGTCGAGCTTCGGGCAGACAAGGAAGCCTTTCCCGTCCTCCGCGTACGCCAGATAGTCCACGACGCCGTCCTCATCGAGCACGGCGCGGAAATGCCCCTTCGTCATTTCGGCGTAGGGCCCCGGCGTGAAATCCCTGTCGAGGCGCCTCACAATGGCGCCGTCCGCGCCCAGGGCGTAAGGACCGAAGCCCACGGGCGGACGGCCGCAGACCACGGCCTTCACGATGCGGGCGCTTTCCGCGTCAGGCGTCAGATCCTTCCCCGCCGCTTCCCTGAAAGAGATGGCCACGCCCGGCCAGACAGCCGTGTGCACGGAGGCGCCGTCCGCACCATCCTGTACCGTGTCCTCGGCCCAGGGCATGCCGAGCCGATCCTTCCAGATCTCAGGGGTAATGCCCACGTCGCTCAGGAGCCGCATAAGGATGCGCTGCTCCTCCGTGAAACGTCCCGGATTGTAGGCCCCCGATGGGCCGGTGAACGTCACATCGCTCTCGCGCATCCAGCCCCGCACCGGGTAGATGATTTCGTACCAGCGCCCCTGGGCGTTGCTGACCACGCCCCCCACCAGAAATTCCCGATCTCCGGCATTCGCCACGGTTCTGGCTCCCCGGTTCGGCATGACGAAGACTGAAGGACCGCGCACCGAAGCCCTGGCCACATCTATGGCGAGGCTCGCGGGGCTTTCTGCGCGGGCCCCCGTACACAGAAACAAGAGGATCACGACACAGACTGAGGCAGCGGTACGCAGCATGGACACACTCCGGAACACAGAAAAAACAGCGGAAAAAACGCAGGCCGCACCATGGTAGCAGATTGCGCGGCGGCGCGCACCGGGGAAAGCCTGCCCTTTCCCGGCACGGAAATGAAAAAAAGAAGGCCTGGCGTTGACCGGACAGGCCCGGCACCGTACATTTGAAAGATACGGAGTCCGCCTGTCAGGACTCACCGCAAAACAAAGGAAGCCCCCATGGAACTTTTTACCGATGCCGCCACGGATCACGAATTTTCCGCCATCACCGGACGCGTGCCAGGTGAAGCGCAGAAAAAACAGGTCAGAGAACAGCTTGAGAACAATCCCGAAGCCAACGCCGAATGCATGGCCTGGCTCTATACCCTGCGCGGCGACAGCGCCAGAGTGTCGGAAATTCTGAGCACCCTCCCGAAGGACCGCGCTGAGGAACTCGCGCAGAAATTCGCCATGGTGGCCCCGGACCTTAAGCTCATCCACGAGGAGGCCATGAAACAGGCCTCCCGCCAGGATACGGAAGAATAGGAAAAGGGGAGTCTGTCCCGCCGGGCAGGCTCCCCTTTTCCTATTCGATGCTGCCGAAAGCGAGTTTCGGATTGGTCATGCGTATGCTCTTCACAACGCCCGTAATCTGATCCCCCTCGCCCACGCAGAGGAGAACGCCCACTTCCTGGTGCGGCGCGTCAAAGGTGGCCACGAGAACGGCCTTTTCATCCTTTATGGTCCCTCTGTACTCGATGCGCTCGGGAGTCTGGGACACGATATCCATCTTTGTTTCCTCGCGCTTCAGGCTTCCCGCGGACTCGCTGGCGATTTCCTGGAGGGATTTGCCAAGACTCGGAATGACGGACACGGTCACGGCCACGCGGCTGCCCTTTTCCCGGCCGGTGAAGCCGGCCATGCAGCGGCCTTTCGTGCACTGCATCCCGTCAGGCACATTGGTCTGCCATCCGTCCGGCAGATCCAGGCTGAAGGCTTCCATGTTCTCCGTGCGCGCCTTTGTCTCGTCGTCACTGCCGAAGCAGCCGGCGGCGAGGCAGGAACAAATCAGAACAGCGGACAGGACGAAAAAACGCATACGCGACTCCTTGTTTTTCAGAAAAAAGACAGCGCCGGCGCGCACCCTGCGGTTACGCGCGCTCACGGGGAAAATAACGTTCGATGGTATGGTACACGGACCCGGCCGGCGTCAGATCGCTTTTGACGAGGGCTGACGAATTTACGGGAAAGGACTTTCCTGCCCAGGCCGGAGCGGCATTTTCGTGAAGCAGGGATTCAAGTGCGGTACGGGAAACCCCGCGCACGCGCGCCAGGGTCACATGGGGCCTGTAGGCGCCGTTCTCCCTCAGACCGCACACACTTCTCAGGATATCTCCCTCCGCGCGGTGCAGGGCAGTGAGTTCTTCCGGCAGGCTGACGCCGGCCCACAGGGATGCCCTGTCCTGACGCAGGAAAAAACCGGGGGCTGTCAGGCTCAGGGAAAAGGGACCCGTGCCTGAAGCCGGGAAGACTCCGGAGAGCGCCCGGCGTATCTCCGGCAGGCTTTCACGCGGCACACTGCCGATAAAATGGAGGGTGATGTGCATGGAACGCGCGGGAACCCAGCGGGCCCCGGCCAGCTGCGCCTTAAGGGAGCCGGGTATGGCCGCGAGGGCAGCAAGAAGACTCTCCGGAATTTCCAGAGCCGTGAAAAGCCGTACCGTGTCCTGCCTCATTCTGTCCTCCAGCGGGTGTGCTTTACCACCCTCCTTTGAGGATAACAGGATTCGCCGCGAAAAGGCAGTGCCCGTCCGGAAGGGGTTTCGGGACAGACTTCTCAGACGATGCGGATTTTTTTCATGCGCTCCACGTACCAGAACATGACCACGCTGATCCACGATTCCACAATCAGCATGACGAGGGCGCTTCCCGTGCCTCCCCATTCGAGCACGAACGGGACAACCAGGATGAGATCGAGCACGGCGCCGGAGCAGATGATACGGTTGAAGGCGCCCTGCAGCCCGAAGTTGAGCATGACCTGGATGCCATACACATTGCTCACAGCGATGACAGCAGGCAGGAAGGCCATGAGCCTGAGCAGGTACGCGGACTCATCATATCCCTGGCCGAAGAAGACACGCACGATAAGATGCCCTCCGGCCAGAATGACACAGCCGCACGCGAAGGCCGCCCCCGCGTAGGCGAACAGAAATTTCCGGATGAAGCGGCAGGCCGCGTCCTTGCCTTCCGCGAGCTTCGTGCTCACATACGGGTAGACGGCCTGATTAAAGGCGTACATGAGGCCTTTGACGCAGTCGATGAGTCTGGACGCGGCCCCGAAGTACCCGACCACCGTGTCATTGGTGAGGATCCCCAGCGCTACGGTATTGGTGGTCGTGTAGATATTGATGGCCACTGTGGACGTGAAGACGTAGAAGCCGTCGGCAAAGGCGTTCCGGATCCCGCGCCAGGACGGAAGAACAAAGATATAGCGGAACTTCCTCAGGAGCAGCACGAGGGAACAGACGCCCGCCGCGGGCAGAGCGCAGGACAGGAACAGGGCCGCCAGCACGTAATCATCAGGTCCCCGCACGAAGAGAAGAATGAGAGCGAGAGCGGCCGCCTGAGCGCCCACGTTGAAAATGGTGATGTAGTGCATCTGCTGTATTCCCTGAAAGAACCAGATGGGGAACACGGCATAGCCCATGACAAGGAGATAGGACGCCCAGAAAAGGTTCGCGTCAAAGGCGGCGCCCATGCTGCCGGCCACGGTGACTGCCACGGCGGCCAGAGCCGTTATCAATAAAAAAATCAGCAGCTTGCAGGTCAGGATACTGGAGAAGACACGGGCAGTCTCCTCTCTGGACGAGGCCTGCGCCACGTTCCTCGGCCCCGTAAGGTTGAACCCGTACTCCACGAGGACAGTGCCGTAGCGCACCACGCCCTGCATAAAAACGAGAGCGCCGAAACGATCGACGCCCAGAACACGTACGAGATACGGCAGAAGCACGAGTCCGATAAGGAACTCCGCGCCCCGGAGGCTCACCATGGAAAGGATATTTTTCAACAGCCTGCCGAAACGCAGTCTCATAAACGGGCCACCAGGGAATAAATCGTTCGGAACACGCCGCGCCGATCCGGGGAAACGCCGGATCGGCGCGGCAGACGTATTACTATAATCTAAAAACGATGCCAGTCACAAACCTAAACTGGCACCGTCAAATCAGGCAGTTACACAAAGTGAGGGACTACTTCTGGTGATAGCCGGCGAAGAAGTGGGCCAGGCGGTTGCAGGCCCTGTTGAGCAGATCCACGTCGGGCAGATAGACAATGCGGAAGTGATCGGGATGGATCCAGTGGAAGCCGCCGCCGTGCGTGATGAGGATCTTCTCCTGCTTGAGCAGATCGAGAGCGAAAAGCTCGTCGTCATGGATGTTGAACTTCTTCACATCCATCTTCGGGAAGATGTAGAAGGCGGCGTCGGGTTTGGTGACAGAGATGCCGGGTATGGACCTGAGCCGGTTGTAGATCACCTCGCGCTGTTCGTAGACGCGGCCTCCGGGAACAAGAAGCTTCTTCGTTTCGTCCCTGTGGGCCAGTGCCGGAGCGATGATTGACTGCGCGGGCACGTTGGAGCAGAGGCGCATGGCCGAGAGCAGGTTGATACCCTCGATGTATCCCTTCGCCCTGGACTTATCGCCGGCGAGGCACATCCAGCCGCACCGGTAGCCGGCTGCGAGATGGGACTTTGAAAGGCCGTTGAGGCTCACGGTCAGAAGGTCGGGAGCGAGGGAAGCCAGAGCCGTGTGCTCTTTGCCGTCCATGACGAGGCGGTCGTAAATCTCATCGGCGAAGAGGATGAGGTCGTGCTCCCGGGCGATGGCAACGATCTGCTCAAGGATTTCCTTAGGATACAGGGCGCCGGTGGGGTTGTTGGGGTTGATGACGACGATGCCCTTGGTTTTGTCCGTCACCTTCCTGCGCATGTCCTCGATGTCCGGGTACCAGTTCGACTGCTCATCGCAGATGTAGTGCACGGCCTTGCCGCCGGCGAGGGTCACGGAAGCGGTCCAGAGGGGATAATCGGGCGTGGGGACGAGCACCTCGTCGCCGTTGTCGAGCAGGCCCTGCATGGAAAGCGTGATGAGCTCGCTCACGCCGTTGCCCGTGAAGACATCATTGATGCCCACGTTGGGGATGCCCTTCTCCCGGCAGTACTCGCAGATGGCCTCGCGGGCGCTCACCAGGCCGTGGGAATCCGAGTAGCCCTCCGTGTCGGGAAGCTTGTCGGCCATATAGTCGAGAAGCACCTCGGGGGTCCTGAAGCCGAAATAGGCAGGGTTGCCGATATTGAGTTTCAGGACATCTTCGCCGCCGGCGATCATTCTGTTGGCTTCTTCCATGATCGGGCCGCGAATATCATAGCACACATGATCAAGCTTATGTGATTTTTCGTACACTTTCATGTTTTTTCCGCCGCCGCTCCCCCGGTGCGAACCGATTCCGGTTCCTTCCGTGAGCGCCGCCTCCCTCTACAAAGTTGTCGTGATTTCACTCCACTCCCGACGGTTCAGCCCGCCGGGTACGGAGGAGATCCGGATATTATGAAACTCTAGCATTAATGCAAAGCGTGCTCCCTGTCCATGAAAGAAAAGTGCCGCAGCAGGGAGATTCCGCTCCGGCCCGGCGGCGGAAAATTTCACTGACGCAGCCTGCCGGCAGATTCTCCCGGCGGATTACGACATCCGCTGCGCACAGCCGGGAGGAGCGCCTGCGGCGCCGCGCCGGACAGGACAGCATTCGTGTTTCCCTAAAGACAGGAAAGGCCTCCTTCCCCGCAGAACGGGAAAGGAGGCCCCGGAATCCGGAATGATACAGCCGTCCGTTACTTCTTCACGGGGCTGAAGCCATACTTGTGCAGGATGTCCTGGCCTTCCTTGCTCACGACGAAGTCGATGAACTTCTTGCCATCAGCATGGTTCTTGCCGGTGTTGCCAACGGCGATGGGATAAAGAACAGGATCATGGCCTTCCACATTGCAGACGATCTTCACCTTGTTTCCGGCCTTGAGGGCGTCAGTGCGGTAGACGAAGCCGGCGTCGACCTCACCGCGGGAGACGTAGTCCAGAGCCTGGCGCACGGAATTGGCCAGGATGTACTTGGGCTGCAGCTTTTCCCAGAGCTTGACGCTGTTCAGGGAGTCCTTGGCGTAACGGCCGGCAGGCACGGAATCAGGGTTGCCAATGGCGATCTTCTTCACGGAATCGCCGGTGAGGCTCTGCACGTCCTTCACGCCGGCCTTGCCGTCGGCGGGAACGATGAGCACGAGATCATTGAGGGCGAAGTCCTTGCGGGTGGCGGGATCGACGAGCCTGTCGGCGGCGGCCTTGTCCATGGTCATCTGGTCAGCGGAAGCGAAGACGTCCACGGGGGCGCCGGTTTCCATCTGCTTGAGAAGCGGGTTGGAAGCGGCGTAATTGGTGTTGACCTTGACGTCGGGGTATTTCTTCTGGAACGCGTCCTTCATTTCATTGAAGGCGTTGGTGAGGCTGGCGGCACCGGAGACAAGAAGCTCGGCAGCCTGAGCCGTGGCGGAAAAGCCGGCGAAGAGAAGAGCGCCGGAAAGAAGCAGACAGGAAACTTCGCGGGAAATGTTCATAAATCCTCCTTACAGATAAAAACGGTCCGGCAGGGACCGCCGCTTCCGGCGGGCGTATACGCCGGAAGCAAAAAATGGTATGAAAGGAAACACGCCTGTGCCGCAACGGGAGAAGGCGCTTCCCGGGCAGGCGGAATTTTTACAGAGACAGGACGATTTCCCATGAAGCAACTGACGAGCGAAGAGCTGAAGAAACTGACTGCCGCCTGGCAGGAATGGACAGACGCCCCCCGCTCCGATTCGCAGAAACGCAGCAGGCAGCGCCTGCACCTTGTCTTTCTGCTTATCCGCTACGGCGCCCTCCGGCTCAGCGAAGCCCTGGCCCTGAATGATCTCAAAGATCTTGACTACTCCACCTGCACCATCCGGATCACGGGTGCCAGGGAACGGGAAGTCCAGGTTCCGGACAGAGCCATGCAGAAGATCCGCGACATCGTGAACGCTCCGTACATGTTCGGCCTCAGAGGCGTCATCACCCACCTCGACCAGGGCTATGTGCGCAAGAAGTTCTACGCCTTCTCCACAGTCTGCGGACTGGACAAGGCCCTGGTCGGACCTCAGGTCATCCGTCATTCGCGCGGGCGGGAGCTTCTGCACAACAATATCCCCCTTAACATCGTTCAGAAATTTCTGGGCCAGCGGTCCCCCGTGCAGGCGGCGGGCTTCATCAGCTTCTCCGACGAGGACGCACGGCGTATCGTGCACAACCACCTGCGCCAGGAAACCCTGAAGCGCACATCGGCCCGCAACGCGTTCACGGGCACCATTACCAGAGTGGTGACGGGCACAGTCTCCGTCATGGTGGAACTCACCACGCTCGGGAACCTGAAGGTGCACACCCTCATCACTGTGGAAAGCGCCCAGCGCCTCGGGATCAGGGAAGGCATGCTCATCAGCGCGACCATCAAAGCCCCGTACGTCATGCTCGCCAGGGAAGGCGGAGTTGCGGACAGGACCAACTGCTTCACGGGAAAAATCTCCGGCATCAACCGCGGCGATGTGGAGAGCTCCGCTGTTGTCGACATTTCGGACGGCACGGCGCTCTGCTCCATCCTGCCCACGGAAGAGCTCGACGAACTCGGCCTCGCCGAAGGGGATCAGGCCAGCGTGTTCTTCAGCCCGTTCTCCGCAGTGCTCACCCTGCCCGAAGAATAGGCGGAACGGCCGGATGGCCATCCGCTCAGGCGCTGGCGCGGGCAACGTTTTCGACTCCCCGGACCAGGGGCAGAAGGAAGGATCTCGGATCCGTTCCCTTCTCCCTGTAGGGGGTGTAGTCGACACATTTCACGGTTCTGCCTCCGGAGTAGACGACCAGCGTTTCCGCAAAGGCCTCCACATCGTCGGGGTCGTGGGTGATGATCACGACGGGGATGTTCCACTCATCGAGAAGCTGACGGATCTCCTGACGCATGCGGACGCGCAGGAGCGGATCCAGGGCTGAAAAGGGTTCGTCCAGAAGGAGCACCTTCGGCTGCGCGGCGAGGGCCCTGGCGAGCGCGACCCTCTGCTTCTGGCCTCCGGACATTTCAGAGGGCAGACGGTCTGACAGATGATCCACCTCGAAGCGGGCGAGGAGCTCGTGAGCCCTGGCGCGGCCTGCGGCGGAAAGATGGCCGAAAGGACCGGAAAGGGAGAAGCCCACGTTCCCGAGCGCCGAAAGGTGGGGGAAAAGGGCGTAGTCCTGCAGAAGGTAGCCCACGTGGCGGGTCCTGGCGGGGCGGCAGATCCGCTTCGCGCTGTCATAGAGAACATCGCCGTCGATACTGATATGCCCGGAATCAGGGTTGATGAGGCCGGCGATGGACTGCAGGGTCAGCGTCTTGCCTGAACCGGACGCGCCGAAGAGCACCATATGCCTGGCGCTGGAATCAAAATCGGCAGCCAGCGAAAAATCGCCATGAAAACTGTGCAGTTCTTTTCTGATATGCACGCTGATCATCACGCACTCTCCCCAGCCGCGGCCTTCTTCTTTTTCTTCCTGCCCCCGCGGCCGATGCGGGACGAAAGGAAGGAGTCTGCTCCAATCAGGATGGAAAGACAGATGACGGACGTCAGGAGGACGAGGGACATGGCCTTGTCGTCATCCCCGGCCTGGAACGCATCGTAAATGGCCAGGGAGAGCGTCTGCGTCTTGCCCGGAATGTTGCCGGCGATCATGAGCGTGGCGCCGAACTCGCCCATGCCGCGGGCAAAAGCCAGCATGCTGCCGGCCAGGATGCCGCGCCAGGCGAGAGGGAGCGTCACAGAAAAGAATATCTTGCCTTCCCCCGCGCCCAGTGTGCGGGCCGCGGCCTCAAAGCGCGGATCCACGGACTCGAGGGCAGCGCGCGCCGACTTGTAGATGAGAGGGAAGACGACAACGGTCGCCGCCACAACGGCGCCCTGCCAGGTAAAAATCAGCTGAATGCCCATTTCCTGGAGCCAGTGGCCAAGCACACCGCGCCGGCCAATAATCAGAATGAGATAGTAGCCGAGAACGGTGGGCGGGAGAATCATGGGCAGGGTGCACAGGGCGTCCAGAACCTTGGATCGCATGGTCTTCTTGCGCATCTGGTATCTGGCCACGGCCACACCGGTGATAAGGGCCATGAGCGTGGCCAGACCGGCGACCTTGAGGGACAGATAGATGGGAAACCACGGCGGCGCGGGAAGATTCCAGAACATGGAGCAACCTCAGACAAAAAAAGTATCTCTTCTCACGTATATCATGAAAACCGTGTGCCGCAATTCACTCACGATTTATTCAGCAATCGTGCGTATAAAGACAGCACGAAGGATTTTCTGCTGTCCCTGAATACTCCGGTATTATTCGCCAACCACTTGGAATAAAACAAAAAGAAGGAGGACGTTTCCCCTGGCGGGGAAGCGCCCTCCTTCACAGCACAAAAAAGGGATGCCGGCTACTGTCCGGCCTTTTCGTTCACGACAAAAAAAGGATCGCCGGGCTTCACTGTGCCGCCTTTGAGGATACGGCAGAAGACGCCTTTCTTGGGCATGATGCACGTGCCCACGAGGCGGCGGATTTCACACCCGTTATGGCATTCCTTGCCGATCTGGGTGAGTTCGAGGAGGATGTCCTCCCCGATGCGGAAATGGGTGCCAATGGGATATGAGGAGAGCTCGACGCCCTCAGTGGTGATGTTCTCGGCGAAATCGCCGGGCTTCACGTCAGCGCCCATGCTGCGCATGTAATTGATGTCCTCAATGCCGAGGAGGCTCAGCTGGCGGTGGCTGCCATCGGCATGGGAGTCTCCCTCGACGCCCCAGTTGGTCTTCAGAACGGCCTCGGGCCGGCTCACTTTGCGCGTGCCCTTTTTTTCACTTATATTTACGGATACAACCCGCATGCTTCATTCCTCCTGTCCGCCGTCACGGCGGTACCGGCTGGGCGCGAAACGCGGCAGCCCTTCTTTATTTTTCTATACCTCAAGTGACGTCTTATGAACAGGGGGATTTTTTCTTTCCCAAAAACGAAGCCGCGCGGTAATAGATACGCATTCCACGGACACGTGACGGCAGCGGGGACACAGGCCCTCCGGGCCGCCCTCTTCACAGGAGACAAATATGATTGGCAAGCTGACCGAAGAAGAATTCATGGCGAAAGTGCTCGCTTTTCACGGACACGCCGCTCCCGGCGTCATGCTGGGCGGTTTTCTGGTGGAGGCCGCTCGGGCCGGACTCCCGGAGGGGTGTCTCTTTGACGTCATTTCCGAAAGCCGGCAGTGCCTGCCTGACGCTGTCCAGATTCTCACGCCCTGCACCTTCGGCAACGGCTGGCTTCAGGTCCATGACTACGGTCTCTACGCCGTAGTGCTGTACGACAAACACACGGGCGAAGGCTTCAGGGCCGCCATCGATCTGAAAAAACTGAAAAATTTCCCCGAAACCTGGAACTGGTTTCTCAAGCTCAAAACAAAGCAGGAACAGGACGACAAAGCCCTGAGGCGGGAAATCCTCGAGCACGGAGCCGAAATGATAAGCGTGAGGCCCATACGCATGAAAGAAGAGGCCCTGAAGCACAAAAGCAAGGGCCCCATCGCGGTCTGCCCTGTCTGCGGCGAAGCCTACCCTGCCATGTTCGGAGACAAATGCCCGCTCTGCGCCAAAGGGCGCAGCTACGAACTCCTTTAAGAAAAGAAACTCCGTTGGGGAAACGGACAGCCGTTTCCCCTTTCACACGCCGCCATTTTCCCGGGCCTTCCAGAGCCGGGGAAAATGGCGGCTTTTTTGCGACTGCGTGACATACATCACATAAGGCAGAGAACAGGAAAAGCATAAAAATGTTCCCGCAGTCCACCCCATGCCCCGGGGCTGGGTTCCCATACGGCAGTCCCGGCCGCGGAATGGCCGCACCGGCTCCTTCTCTCCGAAAAGCGCGCCGCTTACTCCCGTCCTTCTGCGGCAGCAGTCTGGAAATATTCATCTTATGTGATGGAAAGAATCCTTTACCTCCCGGAAAGACCGCCTCCGCGGATTCCTGAGGAAACTGCATACGGGAGCCTGAAGCTGTCTGACCACCGCCATGCACCGGGGGTCCGGCAGATGAAAAAAAAGGAAAACACCGGTCCGCCTTCCGGAAAGGCAGTTTCGGGGACTTTCCAAAGTCTGCAAAAGACAGCCTGAAGACTCTTCTGTTCCAAGTCACTGGATATACCTGAATATTGCATTCAGTGGTGAGGCAGGCAAAGTAAAATCCGCAAGGAAGTCAGAGTAAGTAATCTTTTCGCTCTGGGAAAAAATTCCTTTTTTACGATGGGAATGTTCATGCAAAACCCACATGCACTGACTTTACAAACATATGCCGGACAGGCCTGCACGGGATGTGAGCGCTGCCGTCAAGGAAAGCAGTAATTTTGACGCGCCATTTTCCGTCACGTTCTGTAATTTTGTTCGACTGCTCAATAAAGATGTTTCCGGTTAGAAAATGATATTGACTTTAGTTGTTTTGCAAATTATTCAACAACAAAGATACAATAACGTCTTGGAGGTGGATGAGGATGAATATGGACGATATAATGCAGCAGGCGCTGAACATCACCCGCGCACAGGCTGGCGTAAGGCCGATGTCTGCTTCCGAAGTAGCGACCTATGCGGCTGACATTGCAAAAGGCATCAGAGCAATTCTCGAGAATGAACCTGAAGAGGAAGATTTCGAGAATGGGGAAAATGCCGCTCCGGCCTGTGATCCCAAGCGGTCAATCAAGGAAAATTCCATTATCTGCCTTGAATGCGGCAGATCATTCCGCGTACTCACCATCCGTCATCTGCGCACGCACGGCCTTGATGCCAGAACATACAAGGAAAAATACGGCTTCAAGAAGAATACGCCCCTGGCCTGCAAATCGCTTATCCGTGTCCGCAGAAAGAAAATGAATGACATGCGCCTCTGGACCCGCAAGAAAAACGTTCAGGATGGTCAGCCGGAAGAAGCCCCCAAGGCCGAAGCCGAATAAAACGTCTGACGAAGAACGGACCGGGAGACAGGTTTTCCGCCTGCCTCCCTTTTTTTGTGCCTTTCGCCAGGAGCAGGAAAAAGGCAGATGACCGCACTCCTCTCCACCAGGCAGGACATCAGGGGCCGAGAAAAGGTCAGGGAAGGGTACTCCCCGTGTCAGGAAACGCATCGCTCCTCCATGAGGCGCGCAGACCCGTTTTTTACCGGGCCTTCCTGTTCCCCCGGGCCCGGCGGCAGGTTCAGAGGTCAGGCCGCGGAGAAAACCCCGGAGCACCCTTTTATCGGGACGTGGAAGACTGCAGGTTGGCGCGCATCGCTTTCCCTGACAGGAAAGAAACGGCTCCTCCGTCCGCTTTTCCTGTTACTGGCAGATGGGGAAAAAACAGAGGTCCTTTTCCTCCGGAAGGGGCACGGAACGCACTGCCGGAGCAGGAACTCTTTTATAAGGAACAGAAAGAGCCGTTTTTCCGTCTGTCACTCTTTTTCCGCGCCTCCGGACAGAACGCCGCGCCTTGCCTGACGCGCCTCCCAAAATTTTTTCCCACTTTTTTTCAAATTTTTATTGCCACAATTTTCAGAAGCGTGTATGTTGTTCTTAAATCTGAAAAGGCTTATGTCCGCACGCTTTGCATGCAGTCTGAATACAGTACAACTGTTGTTTCAGGCACAGGCATGTGAAATGTGCGTATGTGAAATCTGTAACTTATAATAAATTACAGGAGAGATGGGATGAGTTCCGAACTGAAAAGCATGCACATGGGTCAGGTTACTTCCTTCTTCATTCCCAATGTCACCCTCGTTGGTCAGAACTGCTCGAGAGAAATCCCCAATCGCCTGAAGGCTCTCGGCGGCAAGCATCCCCTGGTGGTTACCGATAAAGGTATCGTGGCCTGCGGCATCCTGAAGCAGATCACCGACATCCTCGACGCCGCCAAGGTCGCCTACACCGTGTTCGACGGCGCCGTCCCGAACCCCACCGACAAGAACGTTGAGGACGCCACCAAGGTTTACCTCGACAACAAGTGCGACAGCCTGATCTCCATCGGCGGCGGCTCCTCCCATGACTGCGCCAAGGGCGTCGGTTTCGTGGCCGGCAACGGCGGCCGCATCCAGGACTACGAAGGCGTTGACAAATCCAACAAGCCCTTCCCGCCCTACGTTGCCGTCAACACCACCGCCGGCACGGGCTCTGAAATGACCCGTTTCTGCATCATCACCGACACCGCCCGCAAGGTGAAGATGGCCATCATCGACTGGCGCTGCACCCCCAGCGTCGCCATTGACGACCCCGTCCTCATGATGGGCATGCCGCCTTCACTCACCGCCGCCACCGGCATGGACGCCCTGACCCACGCCGTGGAAGCTTATGTTTCCACCGCCGCCACCCCCATGACCGATGCCTGCGCTGAAAAGGCCATGGAATACATCAACCGCTACCTCCGCCGCGCCGTCGCCGACGGCTCCGACAAGGAAGCCCGTGAAGGTATGTGCTACGCCGAATATCTCGCCGGCATGGCCTTCAACAACGCCAGCCTCGGCCACGTGCACGCCATGGCCCACCAGCTCGGCGGCTTCTACAACCTGCCCCACGGCGAATGCAACGCCATTCTTCTCCCCTACGTTGAGGAATACAACCGTATCGCTTCCCGCCGCCGCTTCGGCAAAATCGCCGAGCTCCTCGGTGAGAATCCTGCCGGCAAGACCGCTGACGAAGCTTCCAAGCTCGCCATCAAGGCCATCCGCCTCCTCTCCCAGGATGTGGGCATCCCGGCCGGCCTCAAGGCCTGCGGCAAGCTCCATGGCGTGGAAGTGAGGGAAGAAGACATCCCGATCATGACCGCCAACGCCCAGAAGGACGCCTGCGGCCTCACCAACCCGCGCAAGATGACCGACGCCGCCGTCGCCGCCATCTACAAGCAGGCTCTTTAATCCTGAAAGGCAGACGGGTTCCGCTCCCTGCAGGGAGTCCGTCCGCCCCGCCTCCTTAAGGGCAATACGCTGAAACCAGGGGGGAAGGTGCACACCTTCCCCCCTTTCTGTTTTTCAGGCCTGCCAGCCCCGTGGTAGATTTTCCCGCCCGAAAGAAGTACCCTTCCGCTGTTTTTCCTCTCCCGGGAAGCCCAGCCGCCTCTGCCGAGGCCTGTTTTGCGAAAGGTTTCCCTTCCCACACAAAAAAAGACAGATTCCGCCATGTTTACCGTCAAACTTCAGGCCTGTCCCGCAGGCACCACCCTTCCCCTGGCTGTGGGCGCCCCCGCCGGGTGTACGGCCCATCTGGTTGTTTCCGGAAGGAAGGGCCAGCCCTGTCCTCCCGCCGCTCTCCCTGTCCTCCCCGTGGGCACCGGTCTCTATGACGAGTCCGGCACGGAGCATCTGCGCATCACCGGACACGTCTGGCTGCCTTCCAGACAGGGAAACCAGGCTCTCTTCTGCCCCCTGGCCACGGCCCGCACGGATCTTCCCGTGGGCACAATGGCCCTGACGGCCATGAAGAACGGACTCTCCCTCGCCCGGATCACGCTTTCGGACAAGGGCTTCAACGGCCTGCGCGAGGATCAGAGCGGTCCGGCCATCGAGGAGCTCGTGAAGGGGGCGCTCACGCTGGCCTGCGCCCAGGGCTTTCTTCTTCCTGACGAGCCGGACGCGCTCCGCTCTCTTCTGACACGCCTCGCCCTCGATGAGGGCTATGATCTCATCATTACCACGGGCGGCACGGGCGTCGGCCCCAGAGACACCACGCCGCAGGCCACGTCCCGCGTCCTCGACTACACCCTGCCCGGCTTTTCCCAGGCCATGATGCAGGTCAGTCTCGAAAAAACACCCAAGGCCGCCATCAGCCGCGCTGTCTGCGGCGTCATCGGACAGAGCCTCGTGATCAACCTTCCAGGAAGCCGCCGCGCCGTCATCGAGAACCTCGAGGCCGTGCTCCCGGCCCTCTCCCACACCCTGGACAAGCTGCACGGTGATCCGTCCGACTGCGGCTCCTGCTGACACGCAGGCCGCGCCACAGACTGAAAAAACTTGACGGAACCCCGCAAGTCAATCAAAAATAAATTCTTAAAACGGTAAAAGCCCGTACCGTTCACGTTCCTTTTCCATAGCCCGGGGGGGGGGCAGAAACGCCGTTTTTCCGTCCTCCGGGGATATACCCACATGAGAATTACGACCTGCCGGGCAGACACAGGCCGACATTGCAAGAGTCAATCATGAAATTCGAATCCCAGTGCATCCACGCCGGATACCAGCCTAAAAACGGCGAGGCCTGTGCCCTCCCCATTGTCCAGTCCACCACGTTCCGCTACGAGTCCACCGCCGAAGTGGCCAAGCTCTTCGACCTGACGGAAAACGGATTCTTCTACACGCGCCTCGGCAATCCCACCATGGACGCCGTTGAGCAGAAAATCGCGGCCCTCGAGGGAGGCGTCGGCGCACTCCTCACCTCCACGGGCCAGGCAGCTGCGCTGACCGCCGTCGCCACCATCTGCAAAGCCGGCGATCACATCGTAGCGAGCTCCTCCATTTACGGCGGCACTTTCAACCTGCTCGGCGTGACGCTGAAGCGCTTCGGCATCAGCGTGACCTTCGTGGATCAGCGCGCCTCTGACGAAGAGATTGAGAAGGCCTTCCGCCCGGAAACCAGGGCCGTTTTCGGCGAAACCATTGCCAACCCCGCGCTCACAGTGTTCGACATCGAACGCTTCGCGGCTCTCGCGCACAAACACGGCGTGCCGCTCATCGTGGACAACACCTTCGCCACGCCCTATCTCTGCCGTCCCTTTGAGTACGGGGCCGACATCATCGTCCACTCCACCACCAAGTACATGGAGGGACAGGCCGTCCAGATGGGCGGCGTTGTTGTCGACAGCGGCAGATTCGACTGGACCTCAGGCAAATTCCCCGAATTCACCGATCCCGATCCTTCCTACCACGGAACCGTCTACACGAAGGCCTTCGGCAAAGCCGCCTTTATCGTCAAGGCCAGGGTGCAGATCATGCGCGACCTCGGCTGCTGTCAGACCCCGCAGGGCGCCTTCTATCTGAACATGGGCCTGCAGACCCTTCCCGTGCGCATGGACCGCCACTGCCGCAACGCCGAACAGGTGGCCGCCTTCCTGGAAGGCCATCCGAAGATCGAGTTCGTCAATTATCCCGGCCTCGCCTCGAGCCCGGATCATGCCCTCGCAGAAAAATACCTGCCCAAAGGCTGTGCCGGTGTCATTTCCTTCTCCCTCAGGGGCGGCCGTGACGCGGGCGCGCGTTTCATCGACAGCCTCAGGCTGTGCACCCTCGAGGTGCACGTGGCCGACATCCGCACCTGCGTGCTGCATCCCGCCTCTTCGACGCACCGTCAGCTCACTGACGAGCAGCTCGTCGAGTGCGGCATTACTCCCGGCCTGGTCCGCCTTTCCGTGGGCCTCGAAGACGCCGGCGACATCATCGAAGACCTCAGCCAGGCTCTCGGCAAGGCCTAGCGGCAGCCCGGCCCGGCACGCATGCCTGGCTCCTGCAGACCGATAAAATTATGGAAGAGAAAAAACTGGTCATCACAGGAATGGGAGCGGTCACGCCTCTCGGCATCGGCGTGGACGCCTACTGGCAGAACCTCATCGGCGGCAGATGCGGCATCGGGCCCATCACCCGCTTCGACGCCAGGGATCTTCCCGTGCGCATTGCCGGAGAGGTCCGCGATTTCGATTCCGGCGACCACATCCCCCGCGCGCTCTCGCGCAATATGGCCCTGTTCTCGCAGTTCGCCTTCACCGCCGCGTCCGAGGCACTGACGGACGCCGGACTCGCCAAAGGCGCGGATCCCGAACGCACGGGCGTGGTTGTGGGCTCGGCAATGGACGGCATGGCTTTCGTGGCCGAAACTCAGGACAGGATTTCCACTGGAACCATGCACAAGGTCGGGCCCCGTTTCGTACCCATGGTGCTCGGCAACATGGCGGCCGGACTCATTGCCATCGAGTATGGCTTCCGCGGCCCCAGCATGACGCTCAATACGGCATGCTCCTCGGGCGGCGATGCCGTCATGACTGCGGCCATGATCATGAAAAGCGGCGAGGCCGATGTCATGATCTGCACAGGCGGCGAATCCATCATCTCTCCCATCTTCATAGCGAGCCTCGCCCAGGCCAAGGCCCTGTCGCGCCGCAACGATGATCCGGAACACGCCTGCCGGCCCTTCGACATCGGACACGACGGCTTCGTCATCGGCGAGGGCGGCGGCGCCATTGTCCTCGAAACCGAGGAGCACGCGCGGGCGCGCGGCGCTGAAATTTACGCAGAACTCGCGGGCTACGCGAACACCCAGGACGCCTATCACGTGACCGCGCCCGACCCGGACGGGATCGGGGCGGCGCAGTGCATGCGGATCGCCCTGAAGCGCGCGGGGCTCTCTCCCTCGGACATCGGCTATATCAACGCCCACGGCACGGCCACCCGGCTCGGTGATACAGCCGAAGCCAGTGCCATACAGGCGATTTTCGGCACGGGAGACGGTTCTCCGGCGGTCAGCTCGACCAAGGGAGCAACGGGCCACATGATGGGCGCGGGCGGTCTCACCGAACTCATCGCCTGCGTAAAGGCCCTGCAGACCGGAATCCTCCCCCCGAATCTCAATTTTGAAACCCCTGAACCTGGTTGCAGCATGGACATCGTGGGCAACACGGCGCGCGAAGCCAGCATTCATGCCGCCATGTCCAATTCCCTCGGCTTCGGCGGGCAGAATTCCAGCCTCGTCGTTGTCAGAGACACAACACACAGGAGATAACCTTGCAACATTCCTACAACGTAGAACGCTTCAAAGAAACCTTCGAATCGGAATACACCTATCTGAACGGTTTCATGCGCAATGTTTTCCGCAGAGGGAACGAGCCGGCTCTCATCTGTCCTCTGACAAACCGCACCTGGACGTACAGAACCCTCAATGAGGAAGCCAACAGGCTGGCCTCATCGCTCATGGCGCGCGGCGTCACGAGTGATGACGTGGTCATGCACGCCCTGCTGAATTCCGCCGAATTCGTCTTCACGTATATCGCCACGCACAAGATCGGCTGCGTCAACGCGCCTCTCAACTACCGTCTCTCCGGCGGCGAAATCGCCCTGCTCATCGACCAGTCGAAACCGAAGGCCCTCATCTACGACGCGGAATTCGAGAAAATCATCTCCGAGGCGCTCAGGAGTGTCCATCACAGGCCCGAGATCATCATTATGGCTGATCTCAACAACGAGATGGACGCCCCCGAAGGCGTTGTGACCTACCGGGACTTCGTGAAGGACGGCTCTCCCGAAAATCCCGTGCGTAAGGACAAACCGAGCATCTACGACGAGACCACGCGCTTCTTCACCTCGGGCACGACCAATCTGCCCAAGGCCGTTCCGGTCAATGACATCAACGAGGTTCTCTCGGCCCATGACGTCATCATGCACTTCCCGCTCTCACCGAAAGACGTGACCATGAACCTCACGCCCTGGTTCCACCGCGGAGGACTGCATTCCGGCGGACCATGCCCGACCCTCTATATCGGCGGCACCATGGTCATCCTGCGTGACTTCACGCCGCGCCTGGCGCTCCAGTACGTAAGCCTCTACCACATCACCTTCCTCATCGGCGCTCCCACGGTCATCGACATGCTCTGCCGCATCCAGGAAACCAATCCCCGCGACATATCAAGCCTGCACGGTATCGTACTCATGGGCTCTCCTCTCGATAAGGAACCCTGCAAGCGCTACATGAAGGTGCTTACGCCGAACATCTTCAACGGCTACGGAACCACGGAGACCTTCTGGAACGTTTTCCTCAGGCCCTATGACCTTCCGGACAAGGCCGGCTATGCCGGCGGAGCCTGCACCGATGACGATGTCCGCGTCGTGCGCGTGGACACGACGAAGCACGTGTCTCCCGACGAACTCGTGCCCATGGACAAGGAAACGGTCGGCGAAGTCGTCATCTTCGCCCCCAACAAGTCCACCTTCGCCTATTACGACAATCCCAAAACCACGGAAGAAAAGTTCCACAACGGATGGCTCTACACGGGCGACCTCGCGACATGGGACGAGCACGCCTACATCACCATCATCGGCCGCAAGGACGACATGATCGTATCCGCCGGCGAGAACATCTATCCCGTGCAGGTGGAATCCATCCTGAACGAGCATCCCAAGGTGGCCGAGAGCCTCGTGTTCGGCATTCCTGATCCGAAGCGCGGATCCGTCATCGCCGCACTCATCCGGCCCTCTGATCCAAGCCTCACGGAAAAGGAAATGAAGCAGTTCTGCATGAACCATCCCATGCTGGCCCCTTACAAACGGCCGCGCATTTTCCGCTTCGTGAAGGAACTGCCCCACAACGCCACGGGCAAGCTTCTCCATAAGCTTCCGCCCGACTTCAAATTCTAGGACAGAAACGTTCTCATACAGAAAAGGGGAGACAGCCGTACGGCCGTTCTCCCCTTTTCTGTATGCTCCGACGGAGGATTCATGAAGACTTTTTCCCAGTTCCGGTTCTGGGCGCTGCCCGTCTTCCTCTGCCTTCTCTTTCTCGCCGGCTGCGGCGGCCCGAGCTATTACGCCGATGTCACCCTCCTGCGCGCCCCATCCGCCCCAAAGGCACACACGGCCGCCATTGAACCCGCAGGCGGCATGGATGGAAACGATCTCGTTTACAGCCGGGCGGCTGACAGGCTCGCCGGCATACTCAAAGCCGACGGACGCGCCGTAGTGTCCTCCCCCGGGATCGCTGACGAAACCGTCCGTCTCGGTTTTTCCCACCGAGGCCCCGTAGCCATCACCAGGGAGACCATCCGTCCGGACTTCGTTCCCGTGGAGCGGCGAGGCCGCATACGCCACGAGGTCATTTACGTCCGGGAAACGGAAACACAGCTCTGGTATTTCACGGATCTCCTGATAACCGGAACACCCCGCGCGGCGGGAAAGGACAGAGCGAAGGAAGGGAGTCAGTCCTGGCGGATCGAGGCGGAAGTGCACAGCCGCGACGCCTCCCCCGTGGACAGGCTCGACGCCGCGCTCACGGCCGCGTCCGGAGTCATCGGCGATCCGCAGGACAGCCGGAGAAGTTTCGTCATCACCGCAAAGGAAGGGGAAGAGCCTGAAGTCAAAGAAATGACGGACTGAGAGTTTCCTTTCCTCAGTCCGTTTCATCAGGATCGGCGCGCGGGAAAACCGCCCACAGTCACGAATTTTCCCCTTCTGTCAGTGCCTTCCGCCGCCCGTTTCCCCGGCGCGGGGCGCCCGCGTCAGGCTTCCGGAGCCACCCGGGGAGTGCGTGAAAAACGGAGCAAGTATTGACCAAAAGCGCCCGCAAGGGTATGAATATAAGAAACGGTTCTGACAGAGGCAGCTGTTTTCATCAGTGTTCCAGGGGAGTACGGGAAACTTCCTTTTTCACCAGGTCGGAACCGCCAGGCTAGACACAACTTTTTTCAGGAGGCTCACCTATGCGTATTGCCGTGGGACTCGGCAGGGAACGCGGAGAAAAAGAGCTTGAGGCCAGTGGCGTTTCCCGCCGTGACTTCATGAAATTCTGCACCGCCGTGGCCGTCACTATGGGCTTCGGACCTGCTTTTGCCACAGACGTTGCCGCCGCTCTGACCGGAAAACGTCCCTCTGTCGTATATCTGCATGAAGCTGAATGCACGGGCTGCTCTGAAGCTCTGCTGCGCACCGCTTCTCCCTTTATCGACGACCTTATCCTCGACACCATCTCCCTCGACTACCATGAAACCATCATGGCCGCTGCGGGCGAGGCCGCCGAGGGCGCTCTCGAGCAGGCCGTTTCCAACCCTGACGGCTTCATCGCCGTTGTTGAAGGCGCCATTCCGACCGCTGACAATGGCCAGTACGGCTACATCGCCGGCCACACCATGCTGGAGACCTGCCGCCGTATTCTGCCCAAAGCCAAGCTCGTCGTGTGCATGGGCACCTGCTCCGCCTACGGCGGCGTGCAGGCCGCGAAGCCCAATCCGACCCAGGCCAAGGGCGTGAATGACGCTTTCGCCGATCTCGGCGTCAAGGCCGTCAACATCCCCGGCTGCCCGCCCAACCCGCTCAACCTCGTGGGCACCCTGGTGGCCTATCTGACCAACAAGCCCATCAAGCTCGACGACTACAACCGTCCCACCATGTTCTACGGCAAGACCGTCCACGAGCTGTGCGAGCGCAGAAAACATTTCGAGGCCGGCGAATTCGCTCCCTCCTTCAATTCCGAGGAAGCCCGCAAAGGCTGGTGCCTCTACGATCTCGGCTGCAAAGGCCCGAGCACGTACAACAACTGTCCCAAGGCCCTCTTTAACCAGACCAACTGGCCTGTCGGAGCCGGTCATCCCTGCATCGGCTGCAGTGAGCCCAACTTCTGGGATGATATGACCCCCTTCTATGAGAATTAGGGAGGACCTTTATGAGTCAGACTACACCTATGAGCTCCTACAGCGGACCGGTTGTTGTTGATCCGCTGACCCGTATTGAAGGTCACCTCCGCATCGAGGTCGAAGTTGAAAAGGGCAAAGTGAAAGACGTCCGCAGCTGCGGCACGCTTTTCCGCGGCCTTGAAATGATCCTCAAGGGACGCGATCCCCGCGACGTGCAGCACTTCACCCAGCGTACCTGCGGCGTCTGCACCTACACGCACGCCCTCGCTTCCACCCGCGCCCTGGAAGACGCCATTTTCAACGCATCCCACAAGGACATCCCGGCCAACGCGACCTATATCCGCAACCTGGTCCTCGGCCAGCTCTTCCTGCACGACCACATCGTGCACTTCTATCACCTGCACGCCCTTGACTGGGTTGACGTAACGAGCGCCCTGCAGGCCGATCCCTCGAAGGCCGCCTCCCTCGCCAACTCCATTTCCTCCCGCCCGACAAAGGCCGAGGATCTGCGCGCCGTACAGGACAAACTGAAGGCGTTCGTGGCCAGCGGCCAGCTTGGCCCGTTCACCAACGCCTACTTCCTCGGCGGCCATCCGGCCTACTATCTTGAGCCCGAGGCCAACCTCGTCGCCACGGCCCATTACCTGGAAGCCCTGCGCGTCCAGGTCGAGGCTGCCCGCGGCATGGCCGTCTTCGGCGGCAAGAACCCGCATCCGCAGTTCCTCGTGGCCGGCGGCGTGACCTGCTACGACGCCCTGACGCCCGAGCGCATCAAGGAATTCGAGGAAATCTACAAGAAGACCGCCGCGTTCGTGCGCGACGTCTACATCCCCGACCTGCTCCTCGTGGCCGGCGCCTACAAGGACTGGGCCGGCATCGGCGGCACCCATGACTTCATGACCATGGGAGACTTCCCCAAGGCCGGCGGCGAACGCAAGCTCGAATCCCGCTGGCTCAAGCCCGGCATCATCTACAACCGCGATCTCGCCCACGTGCAGGATTTCGATCCCACCAAGATCAGCGAGCATATCCGCCACAGCTGGTACGACGGCGACAAGGCCGACAATCCGTACGACGAGAAGACCGAGCCCAAGTTCACCCATATGGGTGACAAGGACCGCTACAGCTGGCTCAAGGCTCCCCGCTACGACGAGCATTCCACCGAAACCGGCCCGCTCGCCTGCGTGCTCGTGAACTACGCCAAGGGCAATCCGGACATCAAGCCGCTCGTCGACATGGTGCTCCAGAAGCTCAGCGTTGGTCCCGAGGCCCTCTTCTCCACTCTGGGCCGTACCGCTGCCCGCGGCATCGAGACCCTGGCCATCGCCAACAAGATGGCTTCCATGCTCGAGGAGTTCAAGGACAACATCCGCAGCGACAAGCAGATCGTGGAAGACCTCGAAGTGCCCCAGGAGAGCAAAGGCGTCGGCTTCGTCGAAGCTCCCCGCGGCGGCCTCTCCCACTGGATCCGCATTGAGAAGGGCCGCGTCGGCAACTTCCAGCTCGTGGTTCCCACGACCTGGAACCTCGGCCCCCGCGACGCCAACAACGTGCTCGGTCCCTGCGAGGAAGCCCTCATGGGCACCCCCATCGCGGATCCCAAACGTCCCGTGGAAATCCTGCGTACTGTCCACGCCTTCGACCCCTGCATCGCCTGCGCTGTGCATGTGATTGACGGCGAGACCAACGAAGTCCGCAAGTTCAAGGTTCTTTAGCGGAACGCGGGCTCAGGCGTCATAACGCCGGGTCCGATTCCCGTAACGGAACAGCTCATGACGAGGCGGGAGCGGTTCATCCACTCCCGCCTCTTTCTTTGCCGAAAAAAGGAGGCTCTTCATGCCTGAAGAAGATATGTCCGGCCGTGTCTGTGTCCTCGGCGTGGGCAACACGCTGCTCGGCGACGAGGGCTTTGGCGTGCGCGCCATGGAATATCTGCGCGACAACTACGTCTGGCCCGGTAATGTCGATTTCGTGGACGGGGGCACCCAGGGCATGGGACTCATGCCCCTGCTCGTGGATTATGACAAGGTCGCCGTGCTCGATATCGTGCACGGCCAGGGAAAGCCCGGAACGGTCTACCTCCTCGAGAACGAGGACATGCGCAAGGCCGTGAGCTTTCACGACTCGGCCCACGAGACCGACTTCGTGGATCTGCTCATGAAATGCGACCTCATGGGCTGCCGTCCGGAAACCTTTGTCGTGGGCTTCGAGCCCTACGACTATTCCAGAATGAATCTCGATCTGACGCCCGAAGCCGGCGCTGCGCTGCCCTCTTTCTGCGACAAGGCAGCCCAGGTCATCCGCGAACGCGGCTTCGCCAGTCCTGTCAGGAAAAACTGAAGACGCCTTCCCCGCTTTTTCGCGCCGGAGGCGGAAAAGCCGGCGTGGGGAGCGGGGAAAAGCCGATCCGCGTACGGTTTCTCCGCCACCGGACAGACGTCAGGCAGACAGCCATACAGTTCCGCATCCAGCAACCTCCAATCCCCCTGCCGGAGCCATGCCCTTTCTCTTCGCCAAATCCCAGGCACGCCGCGCCCTGCGCATAGGCCTGCCCATTTTCGTCGCCCAGCTTTCCCAGATCGGCATGAATTTCGCGGACACCATCATGTCCGGTCATTACAGCGCCGAAGCCATGGCCGCCGTGGCAGTCGGCTGTTCCATCTGGCAGCCGGCCTCCCTTCTCGCCATAGGGTGCCTTCTCGCTCTGCCCGGCATGAGCGCCCAGCTCATAGGCGCGCGCCGATGCGACCGCGCCGCCCACCTTCTGAAGCAGGGCCTGCTTCTCTCCTGTTTTCTGAGCGCCCTCCTCATCCCCGCTCTCTGGATCATTTCAGACCACCTCGGTGCCTTCGGCCTGAAACCTGATCTCGTGCCGCAGGCGAGAGGGTATCTGCGCGCCCTCCTGCCGGGACTTCCGGGATTCCTCTTCTTCGTCAATATCCGCTCTCTCCTGGAAGGGTATTCGCGCACGCGGCCTGCCATGATCATCGGCATGGTCTGCCTCGCCATCAACATTCCCTGCAACTACGCCTTCATTTACGGCCGTTGCGGCATGCCGCAGCTTGGCGCCGCGGGCTGCGGCGTGGCGACGTCCATCTGCTTCTGGTTCATGGCCGTCTCCATCTTTTATTATGTCGTGCGCGACGTGCAGTTCAGGGATATGCGCCTCTTCAGGCCGGACCACGATTCCGGCACCCCCTTCATCGATCTGCCGCTCATCCTCTCCGTCCTGCGCGTAGGTGCGCCCAACGCGGCGGCCATGTGCCTCGAGTGCACGCTTTTTGCCGTGACTGCGCTTCTCCTCGCCCCCCTTGGCACGGACGCCGTCGCAAGCCACCAGATCGCCATGAGCTACGGCAACCTCATTTTCGCCTGTCCCCTTTCCGTCGGCATGACGGCCACTATCATGACAGGCGGATACCTCGGCGCGGGACGCCTTCTCAAGGCGCGCAGCGCGGCCCACACATGCATCGCCCTGGCCGCGGCCAACGCCTTCGCGGCCATGGCCTTTACCGTCGTCTTCCGGTCGTGGATCGTTTCTTTTTATACCTCCGATCCGCACATAGCGGGGCTTGCCTGCACGCTCATGCTCTTCTGCGCCGCCTATCAGCTTCTCGACGCCACCCAGACCGCCGCGTCCGGCGTTCTGCGCGGCTACAACAGCACGGCCATTATTATGAAGGTCTGCGTCATCGCCTACGGCGGCATCGGACTCCTGGGCGGTTTTGTCCTCGGACGCACGGATCTTGTCGTGCCGGCCATGGGAGCCCCGGGCTTCTGGATCGGCTACATTCTTGCGCTGACTTTCAGCTCCGTCTGCTATCTCTGGCAGATTCACCGCCTGCACAGCCTGGATAAAGCGGATGTCATGGCAGGGCTCGCGCGCTGAAAATGCGTTGACACTCATGATAAGGCAAGGCATAAGAATATATTCCCCTTCATATTCGTACATGTATGAAAGGAGAAGACCAGCGCGGCCCCTGTTCCGACAGAGGGAAAAGGAGACCGCCGAAATTCTTCACGAGGAGTGGAAATGAAACATCTTTTCCAGTTCGTGGCCGCCGCCGTGCTTTCCGCGGCCGTGGCCGCTCCCGCTCAGGCCGAAGACACCATCAAGATCGGCGTTCCCGGTGCCCACACGGGTGACCTCGCCACGTATGGTGTGCCCAGCCTGAACGCAGCGAAAATCGTTGTCGCCAAGGTGAACGCCAAGGGCGGCGTGCTCGGCAAGAAGATCGAACTCATCGCCGAGGACGATCAGTGCAAGCCCGAACTCGCCACCAACGCCGCCACCAAGCTGCTCAGCGACAAAGTGTCCGTCGTCATGGGACATATCTGCTCCGGCCCCACGAAGGCCGCCATGCCCCTTTATAACGACGCCCACATCATCGCCATGTCTCCTTCTTCGACCCCGCCCGGACTCACCGCTCCCGGCGTGAACCCCATGTTTTTCCGCACCATCGCCAAGGACGATGACCAGGCCCGTCTGACCAGCGAGTTCATCCTCAAGGAACTCAAAGCCAAGAACGTCGCCTACATCCACGATAACGGCGACTACGGCAAGGGATTCGCCGACGGCAACCGTACCCTGCTCGAGAAGAACGGCGTCAAGACCGCCCTCTTCGAAGCCATTACCCCCGATGCCGTGGACTTCAGCGCCATTGTCCGCAAGATCAAGCGCTCCAAGGCCGATGTCATCGTGTTCGGCGGCTACCAGCCCACCGCTTCCAAGCTGCTCCAGCAGCTGCGCCGCGACCGCGTGAAGACGCCCGTTGTCGGCCCTGACGGCCTCAAGGACGACGCTTTCATCAAGATGGCCGGCGAAGCGGCTGAGGGCACCTACTGCTCCTATCCCAAGGATACCAGCAACCTGCCCATCTACAAGGAAGCCCACGACGCGCACGTGAAGATGTTCGGCACCGAACCCGGTTCCTTCTACTACAATGCCTACGCGGCCATGCTGGCCCTCATCAACGGCATCGAGAAGGCCGGTTCCACCGACACCGACAAGATCATCAAGGTCCTGCACACCGTGCCCGTGGATACCCCGCTCGGCAAGATCACCTTCAACGACAACGGCGATGCCGCAGGCATGGCCCTTTCCGTCTACGTTATCAAAGGCGGAAAATTCGTTGAAACCCCCTACAGCGTGACCCTTAAGTAAAACGGCGGGCGGGAAGAGGCAGAACTTCCCGCCCCTTTTTCACTCAAATTTCCTTTCTTCCCGAAGGTTGCAGCAGGATATGGACTTCGACTTTCAATACTTTATCGAGCTCTTCTTCGGGGGGCTCACCCGCGGCAGCATCTACGCGCTCATAGCCCTCGGCTACACGCTCGTGTACGGCATTATCGGCCTCCTGAACTTCGCCCACGGCGAAATCTACATGATCGGCGCCTTTACGGCCCTCCTCTTCTCCGGCGTCCTCGGATACATCGGCTTCCCGGCCGGCGGCATCCTCCTTGTCGCCGCCCTCGGCTCCATCATCTGGACGTCGGCCTACGGCTACACGCTGGAAAAAGTGGCCTACAAGCCCCTGCGCAACGCTTCCCGCCTGTCGCCGCTCATCTCGGCCATCGGTATGTCCACGTTCCTCCAGAACTACGTCCTCCTGGCCCAGACCTCCGACTTCGTCGCTTTCCCGGATCTCCTTCCCGATATGGAGTTTCTCTCCTACTTCGGCGATGTCATGGGCCCCAGTGACTTCCTCATCCTCGTGGTGAGCTTCATCACCATGCTCGCCCTCATGTTCTGGATCCGCTACACCCGCATGGGCAAGGCCATGCGCGCCACGGCCCAGAACCGCAAGATGGCCATGCTCCTCGGCATCAATACCGACCATCTCATTTCCGTGACCTTCATCGTCGGTTCTGCCCTGGCCGCCATCGGCGGCGTGCTCATCGCCTCGCACATGGGACAGATCAACTTCTTCATCGGCTTCCTGGCCGGCATGAAGGCCTTCACCGCGGCCGTGCTCGGCGGCATCGGCTCCGTCCCCGGCGCCGTGCTCGGCGGCCTGGTCCTCGGTCTCGCCGAATCCTTCACCACAGGCTATATCGCCGGCAACTACGAAGATGTGCTTTCCTTCTGCCTGCTCATCCTCATCCTGATTTTCCGTCCTGACGGCCTCCTCGGCAAGAAGCAGGTTCAGAAGGTCTAGGGGGCGTATGATGAACCGTTTACTCAAAGCCCTGCTCACGTCGCTCTGGTTCGTGGTGCTCTGCGCGCCCATCATGGGCATCCACATCAACCCGAACCACTCCGTCATCTTCCGCTGGCAGCGCCTCGTGGGCCTCGCCATCGGCGTCTTCTTCGCGGCTCTGCTCTGGCACTGGTACTACGACCGCAAGGCCCTCGGCGAGAAAATCTTCAGTCTCCCGAAGCACACGACGGAGTCCTGCTCCCGGATCTTCCATAACACCACCTTCCGCCGTACGAGCCTCATCCTCATAGCCGCCTTCATGATCTGCATGCCCTTCCTGCCCGTTCTCGGCACGGGCTACCAGGTCTCCATCATGATCTCCGGCCTCATCTACGTCATGCTCGCCCTCGGCCTCAACATCATCGTCGGCTTCGCGGGCCAGCTCGTTCTCGGCTACGCCGCTTTCTACGGCATCGGCGCCTACACCTACGGCCTGCTGCACCTCTATTTCGGCCTCGGATTCTGGATCTGCCTGCCCATCGCCGGCATCATCACCACACTCTGCGGCCTCGGTCTCGGCCTGCCCGTTCTGCGCCTGCGCGGCGACTACCTGGCCATCGTCACCCTGGGTTTCGGTGAAATCGTCCGTCTCGTCCTGCTCAACTGGACCAGCGTCACGGGCGGCAGCCGCGGTGTCAGCGGCATCCCCCGTCCCGAATTATTCGGCATCGAGATGGATCTCACCCAGAAGACCACGTACCTCTACTACCTTTCGCTCATTGCCGTGGCCATCACCATCGTCGTCATCACCCGTCTGAAGAACTCCCGCGTGGGCATGGCGCTTCAGGCCATGCGCGAGGATGAAATCGCCTCCGAGGCCATGGGCATCAACCTGACCCAGGTCAAGCTCACGGCCTTCGCCCTGAGCTCCGCGTGGGCCGGCTTCGCCGGCGTCCTCTTCGCTGCCAAGACCCAGTTCATCAACCCCGCCTCGTTCACCTTCATGGACAGCTGCATGATTCTCGCCATGGTCGTTCTCGGTGGCATGGGCTCCATCCTGGGCGTTACCATCGGCGCGCTCATCCTTATTCTCGTTCCCGAATACCTCAGGGCCTTCTCCGACTACCGCATGCTACTCTTCGGCGCCACCATGGTCGTCATGATGCTGTTCCGGCCGCAGGGCATCATCACGGGAGAGAAGCGGCATTACCGCATCAGCGCTCTTCATAACAAGGAGGAAAGGGCATGAAACCTGTCCTCGAAGTCGCGGGCCTCACGCAGGACTTCGGCGGCCTGCGGGCCCTGAACGAACTTGATCTGACGGTTCACGAAAAGGAAATCGTCGCCCTCATAGGCCCCAACGGAGCCGGAAAAACAACCTTCTTCAACTGCGTCACCGGCATCTACAAACCTACCGGCGGAACCATGTACCTGACCACCAGGGACGGGAAGCAGCACCTCTTAAACGGCATGAAGACGCACGCCATCACGGCTCTCGGCATGGCCAGGACCTTCCAGAACATCCGCCTCTTCAGCGAGATGACGGTTCTCGAAAACGTCATGATCGGCCGCCACTGCCGCACGCACGCCGGTATTCTTTCCGCCCTCCTGCGCGATCCCCGCACGGTCCGCGAGGAGCAGGACACGATCGACAAGAGTTATGATCTCCTGAAGACCGTGGGCCTTGAGACCTTCTGGAATGAGACGGCGCGCAACCTGCCCTACGGCGCCCAGCGCCGCCTCGAAATAGCGCGCGCCCTGGCTACGGAGCCCATCCTGCTTCTTCTGGACGAGCCCGCGGCTGGCATGAACCCGCAGGAAACCAACGAACTCAAGGCGCTCATCCGTTCCCTGCGCGACAGCTACGATCTCTCCGTTCTGCTCATCGAGCACGACATGAGCATGGTCATGTCCCTCTCCGATACCATCTACGTCATGGAATACGGTTCGCCCATCGCGAGCGGCACGCCGGAGGAAATCCGCAGCAACCCCGACGTGATCAAGGCCTATCTTGGAGAAAGCCACGATGCTTGAGCTTAATCGTATCAACACCTTTTACGGCAAGATTCAGGCTCTGAGGGACGTTTCCCTCAAAGTCGAGGACGGCGAAATCGTCACGCTCATCGGGGCCAACGGCGCCGGCAAGTCCACCACCCTCATGTCCATATGCGGCGTCATTCATCCCCGCAGCGGCGAGATTCTCTTCGACGGAAAGCCCATCCAGCAGCTCCCTGCTCCGGAGATCGTCAAGCGGGGCATCTCCCAGGTTCCCGAAGGCCGCCTCATTTTCCCCGAACTCACGGTGAGGGAAAACCTTGACCTCGGTGCCTTCCTGCGCACGGACAAGAAGGGCATAGCGGACGACATGGAATACGTCTTCCAGCTCTTCCCCATCCTGCGCGAGCGCGTCAGCCAGACCGGCGGCACGCTCTCCGGCGGCGAACAGCAGATGCTGGCCCTGGGCCGCGCCCTTATGGCGAGACCCCGACTGCTCCTTCTGGATGAGCCGTCCCTCGGCCTCGCGCCCATCATCATCCAGCAGATCTTCAAAATCATTCAGAAAGTCAACGAGGACGGCACCACCGTCTTCCTCGTTGAACAGAACGCGAACCAGGCCCTGCACATCGCCAACCGCGGCTACGTCATGGAAAACGGCGTGGTCGTCATGGAAGGAAAAGCGCAGGAACTGCTCTCGAGCGAGAAGGTGCGCAAGGCGTACCTCGGCATGTAGACGCCAGAAAAAAGCACAATGCAAAGGGGGCTGATCGCGGATCAGCCCCCTTTCTGTTTCAGGCAG
The DNA here is from genome assembly GCA_900546145.1 of uncultured Desulfovibrio sp. GTDB lineage: Bacteria > Desulfobacterota > Desulfovibrionia > Desulfovibrionales > Desulfovibrionaceae > Desulfovibrio. Next base: position 8,140 of record URBN01000006.1, on the reverse strand, counting down.
TGCAGGGAAACTACTTTTCCCCGTCTGCCTTCTGTCCCTCGATTTCCGGAATGAAACGGACCGGGGCGCCGCAGTACTTTTCAAGACGCTTGCCGCAGCGCGCCAGCCTGGCCGCTTCCAGCGGCGCCGGAGCCGTGCACACGGCCCTGATGAAGTATCCCCTGCAGTCCTTTCCGAAGCAGGCCGTCTTCACGATATTCCTGTGGCTGCGATCGAGCGCCTCGGCCACGGCCAGCATGAGCGACAGCGTACGCACTTCGTTGCGCGTCTCGCTGTCGAGCTCCGTATACTCCGTGTATTTCTTGGACGGCTTGAAGCGGTGGAAGAACGCCGTCGCGGCGATGACCTCGATATCGTGCTCCGTGAAGCCAAGCAGTTCCGTATTGCGGATGAGATAGTGGCTGTGCGCGTGATGTCTGCTGAAGGCAATGAAAATGCCGATGTCGTGCAGGATCGACGCGTAGCGCAGGAGCTCTCTCGCCGTGTCCGGCTCATCGTGCAGCCCGAGTGCCAGCGCGCTGTCAAAAAGAGACAGGGCCAGATCCGCCACATGCAGGGAATGCTCCTCCTCAAAACGGCAGGCACGGGCCAGCCTGAACACACTCTGGTCGCGGATGGAAAGATCCGACTGCAGGGCGTTCGGCACGGTGTGTTCCAGGTATTCCACGAGCAGACCGTCGCGCAGGCCCCGGTTGCTGATTTCACAGGTATCGCAGTCCATTTCCTCCATGATAGTCTGGAGAATGGCCGCGCCCGGAACAATGACAGCCGCGCGTTTCGGGTTGATGCCGGGCAGGAGCGCGCGTTCCGCCTGATTGCGTGAACACAGTTCCTTCACGGCGCGCACAAGCCCCCTGTACGTCAGAAGCTGCGGCGTATCCGAGTACCTGCCGCTGCCATCGACACCAGCCAGATTCGCGGCTATCTCGGCCAGGTTCTGCGCCGTGCCGGAGCTTGTCACGATCTTCGCCACGCGCATGTCAGCGAGGCGGCGGAACACATGCACGCCCACATCACGGATGCGCATCTGCAGATTCAGAAATTCCTTTTCGGAAATTTTCTGTGTTCCGTCCTTCAGCCAGGAGGCAAGCCGCACGCAGCCGAGTTTCATTGAATCAAGGCTGTAGCATTCCCTGGTCGTACCCGCGATGACTTCGGTCGAACCGCCGCCGATATCCACAAAGAGTCTGAGCTCGTCGCTCTTCTCAAGCCCGCTGCTCACACCGCGCCAGATGAGCCGCGCTTCCTCGTGTCCGGATATAATGCGGATATTGAGGCCGGTCTCTTCCCGGACCCGGTTCAGGAATTCCTCGCCGTTCTCCGCATCCCTTACAGCCGATGTCGCCACGGCGACAATCTCATCCACGCCGTAGGCCTGACACATGTCGGCAAAGACATGGAGCATTTCCATGGTTCTCGCCATGGGTTCCGGCTGGAGAAGATGCCTGCCGAACTCTCCCTCACCGAGCCTGACCATGTGCTTGGCCTCGTTCAGGACGCGCACGACGCCAGAGTCGTTTACGCGCGCCACAAGCATGCGCAGCGAGTTTGTTCCAAGGTCTATGAAACTGACAATCCGCCTTCCTATCTGTCCGGAGATAACTGCGTTATCCATTCTCTGTGCTGCCGCCTTCCCTGATGTTTCTGCAGAAAAGCCGCGCGGAAGAGCCTGAAAACTTTTCCTGCGCGGCGTACATTCCGTTCGTTCGCGTGTGCCGTTTTACCTTTCCGGTGCGGGAATGAAGGGCTCGTCATCCAGAAGCATTTCCTGGGCGTTAACAGGCTCCTCGCCGTCCTTCAGGTGCACGCGTTTGTAGGTTCCGTCCGGACACATATGCCAGCTCTGCATGTTGTCCCTGAGCTGGCGGTCGAGGACGTATTCCCTGATATGCCTGCGTATCTCACCATTGCTGACCGGGATCAGCACCTCAATGCGTCTGTCCAGATTTCTGGGCATAATGTCGGCGCTGCCGATATACATGATGCCGTCACCGCCATTCCTGAACCAGTACACCCTGGCGTGCTCAAGAAAACGGCCCACGATGGAGGTAACCGTAATGTTGTCGCTGATGCCCGGCACACCGGGACGCAGACAGCAGATGCCGCGGATGATGAGCCGGACGCGCACGCCCGCCATGGAAGCGCGGTACAGTTCCTTGATGATTTTCTTGTCCACGAGCTGATTGCACTTCAGGATGATCTCGCCGCCGCCCTGTTTTTTGTGCAGTTCCACTTCCTTCTGGATGTGGCTGATGAGCCCGTGGCGCATGCTCACGGGAGAAACAAGCAGCGAACGGTATTCCTTGCGCACGGCGTACCCGGTCATGACATTGAAGAGATCCGTGATGTCCTGACACACGTCCTGATTGGCCGTGAAAATACCCATGTCCGTATAGATCTTGGCCGTGGAGGCATTGTAGTTGCCCGTGCCCACATGGGCGTAGCGCACAACGCCCTGCTCTTCCCTGCGCACCACGAGACACAGCTTGGCGTGAATTTTCATGCCCACAATGCCGTAGACAACGTTCACGCCCGCCTTTTCAAGTTCCTCGGCCCACGTGATATTGCGCTCCTCATCGAAACGGGCCTTGAGTTCGACCACTGCGGTTACCTGCTTGCCGCGCCGGCGGGCTTCGATAAGGGACTGCACAATGGGCGAGTTGTTGCCGCAGCGGTAAAGCGTCTGCTTGATGGCGATGACGCGGGGATCGACGGCAGCATTGTGCACGAAGTCGAGTACAGGTTTGAAACTATCATACGGATGATGCACGAAAAGATCGCCATGACGGATACGCTCGAAAATGGCGTTACCATCTTCCGCGAACACGGACGGAATGCGGCCGGGATGCGGCGGCGTCTTGAGCGCGGGACGATCCACGCTGTACAGGGCCATCAGGGCGGAAAACGCCAGCGGGCCCTTCACGCGGTATACCTGGAAAGGACGCAGATGGAGCTTTTTCATCAGGAATTCGGAAAGCTCGGCAGGCATGCCGTGGGCCGTCTCGAGGCGAATCACGTCGCCGAAACGGCGCTGATCCACGAGATCCTTCACGGCTTCGAGCAGATCATCGGCTTCATCCTCTTCAATTTCCAGGTCCGTATTGCGGGTAATGCGGAAGAGTCCCACGTTCTCGATGGTGTACCCTGGGAACAGAGACGGCAGATATTCCTGCACCAGCTCTTCCACAAGCAGAATATCTGAGTCCTTTGTGCTCGAGGACAGGCCAAGAAGATCGCAGCTTTTTTCCTGCGATTTGGGCACGAAAATGATACGCGGGACATTGCCGGGGCAGCGCAGGCGTGCGAACTTCACTTCGCCTTTCTCATCGCGGAGCTGGATAATGAAGTTCAGACTGACGTTCGAAATAGTCGGGAACGGATGTGTGGGATCGATGGCCTGAGGAGTCAGCGTCGGATAAATTTCGTTATTGAAATACGTGGACAGGAAACGGCGCTGTTTCTCGCTCAGCTCATTGAAATGAACAATGGAGATGCCCTTGTCGCGCAGTTTGCCGCTGAGCTTTTTACGCCAGTGTTCCTGGGCGATGGAAGTCATGTGCATGACCCTGCGCCGGATTTCAGCGAGCTGTCTGGCCGCGCTCATCTTGTCATCGCCCGTGGGCTGGCTGCCGCTGCGGTAGAGACGGAACACGTTGGCCACACGGACCATGAAGAACTCATCCAGGTTCGTATAGAAAATGGTCAGAAACTTCAGCTGCTCCAGGAGAGGAGCCTCGTCATCAAGGGCGCACTCCAGCACCCTCCCGTTGAATTCCAGCCAGTTGAGCTCACGGTTGAGGAACAGTGACGGGCAGTCAAGATCCTGAATCTGTTCAGGGGTGCAGCTTTCAAGCCCTGCCGTATCCCCTGCTTCACTTTTCTGGATCTCCGCCGCGCATGTCTTCGTTTCTTCCTCTTCCTTCATACCAGCCTCCTGGCTTAGTGGTGAGTTAACCCGGCGCGGCGCACTGAAAGCTGCGTCAGATCTTCTGTGACCCTGGGCGGGGCAGGCTTCCGGAAGCAGTCCCGCTGCCATTATCGCGGCGTATAGTGGAATAAAATTGTTACGAAAGTATGACAGAAAATCCTAAAACAGCGAAACCAGACAGGGAAACGAGGAAGGCCCACTGCCGTCCGCCATGAGGGCGGGAAAGGCAAAAAAACGGCAGGCACGCGGCAAATCTCTATCTGACGGGATTCCGCCAGCCTGGCTCTGTGAGCCTCCCTCCTCCCAGGATTCCGTGACCTCGCCGGAGCCATATTTTACACGACTCACGAAAGGTCATCAACACATTGATTTTATTATTTTTTCAGGGGTGGCCTCACTATCGCCGGGGAAGACCCACTGAAAAACATAGTCGTGTTCCGGACCTGTGAGCTACCAGGGCATACTCCCGGCAGGATCGCCCCCTTCGGGGGCCTGTCCGATCTCCGATCCGGTATGAGGCTCCTGCCCGGACGTGCCCCGCGTCACCGGCACGGGTTCGTTAATCAGCTGAAAAGGTTCTTCGCAGTCCGGGGCGCTGATCATTCGGCCTCCTGGTCCCCCCAGACTGCGCCGGCTTTTTTTCCCAGCACCAGGAGCGCCGCTACTTCAGCGAGCACTTTCTCCTTGCGGGCAAGCTCTCTTTCCGTACTGCGCAGTTTGCGTTCAAGTTCCCTGTTTTCGCGCTGCAGACGGGCAGTCTCACTGGCGGAGCCACCGTTGGCGTTCATGCAGACTTTCCGCCAGGCACTGATCTCATCGGCGCAGAGCCCTTTCTTACCGGCATACTCCGCGAGCTCCGTGTCGGTCATACCGGCTGTTTCAACGACGATGAGATACTTGTCCTGAGAGCTCCACTTTTCGGACTGCGTGCTAACGTCCGCGGCAGTGCTGACGGCCTCCCTGGCCTTACTGATCCAGTTGCGGATTGTCTGTCCGGAGATACCTTCCTCTGCTGCCACCTTGCTGATGGAGTCATGCTGTGGAGGAAGCACGCGGCGCAGCACGGCGTCGCGGAGTTCTTTGCTGTATGACGACATGACTGTCACCTTCCTTTCTGTGGGATCTGATCCCACTTCAGAATTTTTAATGCCCCACTAGCGCCTGAGTCAGCCAGAGATATCCGGCCGGGTTCGATAACGGGTTAGGCATCTGTCAGAATTGAATGAAAAAGGCCAGTCTGCTGATGCCAGCAACACCCGTTCGACAAACTTCGGAGAAATACTCCAAGCGGCATCACCGGTGCAGCTCTATCCACGCGGAAGCTCCTGAGCAGTTTCAAGAAGGAGAAATGCCCGGAATGCCAAGCTCTTAGTCTGCCCCTGCGCAGCATTCGGCAGTTTTAACACCGACGGGAAGCAAGCTACGCTGTCACATTGACCGCAGTGGGGCTCCGATATGTCTACGGGACTGGACATCCGCCTGGGCAGCACGCGCAGTCCATAAATGCCCGAGAGTAGACTCCAGGCAGCTCCCCATTCCGCGCTCCAAGGTGTTTCTCCATTGCATGTCCGGCCTACCAGACAGAGGGCCAAGGCTGTCTGAACGCGCGCCGTGTCCATTGCCAGCATAGGACACAAAGAGAGCCTCGGGAGTGTACAGGGATCCGCGCCGCCGGCAGCAGAGATCTGTTACAGGATCAAAAAGACAAAGCCCCGATGCGCCGGCTCAGCGGCATCGTACACGTCAAGCCTCGCCCTCCTTTTCGTACCTCGGAAACGGCCCGCGGCAAAAAGCAGGGCAGGATGTGATTGGGGACGACCACAAAATATTATAAACGTTCATAATGTCAATAATTTTATTTAAATTCAACAAAGGGTTCCCGTCTCCTCAGCACCAAAGGTATAAAATGATTACTCTGTATCAAAATTTATTACTTTTTTCCTATAAAAAACAACCCCAAAAACCGACTGTCAAGCGATCGCTCAATAGCCCCTCAAACGATCGCTTATTGAACCCACCTCACCAGCCCCAGGGCTGGTGAGTGATTATTCCGCGCGATCGGAGCATGCGCTGAAGCGCGTTCAGCGCATGCTGACCGCAGTTTAGAGCAGCCCTGAACGGAGTTCAGAGCACTCTTTTTATTTTGTCGTATTTCTGCTTCCGAAGATATCCCGCATATTTTCGTCGCCGATCTCTATCCGGATGACATTGTGGCTGTACCGTTCAATAATCGACTCTGCGCGGGCACCGCCGCCGAGCCGCGTGAGCCAGTCTTCCTGCTTGTACAGAGTGCAGAAGATCGTTGATGTACTGTCGTAGCGGAGCTCCGACAATTCGAACAGGAAATCGATGTCGTCCGCCGCCAGATCGCTGATGAGCCACTCATCAATGACAAGCACCTTGTAAGCTGCATATTTACCCAGCAGTTTTTCCTTCCCGCCTTTCCAGAACTTCTTCTCATGAAACTCAGAGAGCAGATCCGGAAGGCGGATGTAGCGTGTCCGATTATGATGCCGGCAGGCTTCCTTCGCGTACGCGCATCCGAGCCACGTTTTTCCGGTGCTGCTGAAGCCCAGGAAGATCAGGCTTGTACTCTTCTCTATGTACTGGCATGTGGCGATTTCGCTCATCAGATTCCGGTTGAGCCGACGCTTCTCTCCGTAATAGATGTCGTGGACGTCTGCCGCCGGAAAGCGGAGCTTCGCCTGCCTGATCAGCCGTTCCGACTTCAAGTTGTATTTATCCTGGTAAACGTGATCAACCGCCATCTGGAACCGTTCGCTGAACGGAAGAGCAAGGAGCTGCGGATCGTCTTCCTGGAGATCGACGACGCTGATGAACTCGCCGATGTTCATAAGCCGGAGTTTACGCTTTGTTTCATCATTCAGCATGGCCATCACCTCTCCTGCGGTAGTAATCCGCTCCGCGGAGATAGCCGAGTCTGCTATCTTTCAGCGGGTCCTTTGCTTCCTTCTCCTCCTGGTATTGCTCGTCTTGATTAGCTTTCAGGATGGCACTAAGGTGGCGATAACGGGGCGATTTGATCCCTCTGCTGAGTGCTAATTCACAGGCGTTTTCCAGACGGCCATCTGAATACGTTTTGCCGAGGCGCAGGATAGCAAGGCTGGGATTATAGCCCTGTTCTTTTACGAATGTTCCTTCGAAAACGCGGTCGATCACGAGCCGTGTCGATTTTCCGATCGAACTTGCCCAGGAAGTGATCCGGTCCTGATCCCATTCCACGATCCCGCGGAATGCCGGCGGCATGTCCTCCGAGTGCGTTGAGTAACGGTTGTGCACGTACTCTGGGAACCGGCTGTGTGTCGAGATCCGCTCTCCCTTGTAATAAATCTCAAGAAGGGAATCCGTAAGCCGGAGATCCACTTTCTTTCCTGCGTACTGATACGGGCAGGAATAGCGGTTCTTCTTATATACCACATGGAAATCGATGTTCACGCTCCTGCCATACTCCCATCTGGAAATCTCATAGGGAAGAGCCGGGAGTGGCCGCAGATACGATTTTTCTTCCTCGTTCCAGACCTGGTAACGGCTGTAATCACGCTTCTGGAAGTCTGCTTTGTTGAAAGCGTCCAGTTTCTCACGGACGGCGGATTTCAATGCGGCGAGAGAAGTGAATTTACTGTTCCTGAGCTTCGCGATGACTGCTGTAGTGAGCTTGCCAACGGTGCCTTCAACCGACGGCTTATCCTTCGGCTTTCTCACGCGGGCTGGCATAATTGCAGTCATGTAGTGCTCACCGAGCGCTTCGTAATCGGCGGTAAGAATAACGTCGCCTTCCTTCGGATGAGACACGACGCCTGTTTTCAGATTGTCGCAGACTGTCCTTGTCGGAACACCGCCGAAGTATTCATACATATGGACGTGGCAGCGCAGGAACGAGTCCATATCCATCTTCAGGCAGGGTTCTGCAAAGAATACTGGCTGTACGGGAGCGTTGCTACGAAGAGATGAACTTCGATCAGTTCGCCGGTCTGAGTATCGATGTAGTGCATGTCCGTGCCAGACCAGTCGACTTCGCAGCGTTCTCCCGGTTTATGGCTGATCCTGCTCGTCAGGTTGTTCTGGAGCATGTATTCGGCGTAGCCCTCATTGAACTTTGTCTTTCCCATGGGGATTGTTGTAAGGCGAAAGTATAATTAACCCCTTAAACGAACGAAAACTGACCCCCTGGGAGGGGGGACAGGATAAGGG
>URBN01000005.1 GCA_900546145.1 uncultured Desulfovibrio sp. | reverse complement strand
TTTCCCGGAAATCTTCTTTCCGGAACCTTCGAAGAAGGGCTGTTTTCATGCGGCGGACGCGATGTCTACGCTTTCAGCCCCAGGGTGTCAATGCTTCTGGATTATTTTTCGGAAAAAGTAGTTTTCACAGCACTGGCAAGGAACTTTTCCAGAAGCTTTTTATGACGACCGCGTTTATTTGTTGTCCAGGAGCCCCAGCTGCTGCACTGTCTTTCCCTTCACCTGCATTTTCAGGTGATGATAACTCTTCACCGTGGCTACGCGCCCTTTACTGGTGCGCTTCAGGAATCCCTGCTGGATCAGGTAGGGTTCATAGACATCCTCTATAGCCCTGACGTCTTCAGAACAGGCAACGGCCAGCGTCTTCAGCCCCACTGGGCCACCCTCGTAATTATTAATAATGACACTCAGAATGCGGCGATCCATCTGATCAAGCCCGGCTTCATCAACATTCATGCAGCTCAGGGCCCTGTCTGCTACTTCTCTGGTGATAATTCCGGCCCCATCCTGAAGAGCATAATCACGCACCCGCCGCAGGTGTCTGTTGGCGATGCGTGGGGTGCCACGGGAGCGGCGCCCGATTTCAAGGGCACCTTCTTCGTCTATGGAAACGCCCAGGATGGACGCGCTGCGGATGACGATGCGCGCCAGATCCTCGGGCGTGTAAAAATCGAGGTGCAGGTCAATACCGAAGCGGCTGCGCAGCGGACCGGACACGAGGCCCAGCCTGGTCGTCGCCCCCACAAGCGTAAACCTGTCCAGAGGCATGCGCACAGTACTCGCAGCCGGTCCCTGCCCCACGACAATATCCAGCTTGAAATCCTCCATTGCCGGATAAAGGACTTCTTCCACGGCTATGGGCATGCGGTGGATCTCGTCTATGAACAGAATGTCGTTGCGCTGAAGATTCGTCAGTATGGAAGCCAAATCGCCGGGGCGCTCCAGCATGGGACCTGTTATGGTCGTAATGTTCACGCCCAGTTCAGCAGCCATGATCTGCGCAAGCGTGGTCTTGCCGAGGCCCGGATTGCCATAAAAAATCGTATGATCCAGTGACTTGCCGAGTTTTTTCGCTGCTCCGAGAAAAACCCGCAACTGAGCGCGTACCTGATCCTGACCGATGAAGTCATCAAGACTCCTCGGCCGGACATTTTCTTCGGCCTTCCTGAATTCGTCTTCCTGTTCCTGCAGCATCCGTTACCCCTTTTTCCGTGCAAGCGCCTGAAGCGACAACCTGAGCGCGCCTGCGACATCAAGGTCCGGCTGTTCCCGAAGGATTTCCTGAACCACGCTGGTGCACTCGCCTTCTGTGTACCCGAGGCTCTTCAAACCTTCCACTACCTGTCTGAACACGGAACCGGCCTTTCCTTCCCCGGCCAGGACACTCACCGATGCGCTGTCATCCACCTTGAGCCGGTAGGCGAGTTCTCTCAGAATGGTTTCCGCCATGCGTTTACCCACACCGCTTACCTGGGTCAGGGCCGCCGTATTTCCTTCAGCCACAATGCTGCGCAGCTCAGCTGGGCTGAAGGCGGAGAGAACTGCAAGGGCTGTCCTGGGGCCGACTTTGGAAATACCAATGAGCACTTCGAACGTTTCACGCTCTTCAAATGTTGAAAAGCCACAGAGACGGAGCATATCTTCCCGCACGAGGAGCTCCGTATACAGGGCCACTCTGCCGCCCCGTTCGGGGAGAGACTGCCGCTGTCTGGCCGTAATTTCAACTTCGTAGCCCACACCTCCGTCCGTAACCACGATAATGGCCGGATCGGAAACTTCCAGCAACCGCCCCTCAATATAAGCTATCATGCGTACATCCTCATCTTGTGTTAAAAAGGCAACAGGCTCATCCTCTGCAGGAGGCGCCAGTGCGACAGTTGCCAAGGTGGGCTTTTCTCGGATACACGTCTGCTATGAACAAGATACTTTTCTTCCTGCCTGCCGGTATTCTTCTGTATGCTTCGCCAGTCCTTGCCTGGATGGGGTTTGATGCCGATACGGCGGAGCTCGTGGAAATCACACCGGAGGCTGTCCCCAACAAAGGGGAAACCATCGTTGTCCACGACATAAGCTCAAACGGAAATGTCAGCTGCCTCGTGCGGGAAGTTATTCTCAGTTCGAGAACCGTGGAAGTGAGAGTCACGACATCCGAAGGCAAAAAACGCGTTCTGGTCATGGAAAGCAGGTAATCTGCTTCCCATGATTCGCCGCTATTTTCCGCCAGTCGTTTCGTAGCCTGGCAGCACAACGGACTGATCCGCATCTCCGCTTCCAGAGCCTTTCGGGCAGTCCTTCTGGAGATAGCAGATTTCGCAACCACCCCGGAAAGGATAAAGCGTCACAACGGCAAATCTGCGCTCAAGTACGGGCAAATCTTCCCTGTACTTCAGACCAAAGCTTTCAAGAGCCCTGCGCAGGCTTTCTGTAGGACGGGGCGCTGGGGCGCATCCCTCTACAGAAACCTGCGGCATCAGATCATTAACAACCTGCATGCACATGAACTGCGCCAGGCTGTTGGCAAGAAATCCTTCGGACGGCGTTTTATCCCAAGTCTCGTCAATATACGTCTCGACTTCTTCAGGCAGCCACACGGCGAGATAGGTGATTTTCCCGCAGGTTATCTTATAAACAGACAGCATCTGAAACCATCGGTCCCAGAGTTCCACGATACGGTCCATGACCGGACCGCTCAGTTCCGTTTCCTTACTCAGTTCCATGAAGCCAATCATGTCAAAATCGGCCTGGGTTTCCAGCCTTTCACATGTAAAATCACTGCCAGTGTTCATAGCGCACACTTTGCGTTCCTCCGTATTCCAATCGTAGATGCTGGCAGCAGGAGACAACCAGACACCCCGCCAAGATTAATCTCTGACGGAAAAAATATTGTATCTGGACAGCCTTTTCAGTCAAGGTGAAAGGCTCTCCACAAAATTTTGTCAGCCCCCGTCATTTGTGTTAGGCCTTGCCCATGGCAACCGCCTGCTTTCCGGACCAGTCAGGAAAAGCTGTCGTTCGGCATTCATTTTCCATCATTATCACAACAGGAGTCTGTCATGGCCACACCACTGAAATATATTATGAAGTTCAGCCGGGACCCCAACCTTGAGATCCAGCCTGTGCACGGTGTATTCGGCGGCGTAACGCCCCTCGGAGAAATCGAGATGAATTTCTTTACCGAAAGCGAGGACCTGCCTGAATATATAGAAAGGACCATCTCCGAAGCAGGAACGCTCATCAACGAAAAAATCGTCTACAAGGATCCTACCACCCATCATCTGACGCGCATCATCAAAAACAGAATGGTCGTTTCCTATTCTACAGCGCAGTCCATCCGTGACTGGCTGAATGATCAGCTTGAGCTCATGGACTCCATGAATAACGATCCCATGCAGTCCCTGCTCTCTGACGTCACCACCAGCAAAAAACAATAATTCACGGGAAGTTCCCGTTCTCTCTCCTGCGCGGATAAGGCAAACATGCAGACTCAAGTTTTTCACATCGTCACCTTCGGCTGTCAGATGAACATCAACGATTCGGGATGGCTGTCCCGGGCTCTCACTGACAGAGGATTCACCGAAGGCAGTCTGGACAGCGCGTCCATCGTTATAGTCAACACGTGTTCTGTCCGGGAAAAGCCGGAGCTCAAGGTTCGAAGCATGCTCGGCCGAATCCGCCAGGAGACAGAAAACAATCCGGGGGTCATCGTGGCTGTCATCGGCTGCGTAGCCCAGCAGCTCGGAACGGAACTTTTCTCTTATTCTCCGCAGGTGCGTCTCGTCTCAGGTCCTGACGGGCTGTCCAGGATTCCCGACACCATTGAGGATCTTCAATCCTCCCCCGCAAAAAAAATCAGTCTCCTTGATTTCACGGAGCACTACGAGGAGCGTCCGGAAACAGGCCGCGGTCGAGTTTCTCCGACAGCCTTCGTAAACATCATGCAGGGCTGCGACAATTTCTGCACTTACTGCATCGTCCCGTACACAAGGGGACGTCAGAAATCCCGTTCGAGCGCCGCCATACTGGAGGAATGCCGCACACTGGTGGATCATGGATGTCAGGAAATCACTCTTCTCGGACAGAACGTGAATGCTTTCGGACTCGACAAATCGGGAGACGGCACAAGTTTCGCCTCACTTCTCCGTCAGGTTTCTGCCATTCCCGGATTGAAACGCCTGCGCTATGTCTCTCCGCATCCCAAGGATATGACGGAGGAAGACGTAGAGCTTTTCGGTACCTTGGATAACCTCTGTCCGAGGCTGCACCTGCCCATGCAGGCAGGTTCCGACAGGATCCTCAGACGTATGAACCGTCGTTATGACAGCGCAGCTTTCCTCAGGCTCGTTGAGGACCTTCACAGGGCCCGCCCGGACATCGCTCTCTCTTCCGACCTCATCGTGGGCTTCCCCGGTGAAACTGAAGAAGATTTTCAGGATACGCTGTCCATGATCCGCAAAGTCAACTTCGTGGCGAGCTACTCCTTCTGCTATTCCCCGAAGCCAGGGACCCGGGCAGCTCTCTTCCCGGATAAAATCGATAAACAGACAAAGACGGACAGACTCGAACGGCTGCAGGCCCTTCAGGAAGAACTCGGCGTCAGGTGGCTCAAAGGGCGTGTCGGGTCCACTACGGAAGTTCTACTCGAGCAGCCCAGCCCCAGGCAGGATGTGGACGGACTGGGAAGCTGGCAGGGGAGAGATCCCTACGGGGCTCTTATTCATGTAGCTCTTCCCGCTGGCAGGGACTACACAGGCAGGCTTCTGCGCGTGTCCATCACGGGTGCGAAAAAACACAGCCTCACAGGCTCGCCCCTGGCCGATGGAGGTGACTTACAGTGATATCACTGCGCTACGTCTGCATCATTCCCTTCGAGGATCGGCATTACGTCTTCCTGAGAAACAGTAACAGCGACACACTGCTCCCCATAGAGCTCGGCTCCCCACAGACTTTCGCGGTTCCCCTCTCCAAGACAGATCTTTTTTCTTTCTTCACAACCTTCACGGAATCTCTGAGTGCTGTGGGCGCCCATATCCCTTCCGTGATCATTCTTCCAGACGAGGACGGAACCTTCATAGCGAATTTGACTGTGGAATCAGCCACTGGCGTATCCAGAATTTACTCCAGAGTTCTGCTCAGCCTGGGTCTGGCCATCCAGGAAAACATCCCCATTCTTACATCCGAAAAGATTCTTGCAAGGGCAGCCCAGAGACAGAACGAGATTTTCAGCAAAATCCTGATGTCACTCCCCAGTCTAGATACCCAGTCCTTTACCACCAGGGACTTTTTACACCTGATTGCCCGCCACATGCGGACTTCTCCACTACCTCCTTCCCTGGCTGATGCCATCCGCGAATATCTTGCCGGAAGTTCACACCTTTCCCCTGATGAACGGGAGGACGGCGGCCCGCAGAGCAGGCCGTATGCCAGAGGGGAAAAGTCCAAAAAGGAAGAAATGGAAAAGCTGATCGCCTCACTCACGCCAGTCAATGAAAAGCCCATGTAGCGGGTTCTTACTCTGCCGGAATCTAAACCCCTCCCCGCTTTCTGCCGAAAAGACTCGTAACGTTTGGTTCCGTTGCTTCCAACAGCGGAAGCGGCCGCACTTCGCTGCGGCTGCGGCAGAGGTTTTCCATGAGTGACTACGCCCGTTTCAAAGAAATCAACAAACTTCTGGCCTCAGGGCACCCGGAACAGGCCAGAGAGGAGTTGCGGGGCCTGCAGGCCCACGTCATTGCCCTGCACGATGAAGTCAGCCGGCTTCATGCCCGCATCGGCAATTTTGAAGAACTTCTTTCCATTCCACGGGCTGTGACAATAGAAAACGGACTTGTCTGGATTAACACAAAAAACGGGCGGCAGGGCCCCTTCTGTCCACACTGTCATGAAGCGGAGGGAAGTCTCATCCGCCTTACGCACAGCCTGAACTGCTGGATATGCCCCTGCTGTGCAGCGGAAATTCCTCTTCACCCAACACCATCAGGATGCGGCAAAGCCCGCATCATCCCCTTCTCGCAGGAAAAAACGGACTGAGAAAAACACCGTCTGACAGCAAAAAACCCCGGGGTGGCTTCAATCTTTGAAAGCCACTCCGGGGTTTTTTCCTTCTAAACAAACGAAAAAACAAGAATCTGGCGGGCTGTCCTTTCTACTTCACCGCACTGGTGATGGCACCGGCTGACGGGGAAGAAAGCACACGGCCATCGACCACGACGGCCGGAAGACGATTCACCCTGTAATATTTGGCGGCTTCGGACTCCTGGAAAAGATTCACATTGCCAGCGTCATACACATACTGCGCTACATCACACTGCTGGCTCTCGGAAACGGGGGGATTAAGCCGGCTCATTCCCTGAAAAACCATCGGATCATCAGTGGGTTCGGCCACAGCATCATATTCGGTAACGAAGCGGCGTACCTTTCCGGCCTTCTTCTGCCGGCTCTTGACCTCATTCCAGCGATCAAGGGCCCACGTCAGGCAATCCGCAGCCTGTTCCGGGGAGCGGCTGTACGAGGTCCAGATCACAAGCCCCGTCATATCCATGCCATAGGGTTCCCTGTTGCCGGCCAGAAGAACGACCTTGGCCTGCGAGGGACTGAGGGAAGACATGGCTTTCCGAACGGCCTTCCACACCGTGGCGCTCGAGGGTTCGGAAAAATCAAGGAAAACCAGAATTTCATGGGGAGCCCGTCTGTCACCGAAAAGCACTGGATAAAGCTCTTCCCTGTTATGTGGTCTGTAGGCGGTATCCGTCAGAATAGACTGCGGCTCTCCGCCCAGGGCCTGTAGAATCTGAGCGGATTTGCCCTTTGGCGTAAACGAAGATGGAAAAGTTTTCTGCACATACGGATTAAAGGCCCCTGCTTCCGGTCCGGCAGCAGAAACCGAAACAGAACCGAAGCAGACGCACGCGGCCAGAATGCCGGCAGCAGGAAGAACAAAACGCATCACGGACCTCCCCTGTGATGATGATTTGGCTTTCATGTTTTTTGAACCGGAGGAGTAGGAAAAACGTCAATCCGCGCAGCCGCCTCCTCCAGATGTTCAAGCCAGATATCGGCAAAATTCTCATTTTCTATGGCGCCCGCGATGACGGGCACGCACTCGTGGCCGACGGCCTCAATCTGCGATTTCCAGGATTTCATCTGCGTGCCGGCCATATCCACTGTGGTGTGACGGCCCACAGAGGAAAGAAAGGGCAGAAGCCACACGCGGCGCGACGAAAGAAGGGGCATGATATCCTCAATAGTCACATCCCCGGACATCGTGGCAAGGTGCACAGCACTATCCTCAGCGGAAAGCATCGCGGAAAGCCTGTCATATCGCTCCTGGGCCCGGGTGTACCGGGTGCCATGTCCCATAAGTACGACGGACTCCCCCGCCTTTCTTTCCGGTGGAATCATGGAGAATACGGCTCTGACGCAGTCCCTCATGTCCTTTTCCGTCGTCAGGAGCGGTGTTCCGACGCTTATGGGTACGCCGCTCTCGCCGGCCACAGCAGCGGCCAGTTTTTCCACCTGAGCGTTTTCCGTGGCCGGCACTATCTGGAGCGGCTGTGCTGCGATGGGGCAGAAACGCTCGAGGATAAGGCGATTCAGCGCCTTGGTAACGGAATCAGATTTGGCGCGCACCTGACTGGCAAGACGGGTTCGTATGTGCTCGGACGTGTAGGCCCAACGCACCGTGCGTCCAGGAAAACGCATCCTCACCCTTTCTTCGAAGCGCCTGAGCGCCGCAAGACCGACAGCATTGCAGGAACCGTAGGCAATGAGAAGAATGGCGGGAACCTTTTCTGGCATGGAACTAACACTCCGTTGCAAAGATAGCGGGGTCCCGGAATATGCGGGAGCCTGCATCCGGTTGTCCAACGGCTCTTTTGTAAGCCAGCGTCCACGCAGTGGCAAGATGCCATAAGGGATGCGAGTCTTGCTCTTTCCTTTCCCCGGTATTATGTCAACGCGAGTTCCGTGCGCCAGCGTACGGTTTTCCGCTTTCCGCACAAAGGAAAAGAACATGCGCATTCTCATCACGGGCGGCGACACACCGCTCGGCCGAACGCTTTCCGAAGAACTTGGAAACAAAGACATTTTCACCGCGGACAGCACAACGCTTACTGTCACAGATGAGCGCTCCGTTGCACGCGCGTTTCAGGAAAGCCAGCCAGCGATTGTGCTTCACTGCGCCATGCTGACGGATCCCGAAATCTGTGAAAGCGATCCGGCAAGGGCCTGGGCCGTCAATGTCCATGGGAGCTCGAACATCGCCGCGGCCTGCCGCACAACAGGGGCCAAGCTCATCGCGTTTTCCACAGGCAGCGTCTTTGATGGATCAAGAGACCTCCCCTACAGCGAGTTCGACAGCCCCACGGGCGGTACCAGTGTATGCGGTCAGAGCGCATGGAGCGGAGAATGCGCCATGCGCCTTAACTGCTCTGAACACCTCATTGTACGCACGGCGTGGCTCTATGGTCCGGGAGGCCCCAGCTACGTGCACACACTGATGCGCATGGCCCAGGAAGGAACTTCCGAAGTCCGGGCAGCCAGCGACCAGACGGGATGCCCAACAAGCACGTACGCTGTAGCCGCAGTGATCAGAAAACTGCTGCGCAGCCCCCGGCTCATGGGCACGCTGCATCTCGCCTGCGGGGGCGAAGCCTCCCGCTACGATTTCGCACGCGCCGTTTTCGAGCTGGCAGGCCTCGGTCAGAAAGTCGTTCCCTGTCTGTCCGGAGAAATTCCTGGTTCCGATGTCGAGCCGCGCAGCCTGAAGCTTGAAAATAGGATGCTCGGCATGTTCGGGCTTCCACCCATGCCGGACTGGCGGACAGCCCTCGCCGATTTCATGCGCCGTGAATTTTCCCCTGCCGCCGGAGGCTCTGTCAGATGACAGCACTCAGGCTCTGCTTTCTTATTTTCTGCGCCGGCGGATGCGGCGCCCTTGCCCGTTTCGGCATGACCCAGGCCGTGGGCCGCTTCATCACGTCCTCCTACCCTCTGGGAACCCTTGTCGTGAACGTTCTCGGCTCCTTCCTGTTCGGCTTTGTCTGGGAACTGGCCGCTATACGCATGATGATCACCGATGCCACACGCGTGGTACTCTGCGTGGGATTCATGGGAAGCTTCACCACTTTTTCCTCACTCATTTTTGACAGTTTTATCCTGGCGCAGACGCGTCCGGTCCTGCTCTTTTTCAATATCGTCATCCAGGTTGTTCTGGGTTTCGCAGCTCTCTATGGCGGCATCCAGGCGGCCCGTCTGATCTGAAACCTCTTATTCCTCCAAGGCAGAAACAATGCTGAAGACAACGCATCCCTTTTCCCTGATCCTCCCGGTCCTCATAACCCTCAGCCTGGCCGTTCAGTTTATTCCGGGCACGGCCAGCGCCGAGGTCTACAAGACAGACAGCTTCACGCTGAGCCTGCCCCTCGGCTGGTCCCTGACCAAAGGGCCGGTGAAGAAAGACGGCGGCGAAATGGCTGTTTTCGGCCGCAACGACCGCAAGGCGGCTTTCATCATCATTTCCGGACCGTTTGAACCAGGCAATTTCAAGGCTCTTGCCGAAAAATGCGCCCAGCAGCCCGGCATGGAAAAAATCAGCGAGACAGAAAATCAGGCTATGCTCAAAATCGCCAACAATGGACACGATGAGTACACGCTCCTGCGCCAAGACGAGACGCAGACACATCTGCTGATTATCAAGTTTTCCGGTGAGCTTAGTGAAATGCGCTTCCTGAGCACGGGCATGACAAGTCCCTTTAAAGGACTGGTCCCCGAGTTAAAATAAGGATCTGTCCTCCATTTTGTGAGATTCCATTCTCACACCGCGGTTCGATGCCCCCTGAAGCTCCGCTACTGTCAGGGGGCAGGAAACACACCTCTGCCGCAGTTCCGCTTTCTTTCCTGGCAAGCCTCTCCACCGGCGGTATCCGCAATCCTGTGCAGCTCCTGCTTTTATCCGCATCTGGTGTGATTGCCCGGCTGATTTCTTCTGTAGCGTACAAAAGCTGATTGGCAAACGGATTGCTGCCGGCTGATTCAGCTTCCTTCTGCTCTGAAAAAAGCCCTGTTTTGTTTTTCGTGCAGGGCATGAATTTCAGGCCAGGCATATTCCTGACGCAAACTCTTGCATTTCGTCCTCTTCTCCTGTGAAAATAGGAGATCCTCTCCTTTACTTCCAATGCAATCTGAAATGCCGGGCTATCCCCGCGGCCGGCTGTCCCTGGCTCACAAAACTTTTGCAGAGCCTGACTGGGCGGAGAGCATCCCTGAATAGATAAGCAGCAAAGACAACGTAGTCTCAGCAGCCCCGCCTGACTCCTGTCGAAGTCAGGCGGGGCTGCTGAACGCTGAAAGTTAATGGATGAAGTTCGTGGGAGTCCAGGCCTCATACTGGGGAACGCCTATTCCGGCTGCCTTACCGGCTGCGATGCACTTGAGGAGCCATGCCATGTTCTTGCCAAGGGTGCGCATGGTCTGCAGTCCCTCAATATCCTGCTTCACTTCTTCCGGGGTGTTGCCGTGCACCTGGTTCCAGTACTGGGAGGAAACGAGGGGCATATTTGTCATCTGGAAGTACATATTGAGGCGGGCAAACGCCTCCGTGGCTCCGCCTCTCCGGCAGCTCACTACAGTCGCGGCGGGCTTGCCGGCATAGGGAGCGGACTTGCAATAGAAGACTCTGTCAAGGAAGGAACAAAGCCGGCCGCTGGGCCCCGCGTAATACACGGGTGAGCCGACGATGATGCCATCAGAGGCCTTGAGAAGATCAATGGCTTCGTTGACGCAGTCGTCCTTGAACACGCAGTAACCGGTTTTCACGCATTTGCCGCAGGCGATGCAGTCCTGAAGAGGCTTCGTGCCGAGCTGAAGGAGCTTCGTTTCGATGCCTTCCTTTTCAAGGACACCGGCGGCTTCCATAAGAGCGGTATAGGTGCAGCCTTTAAGATGCGGGCTTCCGTTAACGATAAGAACTTTCATGATTATCCTCCTGTATTTACGGTATCCCTGCGCGCGGACGGGCAAAAGTAAAAAACTCCACAATCCAAAGCAGCAGAAACGTTTTTTTTGCTGACGGATGCCGTCCCTTTTCTTTTTCAGGCATCAGCGGGCAGCGCAACCTACTGAAGCGCGGGACGGAACACGGGACGGCTGCTCTTCTCGAGGGGTTCGCCCATACCGAGACGGGCCATGGCGGCTTTTATTTCATCAGGCTTGGATTCAGGTCCCCGGCACCGAAGAAGAACAACAATCAAACGCCCCTGGCGCTCAAGCCGGATGCGGTATCCCTTGTTTTCGAGGCGCTGCCTCGTCTGCTCGGCAGAATTCAGCGTGCGGTATGTGGCGACCTGAAATACGAAGTCATAGGCGGAGGCCTTCTCCGCCGGGGGCTCCGGCGGCCCCATGATGACGGCTGGGCTCATGCCTGGCACCATTTTAGGCTGCGTCGCATTGCTGTCCGGTCCGCCGGCCATAGCGTACCTGCGGTTTTCTCCGGGTATGGATACTTTCTCTCCCGGAGCTGCCCGCAGGACGCGCGAAAAAGAAAGTTCGGCAGGGCCGAGAATTTCTTTCCCCGCATCCTCTCTGTCGGACTTTTGGTCATCGTCCTTCTGATTGTCCGGCTCGGCGTCCTCCGCGGATTCAGCTTCCTGCCCGGTCCTGTCGTTCTGAGCAATCTCCGCAGGAAGCGGCTGGAGGGGATTGTCACGGCCCACCATGACGCCCGTCATATACGCAAGAGGCATAGCAACAAGGAGCAGAAACACACCACACGCCAGGGAAGAGCCCGTCAGACGTATACCGTGTCCGGCCGGCCCGTTTTCCGGTGCCTGGGGGACTCTGGACGGCTCCGTTTTCTGGGAAATAAACGTGTTCTTCAAAATCTGCTCCGTATAACGTTGAAAAGGAAACGGCGGCATCATGGAATGGTGTGATCCCGCGCCCAGGTTGACCGCTTTTACAGCTCCCTGTATTCTAGATCGAGACAGCTGTTAAGGCTAGCTACATGCATCTGGAGCCAACAGACAGCTTCGGCGCGGCCCAATCACCGGGCCACGTACGGAAGAGGAGTTTTTCATGTTCCAGACCCGCTTTCAAGTTTTTTCCGTCATGACTGCAGCTTGCGCAGTGCTGGCGGTGTTTGTTCTGGCCGGTCCGGCCATGGCGGCCCCTGATCCGGACGGAGATACCCTTCTCATCACGAACCACAGCCACAATGACCTTGTAGGCGTGCGTTTTATACAGGGGAAAAACATCAGCCTCTCCAGGCTGGATCTCGCTCCGGGGAATGACGAAGAACTGGAGAAGCCCGCAGGCTCTGCGGAAATACGTCTCGACCTCGGCCTTTCCATGTGCTCCTGGCCAAAAGTGAATCTCGACGATATCAGGAGCATCACGCTCTGCCCCGATCATGAGAACTGCATCATTCTGACGGATCAGAATGGCAGTTCCCGTCACGAGACAGGAGACTGCAGGAGTCTCCTTCCTCCGCCCGGCTCTGCCCCTGTCTGCGCTCTCGATAAATTCCGCCCGCGCATGACCATGCGTGACGCCTGCGGGCTCATCAACACGTCCTACACATCCGACGACCGCGCCCTCATTTCCACGCTCGGCTACGCCGGCCTCGTGTGGAACGCCCGCCTCTACGCAGGAAGCGGCAAAAACGACAGCGACATCACAAGGGAACAACTCGAGGACATCGAACTGCGCCAGAAACTGACGAGCGAGAATCTGAAAGCTGTGCAGGATACCCTGTCCGCCCAGAACTATATTCCGTGGCAGGCGACGTTCCCCGGCGTGGACATGGACTTCACGGAAATGCGCAATCTCGGGAAAAAGGATCAGGCTGATCTGCTCGCCATCTGTGTGGATACATTCCTGAAGAGCGGACGCGGCGAGGCATCTATCCTTTACGCACCGAAAGATTCTCTGCCAGACATCACCACGTCCGATGCGCTCAGAAAGGACGTGCAGATCTTCACGCTCATGCTCCGCCGGGATTCAGGGACGCTCATCCTCGACATGGCTGCCTACACGGGAGACGAAGTTCACGAGTAGGACGCTGTTTTTTCTGCACCACAGCCCCCCCTGCCGGAGGGGCTTTTTTTATGCCTCAAAAAAACCCTCTTTCCGAAAACGGAAAGAGGGCGGAAGAGACACGGCAAGCGGAAAGGCTACTTCGCGGCCTTCTTGTTCTTCACACCTTCCCTGAGCCAGTTATACCAGCCTTCGAGTCCGGTGCCCTTGGTGGCAGAAACCTCAAAAATGGGAAGATCCTTATTCAGATGGCGGGCAAAATGGCTGGCTTTCTGCACGTCGAACTGCACGTAGGGAAGAAGGTCAATCTTATTGATGATCATCGCCTTGGCGAGATTGAAAAGGAGAGGATATTTCTCGGGCTTGTCATCGCCCTCGGTCACAGAAAGGATGCCCACCTTGGCGTCCTCGCCGAGGTCGAATTCAGTGGGACAGACGAGGTTGCCGACATTCTCGATGAAGAGAATGTCTACACCATTCATATCAAGCTGATCCATGGCTTTGAGGATAAGGTTGCTTTCAAGATGACAGCCACCCTCCGTATCAATCTGCACGGCTTGGGCGCCGGTCGCAGCAACGCGCTGGGCATCGTTATCGGTCTGCAGATCGCCCTCGATCACGGCCATGTTGAATTCATTTTTGAGATCGGAAAGAGTGCGCTCGAGGAGGCTGGTCTTGCCGGCGCCGGGAGAGGAAATGAGATTCAGGGTCAGAATGCCCCTGACTCTATCACGAACGACCTGGGCAAGCTTTTCATTGGCTTCCAGGACATTGCGAACAACAGGAATCTGCATGGAAAAAACCTCTTGCGATAATGTGCGGGAAAGGCCAGCGGCCTAATTCCCTTCAATCCAGGTGACGCGCAGTTCCTTGCCGCTCAGGACAGAATGACCAAGCACTTCGCCGCAATCCGGGCACGGGGAAAGAGAGCCGACGCCGGCATCTCCCTCGAATTCCTTTCCACAGGAACCGCAGCGCAGCCTGAGAGGAACGCGCACGATGTCAAAGACAGCGGCTTCGTGGGGCGTGCCCTTTACAAGACACTGAAGGCCGAATTCAAGGGCATCCACCATGACGCCGGAAATGGCGCCGATCTCCACGCGCAGCAGAGTCAGCTTTTTACAGTTATGGCGGGCAAGCTCGTCCTCAGCTATGTCCAGGATATTTTGAGCAATAGCAAGTTCATGCATTTGTGTTACCATATCGCAGATTCGTGACCGCGTAAATAGATCTTTCCTGACAGGTGAAAAGAGCCCGGCGGACGCATGCTTGCCATTTTGGTTAAATGGGATAGAGTTTCGCAAGGCGACCGAATACGATACACTCTTTTTTTCAGGACTTTCAGCCGCCAACAGCGGCTCTTTCTTCTTCCGGAACAGTCGGAGCATAATGACTGTTCCTCCAAGGGAAAGGTCTCTCCATACGACAGCAAGGAAATACCTGTGAATAAAGTTATTGCCTGCCTCATCGCGGTCGTTGCGGCGCTCATCGTAGCCCTCGTCCTGCTGAACCGGCAGCTCACTCCTCCCACGGCGCCGGCTCCTGCCGTTTCCTCATCACAGCCTTCTTCTGCCAAACTTCCCGATCTGCCTGATATCGGCGGAAGCAGGGAACCGGCTGCCGCAGCTCCGGAAGTAACCGGAACAGGCAAAACACTTCCGCCCCTTCCCGATTCTCTGGAAATCGGTGACCCTGGCATACACAGGGCTCCCATCAGCAATACGACGGTGACAGACGGGGAAGGAGCTCCTGCGCCCTCGCCCACCACAGATCAGGCCTCCGAAACGGCTTCTTCCGGATCGGTGCCGGCTGCCGGCACGCAGACGGACAACGCGTCAGAACCTCAGCAGACGTCTGCTGGATCGGAACCAGCACCCTCACAGATGGCTCCGGAAGAAAAAACCCAGACGACGGATATCCCCTCAAAACCGGAAAAAGCCGCGCAGGCTGTCCCGGCCGTTCAGCAGAAGCCCCATCCTGCAGCCGCGCAGGCTTCCGTCCAGCGGGAGAAAAAGGATACAGCGGCGAAACACGAACAGCTGGCGCAAAAAGTACAGAAGCAGCCCAGGGAAAAGCCGGTCAGGGAACAGCACGCCCAGGCCGCAAAGGCGGAAAAACCGGCAGACAGGGCGGCAGCAGGGAATGATGAGTCCGCACAGAACACACGCAGGACAGGCAGGGTTACCGTTCTGACACGGAACGGGGGAGCCACTGTTCGCCTCAGCGCTTCTGACGAAATCACCTACAAACACATGATTCTCACACAGCCTGACCGTTTCGTCATCGATCTCAACGGCCGCTGGGATGTCAGTACAGACGCCATCCCCAGCAACCCTCTCGTGACCAACATCCGCCTCGGGCGTTTTAAGAACCGCACCCGCGTAGTCATCGACATGTCCTCGCAGCCGCGGAACGCCAGGGCCAATCTTTCAAAGAACCGCTGCAGGCTGGACGTCCGCGTGGATCGATAGAAAATACCCCATCCGCGCGTCTCCGCCTCCCCCTCAGAGGCCCAGTATGGGAAAAATTCTCGACAGCCTAAAGAATCTTTTGGGCGGCAGACCCGTTGACCGGAACAAAGTGCTTTCCGGATTCAGCAGCCGCTATGCGTCTTTTAAAAACCTTCTTCAGGCGAATACTGACCTTTCCAAAATTCTTGCCGGTCTGGACGCTGCCTCCCGGGGCGAAAAACATATGGATGTCGATCAGGTGCGCCATGAGGCGCGCCGGGCCATGGCCTGCGCCGGAACCATGTCCGAAGCCCTGATCAGCCTGTCCGGAGGACGGCACTACAAGACACTCAGGGAAGTGCTGCGGAACATTTCTGCGCACATCGAAAACGAGCTCGTTCAGCACGCCCCCGGTGACGTGACCGAGCTCACCCTGCCCCTCACCGAAGTGGACGCAACCATGGCGTACAGCGTGGGAGCCAAAAACGCCAATCTGGGAGAACTGGCCAATATGCTCGGGCTTCCTGTTCCCAGGGGCTTTGCCGTCACCATCAGGACCGGTCAGATCTTCCTTTCCCGCTACTCTGGCCTGTTCGATCTGGTACAGCGCGAGCTAGCCAAAATTGATGTCGATCGTCCGAAAACCATCGACCAGGCAAGCAGCACCATCGCTGAAGCCATCATGTACGCTCCCATGCCGAAGCAGGTGGAGGAAGCCCTGCTCAGAGCCTACGATGAGAGTTTCGGAGGAAGACGCGTGCGTGTGACCCTGCGTTCAAGCGCCATTGCCGAAGACGGAATGCAGTCCTTCGCCGGGCAGTATGAATCTATCCTCGGTGTCACGAGAGATACCCTCATCACGGCCTGGCGCAGAGTATTTGCCAGCCTCTATTCCCCGCGCGCTCTGACCTACCGCCTGCGCAACGGCTATGAGCTCAGCACATCAGGCATGGGAATGTGCTGTCTCGAGATGATTAACGCCAAAGCCGCGGGCGTGGCGTTTACCCGCCATCCCGTCAATCTCAGATCAAACGATATTCTTATCAACGGCGTATGGGGGCTCGGCGAAGCCGTCGCCGACGGATCCGCCACGCCCGATCAGTGGCTTGTTTCAAGGGCGACCATGAAGATCGCTCACGAAACCATCGCCACCAAGCTGACCCGCGTCGTTCTCTCCTGCACGGACAACGGCGTGGAGCCGCATCCTGAGGATGTCACCGAGCCTATGCAGAATGTTCCCTGCCTGACCCACGATCAGGTACGGCAGATTGCGGCCTGGGCGCTTAAAATCGAACATCATTACCAGTACCCCCAGGACATCGAATGGGCCGTTGACCAGGACGATCAGCTCATTCTCCTGCAGGCAAGACCCATGGGCTTTGACTCCGGAGATGACGATCAGAGAGCGCCGGAACTTGAAAAGATTCACCCTCTCCTCTCAGGATGCGATGTCGCAGCCAAAGGCGTAGCCTGCGGAAAGGTGATGCACGTGGATCCGGACACCGATCTCACACACTTTCCCGAAGGGTGGGTCATGGTCCTGCCCCACTCCTCGCCCAACGCCACTGTTGCCATGCAGCGGGCCTGCGCCATCGTGGCTGAAACAGGTTCTCTTACCGGCCACATGGCTTCCGTCTGCCGAGAATACGGCGTCCCCACTCTCATGAACGCCCGCGGCGCCATGGAGATTCTTGAGGAAAATGAGCTCGTCACTGTGGACGCTCTCAGGGGACGTGTCTTCAGAGGCGAGATTCCGGAACTTCTTGAGCTCAAAATCAACCGCAGGCCTCCTGCGGCTGACACCCCATCCCTGGCGCTCCTGCGCCGCATTTCCGGCCACATTCTGCCTCTGCACATGGTGGATCCCCGCTCGCCCAATTTCAAGGCGCAGAACTGTACCAGTCTCCACGACCTCATGCGCTTTGTGCACGAGAAATCCTACAGCGAGATGTTCAAGCTGTCCGACTCCGTGACTGAGGGCGAGGCAGGAGCCGCAAGCCGCTTCAGAGGATCGGTTCCGCTCGATCTCTACATCATCGATCTCGGCGGCGGACTCAGAGATCCGTCCGCGAAATTTGTCACGCAGGATGACGTCACCAGCACGCCCCTCAGATACGTTCTTGGCGGTATGCTTAATCCTGCCGTGCAGAGCAGGGAGCCGAGGCCCGTGAACATGCATGGTTTTCTCTCCGTTATGGGCAATTCCATGGCCGGGGGAAACAAAGCAGGCGGCGACCGCTTCGGCGATCACAGCTACGCCATCGTTTCGGATAACTACCTCAACTTCTCCTCGCGCGTCGGCTACCATTACGCCATCCTGGACTGCTGGTGCGGAAAGACGCTGAGCAAAAACTATATCCGCTTTGAATTTGCCGGAGGCGCAGCGGGTTCCGTACAGCGTGGACGGCGTGTGCGCTGCATAGGGTGCATTCTTACAGAACTCGGCTTCACGGTCTCAATTCTCGGAGACCGCATCCAGGCCCGCTACCAGAAATATCCCAGGGACAACATGCTTCCCCGCCTTGACCAGATTGGCAGGCTTCTGATTATGACCCGCCAGATGGACATGCTCATGACCTCGGAAGCCGCCGTCCAGGAGTACGCTCACCGTTTTCTCAACGGCCAGTATCATTAACGGAACCTTATGCCCTTTACGAAAACAGTAAAGCAGTCCGGAAAGAAGGATGGGAGGAACAGTACCGATTTTCTTCTGCTGTTCTTTGTGCTTCTGTGCGGCAACTGCTTCCTGGCCGTCTATTACTGCTTTGAGCAGTGGCTTGAAGCAGTCAGTGTCACACCGAACTGGCGAGGGCTTCTGCTGGGAATTCTCTATGGCATGGTCATGGTGACGCGTCCCGCGGTCAGCCTGTTCATGCTGAGCAGGAGCAAACTTCCCGCCATAGCCATTTCGCTCATCGTCTCGATGCTCATCCTCATGAGCTATCAGTTCCTGCCTTCGGGTTCTCCGCTCTTTGTCTGGATGGTTCTCGTGCTGCGAATCGTCCAGGGCTTTTTTCTGGCCGTCTTTTCCTCCTGCGTTGTCGCGGCCATAGTCCGCATCTTTCCCACGGGGCGCTCGGCCAAAGGATGGGCTCTCTACTCCGTGGCTAACCTCCTGCCCTATGCGGCCATTCCCACCATTGGAGAAAAACTCCTGCCGCTCGTTGGCGGCGTACCCCGGCTATTTGCCCTCGTGGGACTCCTCGGCCTTCCCGCGCTTCTCTTCACCTTCATCGCGGCACCTAATCTGAGGAAACCTGAACTCGCCGTCAGCAGGGACGCGCGCCGCGGCAGCACGGCAGAAATTCTGAACGCGGTCAGGCACTCGGGGCTCTCCCTTCTCTTTCTCGCGAGCACGCTCTTCTGCCTCACCACGAGCATCGGGCTTCTCTTCATGAAGGGACTCTGTACGGAGACAGGAGGCAATCCGGCAGACTTTTACCTGTATTACACTTCCACCATGATAGTTGTCCGTCTCACGGGAAGTGACAGACTCGACAGGCTGCCCAGAGGGCACGTCGTCCCCATATGTGCCTTCCTTATGGCTCTCGCTTTCCTCACCATCGCCTGGGGTCCTCTCTGGGCCTATATTCCGGCCACATTCCTGTATGGCCTGAGCCTCTCCCTCCTGTATCCGCTTCTGGCCGCAGAAATTGTCGACCGCTCGAAGCCCGAGACAAAAACCATCAATTCCAATTTCATGATGTTCACGTTTGACGCGGCCGGGCTCCTCGCCTCCCTCTTCGGAGGGGCTGTCATCAATCTTGGCCTCGGCTACCGCGGGGTCATTACCATGGGGGCCTGCATGATCGCCTCCTGCGGCCTGTGCTTTGCCGCAGACAGGCTGAGCCGGAGAACCGGACGCCGCTGAACAAAAAAAACGGACCGCCATGGCGATCCGTTGTAAAAACACGAAGCTGCGGGACTACTCTTCCTGAGCCATCGCCTCCCGGCTGACCATCAGGATGAGTTCCTGGAGATTATTGACGCCAGTAAGGCGCCAGCCGTTCCCCTCAGGGGAAAAAACGCCTTCAACAGGGTAGTCATTGCCGTTTTCGTCATGCACAGTGAAGGGAAGAAGCTGCCTGCCTCCGGAAAACGATTCGGAGGAGCCAATCTTCGTTATCTGTTTTTTCCCAAGCGATGCCATAGCGAAAAGCGGCCCGAACATGCTCTGGCTCTTGTAATCGTTGACAGGCCTGCCTCCGAAGCCGCCGGAACCGACACCATAAAGAACAAATTCCCTGATTTCGGAGGCCAGGAACGACTGTACGCGCGCGTTGGTAAGTCCTCCATGCGAAGCCATGAGGGCAAGCGTTGGGGGCATCCACTGGGACGTATGGGGGTCCGAGGCCAGCTTCGCCAGTTCAGAAAGTGCCTGTTTTGAAATGCCGTCCAGGTCGACGAGCTTTGAAAAAGAAGCCGTATCAGCGGCCTCCATGGAAGCGCCAATGGATCTGAGTGTCTCCTGCGGAGGCAGCCCGGCCGCCTCCGGTGCTTCCGGACAGAATCCGGACAGACTGACGGCGCTGAAGAGCAGCAACGTGGTCAGAAACGGCCGGAAAAACGATAAAAATCTACACATTGTCAGGCTCCTGTTTCCGGCAGTCCGCCGGTTCAGAACATGCACCCGGCGGATCGTCCTCCTTTAAGGAGGACAGGTATGCCGCACGATACAAAATAGGCATCCCTGGCTGCACTGGCAACCCGCTGGTTGCAGAGACCGAGCCAGTCCCGGAAACGCCTGGACAGGGGATCCGCGGGAACCAGTCCGAGTCCGGTCTCATCGCTCACTACAGCCACCGGCCGTCTTGACGAGGCGAAGGCTTCGCAGAAAGCGTCAATGCGCTTTTCTATAAGGTCATCGGCCAGGGGACGGTTATCAGCTGTACTTAAGCCGCAGACAAGGCCTGCAAGCCATGGGGAAAGCGAATCCACAAGGACTGCTCCGGCCTCAGGCGCGCAGGTGATAGCAGAGGAGAGTTCCCCTCCGGCCTCCACGGTGATCCAGCCAGGCCCCCTCAAAGCCCTGTGCCCGGCGATACGCTCCTGCATTTCCGCATCACCGGGATCCGACACCAGTGTAGCCACATAGAGCCTGTGCGGAGACCAGGATTCCACAAGCCGCTGGGCAAAGCCGCTCTTGCCGCTGCGCGTACCTCCCACCACGAAAACCCGCTCGGGAAGATGCCGGCGTTCCGGCCTCAGAGGGCAGCGGACGCGCCTCATATCAGTTACCCGGTTCAGCGGGAACCGGCGCGGGAACGGCGGGCACCTGCGGAGGAGCCGCAACCTGCGGCGAGGCAGGAGCCTGTGGAACCATAGCCGGCTGCTCCTGTCCCTGCTTTTCCCCGGGAGCCGCAGTCTGGCCGGAAGACGGGGTCTGTTGTGCCGGCTCAGGAGCGCCTTCGTAGATACGCTGGCAGCGCGCGGCCAGGTCCCGCATGACTTTTGAAGAGCTGTGGATAGAGCGGACTGCTGAAGAGCTGTCCTCAAGGCGGCGGTCTACCCAGCGGGCGAGATACAGAAGGGTCTCATCATTGAGGCTGCGGGCCCCTTTGCTGCGGATATCCTCGGCGAGAGCGTGCTGGGCCTGAGTTTCCCTGGCAAGCGCGGCGCGAAGCTGATCAGCCGTCTCATTGAGCGTGACCTCAGCGCTGTGCACGGCTTCGGCAGAAGCCTTCTTCTCACGCAGCTGATCGAGCTCGAAACGCTGCTCCATCATTTTGGCGTTCACTTCATTGCTGGCCTCGGCGAGACCGTCAAGAGCCCGGATACGCTGTGAGATGTCCGGCACGGCGGAGACACTCTCGAGTCCGGAGGCCAGGAGTTCGCTCTGCGCGCCGAGGAGCCTGTAAAGGTTCTTCAGCTCACTGTCGCTCAGAGGACGTCCGGACGCAGGTCTGGCCGCCTGAACGGCAATGGCATGCAGGAAAGAATCGGCATAGAGTCCATAGAGCCCCTCAACCATGGAAGGAGTGAAGGCATACCTGAGCAGGGCCTTTCTGGGCGAACGGGAATCAGGAGCGGCAAGGCCGATCATTTTCACGCCGTAACGCTGATTGAGTGCCTGCACGGACACGGCAAGGCTCCCTCCCCTGGCGCCGGGATGATAACGGGACACAACCCACGCAGCGAGGTCGTCAATGAACGAAGGCTGCACGTGATCGTCAGCTTTGACTGGCGGAATAGGGGCCTGGGGATCAAACCACGTGGGGCCGGAGGCGTCGGATGCTTCGCCATTTTCTCCGGCCGGCTGTCCCACACCGGTCTCACCGGGAGGCGTCGTCTGCCCTATACCCGCCTGAATGGTAGTCCCCGAAAGAGAGCCGTCCGCATTCTGAACTGTATCTCCAGCGGGGTTGGGCCTCTCCCCTATGGGCGGAACAGGAGGCTTCTGCTCAATGTACGGTTCGAGATACCCGCGCAGGGAATCCAGAGATGAGCCTTTCAGCACGTCAGAGGCACGGGAGGCCCACCGGGATCGCGTGTCCGGGGAGACGCCAAGCCAGGTGCAGGTTCCGGCGATGCCGCAGACGACCAGAAGAACGATCAGCCACAGGAAACAGCCGCACCCCATATGGCGCTTCGGAGGGGCCATGGTTATGGGCGTGGAGATTTCCCCGCCGGCTTCAGGGTCAGAACCCGAAGGTCTGCCGCTTAACACGCTTTGTTCCGTATTCTGACTGAGCTGCATGGAAGATTCCTCCCTCGCTGAAAGACTGCTCGCCGCCGTCCGTCACCGGATGCGGCCTGTTCTAGGGCTGGCTGCTCTTCGGCGTCCGGTCACCCAGAATGGGCTGAAAAAGCCCGATCAGGGCCTTTTCATCGGGCGCGAGGCATTTCCTGACACGCAGACTGGCCTCACGGCCCATGCGTGTCCGGTATTCGCTGTCCGTTATGAATTTCTCCATGGCGTCAGCAAGACGTGCCTCATCATTCTGCGGCACGACCTGCCCGCTGATACCGTTTTCCACAAGCCAGGCAGGGCCGGGAAGATCCGTCACCACAGGGGGGAGGAAAAAGGACATTGCCTCGGTGAGCGCCGAGGGAATGCCGTCAGGTGGGACGCCCGGAAGCGCCACGCCGGGAGACAGAAAGACATCAGCGTCAAGATAAATGGCCGTCATGTTCTCGTGATGGACAGAACCGGTAAACGTTACCTGGTCGGAAATGCCCAGCTGATGAGCCTGGCGTTTCAGGCTGTTCAGTTCAGGCCCTCCGCCCACCATGGTGACATGGAGAAGCCGTCCGACGGTTTTGAGCCTCGCGGCCGCTCTGAGCACAGTGCCGAAGCCCTTGCGTTTTTCCATAGACCCCACGCACAGGAAATGCACGGCCATGCGCTTCTCCCTGGACTGAGCCGCGGAAAGTTCCTCGTCCATGGGCGAGAGCGTCAGCGGATCAGGGACGAAGACGAGCTTTGCGGCGCTTTCCGCTGGCAGCACCGCAGCGAGCGCGTCTCTGAGCGCCTTAGTATCACAGCGGGCAAAAACGGCATCCTTCAGAAGAACTGCCAGGGCATCGATGCGCTTCTTCGCGGCGGCATCCTTCCCGCCCGCATCTTCCATCCAGCCGTGCAGGGTACGCAGATCAAAGGCGTACGGCACCTCCGCAATGCGGGAGGCAAGCCAGGACAGAACCGTAGCCCGGGGGCCTCCTGCGGAATAGAGGCACTGTACATGGGACTCCCTGGCGCAGTGCGCTGTATATGAGGCCTGAGCCTTAAGCCAGCTCCCGCCGGCAAGGGCCGCCACTTTCGGGAAATTTTTCCGGTACGAGGTGTCTTTCGGCTTCGGGTTTCCAATGAATCCGAACCACGAGGCCAGTACGGGCAGGGCATGAATGCCTCCGAGATGGCGTACGGGCATGGGCAGCGAATAGGATTCCATGTCCTTGCCGAGAAGGCCGCCCGAAGCCAGCGTCACCACGTGGGACAGCAGTCCCTCGTGATGAAGGAGATGAGCCTCGGCGCGGAAAGCCTCTCCTCCGGGTTTCAGAAAGTCCTCGGAAATCATGGCCATGGAAAGGCGCATGTCCGGGCCATTAAGAATTTTGGAAACGCCATCGCTATGGATCTCGGGCACATTGTGGCGCTGACAGACCAGGAGGCCTTCCTCAAGGGTATAGATGGAGTCGCAGTAGTCAGCCATCTTGGCGTCGTGCGTCACCATAACGAGGGCAACGCCGCCGGAATGGCAGAGGTTGCGGAAATTTTCCATGATCAGCCGGCTGGTACGCTGATCCAGAGCGCCAGTCGGTTCGTCAGCCATGAGGATGCGCGGATTGTTGACCATGGCGCGGGCAATGGCCACACGCTGCTGCTCACCGCCAGAAAGACGGTTGCTCGGGTAATGCACCCGCGAGGTGAGCCTCACGAGCTCCAGCGCCCGGATGACGCGGGGCCAGCGCTCGGCAGGCGGAACCTTCTCGTAAATGAGAGGGAATTCGACGTTCTCGAAGACGGTGGAGTGATCGAAAAGGTTGCTGGCCTGCATGACGAAGCCCAGGTTGCCGCGCCGGAAGGCAGCGGTCTGCTCGCGGTTGAAAGCCAGGACGTTCTTGTCCATGATGGTCAGCGTCCCGGAATCAGGCGAATGCAGGAGCCCCAGAATATGGAGCATGGTGGATTTGCCGCAGCCGGATGGTCCCATGATGGCCACCAGCTCGCCGGGGTAAACTTCCAGGTTCACACCACGGAGAACGGGCGCGAAGCCGGCGTAACGCTTGTGCAGATCCTTGGCGACAATAATAGGTTTCATGTGCTCCCCCTATTCGAAGCGCAGAGCCGTGACGACGTCCATGCGGCTGGCCTGCACAGCGGGGAAGATACCGCCTGCGATGCCGATGAGCGCGGAGAAAAGAATGGAGCCGATGCAGCTCAGCACGAGCTGCAGGACGGGCAACGGCGTGCCAAGCATATGCACGCCGACCAGAACGCTGGTGACGCCGAGCACGATGCCGATAAGGCCGCCGGCCACGGACTTGCACAGAGCCTCGCAGAGGAACTGGGCCAAAATATCACCGTCAGAACCGCCCATGGCCTTTTTCAGGCCGACTTCACGGGTTCGAGCACGCACGGCCGCGAAAGTGCCGTACCAGATTCCGAAACCACCCAGCATGAGGGACGCGGCGATACCGAGCCAGAGAAGAACCTGCACCCACATGAACGTGACCTGAAGGCGCGACAGCTGATCCTGCTGCGTCCGGACGCGCATGTAGGGAGCCGACTGGTTGGCGCGCACGACCTCGGGAATGACCTCGGTCAGATGGGCAACGTCTTCCCAGCCCGTGGCGCGCACGAAGAGCCGGGTAATCCCTCCGTCGCCCCAGTTGCGGTCGATGAGCGTGGTGACGGGAATGAAGCCTGCTTCAGACCAGTCACCCAGCATGACGCCCGTGATCACGCCCTTGATCTCGAAAACATCCACGCCGAGGAAGAGCAGCTGGCCCATGGCCTTTTCAGGCGAACCGAAAATCTTATTGGCCGCCTCGCGGCCAATCATGACCACACGGCGGTGATTGTCGATGTCTTCCCTGGAGAGCGGTTTTCCTGCCACCATTTCCACGGAAAATGTAGGAACGAACAGATCATCGACGCCGTAGAAAAGCGTGCCCACGGTACGCTCGCTGTCCGCCGCATGCAGGTTGAACCACTGGGCGTTGCGGCTGCTGACGCTCACGGACGTGACGCCCTTGAGCTGGCGGATAGCGTCAATACTCTGCTGCTGGAACACTCTTTTCGGCTGTCCAGGGTACTGGGAATCCTCCATGAAAACGCGCATGACGTTGACGCCGCCCATGAGAACCATGTCCTGGCCGACCTTGTAGCGGATCTGCTGTCCCAGCACTGCCAGGGCAATGAAGGCCGTAATGCCAAGGGCGATGGAAAAGACAACGCCATAACTTTTCTGGCGTGTGACCTGGCGCAGGGAGACGCGCAGGAGATCGGAATAGGCAATCATATTGGAGAGAATCCCCCTCTCTGTTCATGGATAGAAGCGCCGCGTCAGTTTCCGGGAACGGGAACATCCCGGAAACCGGAATAATAATCTGTACTATCCGCGATGCTGCACTGTCAAAAAAACCGTCTATCTGCGTGTTATGGATTCGACGCGCCCGCCCCTGCGGACTTCATACCAGATACCGTGCCAGAGAATTCCGGACTTCCGGACAGTAGACAGGAACGACACGAAGAACAGGACGCAGAGCAGAAGGAAACAGCCGTACCAGCGTACCATGGGGATGTGCCTGGACACCAGGGGACGCAGTCTGGCCGAAGCGACGGCGGCAAGCCCGAGATAGAGGACTGTAAGCGCCAGCAAGAGGCCGCTCGGGTGCGCCACGATGAGGCCGAGCAGGGCAATGGCGTTCATAAAGGGCGCGAGAAAGACAATGAAGGAAAAAATCCCCAGCAGCACCCACTGCGCGGGCACACAGAACTTGAGAAAGAGAATCTGCCGGTCTATCCAGGCGCGCCAGACGCTGTATTTATGGTCGGCAGCCCTGGTACGGAGCAGAGCGCCGGGACACAGTTTTACACGTACGCCCTTTTCCTTCAGGAATGTGGTCAGCGAGCAGTCGTCCACGACGTTTGTGCTCCAGAAGCCGGCAATGCCAGCCTCGTCGAAAGTACGCCTGCGCACGGCCATGGCGCCGCCCCACGGTTCCGTAAGGCTGGCCAGGGCCTGCATGAGCCGCATGAAGAGCACACACATGGTGTAGACCAGGGTAAAGGGTCTGTCATCCTGAGGTACCACCTCATGATATCCGGTGGTGAATTCCGCTCTGCCGAGGGCGATGGGGGACACAAGGCGGCGCAGGAAGTCCGGAGAGGCCTCATGCGTGCTGTCACAGAAGGCGTAGATTTCCACATCCTTTCCGAGGGCTTTCACGCCGGCCAGGGAATTGTGATTCTTCTGACCGCATTCCTCTGCCCTGCCGGCGATCACGTGCCGGAGCGCGGGGAAATCTTTCTGCAGACGCCTGGCGAGATCGGCAGCCGGTTCTTCGTCCGTGGCTGTGACAATGACCGGCTCAACAATGCCGGAATAGCTCTGGGAAAGCAGGGAGCGGATAGAATTTTCCATATCGGGGTGCGTCCCCGCGGCGGGGATGATGAGGCCCACGGAAGGCCATTCTCCATCGGCAAGCCCGCTGACGGGCTGAGCCTGTTCCCTGCGCAGATCCTCGCCCCTGCGGGCGAAATAAAAAACAACTGCCGGTCCGGCAATAGCGGCTATCAGAAATAAAAACCACATGATTTTCCCCCTAATTGTCCAGCGGAGCGCAATCGGAAGTCACCTTCACGCCATGCTTCCGCCGGCCTTCCAGGCTCAGTTTCTTTCCACTGCTGAGCCGGATTTTGGCCTCCATCGTGTCGGGGCCGGTGAGGCGCCCGGTAAACAGATGGCCAGACGAATGGGTTGCCCTGAAACTGTTGTTCTCGAGGTGGCCGTAAATGTGGTAGACGTCCACATCTCCAGTCAGGGGCTTCAGATAAACGACTCCCCTGAGAGCACCGTCAGGCTTCACGCAGACGGCAACACGGAAACTGGCTGTCAGCACACTGCCGTACCAGAGTTCCGTGTACTCATCAGGGGCGGCCCCCGTTCCGGAAGCCCTGCAGGGCACAGAAATAATCAGAAACAGAAAAACGGCAAAACCGGAGACAAAACTGCGCACGATGCACATTCCTTTCCTGCGTCAGGATGAGGCAGGCCGCCGTCCCGCGGCGAGCTGCTCGAAGATGCCTTCATGCGACCTGACCATGGGACCGAAGGAATACTTTTCCACGGCCCTCTCACGGTTGACGGCGCCCATAGCGTCAGCCGTCTCCGGTTCATCCAGGAAACGCGCCAGAATCCCCGCCATGGCCGCCGGGTCGCGGGGGTTACAGAGATACCCGTTAACCCCGTCGTTGACAAGGCGCGGAATGCCTCCCACATTCGTGGCGCATACAGGCAGTCCGCAGGCCATGGCCTCTATAAGAACGTTGGGCTGCCCCTCCCGGATCGAGGACAGGGCGAAGACCCTGGTCGCAGAATAATGCCCGCGCACGTCCGTCGTCCCGGGAAACATCTCTATGCCCTCCCTGGCAGGGGAACGCTCCACGCGGCTCCTCACTTCTGCCTCCATGGGACCGTCGCCCACAAGGCGGAGGATGGCGTCAGGATGATCCCGCCTCAGGATCTCGAAGGCGCTGATGAGCGTCGCCTGATCCTTGTCGCCGCAGAGGCGGGCGAGGCAGGAAATGCGCGGCGCGCGCCTGGATGGAGGGGGATCGGACGGTTTGAAGAAATCGGTATTCACACCGTTCGGGATATACGTCAGACGGTTACCGGGCACGCCGAATCCCAGCATGATGTCTCTCAGGGCCTCGGAATTGCACACGATGTGATCCGTGAACCTCCAGAGCCAGCGTTCGTACTGGCGTTTCGGGGCCCCACCGCCGCGCACAGTGCCCACCACGGCCGGGCGGCCGGAGATCCGGCCAAAGAGTGTTCCCCAGATACGCCCCCATATATTGGGGAGCGCCGTGCAGGGAACGATGACATCGGGCTTCAGGCGGCGCAGCCAGAAGGGCAGTCTGAGGAAGAACAGCGGATCCACCCTGCGGGAGGACCCCATATGCAGGAGCCGGATGGCGCTCTTCTCAGCCTCGTTATCGAGATCCGTCCTGCCGGTCAGCGTCAGCATGGACACGTCGAACACGGACCTGTCGAGGCGCTGGGCCAGCTGCAGGGTCTGCCGCTGCGTGCCACCGAAGCAAAGATCTTCCATAAGAAAAAGAACGTGTATTCTGGACATAGCTCAGGTGCACCCCGTTTCCCGCTGCCGGAAAAAACGCCGGGCGTTTCCCCGGCCGCTTCGGCACGGCAGGCGGGAGCATGACGGGGAAGGAATATTTTTCTTGTAAAATTACACAGTTACTTGTTTCCTATAGGCAAAAAAGACCGAAAAGGCAAGGATTGTACCCCCGTACCGCCTTCCGCCCGGCATTGCCCAAACGCCCTCCTCTGGAGTAAAATAAAAGGCATGAAAACAGAGAAGAACACCCCCCTCAGAGTCGTCTTTTCCCTTGATACGGAAGAAGAAGGTCTTTTTTCCGGACATTACGCCCGCCATGACTGCGGAGTCCGGAACATAGAGCGGCTGCTCCGGCTGGCACCCATCACGGACGCTCTCGGTTTTCCGCTGACGCTTTTCTGCTCGTACACAGTGCTTTCGAGCGCCCCTGCCCTCAGGGTGCTCGAAACCATGCGAGGACGCTACGGCGCTGAAATCGGAGCGCACCTGCACCACTGGAGCACTCCGCCTTTCGGGGATAACAGCCAGGAAACCGCGGGGACGCCCGAGCGTACGGACAGGATGCCCCGCGCCCTCCTCGAGGCAAAACTGGAAAGCCTTCTGGCGAAGGCCCGCAGTTTTCTGGGAGAGGATCCGGTAAGCTTCCGCATGGGCCGCTGGGATCTCAAGCGCGTGCTCTTCCCCCTTCTCCTCGCCCACGGCATTCACGCGGACAGCTCGGTCTGCCCCCTCCGGGCCCATCAGGGCGGGGCCGATCACTTCCTTGCTCCCGCCGTGCCCTACTGGCCCCTGGGCAGGAATGTGCCGTTCCTTGAAGTCCCACTCACGCAGATCCCCCTGCATCCCTTCCTTGCCAGACTCTGGTACGGCCGCTTCCGGGGCAGACCAGCCCTTGACAGATTTCATTTTCTCGCGGCCCTGTCTCCGAATCCCTTCTGGCACGGGGGG
The DNA here is from genome assembly GCA_900546145.1 of uncultured Desulfovibrio sp. Taxonomy (GTDB): domain Bacteria; phylum Desulfobacterota; class Desulfovibrionia; order Desulfovibrionales; family Desulfovibrionaceae; genus Desulfovibrio. The sequence goes on along the minus strand of URBN01000005.1, from coordinate 74,040 downwards.
GCGGTCATGCGCCTTTCGGCGCGTCTCCTCGCTCTGCGCGGCGGTCCGGTGCTGAGCATGTTCTGTCATTCCTCGGAACTCATGCCCGGCGGTTCGCCGCATGTCCCCGATGAAGCGGCCGCGGCACGCGTGCTCGGCCGTATCGGCAGTTTTCTCTCCTGGCTCAGGGAAAGCATGCCCGTGCGCGGCGTCTCTCTCGGCGAAGTGTTCCGGGAAGCCTGGGAAGAAGAGCACGGACAGGGATCAGGTCTTGTCTGCCCTGAGCGCTCCGAACTCACCCCCGCTGACGGGGACTGGTAGCGGGAGGCGGCCATGCTTGACAGACAGCGGGACGAACGTGAAGCCTCCCTGCCTGACGCCGGCCCTATGCGCATTGCCCTCGACGGGCGCAGAATCCTCCTTGAACAGGCCCTGGCAGCCTGGCCCCGGCGCGGCACCACCCTCGTCGAAATCAACTGTGGCGCCGGATTTCTGCAGCAGTCACTGCGCGCGGACGGGTTTGACGTCACAGGCTGCGAGCCCTCCGATTTTCTGCGCCGGCGTTTTGCCGAAGTGAACGGTAGCCATTTCACCGTGGAAGCCGGGCACTCCGACCTTCTGCCTTTCGACAGCGAAAGCTTTGACTGGGGAATCCTGCATCTCGGCGAGCTCCTTTCACCGCAGCAGATTGACGAGAGCCTGCGCGAACTCCTGAGGGTTGTTTCCCTCGGCTTCGCCATCACTTTCTGGAACAGAACCTCTCTGGCCGGCCGGTCCGTTTCCTCATTTCCGGACCTGCCGCTCTATCCCGCGTGGAGCATTCTCCGCCGGCTTGCCTGGCGCGGGCTCGGAACATTCAAAGCACGCAGTGCCCTCTCCGGTCCTGTCTCCACATGGCGGGCCGCAGACGCCGGTCTTCTTACAGCCAGGGAAAAATTCTGGGATCTTGTTAACCGGCCGCTCCCCCTGCCGACCGGATTCTGCTGTGTCTTCCTCGTGGAGCTCGGGCCGCGCCTTCCCATGACGATGCGCCCCCTCAGGGTAAAACGCCGGAAATTCTCCGGGGAGGCCCTGGCCCGCTGCGGCGAGGGAAGCGGACTATAGCGTCACCCGGACTTTTCAGGACTCGGATCCGCGGAACAGGCCTGAAGCCGCGCGGGAGTTCCCCATGTCACGTAAAAATAATCCCGGGAACCCTCCGACTCTCTTCCATCAGGGCCTTTTTGGTGACATAATTAAAGAACGAAGATACTGCCTAAGGAGGCTTTCATGCAGCAACTTAGTCGCTCAATCCACCTTTCCCTCCATATCCATAAAGACCCCGACGCCATGGCTGAACGCGCGGCTCACATCATCGCCGAAGCCTGCGACGAGGCTATTTCGGAGCGCGGGGAGTTCAAGATTGCCATCTCCGGCGGCAAAACGCCTGTCCCCCTTTTCCGTCTTCTTTCCCGCAAGGACTGGGTCAACGCTCTGCCCTGGGATAAGATTTCCGTTTTCTGGGCCGATGAGCGTTGTGTCAGCCCCGACCATCCCCTGAGCAATTACGGCGTTGCCCGCCGCGAGCTCCTGAACTACGTCCCCTGCACCAAGTTTTTCCGTATGCGCGGCGATCAGGACCCTGTGGAAGCCGCCCTTCAGTACGAAGAACTGCTGCGCAAGGAATTTCATCTCAAGGGCAGCGAGGTTCCGCGCTTCGACATGATCCTGCTCGGCATGGGCGAGGATGGGCATACCGCCTCTCTCTTCCCCCGCTCGCCGGCCCTGGCCGTACAGAACAGGCTTGTCATTGACCAGTACGTGCCCGTGCAGAAAATTGACCGCCTGACCATGACCCTCCCCGTTTTCAACAACTCCCGCTGCTGCATGTTCATGGTAACCGGCAAGGACAAGCACGCCGTGCTGAGCCGCGCCCTTGACCTGCTCGACAAGCCTGAGCTGCCCGCTCAGCTGGTTCATCCCTCAGTGGGTGATCTCATCTGGGTCGTCGACGAGGCTGCTGCCACCGGCGGCAAAGAATAACGGTCTCACCCTTTCCGGCTTTCATATCCCTGGAGCCCCCAGCAGAGGCCCCGGGGATTTTTTTACAATCTGAGGCAGAGCGTTTTCCCATGCATACCTGGCATTTTTTCTGCGACACCTTTGGCTGCAAGGTCAACCAGTACGAGACCGAATCGGTACGCGAGGCCTGGACAGCCCGGGGGGGGATCGAGTGTCCTGATCCCGCCGGGGCCGACATCATCCTCGTCAACAGCTGCGCCATCACTTCCCGCGGCGAGCGCGACGCGCGGAACGCCCTTGTCCGGCTGCGCCGCGAGGCGCCTGAGGCCCTCCTCATCCTCACAGGCTGTGCGGCGAGGCTCGTGGCCTCCTTCGTACCCAGGAAGCACGCGCCGGTGCCCTCCGCGGATCTCATCGTCGTGCCCGAGCACAAAGATCTGCTGACGGATCCGGATTACATCGGGAAACTCCTGGATTCGGCAGGGAGGCTCAGAAAAAGTCAGGAATCACGGAATGACGCCCTCAGGGACATCGAAGGCAGCGCACTGCCTGGCCCCATGCCCAGAATCAGCCCCGGAACGCGGATCTACCCGAAACTCGAAATCAGCGGATACCGCCGCGTGCGTCCGGTTCTCAAGGTTGAGGACGGATGCACCCACAGATGCACATACTGCATCGTCCCCCAAACAAGGGGTATGTATGTGAGCAGAAGTCCTGAGGAGACATCCGCGGAGGCTGACAGGCTGTTCAGGGATCACGCTGAGATCATGATCTCCGGCATCAATCTCGGACAGTATGGCAGGGACAGGCCGGAATGGGGAACCTTCTGGGATCTGCTCGCCCATATCGAAAAGGATCTGGCGCCTTCATGGGCCGGACGCCGCCGCTTCAGGATAAGTTCTCTTGAGCCCTCGCAGCTTAAAGACAGGGCCCTTTCGGTGCTGTCTGCCTCAAAGCTCGCAGCTCCCCATCTGCACATTTCCCTGCAGCACGCCAGCCAGCGCATACTCAGGCGCATGGGACGGGGACACTATTCCGTGGACACCCTCCTCCGGGCAGTGGAAAAAATCCACGGATTCTGGCCTGTCATGGGGCTCGGCTGCGACATCATCGTCGGATTCCCCGGCGAGGAAGAGCGTGACGTAGAGGAACTCTGCCGCTTTCTGCAGGATTCGCCCATGACCTACGCCCACGTCTTCCCCTACTCGAGACGCCCGGGAACCCCGGCTGCCTCGTTCCCTGGACAGATTCCCAGATCCGAAAAGCTCGCCCGGGCTGCCGCCGTGCGCGGTGTGGTGGCGAAAAAAGCCAGGGCTTTCTGGGAATCCCAGCTTGCAAGAAACGTCATGGCGATTATTCCTGACGCCGAGGCCGGGAGCCTGCCAGGGCTCGTGCACGGCGTCAACGAGTTCTACGTCCCCTGCTTTCTGCCTGCGGCGGACTATCCCCGGGACAGGTTCACGATGGCAAGGCCGGTGAGACTGTGCGCCAAGGGCATCGTCTGCGAGCCCCTTCCCGGGGAAACGCAGCCCGGCAACTTGCCTCCGCGGTAAAAAACGCTATCTTCCATCATTATATCTTTTTGGCGCACTGCCAGAGTGAGGAGTCTTACCCCCATGCCACTGTACGATTTCGAATGCCAGGACTGCGGACGCCGCTTCGAAGATCTCGTTTTCGAAGACGACGAAGAAAACCCGGTCTGCCCAAAGTGCGGGAGCACGAACACGCTCCGGCTCATCAGCGAACCGAGTCCCATGCTGAAGAACGCACCGCCCTTCAAGGTCGGCCCCGTGAATCAGGTCTTTCTCAACAGAATCAAACAGGCCGAGGCCGGCATCGCGCCGCCCTGCGGCGGCAACTGCGCTTCCTGCCACCAGGGATCCGCCCCGGCATCGCAGGACAGCACACCTTCCAAGTAACCCGGCATCCGGAGACGGCCATTGAGCCTCTCCGGATTTTTTTGCGCTCAGGAGCCGGCGTGCAGATTCAGCACGGCTATTTCCGGAGGAACGCCCACGCGCAGGGGACAGCCGAACCACTGTGAAGCGCCGCTTCCCACCCAGAGAAGAGAGCCGTTCCTTTCAAAGAGGCCGTGCAGATAGCGCCGGCCTATAAGCTTCAGGAAAGGGCGGTTCCAGATGAACTGGCCGCCGTGCGTATGCCCGCAGATCTGAAGAACGACGCCACGGGCCGCATTTCTGCTCCAGTCTGCGGGACGGTGAGACATAAGAACAACAGGGCCGCAGACCCCATCCCCGGGAAGGCCGGACAGGGCTTTTTCTATATCCGGCCCGGGCAGGCCGTGCGTACGGGCCTTCCGGTCCGTAACCCCTGCGAGCACAAATGTGCCCCGCGGTGTCCTCACCCTGACATGGCTGTTTGCGAGCACGTGCACGGAATCCGGCAGCGCAGCCATGATCCCCGCATAATCAACGTAATATTCATGATTTCCCGGAACAGCCCATACTCCGAAGGGAGCTCTGAGCGTTCCGAGCCGGGCCAGATCGGATCGCCTGTCATCCGGACGGCCGTCAGCAAGGTCCCCGTCAAGCAGGATAATATCTGCCCGGACCTCTCCTGTGCGGCGCAGCGTTTCTTCAAGCCAGCCGGGAGGTGTCGCGCAGCCAAGATGCAAATCGGAGATCACGGCCACCCTGATCCCATCCAGAGCACCACACCCCGCGGGAAGATTCACGGAAACTTCCCGCACTGCGGGTACAGATAATCCTTCCCGCAGGCCGCAGAGAACCAGGACAGAAGAAAAGAGCAGCGAACAAAACAGGCAGACGCCCACGCCCCTGTGCTGCAGGCACCCTTTACTGCCGGAATACCGGATGCAGAGAGCGCCCACAGAGGCGAGCGGTGCCGCAATGAGGACAGCGCCGCACCAGGCTCCCATGAGGAGCGCAGCCCCAAAAAACGGCTCCGGAAGAACTATGAAGCAGGATGCCTGCAGATACGCGTAATAGAGGAAAGGAAGAAAAAAGAGACAGGAAAGGACGGTTCTGACAGGTCTGCCGCAGGAAAGAGGGCGCAGGACAAGGAATCGCAGGATGAGCCAGGAAAGGAAGGAAATGACGACGTAACCCATAGAGAAAGGGATCCTCCGGGCCGCGGAACACCTTCTCCGCGGCCCGGACAGTCCTAGGAAAGTCTGGCCACGACCTCGATTTCAACGAGGGCGCCTTTGGGGAGGGACGCCACGCCCACGCAGGAACGGGCCGGATAGGGTTCCACGAAATACCCGGCGTAGACTTCGTTGACCTTGGGGAAATCGTTCATATCTGTGATGAAGACAGTAGTCTTCACGACAGCGGACGCGTCAACGCCGGCAGCCTTCAGCAGAGCCTTGACGTTCTCACAGCAGCGCCTGGTCTGAGCCTCTATGCCGCCTTCCACCAGATTGCCGGTGGCCGGGTCGATGGCGATCTGTCCGGAGCAGAAAAGAAGATTGCCGATGCGGATCCCCTGGCTGTAGGGCCCGATGGCGGCCGGAGCGTCTTTCGTGGAAATAGTAGAGCTGAGCATGAAAAATTCTCCTGAAGACGGCCCGGACAGGGCGTATTCCCCCGGACCGTGCAAAAATTGGCAGGCTGCACATCAGCCGGCCTCTGCTCTTCAGAATACGCCAGGGTTCCCGCTCTTGGCAAACAGCCAGCCTGCCTCCGGCACTGGCCGGAAATGAGTCCGCAGCTCCCGGGACTCCCCGTCCGCCTGTCATGAAAAACCTTCCAGACGCAGGGCAAGGCCGGTATCTGCGGATACCGGAATGGGACGGAGAACAGAATCTCTATGAGCCCATGGAGTCCCCTCTGTTCCTGGAGAATCTCCCGCCTGAATCCGATGCGCCAGCCCTGAACCCAGGCGGGACAGTCGTTGACACTGCGTTGCTGTGAAGTCTAATATCAATGTGTTTTCTTTTTTCCCTCGCCCCGCTCCGGCGGCGCATAGAACGGAGGAATCAGTGAATCAATTCTCGCGCAACCTGCTCGTCTGGGCCGTGATCATCCTGGGCACAGTGATGCTCTTCAACGTTTTCCAACAGCCCACGCAGGGAAGGCAGTCCATTTCATACAGCGACCTTATGACCCGCGTTGACTCGGGTCAGATCACCTCTGTCACCATTCAGGGACAGGAAATCAGCGCCATCGGCAGCGATGGACAGCGTCTCACCGCCTACGCCCCCCGCGATGACAAGATGGTCTCGCACCTCCTTGAGAAGAAGGTTGAGGTCAAGGCCGAGCCCGCGGACAACCAGCCCTGGTACATCAGCATGCTGGTATCCTGGTTCCCCATGCTTCTCCTCATCGGCGTGTGGATCTACCTCATGCGTCAGATGCAGGGCGGAGCTGGCGGCCGGGCACTCAGCTTCGGCCGTTCCCGCGCCAAGCTTCTCAACCAGAACGACAAGCAGCGTGTGACCTTCGCTGACGTGGCCGGCGTTGATGAAGCCAAGGAAGAACTCTCCGAAGTTGTGGAGTTCCTCTCCAATCCCAAAAAGTTCACAAGACTCGGCGCCCGTATCCCCAAAGGCGTCCTGCTCGTTGGCCCGCCAGGCACCGGCAAGACGCTTCTCGCGCGCGCCGTGGCCGGTGAAGCCGGCGTGCCCTTCTTCTCCATTTCCGGCTCCGACTTCGTGGAAATGTTTGTGGGCGTCGGTGCCTCCCGTGTGCGCGACCTCTTTGAACAGGGCAAGAAGAACGCCCCCTGTATCATCTTCATCGACGAAATCGATGCCGTGGGCCGCAAGCGCGGAGCCGGCCTCGGCGGCGGCCACGACGAACGCGAGCAGACCCTGAACCAGCTGCTCGTGGAAATGGATGGCTTCGAAAGCAACGAAGGCGTCATCCTCATCTCCGCTACCAACCGTCCCGACGTCCTAGACCCCGCCCTCCTGCGTCCCGGGCGCTTCGACCGTCAGGTCGTTGTCTCTACCCCTGACCGTCCCGGCCGCAAGCAGATCCTTATCGTACACACCAAGAAAACTCCCATCGGCAAGGACGTTGACCTCGATGTCATCGCCAGGGCCACACCCGGATTCTCGGGTGCCGAACTGGAAAACCTTGTCAACGAAGCCGCCCTGCAGGCAGCCAAGCTGAACAAGAACGAAGTCAACATGTCCGACTTCGAATTCGCCAAAGACAAAATCTTCATGGGCCGTGAACGCCGCAGCCTCATCCTCTCCGATGAGGAGAAGCGCATCACCGCCTATCACGAAGGCGGGCACGCCCTCACCGCAAAGCTGCTTCCCGGATCTGATCCGGTGCACAAGGTGAGCATTGTCCCGAGAGGACGCGCCCTCGGCATCACCATGCAGCTTCCCGGCGAGGACCGCCACGGCTATTCCCGCAACTTCCTGCGCAATAACCTGGTTATCCTCCTCGGCGGCCGTGTGGCTGAGGAAATCATTTTCAAGGATGTCACCACCGGCGCTTCCAACGACATCGAACGCGTCACCAAGCTGGCCCGCAAGATGGTCACTGAATGGGGTATGAGCGATGCCATCGGCACGCTCACCATCGGCGAAACCGGCGAGGAAGTCTTCATCGGCCGGGAGTGGGTCCAGAACAAGAATTACAGTGAGGACACGGCCCGTCTCGTAGACGCCGAAGTAAAGCGTATCGTGGAGGAAGCCCACGAGCGCTGCACAAAGATTCTCACGGAAAATATCGACAAGCTGCACCGCATCGCCGAGGCCCTTATCGAGCGCGAAACCATTTCCGGAGAGGAACTGGACATGCTTATTGAAGGCAAGCCGCTTCCGCCCGCCGAAGAACACCAGGCCTCTGGAACGAACGGACCAAAGGACGGCGGAACGCCCTCAGGCAGCGGTGCTGACTTCGCCTTTGAAAAACCCGGAGGACAGGATCAGGCACCTGAAGACGGCTCACGCCCCTCGGATGAGGATAAGAGCCAGAACGCCGGGGAACCTGCCCCGGACACCAGCGGCCCGAATCAGGAACCGGACGAAAAGAAGTAAAAGGAATCTCCTGCACATGAACAAGACTCCCGTGTGGAAAGGACTCCGCGGCACCATTGTGCCGCGGGGCTGCGCCGGCATCATGGGCATCGTGAATCTCACGCCGGATTCATTCTACGATGGCGGACGGCACAACAGCCCTGAAGACGGCCTGGCTTACGCAAGGCAGCTTCTTCTCGACGGGGCCGATATCGTTGATCTGGGCGGGGAATCCTCCCGTCCCGGATCCGATCCGGTCGAGCCTGCCACGGAAACCGGCAGGCTCATGCCCGTCATTGACAGACTCAAGGCTATGAGCATACCACCACTCATCTCCGTGGACACCTACCATTCCGAGACCGCCGTTGCCGTGCTCGAAAGCGGCGTGGATGTCATCAATGACATCTCGGCCTTCGCCTTTGATCCTGCTCTCCTCGACGTTCTCGTGCAGTACCGCCCGGGCTACGTGCTCATGCACTGCCAGGGAGTTCCGGGCACCATGCAGAAGAACCCGCACTATAATGACGTGGTGAGCGAGGTCACAGCGTTCTTCGAAGAAAAAATGAATGTCCTCGTGAATGCCGGTTTCCCCGAAGAAAACATTCTCCTCGACCCCGGGATCGGCTTCGGCAAAAAAATGGAGCACAACCTCGCCCTCATGGCTCACCCCGAAGCATGGGAGCGGCTTGGCAGGCCGTCTCTCATGGCTCTTTCCATGAAGAGTGTTTTCAATGATCTGCTCGGGCTGCCCGTGGAAAGCCGCGGTCCCGCAACCCAGACAGCCACGGCCCTGTGCTACACCCGCGGCTACGCCTGGCATCGCGTGCACGACGCGCGCGCGGCTTCACAGGCTCTGCGGCTGGCCGACGCCTTCATGAACGCCTGACATCTGTCGTCGGCTTTCCGTGTTTTTCCCTGAGGCTCCCATGCTAGAGCACATCATGATCGACTGGAGAGACGTTCTCGACATCGCCATTGTCGCCTTTCTCCTCTACCAGATCATTCAGCTTCTGCGCGGATCCCGGGCTCTTGCCATCGTCACCGGTCTGGGAATCCTGACATTCCTTTACTTCTTCTCCCGGACCATGGGACTCTACACGCTGAACTGGCTCCTCCAGCACGTGTTCAGCTCGCTCTTCCTGGTCATCGTCGTCATTTTCCAGGAAGACATACGCAGGGCTCTGGGAGAGATGGGCACAAAGCACTTTTTTCACCGCAGCGCACTCAAGGCCTCTGCCGTTGAGGAGGTGGTTTCCGCCTGTGAAGATATGGCCAATGCCTATATCGGGGCCCTCATTGTCATCGAACGCAACATGCACCTTGACGATATGATCCAGCGGGAAGGCGTGCTGGTCGATGCCCGCATCTCGAGCAAGCTGCTCAAGAACATCTTCTACCCGAAGGCCCCGCTTCACGACGGCGCCGTTATCCTCAGTCACGGCCGCGTGACGGCCGCTGCCTGCATTCTGCCCCTGGCCGTCGCCAAAGGACAGAATTTCGGTACCCGTCACAGGGCGGCCCTCGGCATCACAGAAGAAAGTGACGCCATCGCTCTCGTGGTCAGTGAGGAACGGGGAGAGATCTCCCTTGCTGTCAGGGGGACGCTTACCCGGCATCTGGAACCGGCGCAGCTGAGGGCCAAGCTCAATGACGTTCTCTAAATACTTCCGCAGATTCCTGACCACGCCGCATCTCGCCTCGCTGCTCATCTCCATCATCGCGGCAACCGGCATGTGGTATGTTGTCAGCGTCCGCGACCGCATCGAAGCCCAGTTTGACGTTTTCATCGACTATTACGGTATTCCCCAGAACCTCATGGTTACGGACGGCCTGATCAAGAAAATCTCCATCCGCCTCAAAGGACCCGAGACCCTGCTTCGCAGCATTCCGAAGCAGCATCTCAACCAGCAGGTCAATCTTTCCGAAATCAAACGCGGCGTTAACATCGTCCCGCTGAGCCCGGACAACCTGCAGCGCTCATTCAGGGCCTTCGAAGTGGTCGACATTCAGCCGCCAAGAATCGTGGTACGCGCGGACAATGTCATCGAGCGCAAGGTGTCGGTCAAGCCAGTCATCACGTCACCGCTCCGCCATGGCGCGCTGACCGTGGACAATGTTGTCGTTACACCATCCACCGTGGTTCTGCGCGGTCCGGAAAGCACGGTGTCCGACATCAATAACATCAAGCTGCCCATCCAGCTCGATCCGAAATCCGCAGGCAAGCGCATATCGCAGACCATGCCTCTCGATACCCCGAGCCTCGTAACTTCGATACCCGGCCAGGTTAATGTGCAGTACACCATCACCAGCGGGCGTTCGGTCATTACGCGACGCTGCCGTGTCAGCGTACAGGCCGGGAATCCCGATCAGTACGTCACGGAACCTCCCGAAATAAAGATCCTCGTGGAAGTCCCTGAGGCCCTGTCCGGCAGCGCAAGCTATCTTTCCAATCTGCAGGCTTCTGTCATTCCTCCTGATCTTCCCCCCGGAGGAAAAGCCACAGCGCAGATAAGCTACAGGCTTCCCGAGGGCATGACCATTGTTCCGCCCGTCATCAGCGAAATCGTCGTACACAGGCTTCCCGATGCCGACGATGCGAATACCGCTCACGAAATTCATGAGGATGTCGGGTTCAAATCCGGTATCCGCCCAAAAAAGTAATCCCTGGCGGCTCCATTCCGCCGCTCTTTCAAGGAGCTTTCATCCATGTCCCAGCGTTTCTTCGGCACTGACGGTCTCAGAGGCAGAGCCAATACCTATCCCATGACCGTCGATATCGCCTTAAGGCTCGGCCTCGCTGCCGGTATTTCCTTCCGCCGCGCGGGCGACTGCCAGCACAAGGTTGTCATTGGCAAGGATACCCGTCTGTCGGGCTACATGTTCGAATCCGCCCTCGCCGCCGGGCTCTGCGCCTCCGGCATGAAGGTCATTATGACCGGACCTCTGCCCACGCCGGCCATATCCTTCCTGACCCGCAGCATGCGAGCCGACTTCGGCGTGGTCATCTCCGCCTCTCACAACCCCTACATGGACAACGGTATCAAGTTCTTTGACGCCGAGGGATTTAAGCTGCCGGACGAAAAGGAAGATGAAATTTCGGCTATGGTCCTGGACAAGGACTATCACTGGCCCTATCCGGACTCCGACAAAATCGGCCGTGCCACCAAGATTGAGGACGCGGGCGGCCGCTACATCGTTTACACAAAAACCTGCTTTCCCGCGGGCATGACGCTGAGCGGACTGCGTATCGTCGTGGACTGCGCCAACGGCGCGAGCTACAAAGTCGCTCCCCTGGCCCTCGAGGAACTCGGTGCCGAGGTCGTGCGCATCGGAACCGAACCCAACGGCGTCAACATCAACGATCACGTGGGCGCCCTGCATCCCGAAACCATGGCCTCCAAGGTCAGGGAAGTCCGCGCCGACGTCGGCATAGCGCTCGACGGCGATGCTGACCGCCTCATCATGGCTGACGAGCACGGCAACATCCTTGACGGCGATCAGATTATGGCCATGTGCGCCCAGGATCTCATGGATCGCGAGCAGCTTCCCGGCAACGCTATCTGTGCCACGGTCATGAGCAATATCGCTCTCGAAATCTACATGAAGGAACACGGCGGCAAGCTCCTCCGCAGCAAGGTCGGCGACCGCTACGTCATGGAAATGATGCGCCGCGAGGGCATCATGTTCGGTGGCGAGCAGTCCGGGCACCTCATTTTCCGCAGCTACAGCACAACCGGCGACGGCCTTCTTTCAGCTCTGCAGGTTCTGCGCATTCTGCGTGAGAAAGAAAAGCCTCTCTCCGAGATAAGCCATCTGCTCACACTCTTCCCGCAGAAGCTCGTCAACGTACATGTGGAAAAGAAGCTGCCCTTCGAGGAACGTCCCGCCATCGGTGAGGCCGTGAAAAAGGTGGAAGCCGAACTCGGAGACAGAGGCCGTGTGCTCCTGCGTTACTCCGGCACGGAATCTCTCTGCCGCATCATGGTCGAGTGCGAAGACGAGAACAAGGTTTCCGAGTACGCCAACGAGCTGGCCGAGGTTGTCGCCCGCGAACTCCGCTAGTTCTCAGCCATTTCTTCATCAGCCTGTAACACGCCCCGTAGTTATTAAAACACGGGGCGTTTTTGCCAAACATTCCGCATATTTCCTTTTTTCTGAATCGGGAATAAAACAGATATGGGAGACCGAGCAGGCTGGTTCTTCCTTATCCGTCTGCAGTCGCTGTGGCGGCCCCCCCCCGAAGCCCCAGGACAGAAGCCTCTCCTTCCGGAGAAGGACGGCGGACGTCAGGATCCGCCCGGCTTTTGTGTAACCCCTACTCCACGGAACACTGCCATGAAACCTATACGCAAAGTTGTCATCCCCGTCGCAGGATGGGGCACCAGATCCCTTCCGGCTACCAAGAACATCCCCAAAGAGATGCTGCCCATCTACAACAAACCCGTAATCCAATACGTGGTTGAGGAAGCACAGCGCTCCGGTCTCAGCGATGTCATTTTCGTCACCAACCGTGACAAGAGCGTTATCGAGGATTACTTCGATCACAACCTGCAGCTCGAGGACATCCTCGAGAGGGAAGGCAAAACCGCCCTTCTGAAGCTCATCCAGGACGTGGCCGAGATGGTCAACGTCATTTCCGTCCGTCAGAAGGAACAGAAAGGTCTCGGGCATGCCATCATGTGCGCCCGCAGCGTTGTCGGCAACGAACCTTTCGCCACCAGCGTGGGCGATGACCTCATCTTCTCCGGCACACCCGGCATCAAACAGCTCCTGGACGTAGCCTATTCGGAAGACAAGCCTGTCGTCGGCGTCATGGAAGTGCCGTGGGACTCCGTCTCGCGGTATGGCATCGTCGACGCTGAAGAGTGCGGTTTCGGCATCTACAAGGTGAACAGCCTCGTGGAAAAGCCTGCCAGAGAAAAAGCGCCTTCCCGCCTGGCCATTGTGGGCCGCTATGTGCTCACGCCGGACATCTTCGAATGCCTCGACAACACCAAGCCTGGCCTTGGCGGCGAAATTCAGCTCACTGACGCCCTGCAGAAACTTTGCGAGAAGCGCGGCATGATGGCCGTGCGCATCGATGGCAAACGCTTTGACGCGGGCAACTGGGTCGAATATCTTTCCGCCAACATTTATTTCGGCATACAGGACGAAAAAATCCGCTATCAGCTCATTGACTCGCTGAAGCAGTTCGTCCAGTTCTCTTAAAATTGTTCTTACGCCACGCCTTTATTTCAGAGGCCTGCGTCTGCTCCGTTGGGAGACAGCGCAGGCCTCTTCTGCATACACCTCTTGCTCTGAAAAAAACGCCCGTGAACGCACTCGTCACCCTGCTGGATCCGCCTTTTTCCGATCTGACCTATTCCATTCCCTCAGGACTACCGGAAACACTCCTGAAACCCGGACAGCGCATCGCCGTACCTCTCGGCCGCGGCCCCGTGCGTGCGGCTCTTCTGCGGAAGCTTACAACGGACACCCCGGAGGGAATTACACTGCGGGATCTCATCTGGCCCCTTGAAGACTTCCCCATTCTGCCGCGCCATCTCCTTGACATGCTGGACGACCTCGCGCTTCGTCAGTGCGCGCCTACGGGCGCGGCCATTTCTCTCGTGCTTCCCTTCCTGAAGGAAACACGGGTGACCCTGCAGAGCATGGATCGCGGGGAAAAGAATTCCTATACGCTCCAGGCCCTCGCAAAGGCCACGCCCGATCTCAGGAGCAGGCTGGCGGAACTCCTCCTGTCGGGCCGGGCACATATGGTTGCGCCCAGAAAGGACGCAGCGAAAACAGAACGCTGCGTTCTCACCTGCAGCGCACCCTGGCCCGTCCGCCCGCATGCCCTGCGGCAGATCCAGTGTCTCGAATATCTGGCCGTGCACGGGGCGACCAACCGCCGCACCCTTATCCGTGCCCTCGGAGGGAAAGGGAAAGAAGTCGTGGACAGTCTGGCCTCCCTCGGCCTTCTGCGCATCGAAAGCGACGATGGCCTGGAAGAAGCCGAGGCCATCAACGAAGCCCTTCTGCCTCCGCAGGACAAGGCCTTCGAACTCAATGAGGATCAGAAAAGGGCCGTGGCCGATATAACCGCCGCACTCAGAAGCGGGAAAACCGCCCAGCGGCTGCTCTACGGCGTCACGGGTTCGGGCAAGACGGCCGTGTATCTGGAGGCCGCCCGCGACGCGCTGTCACAGGGACGAAGCGTACTCCTGCTGGCTCCCGAGGTGGCCATAGCCCACAAGCTGCGCCGTGACGCGGCTGCCGCGCTTCCCGGCGCTGAAATCATTTTTTATCACGGCTATCAGAGCCAGACGCGCAGGGAAGATGTCTTCCGGAGGCTGGCCGTCCGGAAGACGCCCTGCCTCGTGGTTGGCACACGCTCGGCGCTCTTTCTCCCCCTGCCCTCCCTCGGCATCATCTTCATCGACGAGGAACACGACGCCTCTTTCAAGCAGGAAGACCACGTTCCCTATCAGGCCAAGGAAATAGCCTGGTTCCGGGCTGCCCGGGAAAACGCTGTGCTGGTTCTCGGATCCGCCACACCCGATCTCAAGACCTGGTACGCAGCCCAGCACAATCTTCTGCCTGTTCTCTCCCTGCCGCACAGGGTCCACGACCAGGCTCTGCCCGATGTTCAGCTCGTGGACATAGGAAAAAAGAAATCCCTGGGGCAGGCGCAGGAACAAGGCGTCCTTGCGCCGCAGAGCCTCGCGGCCCTCGACGAGACCCTGAAGAAAGGGGAACAGGCCATCATCCTCCTGAACCGCCGCGGCTACGCGCCCAGCGTCTTCTGCCCGGACTGCAGCACAGTGCTCACCTGCCCAAACTGCTCAGTGGGCCTTTCCTACCACAGGGATCTCGGGCGTCTCATGTGCCACTACTGCGGCTATTCCATCCCCTTCCCGGCACCGTGCCCCAAATGCCACAACATGAATTTCCTTCCCGTGGGTGAAGGCACGGAAAAACTGACCGAATTTCTGGAAGAACGCTACAGGTGCAGCGTGCTGCGGCTCGATCGGGATTCCACACGCCGGGCAGGCGCCATGGAAGAAATCCTGAACAGTTTCGCCCATCACGAAGCCCCCATCATGGTCGGCACACAGATGCTCTCCAAGGGACACCATTTTCCGGATGTCACCCTAGCCGTGGTGGCCGACGGGGATCTCAGCCTGTCCCTGCCGGACTACAGGGCCGCCGAGAACACATTCCAGCTCCTGGTCCAGTCTTCCGGACGGGCCGGGCGGGGAGAAAAGCCGGGCCGCGTATTCATCCAGACGCGCGACACAACCCACTACTGCTGGCAGTACATCCGGACGGCCGATTACGAGGGCTTCTACCAGGAGGAAATTCAGCGGCGCGAACGTTTCGGATACCCGCCCTTTGTACGCCTCGCCCTCATCCGCTTCACCTTCCCGCGCGGCAGTGACGCGGGTAAGGAAGCCATGAATACCATAAGCGTTTTCCTGCATAAGGAATCGGGAAGACGCGGCATACGGATCATGGGCCCTGTAGCCTGCCCCATTCCGGTAATCGGCAACCGCAGCCGCTATCACTGCCTCATCAAGGCCGGCAGCTGGAAGGAAGCCCGGAATCTGTATTGCCTCATCATAAACAGACCTGAAGCCGCAAAACTGCGCATACAACTCGATCTCGATCCTATAACTATGATGTAATTGACTGTAATACTCATTGCAATTTCAAATATTTTATTTTTTAAAATTTTTCTAGATTTTTTCTATGAATAACGCAGGCGCTAATATTTCAGCTTTACTTTAAATTTTCTTGACATTCGGACACTCCTGGGCAATCTTTACCAAAAGCCTGCCGGGCACAGGCAAATTTTTCTGGAGGAAATATGAAACGCTTTTTTGTTGCATTTGCGCTTGTGTGCGCCCTCGCTTTTCCGAATATCGCTTCCGCCGGGAACGGCATGTACCTGGCACCCAAATTCATGATGGCTTTCCAGAATACCGGCACTGTTGAACGTTCCGGCATGAGCGGCTTCGGCATCGACAAATACAATCAGTTCACGCTCGGCGGGGCCTTCGCCGTCGGCTATGACTTCTGGCCCCAGAACATGCTCCCCCTGCGTGTTGAGCTCGAAGGCGCTCTCCGCGGCAACAGCGAGAAAGAGTGGAACGGCCGCAACGGTTCCGCCAAGGAAACCTTCAACGCCACAACGCTGTTCGGCAACGTGTACTATGACTTCCACAACGAGTCCGCCTTCACGCCTTACGTGGGAGCCGGCCTCGGCTTCGCCTTCAACTACTTCGGTGTCGATGCGCACGACGACCTCGGCAGGAATCTTGGCAGCCAGGATGAACGCAGAACAAACTTTGCCTGGAATGTCGGCGGCGGTGTCGCTTTCGCTGTGAACGATCAGGTTTCCATCGACGCCCAGTACCGCTATGTCGACCTCGGCTACACCGAAGTCTCCTCCAACTACGGCGGTGAAAGCCAGTCCATCGGCATCCGCCCCTACAACCACGAAATTATGCTCGGCCTCCGCTGGGGCTTCTAATCCGGCATCTCGGCGTAACGTTTCAAGAGCCCTGCAGAAGCAAGCTGCGGGGCTCTTTTTTTGACCTTGAAGCACTCCTGTTTCGTGTGTAGACTTTCCCCGATTCCAACAGGATCGCAAACAGCTGAACCGACAAACGAGGTCCATTTGAAAAACGAACCGGATAAAATCATCTACTCCATGATCCGCGTTTCCAAACGTCATGGTCAGAAGGAAGTTCTCAAGGACATTTCCCTTTCCTATTTCTATTCCGCCAAAATCGGCGTCCTCGGCCTCAACGGCGCAGGCAAATCCACACTGCTCAAGATCCTCGCCGGCGTGGACACGGCCTTCGAAGGCAAGACGGTGCTGGCCCCAGGCTACACCATCGGCTATCTCGAGCAGGAACCTCTCGCCCACGAGGAGCGCACTGTACGCGAAGTTGTCGAGGACGGGGTCGCAGGGCTGAAGGCCATAGTCAGGGAATACGAGGAAATCAACGAAAATTTTTCCGAGCCCATGGACGATGAGGCCATGAACGCCCTCATCGAGCGTCAGTCCAAAGTTCAGGAAGAAATGGACGCCCAGAATCTCTGGGACCTGGACTCCCGCATCGATATGGCCATGGACGCCCTGCGCTGCCCGCCTCCGGATATGCCCGTGTCTCAGGTTTCCGGCGGCGAACGCCGCCGCGTGGCCCTCTGCCGCCTCCTGTTGCAGTCGCCTGACATTCTCCTCCTGGACGAACCCACCAACCACCTGGACGCCGAGTCTGTGCAGTGGCTCGAAGACTATCTGCACACTTTCCCCGGCACCGTCATCGCTGTCACCCACGACCGGTATTTTCTGGATAACGTCGCAGGCTGGATTCTGGAGCTAGACAACGGCAGGGGCATTCCGTGGAAAGGCAATTATTCCTCCTGGCTTGAGCAGAAACAAAAGCGCCTCGCCCTGGAGGAACGCGCCGAGACGGAACGCCAGAAGACACTGGCCCGCGAACTCGAGTGGATCCACATGTCTCCCAAGGGCCGCCACGCCAAAAGCAAAGCCCGCATTAACGCCTATGAAGCCATGCTCTCCCATGAGAGCGCCCGCAGGGCCAAGGATCTGCAGATTTACATTCCGCCGGGACCGCGGCTCGGCAAGAGCGTCATCACTCTTGATCACGTGACCAAGGGCATGGGAGACAGGCTGCTCATGGAAAACGTGAATGCAGTTATTCCCGCAGGCGCCATCGTGGGCATTATCGGGCCCAACGGCGCTGGCAAGACCACGCTTTTCAAAATGATCGTCGGCGAGGAAAAGCCGGACTCCGGCACTGTTACCGTCGGTGACAGCGTTAAATTCGCCTACGTGGATCAGATGCGCGCATCCCTCACTTCCGGCAAAACGGTTTACGAAATCATCAGCGAAGGCCGTGACACCATTGATCTCGGAGGTATCGAGGTGAACGCCAGAGCCTACTGCACGCGTTTCAATTTCAATGGCCAGGATCAGCAGAAGAAGGTGGACGTCCTCTCGGGCGGCGAACGCAACAGGCTCCACCTCGCGTGTATGCTGAAATCGGGAGCCAACGTGCTCCTTCTGGACGAACCCACCAACGATATTGACGTGAATACCATGCGCGCCCTTGAGGACGCTCTGGAAAACTTCGCGGGATGTGTGCTCGTGGTCAGCCACGACCGCTGGTTCCTCGACCGCATAGCGACGCATATTCTGGCCTTCGAGGATAACGGTCAGGTGGACTTTTTCGAGGGCAACTTCAGCGAATACGAAGCCGATCGCAGGAAGCGCCTCGGAAAGGAAGCCGAACAGCCCCACAGGCCCAAATTCCGCAAATTCACCCGCTAATCCTTCCCTGACCGAAACGAAACAGGGGGTGCTTACCGTTATATAACGGAAGGCACCCCCTTTCTGTTTTCCGGCCCATGCCGCGCGGGCACGGCACCGCGCTCAGCTCTGACGCCCCTGGCGGGCCAGATTCACCAGCTCGCGGAAGAGATCATCGGGGATGAAAATACCTTCGCTGAGGTTTCTGCGCCTTTGCTGGAAACGGCGCTCGCCCGGGATGCGCGCGCCATCCTGTGAGGAGATGACTCCGGCCAGCGAGCCCACTTTGGCAAGGAAGGATCCGCTGCACTTTTCCGGATCAATGGCCATAAACGTCTGTCCGAGATCCGGAGGCAGATGATCATCGGCCATAAAGGGGGCCGCTTCATACCCGCAGTTCGCGCCATTCAGGCAGCCGGTCAGAATTTCCACCATCATGGCGAGAGCAGCCCCTTTAACGCCTCCAGCCGGAAGTATGGTGCCTTCAAGGGCTTCCATGGGATCCATTGTAGGCTGGCCATCGCGATCAAGAGCCCATCCGGCCGGTATCTTGGTGCCCTGCTGATGGGCCATGACCAGTTCAGCCCGGTTAACCCTGGAAAGGGACATGTCGATGATAATGGGATCGGGGTAACCGGGACAGCCGAAGGCTATGGGATTTGTGCCGAAAGTCGGCCTGTTTCCTCCCCACGGGGCCATGGAGGCAGGGGAATTGGACATAATAATGGACACAAGCCCCTCCCTGGCAAGACGTTCGGAAAAAACGCCCAGGGCCCCGCAGTGGTGGGAATGGGACACTCCGGCCATGGCGATGCCCTGTTTCCTGCTCAGCGGCACGAGCGCGTCCAGAGCCATGTCTATGGCGGGAAACGCAAAGCCGCTGTCCGCGTCCACCCTGACAATGGAAGGAGCGCCCTGCACGATCTTCGGTTTTGCGTCCACGCGGATTTTTCCTTCCCTTACCTGATCGACGAAAAAAGGAATCCTCGAAACTCCGTGCGCCGTCAGTCCGTCGAGCTCGGCGGTCAGGAGCGGTGACACCACGCTCCGCGCCGTACTCTCGTCCGCTCCGGCGGCAGTCAGAGCGGCCATACACACACCACGCAGTTCTTCTTCTGTCAGTTTCATGTCATCAGCCCCCCGCGCCGAGATTTTTGTATTCTTATATTGCCGCAACGGAAAAATGAGTCAACACAAAGGGGAAAAAACGCCGGAAAGGTGGCGGAAAATTCCTCCCGGTGCTAGAATGGAGAAAAGGTATGATCTTTCCGGAAGAGGATGCTATGACTGAAGAAACGAAAATTTTAGAGGATATGCAGGACGAGATCAGGGAACTGACGAGGAAATTCGTCGAAAAGGAAGTCGCCAGGGCCCAGGCCAGAGGAGGCTTCGCCGATCTCGGACAGGCCATTCGAAGGGTACAGGAAGCGGTGGAGCAGCTCGCCAAAACCCGCCTGAAGAACTCCGGGAAAACCAAAGAAGAGTGATCGGGCTTTTCAGGAAGAAGAACCCTGATTATTTTTCGCGGGAGCCTGTCCGCGGCACAGCATCGAGAAAAGGCCTGAGAAAGTCCTCGTCCTGCCTGCGCCAGGCAAGGAAGTACTCTACGGATGCCTCGGGATCGTCGATGGGGATCACCACCCGGTCAGGCCCCAGCTCCCTGCCCCTGCGCGCCAGATCGCTGGAGAAGCAGGGCATGGCGTAGGCGTGCACGAGCTCGTCGAAAGACGACGATCTTTCCTGAACGAAAAAATGGGAATCCGGCATTTTCTTCCTTGGAATCTCTTCCCAGAATCCGATGCCCGGGTGAAGAGGAATGGCCGCACCGTTGAGATCGCGGAAACGCAGGCTCTTCCTGCCGGCAAGGGGATGACCAGTGGGCAGAGAGAACATGAGATGTTCCTCTCCGTACTTCCGGGAGACAAGCCCATGCCCGCGGACGGGCCCCGTGAGGACGGCAAGGCGGTAGGTTCCTGTCGTCAGCCCAGTGATAAGCTCATGGTCCTCTTTAAGTTCCGTGGAAATGGTTCTGTCCCGGTAAAGAGCAGCCAGAAGCGGTACGATGTCCCAGAGCGGAGCCGGCGCGCAGGAACCGACGCTTATGGTACGCAGACGCCGATCGAGGGCGCGCACACTCTCAAGAACGCCCGCCACACCTGAAATAATGCGGCGCGCGCCTTCCGCGGCCAGACGGCCGCACGCGTTGAGCGCCGTCCTGTTCTTCCCCCTGTTGAAGAGAGGGACGCCGAAGTCATCCTCCAGCTTCTGCATGGAGCGGCTCAGGGCGGGCTGCGAGATATGGCACTTTTCGGCTGCACCCGACAGCGTGCCGCATTCAGCGAAGCGGATCAGTTCTTCGAGCTGCGTCAGCGTGACCATGGTATTCTCCTTCTGCTATGCATACAAGGTATAGCAGTATGCTAAAAGAGTACTGTATATTTATCTGAAATCTCTCTAAAAGCGTTTTTGTGAAATGAATTTACCCCGGCGTACAAATTATGCCAAGGAGCGAAAAATCATGGAATATACAGTTCTGAATAACGGCGTGAAGATGCCCATGGAAGGATTCGGTGTGTTTCAGGTTCCTGACAGCAGACAGTGCGAGCAGGCTGTTCTGGACGCCATCGCGAGCGGCTACCGCCTCATCGACACGGCTGCCGCCTATTTCAACGAAGAAGCCGTGGGCTCTGCCCTGAAGAAATGCGGCGTGGCCCGGGAAGATCTCTTCATCACCACCAAGCTCTGGGTGCAGGATGCCAGCTACGAAGGCGCCAGGAAAGCCCTGCGCACCTCCATGGAAAAACTGGGACTCGACTATCTCGATCTCTATCTCATCCACCAGCCTCTTGGTGATTACGTGGGGGCCTGGCGCGCCATGGAAGAGGCTTACAGGGCAGGCACGGTCCGCGCCATCGGCGTGTGCAACTTCTATCCTCACCGTCTCGCTGACCTCTGCGAAACCGTGGACATCATTCCTGCCGTCAACCAGGTTGAACTGCACCCCTTCTTCCAGCAGCCCAAAGCTCTCGAACTCATGCAGGAATACGGAGTGCGTCCGGAAGCCTGGGGGCCCTTCGCCGAAGGCAGCCACGGCATCTTCACTGATCCCGTGCTGACGGGCATTGGCAAAAAGTACGGCAAAAGCGCAGCTCAGGTCGCGCTGCGCTGGAATGTGCAGCGCGGCGTCGTGGTTATTCCCAAATCCACGCACAGGGAACGCATGGAACAGAACTTCGATATCTGGAACTTCACGCTGAGCGATGAAGACATGAAGACCATCTCCCGCATGGACATCGGTCACAGTGAAATCGTGGATCATAACGATCCCGCCTTCATCAGGATGCTGCACGGCATCAAGGTGCATGACTAGAAAAAGGCTCTTTCTTGACGAAAGGAATCTGAATCTGTAGTGTCAGGAGCGGGCCGGAATGGCGGAATGGTAGACGCAGAGGACTCAAAATCCTCCGGTGGCAACACCTTGTGGGTTCAAGTCCCACTTCCGGTACCAGTCTTACATGAGGGAACCCCTTTCTTCCCCGGCTTGAGGCACGCACACTGAATCAGATACGCAGAAAGCCCGTTCCGGCATAACGCCGGAACGGGCTTTTTTCATTTTCAGACAGAATCTGATTTTCGCGAAGCGATGAAGGCAGGGCTCGGGACGCGCCAAGCCTTCCAGACTACAAGGCTGAAGCGGCGATACCCGTATTGCGCTCGATAAGGCTGATGACACGGGAAATCTGACGGCCCGAGGGCGACGCACTGGAGATTTCATGCTCCACGGCGGAAATGCCCTTGATAACCGTAGAATGCCTCTTATTGACGCGGGAGCCAATTTCCTGAAGCGTCAGATGCGTGTGCTTGCGCACGAGATAGAAAAGCGTATTGCGCGCGACAACGATTTCGCGGCGGCGCAGGCGGGAACAAATCTGCTCCTCGGTAAGACCGAAGCCCTCAGACACGTAATGCATGATGTCTTCGAAGGAAGGCTCCACTCCGGCCGAAGCCTGGGGCCCGAACTGGGCGAGCACTTCCAGAGCCATCTCGGGCGTGAGCGGGGATTGAAAGACGCGCATCTTGAGGAGAAGAGTCTGCAGACAGGACTCAAGCTCGCGGATATCACCGGTAATATTGGAAGCGATGAGGTTGGTCACCTCATCAGGCAGGACGACCTGGTGTACGCTGGCCTTGCGCTGCAGGATTTCACGGCGCATCTCGAACGTCGGCAGTCCCATGTCGGCCCGTATGCCCGAGCAGATCAGAGAAATGAGCTGTGGATCCACAGCCTTGAGCTCCCGGGGCTGGAACTGGCTTGTAAAAACGACCTTGCTGCCGCGGTTCTGCAGATATTTGACGAGCGATTCCAGGTACTCCTGGGTTTTTACCTTGTTATGCAGGAACTGCACATCGTCAAGGAGCAGAAAATCAAGACCGCGGATCTGATCCGTAAACACATCGAGCGTGTTCGAACGGATACCGCTGCGGAACCTCGAGTAAAAATCCTCGGCGGTAAGATACGCGACCCGGGCCTGATCGCCCCGCTCCCGGAGCAGACGCTGGGCCACGGACTGCGCGATGTGCGTCTTGCCGAGGCCGGAACCAGAGCTCAGGAAAAGGGTATCGACGCAGCCGCCCGCGCGGCAGACATCCTCAGCCGCGGCAAACGCCATCTTGTTGGTCGGGCCCACCACGAAATTCTCAAAGGAAAAACGGCCGAGTTTCTGTACCAAAGCCAACCCGGAGCCTGTCACTGGCCTGTTCAGGGGAGCCTGGGGGAGAAGCCCCGGTGCGACGATGCGCGGCCGGACGGGCTCTTCTGCCGGAGAAGAGGCTTTTTCGGATTTTCTGACAGCAGCAGAGATCTTTTTTACAGATACAGAATCCCGTGGCGCCGCTACTGACCTGAACGTCAGCTCAACGTCATCCCTGCTGCAGGAAAATGCTTCAGCGGCAGCTGTACGGATGACCGGTTCAAACCTCTTCTTCAGTCTGCCGAGGTAATACGAACTTGCCCCAGGCATACTCAAAACGAGGGAATGTCCCGCAATTTCCGCTGTTAAGGGTTCAATCCAGACTCTAAAGTCAGATGAATCCAGCATTTTCTCTAGTTTTTCTAGAATTTTTCGCCAATAATCTGCCATGGCCCTTCACTACCCTGACGCCTGACTGCCTGCAAATCTGAATATGCACCAGAATCGCCTTTTATCGCCATGAAACACTCCGAGGGAGGTGTTTTTTAATAACAATCTGTTTTTATTAATTTTATCTTGTGTCAATATTTTTCACAGAAAATTTTTCTCACGTCAGTTCCTTAACTTACGTAGATTCGTCATTTTACTGACACAGGTCTGAAAACTCCTTTTCATCGAATACCAACAAAATTTACTCTGATTTTCTCAAGTTTTCTTCGTTTTTTATTTACTAAGCCCGGGAAAGCCCCTATTTGCTGGGTTTGCTCAGCCTGATCTTCGCAAAGTTTAACCGACTCTCAGTTTTTATTTTTTCATTAAAGAAAAAACATTCTGCCGCTATTTTCTTCAGGGAAAAAGATGACACGGGGATGGAAATGCGGGATAAGGGGTGCGCCAAGGGCAATTTTTTTATACCCGGAACTTTGACAAAGCGTTGTTTTCCGGTTATATGTCTCGACCTTAACGTGTATCGCCATGCGCACGCATGGCATACGCTCTCCTCCTTCCCGCCAGCGGCTCGCTCCGAAGGCGGAGAGATTCTTCAGAAATTTCAGGGCGTCAGTCCCCCGGGACTGAACGGCGGTTTCTGCAGTCCAGGGCACAGAGAAGGAGCGGCACTTCCCGCGCCGACCCGGGCGTTCCGCCGGGCAGTCAACGGAAATATCAAGGCGAGACACGCCAGGTATAGGAGTTTTTTACGATGGACATCATCAATCAGATTGAACGTGAAAATATGCGCATGGATATCCCGGTCTTCCGTCCCGGTGACACCGTGAAAGTTCACATGCGCATTGTCGAAGGCGAAAAGCAGCGTATCCAGGTCTTCCAGGGCAGCGTCATCCGCATGCACCGCGGCACCACGGGCGGCACCTTCACCGTCCGCAAGGTCTCCGAGGGCGTTGGCGTGGAGCGTATCTTCCCCATTAACTCTCCTTTCATCGACCATGTGGACGTGGTGACCAGGGGCAGCGTGCGCCGCAGCCGCCTCTACTATCTCCGCGACCTGAAGGGCAAGGCCGCCCGCATCAAGCCCCGCGGCAACTTCTAATCGTCCTCATTTTTCTGACTTCTGGCCAGCTTCGGGTTCCCGGGGCTGGCTTTTTTTCTGACTTCTTTCCGGCGTGGCCCTTCCTTCATGAGACAGAAAATACAAAGAAAAGGACAGAACAGACTCTCACAGGGCATGCTCCCGGGCCTCTCCTCTGCGGATCTGCCCCTCGTTGGCCCCGGCATGGCCGGCCTCGACGAAGCAGGACGCGGATGCCTTGCCGGACCGGTAGCTGCCGCGGCCGTCATCCTCCCCGACGGCTTCAGTCTGGACGGACTCACTGATTCAAAAAAACTGTCAGCAGCCGAGCGGGAGCGTCTGGCGCCTCTTATCCGAGAGAGAGCCCTGGCCTGGGGCATAGGCGCTGTCTGGCCGCGGCGCATCGACAGAATAAATATCCTGCAGGCATCTCTTGAAGCCATGGCCCTTGCGGCAGCCAGCCTCCGCAGGCGCGCAGGGAACAGCAGAACGCAGCCGTCCTTTCCCTCTCTCCTGCTCATCGACGGCAACAAAACCATCCCTGAAGATGTTCTGACTGAAGCCCTCATCCGCCGCACCGACAAACCGGCTCTTCCCCGGCAGAAGAGTGTCGTCAGGGGAGACAGCCTGATCACGGCCATCTCCGCTGCTTCAGTACTGGCCAAGACCTGGAGAGACAGACTCATGACAGCCTTTGCCCGCATCTATCCCGGATACGGATTCGAAATTCACAAGGGATACGGCACCAGGGCCCATCTTGCGGCTCTGCAGAAACTCGGCCCCTGTCCCCTCCACAGGATGACCTTCCGTGGCGTCCTTCCGGCCGCACAGACAGCGGCGTCAGGCCTGGAAGCTCCCCTGCCTCTTTCTCCCGAGGAGTAAACAATGGATAACATAGCTATGGAAATAGCCCACCCTGCCGATAGCGGGGAAAGTCCGGAAGGCACTGCACCGCTCCTGGATCAGGGGCCGCAGGACGCGCACGACGGACCTGGAAGTCTCTTCATGGTGGCTACCCCCATTGGCAACGTCCTGGACCTGTCACCCAGAGCCAGACAGGTTCTTGAATCCGCGGA
This sequence comes from uncultured Desulfovibrio sp., assembly GCA_900546145.1. GTDB lineage: Bacteria > Desulfobacterota > Desulfovibrionia > Desulfovibrionales > Desulfovibrionaceae > Desulfovibrio. The sequence goes on along the minus strand of URBN01000005.1, from coordinate 48,479 downwards.
TCTCGTGCTGGCAGAGGATACCCGCCGCTCCCTGCAGCTCTGCCGGGAACTCGGCGTGCACGTGCGCCGCATCACGAGTTTCCACGATCATAATGAGCAGGAGAAGGAACCGGAGATGCTCGAACGCCTGGCCAAAGGTGAGAATCTGGCACTTATCTCAGACGCGGGCACACCCGTCATTGCGGATCCCGGTTACCGGCTCGCCAGGGCGGCCCGGGGAAAAGGTTTTGCCGTTCATCCCGTTCCCGGGCCTTCAGCTCCGGTCACGGCTCTTTCCGCGGCCGGCATCCCCCCGCTGCCGTACACGTTCCTCGGATTCATGCCCAGGGACAGGGCAGGCCGGAAAAAACTCTTTTCGGCCTTTGCTTCGGTGCCGGGAACCCTGGTCTTTTTTGAACGCAAGGACAGACTGAACGACACGCTGGAAACAGCAGCATCTCTCCTCGGGGCCCGGGAGTGTGCGGTCTGCAGGGAATTGACCAAAACTCACGAGGAATTTATTCTCTTTCATCTGGAAGACAGGTCAGGATGGCCCCAGTCCCTGCTCGGGGAACTGACCGTGCTCATCGGTCCTCCCCGCGAAGAAATCAGGACCGGAGAGGACGAAGTCTCCCGTATCCTCGCCGAAGAAAGCGCATCCGGCGGCAAGCCCAAAGCCGTCGCCCGCCGCGTCCAGGCCCGGGTGACGGGATGGAGCGCAAGCGATATCTATGCCCTTGCCCAGAAAAGCCGGGACTAAGACGCGCCATCAACCAGGAGGTAGCCCATGCCGCTTACAAAGCGTGCCGCGCTGAAATGCCTCGCGCGCACGGCGTTCGTCAACGCCGCTATGACAGCACGCGGCATGCAGCAGATCGGACTCAGCTACGTCCTGGCTCCGGCCCTCCGCTGCCTCTACACGGATCCCGTGGCGCTCGGGCAGGCCTTTGCGCGTTACGCCGGCCACAGCAATACGCACGTGTTTATGTTGCCGGCCTTCACGGGCCTGCTCCTCTCCATGGAAGAGCAGATCGCGGGCGGTGTTCTTCCCGCCTCTGTCCTCACCTCCCTGCGCACAACGCTGGCGACAACGCTTTCAGCGCTCGGGGACGCCTTCTTCAGCGGATCCATGCGCACTTTCTGGGCCCTCACCTGCGTTTGCCTTCTCCTTGAAGGCAATATCTGGCCGGCAGCCATTTTCACTCTCATCCTTCTCAGCATCCTTCAGATTTTCCGTGTCGTTTCCTTCTTCTTCTGCCTCACCCATGGTATAGCCGCTCTGCGCTGGATCCGCAGCGTGGACGTGCCCACGTGGGTTGAGCGCACGAAAATCTGCAATGCGCTGCTCATCTGCCTCACGCTCTGGATAATGCTGGACGCCGGTCTCTCCGGCTGGTCCCTGCCCACTCAGGCCGCCACGATGGCCTTTGTCCCCCTGGCAGCCCTGGTCGTGGGACGGCTGCACGTCCCGCGCCTCATTATCTGGACACTCGCTCTCGGCCTGCTCTTTCTGATAAGCCAGGGCGGCCTGAACGGCTGAGGCCGCGGCTTTTCACTCTCACTGCCGCCGCCACGCACGCGGCGTTAATGATAAAGAGGATTTTCCACATGGCTCAGGAGGAACTGCAAAAGACTCCAAACGGTGTCAGCGTCCAGGGCAGGCTCCGGCTCCGCAACGGACTGCATGCCCGCCCGGCCGCCAGGCTCGCCAAGGAAGCCCAGCGCTACAGATCGACCATCAGACTCGTGACAGATGCCGGAGAGGCGGACTGCAAGAGCATGCTGGACATCCTGTCGCTTGCCCTGCCCGCAGAAGGCGAATTTACAGTTTTCGCCACGGGGCCTGACGCCCGTGAGGCCGTCGCCGCGACCGCCTCCTTACTGGAAACACCTGGAGACTGACCCCATGCCCCGCGCACACCTCTACGGTACTCCCGTTTCCCCGGGCATAGCCCTGGGAACCCTCCACTTTCTTCATACGGAACGATTTCTGGACAGGCACTACGTGCCCGAATCAGAGGTCGCACGCGAGCAGGATCTCCTGCATAAGGCCGTGGAGGCCGTGCGGCAGGATCTTGGAAAAGCCCTGAGCAAGGTCCCCGCCGATCTCAGGGAATACCGTGAGGTCATCGAAGCCCAGATTGAGATGACCGGGGATCCAAAGCTTGAAGAAGCCGCGGCCAAACGCATAGCCCAGGAAAAAATCTGCGCGGCCTGGGCCCTGCAGAAGACCATCGACCAGCTCTGCGATCTTTTCCACGGCATGGATGACCCGTATCTCCGTGACAGGGCGCAGGATATCCGTGTCGTCGGCCTGCGCATCAGAGACCGCCTCAGCGGGGGAAGTTCCATCGGCACCAGCGCTCAGGACATCATTCTCGCAGCTGAGGACATTTCCCCGGCCGACGTCATGGAGCTCGACCTCAAACGCGTCCGCGGCATTCTGACGCAGGAAGGCGGCCCAACCTCACACACGGCCATACTTTCCCGAGGCCTTCACATCCCGGCCCTGGTCTGTGTCACAGGTCTGCAGGATTCCGCCCGCGAAGGCGATCCTGTCATCATCGACGGACTCGGGGGCAACGTCCTTATCCAGCCAAGCGACAGGGATACCTCGGAGTATTCCCGCCGCTGTCACGAATATTTCGCCTGGGAAAGCAATGTCCGGGGGCTGGCCCTTTGGCCCGCTGACACGGAAGACGGTCTCAAGGTCAGTGTCAAAGCCAATATCGAGCGGCCAGAGGAAGCGGCCGAACTCAGCCAGTTCGGAGCTGACGGCATCGGCCTTTACCGCACCGAATTTTCCTTCATGGGGCAGGAACTGCCTGACGAGGAACAGCTCTATCTCGAATACACCAAAGTCGTGCGCGATTCTCCTGGACGGACCATCATCCGCACTCTGGACTGCGGCGCAGACAAGATACTCAAAGCCCAGCAGGCCCTGCACGAGGCGAACCCCGCTCTGGGGCTCAGGGGAGTACGCTTCACCCTGAGACGTCAGGACATCCTGCGCAGCCAGCTCCGCGCCCTGCTCAGGGCCGGTGTACACGGGAAAATCAGCATTCTCCTGCCTCTTGTGACCATGGTTGAGGAAGTGCGGTCCGTCCGTCTCATTCTTCAGGAAGTGGCCCAGGAACTGAAGGCCAAGATGATACCGCACGCTTCAGACGTCCCTCTCGGTGTCATGGTGGAAACTCCGGCTGCCTCCCTCATCGCCGATGCTCTCGCCAGGGAGTGCGACTTCTTCAGCATCGGCACGAACGACCTTATCCACTACCTCATGGCCATCGACCGCAACAACCGCCATGTGGCCTATCTCAACGAGGCCATGCACCCGGCCATCATCCGTTCCCTGAAGCGCATCATCGACGCCGGACACAGGGAAGGCATCAAAGTTGGCGCCTGCGGCGAACTTTCCGCGGATCCGTATGGCGTCGTGCTCATGCTCGGCATGGGTATCGATGAACTCTCAGCCTCGCCGCCGTTCCTGCCCGGCATCAAACACCTCATCCGCAGGCTCAACGCCCAGGCCTGCACGGAACTGGCCGAACAGGTTCTCATGAGCACGGACATCCCCGCCTGCAAACACATGGTCAACGAAATGCTGCAGAAAACCCTGGGCCGTGAACTCTCCTTCCAGATGTCCACGGTTATGAAGCAGATGCAGCAGTAGCAGCACATATTCCAGCACAACGGAGGACGCCGCCGGCCTTTCCGGCCGGCAGCCCGGACATTATGAGCACAGACAAGAAAAAACAGCCCGGCGTGGTCGCTGTTAACAAAAAGGCCCGCCATCTCTACGAGCTGTCCGACTTTCTCGAAGCCGGCATCAGCCTTACCGGCCCTGAGATCAAAAGCATACGCCTCGGCCGTGTCAATTTTCAGGACTCCTACGTGGACTTTCGGGGTGGAGAGGCCTTCGTCGTTTCCCTGCACATAGCCCCCTACGAAAACGCCGGCTACGCGCCCCAGGATCCGGACAGGAACCGCAAACTGCTCCTTCATATCCGGGAGATAAACCACCTCGCCGGCGTGGTCGCCCAGCAGGGCCTGACCGTGGTTCCCACGAAGCTCTATTTCCACCACGGCAAAGTCAAACTGGAAATCGCCCTCGGACGGGGCAAAAAACTCCACGACAAGCGTGAGGATCTGAAGCGCAGAGCTGAGGAACGCGACGCGGAGCGCGAACTCGCCCGCTGAACGGCGTGAAAAGACCTACGCGCGGTCTCCCACGATAATGGCCAGACCGGCCATGGTCACAACCATGCCGGCGATCTGACGCAGCGTCAGATGTTCTCCGAAAAAAAGGCATCCCACCAGCACAAGCAGCGCGGCCGACACTGCGTTGACGGCCAGACAGGCCGAACTCATCTTCCATCCAGCGCGATACATGTAGATCATACCGATCTCAAGGCCGATCATGGAAAATCCCAGCAGGAAACAGGCCCAGTTCGTCTGTTTCAGCGCAGGAAGGAAATTTCTGGCTCCACCAGTCAGCAGAAATCCAAATAGGGAAAAAACAAACGCAGTGGCGTAAGTGCACACGAGAGCCATAAAGGCGTCGCAGGCCTTCGGCACAGAACGGGACGAGATATTGTAGAAGACATTGGCCGTGACGACCAGCACCAGCGGCCAGAAATACGCAAACATAACTTCCACTCCCTGTTCTCAGACAAACAAAAGGGGCCGGAAAACCGGCCCCTCAATTAACTCATACACGAAGACTGTTTTTTACGCTTTTTCCTGAGCATCCAGCCAGTCGTTGGCCTCAGCAAGATCCAGCGTTTTCTCGTACAGGGCGCGGCCGGAAATAGCCCCTTCAAGACGGCCCTTCACGGACAGAGGATAGAGACGCCTGATATCGTCGAGCGTGGCGACGCCGCCGGCAGCCACCACGGGTACGGACGAGATATCCGAGACGTGGGTCAGGGCTCCGACATTCACGCCGCTCTGCATGCCATCGCGCTCAATATCGGTATAAACAATAAACGAGGCTCCGGCGTCCAGAAGGCCAGGGAGAACATCGTCCACGGTACGCCCGTCATCCTCAACCCAGCCCTTTGTCTTCAGACGGCCGCCACTCGCATCGAGGGAGACGCCTATGCGCCCGGGGAACGTATCGCAGAGCTTCCGGAAGAGCGGCAAATCCGTGAGAGCCATGGTGCCGATGATAAGGCGGGTCACGCCGCACTCAAGGTAGGCCCCGGCCGTGGCGATGTCGCGGATGCCTCCACCAAGTTCCACGGGAATAGAGAGGCTGGAGCAGATATCCTTCACAATGTTCCGGCTCTTCGGCTCTCCGTCGAAGGCGCCGTCGAGATCAACCACGTGCAGATATCTGGCTCCCTGACGTTCCCAGGCCCTGGCTGCGGCCACGGGATCGGGAGAGAAAACCGTCGTTTCATTAGCCTTTCCCTGGCGCAGGCGCACAGCGCGCCCGTCTTTGATATCTACTGCGGGCAGAACGATCATAAACCAAGCTCCTTCACCATCTTCTCCATACCTTCCCTGGCAAGGGAACGGGCCGTTACCCAGGTGCCCTTGCGCTTAACAAAGTCATTGACGGTCAGCAGATTATTGACCAGCCCCACCTGTTCCTCATCGTACACCACATGGTTCTGCACAGTGCCGGACTGACTGCGGATAAGGAAGAATTCCAGGTGCACGGAAGCAGGCTTCGTGACGCCGGCCTGAGAGCCCTCGCGCTCATGCCAGTCGATGATCTGGGGCACGAGAATAAAGTCCTTGCCCGTTCTGCGGGCCAGCTCGGCCCAGGCGGGCAGAGCCTGAGGCTGGGATCCCGCGCGGAACTTAAGGGACGACGGCGCGGGAACAACGCCGGCACCTTCAAAGGTATAGGGGCGTGCGTTCTTCTTTGAAAGGAGAAGTTCCTTCAAATCGGCATCGAGAAGGCCCATTTCGCCAGCTGAAATGCAGCCCTGCCCTTCGGGAATACGGCCCATAATGAGCTCGCAGGCGTCCGTGGGCTGGGTAAAGGGCATAACAGCCACAGAATACTGGTGGCTCAGCACTCTTGGAATTTCCGAAGTCTTCTGGGGGGCGCGCTGGCAGGCTGCCGCCAGAACAGTCAGACAGAGGATCACAAAAAGAAGAAGACGCCTGTTCATCAGTCAAGACCTCCCTTGGTGCTGCGGACCTGGGTTCCCTCGCGTTTCACGGCCGCCGCCAGAGCCAGCCCCAGCCCCTTGGCAGCGCTCTCGAGAAGATGATGGCCGTTTTTGCCATACAGAAACGCTACGTGCACGTTCATTCTGGCTGCAGAAGCCAGCGCCTTGTAAAATTCCCGCCAGACATCCTTTTCCTCACGGGCAATGACAGGCGGAAGGTATTCATCTCCATGCCACTCCAGCCAGGGACGGCCCGAGATATCCAGAGTCACCTCGCTGAGAGCCTCGTCCATGGGAACGCGGCCGTAGCCCACGCGGGCTATGCCAGCCCTGCCCCCCAGAGCCTCCAGAATCGCACCGCCGAGGACCAGAGCGCAGTCCTCAGTCGTGTGGTGTGCGTCCACCTGCATGTCGCCAGTGCATTTCAGATCCAGATCCATGCTGGCCCAGAAAAATGTCAGAGTCAGCATATGATCCAGCATGCAAAAGCCCGTATCGACATGCACCTTCCCCTCTCCATCGAGATTGAGACTGAGGCGTATCTGCGTCTCGGCGCTCGTCCGCTCAGCCTTCGCTGTTCTCGCCGCCATATCGGAAACTCCTTCCCGGGAGCCCCGGCTCCCGTCTGTATTGTGGCTATGGTATCATCCCGAGCGGGATGCGAAAGCCTATGCGCCCTTTGCAGAATCGCCTTCATGCCCAGAGGACCTGACGGCTTCCGCTGTTCCGGACGCCCCCGTCTCTTCAGTGCCGGCACTCTTACCGGTTCCGTCAGATCCGGAATCATCCTTCCTTCCGGAAGCCGGCTGGGAAGCAGACTCATCATCTCCGGGCTGGGAGCTGCGCAGTTTTTCTTCCCCGTCATCCCCGTCGTCAGGCTCTTCCTCCTCTCCTTCTGCGGGAACAGGCTTCTTCTTACCGAAGATAACGGCGACCAAAATGCTCACTTCATAGAGAATCAGCATGGGCACAGCCATAAGCAGCTGAGAAACCACATCCGGCGGCGTCAGGATGGCAGCCACGATGAAGATGACCAGCACGGCATACCTGCGCGCACTGCGCATGCGCTTGGCCGTGACCACGCCCATGCGCGAAAGGAAGAAGGTGAAGATGGGCATTTCGAAGATGAGTCCGAAAGCCAGCAGGAGCTTCATCACGAAGTCCAGATAGTCGCTGATCTTGGGAGCAGCCACGATCTGTTCTGTTGCGAAGCTCATGAAAAACTGAAAGGCGTAATGAAAGACGATGTAATAGCAGAACAGACCGCCGCCCACGAAGAACACTGCGGAAATAAGGGCGACAGGTATGATGAAGCGCTTTTCTTCCTCATACAGGCCGGGAGAAATGAAGGCCCAGATCTCATAGAAAATAAGAGGACTCACCAGGAAAAGGCCTGACATGAAGGCAATGTACATGCGCGTGAAAAAGGCTTCGGGCAGCGTCGTGTACATAGCCGTGCTGCCAGGGGGCAGAGCGGCGATCAGCGGCTTCGTCAGCACATTGAAGATGGGTTCAACGAAAAACATGCAGATACAGAAGCCCACAAGGGCCGCGGCGACGCAGTAGCAGAGGCGCCGGCGCAGTTCCCGCAGGTGATCCATAAGGGACATGCGGCCGCCCTCTCCGTCTTCGCCGTCTTCTTCCTCTTCTGCCCCGTCCCCGGACTCATCGCTGTCACTGACAGCGGGAGCAGGGAGATCGGCGCCGCCGGCGACGGCAATATCCGACGGAGGCTTGCTTCCGCTGCCGCCCCCGGATTCAGAGGTCGCGGGAACGCAGGCCCCGTCTTCAGTCTGGGAAGCGGCCTGTTCCACAGGAGTGTCTGCCCTGTCCGCCGGAGTTTCCGGCGCTGGGGTTCCAGCCTCCCCGGAGAACGTTTCGGTATCCGAGGGGGATGTATTTCCGGACACGGCGGTCGGGCCCGGGACTGTATGATTCGCTTCCGCCAGCTTCTCAGCGGCGGTGCGTTCTTTTTCAAAATCGGTCATGCCTTGTTCTCCCCGGAGGAAACAGCGCTCCCGGCCTCAGCAGCACTTTTCTTCAGAGCTTCTTCGAGAGGACTGCCCTTGGGAGCCACAGGCCCCTCCGCAGCAGCGGCCTCAGAAGCGGCCGGAGCAGGTTTTTCAGGCTCAGGCCGGTCTTCTGCTTCTGTTTTGGAGGGGGAGACGGAAGCGGTTTCGGTATTGCCGGTGCTCTTCAGGGCCTTCTGCCTGCGCTCCCGTCCGGCCCTTGCCGCCTCAGCCTTCTTCTTCACGGCCTCTTTGGCCTCCTTGCGCTCTTCCTCGGCGGCTTCAACATTGAGCGTCCGCTGAAATTCAGTGGAAACGCGCCTGAACTCGCCCATGTACTTGCCCACCGTTCTGGTGATCTTGGCCAGACTCTTGGGACCGAGAACCAGAAGCGCCACGAGGAGAATGACGATAAATTCCGTACTTCCTATGCCAAACATATATAGCCCGGTTGTTGTGCGTTTTTCGGAGAATGCCCGGCAGACTGTATGCCGCAGCTCCTGTTTATAGACTAATGGAAATGCCCGTGCAACAAACTGAAGCCGCGCACACCCTACCTGCCACCCGCCTTCGGGGGATCCGTCTTCTCAAGAAGAAGCGTCTGTCTGGCCGTCTCCATCAGGGCAGTCAGTGCCCCGACTTCTTCTGCATCGTCCGGCCTGTAGTTGTCAGAGGCATAACGGGAAAGCGCGTCCCTGTAGACCTGCCAGGCATTCTGACAGTCCAGAAGGTGACCGCGGTGCCTGTCATCCGTGTCTCTCAGAATCCGGCTGAAATTTTCGTCGAGGCGCTTTTCCCAATAGTCCGTCTCCAGCCTGATGCACTTCATTTCCTCCGGCGTTTTACCTCCGGCTTTCTCCATACACTCATAGTACGATGAGCGGAGCAGGTTTTCGTCATAGGGGGCCGGTTCGTCCTGAACCGGAGCAGAATCTTCGGCCTGTACAGGCCCGCACAGGGCACACAGTACGGCAAGTGGCAGAAAGAGGATAATGGCCTTCACGCCCATAAAAAACTCCGGGATAAATCCCCGCCGGATTGGCGGACTGATTATTATGCTACGCAGGACGCCATCTCCGCAAGACCAGCAATGAACCGGGGAAGCGGCTGTCTGCGCGTCTTTTGGAGAGGGAATACGGTGGCGCAATGCATGCCACTAATTTATCAGAAAAGAAGTATTTTTCTCAAAAAATAACGTCATTTCCGTTGTTAGATCATTGAAAATCAGATACGCTGGAAACAAAGAACAACACCTGGCCTGAACAGGCCGAAGGGCCACACTCTAACCGGGAGTACGCATATGCGCAGTCTCTTCCTGTCCCTTCTTTTTTCGGCAGTTTTTGTTCTTCCAGCCAGCGCGGCCGTTGACACCAGCAAGCTCCAGCTGCCCGGCGACATCACCCTTGAACAGGCCCAAACGGCCGTCGAAGGAGCCCTGGAATTCGCGAAAAAGCAGGGCGTTCCCATGAACATCACCGTTGTTGACGCCGGAGGCAATCTCAAAGCCTTCTGCCGCATGGACGGCGCCTTCCTGGGCAGCATAGACATTTCCCAGAAGAAAGCTGTAACGGCCCGGCGCTTCAACATGTCCAGCGCTGAACTTGGCGCCCTGGCGCAGCCAGGCAAGGAACTTTTCGGCATAGAGGCCACTAACGGCGGGCTGGCTATTTTCGGCGGCGGCGAGCTCTTAAGAGACAGAAACGGCGTCATCATTGGCGCCATTGGCGTCAGCGGTGGTTCAGTTCAGGAAGATACCAACGTTGCGAAGGCCGGCGCAGCAACGCTCGGAAAGTAAAATCCTTTATCACTCTCACAGGGACGGCCGGTCAGAAATCCCGGCCGTCCTTTTTCTGTCTCTGCCAGGGATGAACCGGGAGTGAAAGATGTCTTCCGATGGTGTAAATCCCCCGTAGAGGGAAAAAAATGAAAAAGCCAACCTGCATAGAAGTACGGGGCGCGCACGTCCACAATCTGAAAAACATCAGTGTCGATATTCCGCTACAGAAAATCACGGCCATTGCCGGCGTCTCCGGATCCGGCAAATCTTCCCTGGCTCTCGGCATTCTGTATTCGGAAGGATCAAGGCGCTACCTCGAAGCGCTGTCCACCTACACGCGGCGCAGGATGACGCAGGCGGAGAAAGCCAATGTAGACGAAGTCCGGTACATTCCCGCGGCCCTCGCTCTGCACCAGAGGCCTGGCGTACCCGGGGTACGGAGCACGTTCGGCACGTCAACGGAACTTCTGAACAGCCTCAGACTCATGTTCTCGCGGCTTGGCAGCCACCGCTGCCCGAACGGACACTACCTGGAGCCATCCATGAACGTTGCTCTCATGAAGGAACTCGTCTGTCCGGTCTGCGGCGCCCGTTTTTTTGGACCCGGTGCTGAGGATCTTGCCTTCAACAGCGGGGGCGCATGCAGGAGCTGCGGAGGAACGGGCATGGTACAGACCGTCGATGAGTCAACTCTCGTGCCTGATGAGAATCTGAGTATTGACGAAGGCGCTGTTCTGCCCTGGCAGACCCTCATGTGGTCGCTGATGAAGGATATCGCGAGGGAAATGGGTGTCCGCACGGATGTTCCCTTCAGGGAGCTCACGGCGAAAGAACGGGATATCGTGTTCCACGGTCCGGCAGTCAAGAAGCACATCATCTACCAGAACAAAACCTCCGGCGCGGCCGGAGAAATGGATTTCACCTACTTCAACGCAAAGTATACCGTGGAAAACGCCCTGGCCCACATCAAAGATGAAAAAGGCCTTAAGCGGGTGGAAAAATTTCTGAGGACGGACGTATGCCCGGACTGCCACGGGACGCGGCTCTCTGAAGCAGCACGTGCGCCGAAGCTCAGGGGCATCTCACTTGATGAGGCCTGCGCAATGACGCTGATCCAGCTTTCAGACTGGGTGAAGGGTGTGCCGGAATCCCTGCCGGAATACATGCGCCCCATGGCGGAAAGCATCTGCGACGCCTTTCATGACGTGACGCGGCGTCTTCTGGAGCTCGGACTCGGCTATCTTTCTCTCGACCGCGCGGCCTCAACGCTCTCCACTGGCGAACGACAGCGCATGCAGCTCGCGCGGGCCGTCCGCAACCGCACGACAGGTGTCCTCTATGTACTGGACGAGCCCTCCATTGGCCTGCATCCGGCCAATATCGAAGGGCTGGAAGGCGTTATGAACGATCTGGTGGCCGACGGCAATACCGTCGTGCTCGTCGACCATGAAACGCATATCCTGAAAAAAGCGGATTATATGATCGAAATGGGGCCCGGGGCCGGTGCTGGCGGCGGCAGAGTCATTGCGGAGGGCACCATTCCGGAGATGGAAAAGAATCCTGACTCCGTCATCGGACCGTACCTTTCCGGGGAAAGGAATGTCCTCGCGCGCACACCGGCGCAGGCCGGGGAAATGTTCAGCCTGGGAGAAATCCGACTCACAACCCGTGAAATTCACACGGTGAAGCCGCTTCACACCGTCTTCCCCAAAGGGAGACTCTCCGTGGTCACGGGCGTTTCCGGTTCCGGTAAGACAACGCTCATTCTGGAATCACTGATTCCAGGACTTCAGGCCGTCATCGAGGGGAAAAAACTTCCGCCTCATGTGGCCGATCTGACAGCAGAAGGCATACATCAGGTCAAGCTAATCGATTCTACGCCCATCGGCGTCAATGTGCGATCCACAGTGGCGACTTATTCCAATGTCCACGACGAACTGCGCAGGGTCTTTGCGAAGACAGAAGAAGCGAAGGAACATGGTTTTAAAGCAGGCTCTTTTTCGTACAATACCGGCAGCCTGAGATGTCAGGAATGTGATGGCACAGGCACCATCAGCCTCGACGTGCAGTTTCTTCCGGACGTCGAGATCACCTGCCCCGCATGCCATGGGACTCGGTACGGGAAAAAGGCCGAAGCCGTGCACTGGATCAGCAGAGAAGGAAATCCATACACCCTGCCTGAACTCATGGGCATGAGCGTCGATCAGGCCATCGAAGCCTGTAAAGATCTGACTCTTGTTTCCAGAAGACTGAACGTCCTCCAGAAGCTCGGGCTCGGATATCTGACGCTGGGAGAGGAAACCCCGGGTCTTTCCGGCGGCGAGGCGCAACGGTTGAAGCTGGCCAGCGAAATGGGACGCCCCCAGTCAGACTCCCTCTTCGTCTTTGACGAACCGACAATAGGCCTGCATCCTCTGGACGTCAGAACGCTTTTGCAGGTATTTGAAACCCTGCTCTCCCATGGCGCCACAGTCATTGTCATCGAACACGACCGGGACGTCATCCATAATGCGGACTATATTGTTGATATGGGCCCGGGCGGTGGGGAAGAAGGTGGAAAAATCGTCGCTGCAGGCACGATGGAGGAAATCAGGAACTGCCCTGAAAGCATCACGGGGCGCTATCTCTAAATCCCCTGCCATATCTCCGGAAAACCAGTACAGGATCATACGATGAAACAATGCATGGATGCGGCCAATCTGCACAGAAGACTCAGAAAAATTATCGGACAGGTCAACGCCATCGACAAAATGGTGGACGAAGATATCCCCTGCGAAGATGTCCTCTCCCAGATCAACGCCGCTAAATCCGCGCTCAACAAGTGCGGCCAGATTGTGCTTGAAGGGCATATTAACCACTGCGTCCGCGAGGCTTTTGAGAAAGGCGACGAGGCCGAGATCAGAAACTTCACGAAGGCCATCGAACGCTTCGCCAATATGCAGTAAAAAAATCTGATTCTCCCGCAGGACGTCCCCAGTGTTTCCGGCGCAGCGGTGCTTCAGGGGTATATTTTTTCATTGACAGAAATATACCCATACGGGTATGTGCATTAAGGCACGTATACCCATACGGGTATATGTGTCGGACTACATATACCACACAGATATTTTTCTGACAGCGGGGCAACCATGAAAGCGATTTTCGATTTGGCCGAAAAAATTCTCGAAGCCGGCGGCATCAGAAAGGACATTGTTCTCCTTGCCATTGCCGGCATCTCGGTTCTGATGAGTCTGGGCGGTTACAGTCCCGTTCCTTTTGACATGGCCTGGATTGCCATCGTGCTCTGTGGCATACCGATCACGATCGAAGCTCTGATCGGCCTGTTCCGCGATTTCGATATCACGGCCGACGTTCTTGTCGCCCTCGCTCTCTGGGCTGCAGTCTACATCGGGGAAATCTTCGCCGCCGGCGAGGTCGCCTTCATTATGCAGCTTGGCGGCCTGCTCGAGGATCTCACTGTAGCACGCGCCCGTGCCGGCATCGAAAAACTCGTCCACCTTACCCCGCGCACAGCCAGACATCTTCTTGACGACGGCACGGAAAAAATCATTCCCGCCGAAGACGTCAGAATCGGGGATCGGCTGCTTGTCAAACCGGGGGAAGCCATAGCCGTCGATGGCAGAATCACGAAGGGACAGACGGCAATTAACCAGGCCGTCATGACCGGAGAATCCCTTCCTGTTGACAAGACCGTGGGAGACGACGTTTTTTCCGGAACCGTCAACCAGTTCGGAGCGTTCGAGATGGAAGCCACGAAAGTCGGTGAGGACAGTTCCATCCAGAGAATGATCCGCCTCGTCCAGTCAGCTGACGCCGGGAAGGCTAAAATCGTCAGGCTGGCGGATCGCTGGGCTGTCTGGATAGTCGCTGGAGCCGCGTCCATCGCTGTCCTTTCCTATATCTTCACCCATGACATTATTCGTTCCGTGACGGTACTGGTCGTCTTCTGTCCCTGTGCCCTCGTTCTAGCCACGCCCACAGCCATCATGGCCGGCATCGGCAACGCCACAAGGCATGGTTTTCTCGTGCGGGAAGGCGACGCTCTTGAGAAATTATCCACTGTCACGAACATCATGTTCGATAAAACCGGCACGCTCACGCACGGGACTCCCGAGGTGACAGCCGTCGTTCCGGCCGGCTCTCTTTCTCCGGAAAACCTTCTCTGCATCACCGCATCTGTGGAAACAAAGTCTGAGCATCCCCTGGGGGAGGCGATTGTCCTGGGAGCAAAGAAAAGGAGCATCACACCGGCAGCGGCTGAGGATTTCAGCATGCTCCCAGGCCAGGGGGTCTGCGGACTTGTTGAAGGCCATACTGTGCTCGCAGGGAACCGGAGACTGCTCGCCGGAAACAACATAAAAATACCTGAAGAAGCGGATTTGCAGGCGGAAAATTTTCTCAGGAAAGGCGGCACGGCCATTCTCACGGCTGTAGACGGACAGTACTCCGGTATGATCGTCCTCACAGACACGCTGCGGGAAGAAAGCCGAAGGATGATACACGAACTCGACAGGCTGAACGTGCTGCCGACACTCCTCACCGGCGACAATGCCCGGACTGCCTCTGCCATCGCTTCTCAGGCGGGCATAAATGATTTCCGCGCATCCTGTATGCCGGAAGACAAAATCAGCTGCATCCGAAAATATCAGAAACGGGGCGGCCGGGTCTGCATGATCGGGGACGGCATCAATGACGCACCGTCCCTCCGGGCAGCGGACGTCGGCATCGCCATGGGGGGCATCGGATCGGATATCGCCATTGACGCGGCAGATATCGTCCTCGTGAACGATGAAGTGAAAGAGCTTCCCCATCTCTTCGCTCTCTCAAAACACATGATGAGGGTCATAAGGACGAATCTGACGTTTTCTCTCTGCCTGAATTTCGCTGCTGTCGCCCTGGCTGTGGCCGGAATACTGAATCCGGTATGGGGAGCTCTGGTGCACAATGCCGGTTCAGTCTTTGTCATCCTGAACTCTTCTCTCCTTCTGACCTGGCGGAAGAAAACGGCCTCCAACGTACTTCCGCCCGCAGAACCGGGGATCTCCTGCTTCAATGGAGACAGAAATGCTGAGCCCGAGGAGTTGTAGAGGCTTACACGCTCTCCACAGCCCCAAAGTCCGTGAGCTGCCCACAGAGGCAGTCTTGAACCACACGAACTGAAAAACATATCTGAACAAAGCAGAAAAATCCGCCCCACACCGGCCAGTGCCGGTGTGGGGCGGATTTTTAAGAAATGGAAACGGGGATCCGTTATCAGGCCTTAGGCATAGAACCGGGCGAACTCCTCATCAAGCTTCCCGAAGGCGAGCGGCATATCCCTCTCAGCTTTCCAGGCACTCTTGGACGTCCCCTGCGCCCTGACAATCTGGAATGAGTCAAAGCCCATGACCTGGGTAAAAACCGTATCCAGATACATGCGGGGGAACTCAAAAGATGAATAGCGATCATTGTTGGTATAAATAGATCCGCTTGCCTGGAGGAGCAGGACACGGCGATCATCTGTCATCAGACCGGCAAGGCCATCAGGCGTGTATTTGAAGGTTTTCCGGGCGACAAGGATATTGTCCATATAATCCTTCAGAATCGAAGGAATATTGAAATTATGGATCGGCATGACGATGACGATCCTGTGGAAAGACATGAAGTCATTCAAAAGCTCATCGCTTCTCTCCGCCACCTTCTCTTCCTGCTCCGTGAGCGGCTTCTTCGCAATCTGTTTTCCTCTGACAGTGAGAAGTTCATCCATGGTCGCTCTGGGGATCCATTCCCCCGCGAGGTTACGGATCTCCAGCTTATCATTGGGATACTTTTCTTTAAAAAGTCCGATGAAATGATTCATCAGCTGAAGAGAATAGTGGGCATCGTTTTTATAATCTGGCTGGGCATTAATAATCAGAGTGTCCATATCTGTTTTTCCTTTTTAGAGGTGCAAATATATAATACCAGAAAAATCCCTTATGAAAACATCATTACAGAAACTGCAAGCGGGAATATTCCTGCACAATCACAGAGAGGAGATCGGGACAGCCCCTCCGGGAATTTTTGTTAATAACACTAATAGTATTTATTATCAAAATAATAAAGTTTTAAAAAAACTTTTCGATAAAAAAGGCGAACTGTTCCGGACCTTCGTCCTCCCACCCATCCCTGATTTGCACTCCCGGATTTTTGACATCCTCCCACGGCTAAAGCCGTGGGATTCCTGAGTGACTAACGTTCTCTGCTGCCTCGCGGCAGTCTTACAGGAACTCTTACAGCTGGACAATGCCCTGCCCAGTAGAGCCTTTTTCAGGCTGATTCAAGCACCCGCAGACCTTCCCGGTGGATGAAGAGAGTATAATTACCCCTTAAACGAACAAAACCGCCCCCTCTTGGCAGAGGGGTACGGGGGAAACTCATAACCAAAAACAGAGCACAACCCGGAACCGTTCTCCATGCACAGGAAATTCCGATTGCTGGACAGGTACAGCCAAATCAGGGCTCTCTCAGCCCATCGGACGTCCACAAACCCGAGATTACACAACAGAAAGAACAACTGAATAGCACAACTGAGTTGTTCTATTCAGTTATTCCATTTTCTTTCCCTGATCCAGGCTGGCATAAAAAAATCCCTGTAAGCTTTGCTATTCCAAGGCTTACAGGGATTCGTGATTTATTCCCACTCAATAGTGCTCGGCGGCTTGGAGGAAACGTCGTACACCACGCGGTTCACGCCGTTGACCTCGTTGATAATCCGTCCGGATATCTTGGCAACCAGGTCAGTGGGCAGTCTGCTCCAGTCTGCAGTCATGGCATCGACGCTGTCCACAATGCGCAGGGCGATGACATGCTCATAGGTACGCCCGTCACCCATGACACCAACGGTACGCAGGGGAAGAAGCACGGCGAAGCCCTGCCAGACATTGCGGTACCAGCCGGAATTACGCAGTTCTTCCTGCACGATGCTGTCTGCGGCGCGGAGAATATCCAGACGCTCGCGGGTCACTTCGCCGAGAACACGGATAGCCAGACCGGGACCGGGGAAAGGCTGACGCCAGACAATCGTATCAGGCAGTCCCAGTTCCTTGGCCACCTGGCGGACTTCATCCTTAAAGAGCTCGCGCAGGGGTTCGATAAGGGAAAGCTTCATATGATCCGGCAGGCCGCCCACATTGTGGTGGCTCTTGATGACGGCACTCGGCCCCTTGGCCGACGTGGACTCGATGACGTCGGGGTACAGCGTGCCCTGGGCCAGGAAATCCACATGAGGAATCTTTTTGGATTCCTCATCGAAAATCTCAATGAAGGTATGGCCGATGATCTTACGCTTCTTCTCCGGATCATCCACACCCTTCAGGCGGGAAAGGAAACGTTCGGAAGCGTCCACGACAGTAAGATTGAGATCCAGGTTGTCACCGAGAAGATGGCGGACCTCCTCGACTTCGTTCTTACGCAGCAGGCCGTTGTCCACGAAGATGCAGTGCAGGTTCTTGCCTATGGCCCTGTGCAGGAGCACAGCCACGACAGTGGAATCGATGCCGCCGGAAAGAGCGCAGATGACCTGACGGTCGCCAACCTTGGCGGCCATTTCCTTCACCACGCGATCGACAAAGGACGTCATGGTCCAGTCAGGCACAAGCCCGCAGATGCGGAACAGAAAGTTATTGATAATGGTCGTGCCGAGGACGGTATGGTGCACTTCCGGGTGGAACTGCACGGCGTAAATTTTCTTCTCATCGCAGGCCATGGCTGCAACATCGAGCGTCGGCGTACGGCCGATAACGCTGAAGCCGGGGGGAGGAGTCATGACCTTGTCGCCATGGCTCATCCACACTTTCGTGGTCTCCGGCAGTCCCTCCCACAGAGGAGAAGCGGCAGTCAGAGTGAGCTCGGCCGGGCCGTATTCGCGGGTCTCGGAGCGGGAAAGACGGCCGCCAAGACCATCAGCGATAAGCTGCATGCCGTAGCAGATACCGAGAACCGGCACGCCAAGTTCAAAAAATCCTCTGTCCAGAACAGGAGCGTCCTTGCTGCCAACGCTGGCAGGCCCGCCAGAAAGAATGACGGCCTGCGGCTTCATGACTGCCACTTCCGAAGCCTTCACGGTGCAGGGATGGATTTCCGAGTAAATTCCGGCTTCACGTACACGGCGCGCTATCAGCTGCGTCACCTGCGAGCCGTAGTCTATGATGATAACTTTATTGGGCATATGGCTTCACTCCTCCAGGAAAGGAGCGCCGCGGATAGCTCCGCGGCGCAGGATACAGTCTAGTTGTCAATCCGGTAGTTCGGTGCTTCCTTCGTGATGACAACGTCATGGACGTGGCTTTCACGCAGACCGGCAGGAGAGATTTCGCAGAATGACGTATTCTTGTACAGAGTCTCGATATCCTTGGCACCAACATAACCCATGCCGGATTTGACGCCGCCCATGAGCTGGTAGATGACATCCTTGACGGAACCACGGTAGGGAACGCGGCCAACAATGCCCTCAGGCACAAACTTCTTGCTGCGCTGCTGGAAATACCTGTCGGAGCTGCCGTGCTTCATGGCGTCGATGGAGCCCATACCGCGGTACACCTTGTACGTACGGCCCTGGTAGAGCACGGTCTCGCCGGGGCACTCTTCGGTGCCGGCAAACAGGGAACCAATCATGACGCTGTGAGCACCAACAGTCAGCGCCTTGACGATATCACCAGAGAACTTGATGCCGCCGTCAGCAATGCAGCAGCGATCCATCTCACGGGCGGCCCGGCTTCCTTCGATGACAGCCGTCACCTGAGGTACGCCGACGCCGGCGACGATGCGGGTCGTGCAGATGGAACCGGGGCCGATACCGATCTTGACGCAGTCGGCACCAGCCTCGAGAACGGCTTTGGCTCCTTCATAGGTAGCTACGTTGCCGGCAATGAGCTGGCACTTGGGGAAGGCAGCTTTCACTTTCTGGATGGTGCGCAGCACGTTTGCAGAATGCCCGTGCGCGGAGTCGAGGACGAGGACATCAGCTCCGCCCTGCAGAAGCTGCTCGGCACGATCGATGGTGTCGCTGGTCACACCGATGGCGGCGGCAACGCGCAGACGGCCGCGATCGTCCTTGCAGGCATTGGGATATTTCTGCACTTTGTCGATGTCCTTCATGGTGATAAGGCCGCGCAGATGTTTGTCCTCGTCGACAACCAGCAGCTTTTCGATACGGTGCTCGTGCAGATGACGCTTGGCTTCCTCAAGAGAAATGCCCATGGGCACCGTGATGAGATTCTTGCTGGTCATGACGTCGCGCACGCGGACGGCATCTCCATCCTCAACAAAGCGGACATCCCGGTTGGTGATAATGCCCTTCAGGGCACCGTTGTCCACAACAGGAAGACCGGAAACCCGGAAATCATGCATCAGGGCAAGGGCTTCACTGACCGTGCTTTCGGAGCCAATGGTCACGGGGTCAAGAATCATGCCGCTTTCGCTTTTCTTGACACGCTCGACCTCGAGTCTCTGCTGGGCGATGGACATATTCTTATGGATAACACCGATACCACCCATGCGGGCCATGGAAATGGCCATGGCGGACTCGGTCACCGTATCCATAGCCGCAGAGAGCAGCGGAATGCGCAGCTGTATCTCCGGAGTCAGCCATGTGGAGACATCAACCATGTCAGGGGTAACTTCCGAGTAGCTGGGAACAAGCAGAATGTCGTCAAAGGTCAGAGCCTTGCCTCTATTCGTAAACATGTGCGCCTCTCACTTCTTAGGTGGACCTTGGTAAAAAAAATTGAATTAGTTCTCATATATTGGGCCACGCTTCTTGTCAATAAACCGCAAGCCTTCACGTGTCACGCAGTCATTTTATCCGGAAAGCAAAAATTTTTCAGAAACACAGAGCGCCATTCTGATCCTTGACGCAGACGCCCAAAACGACTATGGAAAATTGCTTTAAGGCGCCTTCCCCCAGGGATCCGCCACATATTTTTCTTCCCCGAGGATAGTTCATGTTCGAAAGTCTCTCCGACAGGCTCAGCAGCGTTTTCCGCTCCTTCCGTGGAGCAGGGACTCTCACTGAGGAAAATGTCAAAGCCGGACTGCGTGAAGTCAGGCTCGCCCTCCTTGAAGCTGACGTTAATTTCAAGGTGGTCGGGGACTTCGTCAGTTCAGTCCGCGAAAAATGCCTTGGCCGGGAGATTACAAAGGGAATGTCTCCGGCTCAGGAAGTCGTGAGCGTCGTTAACGAGGAGCTCATCAAACTTCTCGGCGGCGAAACAGCCAAACTAAACCTTCAGGGGCAGGTTCCTGCCGTTATCATGATGGTCGGCCTGCAGGGCTCTGGTAAAACGACCTCTGCAGCCAAAATCGCCAACTATCTGCGGCGCAACAAAATGCGCCCCTACCTCGTTCCCGCTGACGTCTACCGTCCCGCTGCCATCGATCAGCTGGTCGTCCTCGCCAAGGAACTGGGCATGCCCTACTACCCGTCCACGGTTGACATGAACCCAGTGGACATCGCGAGAAAGGCGTTCGAGCAGGCAAAGGCGGAACAGGCCACTGTCATGCTTCTTGATACGGCCGGCCGGCTGCACGTGGACGAAGTCCTCATGCAGGAACTTTCCGACCTGAAGGCTGCCGTGCACCCCCAGGAAATCCTCTTCGTGGCCGATGCCATGACCGGTCAGGACGCCGTCAACGTCGCCCAGACCTTCAATGAGAAACTGGGCATCACAGGCGTCGTTCTCACGAAGATGGATGGTGATGCCCGAGGCGGTGCCGCTCTTTCTATCAAAGCTGTTACCGGCGCCCCGGTCAAATTTGTCGGCATGGGCGAAAAGCTTTCCGAACTGGAAGTTTTTCATCCCGACCGCATCGCGGGCCGCATCCTCGGTATGGGTGATATCCTGACGCTCGCCGAGAAAGCCAGAGACGCCATCAAACAGGAAGAAGCCGAAGAGTTCGCCAAAAAACTCAAAAAGGCGACCTTCGATCTCGAAGATTTCCGCAAGCAGATGCGCAACGTGAAGAAACTCGGCAGCCTGGAAAGCATCCTGAAGCTGATCCCGGGTCTCGGCGGACTGCGCGAAAAGCTTGCCGCCGCAAATGGAGCTCTGCCCGAAAAGGGCATGGCCCAGATGGAGGCCATCATCAATTCCATGACCCCTGCGGAACGCCACGACCCCGATATCCTCAACGGGAGCCGGAGGGCGCGCATCGCCAGGGGTGCCGGTGTTCAGGTTCAGCAGGTGAATATGCTGGTTCGCCAGTTTGAACAGATGCGCCAGATGATGAAAGGCATGGCCGGAGGTTCACGAAAGGGCCTCAGCATGCCCCATGGGGTCACCCCGCCCGGCACACGCATGCCAATGCGCGGACTGCCCGGGATGGGAATGCCCGGTATGCCAGGGATGCCCGGAATGCCGGGAACGGGAGAGGGTTCCGCAAAGCCGGCTCCTTCCCGCAGCAGCAAGGCTCTCGCCCAGGCGAAGAAAAAGAAACGCAAGGCAGCGAAGAAACAGCGCCACAGATAAACTCCGCGTCTTGCCCTTTCCAAACCGAAATCATAAAATATTAAAACAACTTTCATTAGGGAGATAATTCATGGCCGTAAAGATTAAACTGACCCGTCTTGGCAGCAAAAAGCACCCCTTCTACCGCATCGTCGCCACCAACCTGGAAAACGCCCGTGACAGCCGTCCGCTCGAATTCCTCGGTCACTACAACCCGATGCTCTCTCCGGCTGAGGTCGTTCTTGACGCCGAGAAAATCAAGAAGTGGCTCGACCGCGGCGCCATCCCGACCGATACTGTGCGCGCCATCCTCAAGGATCACATGCCCAAGGCTGAGGCCTAATTTCTTTTCATGCAGGAACTGGTTGAGTACATAGCAAAATCCCTGGTAGACAGGCCTGAAGAAGTGCGGGTTTTTCTTGAGGAAAAGGAGGATGTGACCGTTCTCCACCTTTCTGTCGCCAAGGAAGATCTCGGTAAAATCATCGGCAGACAGGGGCGCACTGCCCGTGCGTTGCGTACTCTGGTTAATGCCGCTTCTGCCAAGCAGGAGAGACGCTGCATCCTGGAAATCGAGGAATAGCCAGTGCCCGACCGCTCTGAAAAAATGATTTGTCTGGGGGTGCTCACGCGCCCCCATGGTATAAAAGGGGAGTTCTGCCTGAATCTTTACGCAGACTCCCCTTCCCTTTTGTCCGGTCCTATCACGCTGAAGAAACCCGACGGAACAGAAAAGCCGTGCACTGCTGAAGGCTTCAGACCGCACAAAAATGCCTGGCTCGTCACCATCAGGGGAGTAAACGACCGTACACAGGCCGAGGCGCTGGCTGGTTCAACGCTCTGGCTCCCAAGACACTGTCTGCCTGCCCTCAATGAAAACGAGGCCTACATCACGGATCTGCTCGGACGGCCTGTTGCTCTCACAGACGGCACGGTTCTGGGAACATTCGACCACATCGAAACGCCGGGGGGACAGATGCTCTGGGCCATCCGCAACGCGGACAGCGAATTTCTTTTCCCGGCCAGGCCCGAATTCATCAGTTCACTGGGAACCCCCATTGTCATCGACCCGCCGGAAGGGCTGATCGAAGCCTGCACCACGCCTCTCCGTTCCTAGCTAGCTGAAAAGCCGCACGAGCAGATACCCGCCCCATGTGAAAGCGAGAAAAAGCTGGGCGGTAAACTGTGCCGCACTCCCCATGTCCTTGGCCTTCTTGGACAGGGGATGCATATCCAGTGATATGCGATCCACTACATTCTCCACTGCAGTGTTAAAGAGTTCGACAATGACGCACAGAACCAGCGGGAGAATGAGAAGAACCATTTCTGCCCAGTTTCTGCCAATCAGAAAGGCCAGAGGTATACCGGCCGCCAGCAGGATCACAATCTGACGGAACGCTTCTTCGTCCCTCCATGCTGCCCGGTAACCGTCGAGAGAATATATGACGGCATTTCTGAGCCGTGTGAGTCCCGTTCTGCCTTTCAGTTCGTTGTGCTGTCTTTCCATATTGCTCCCGGAGAAATTGAGCATCCCTCGTCCGGCTAGCCAGGGTTATCATTGGCAGCAGCTATATCCGGCTTTTCCGGGCTGCCGGCTTCCGTCTTATCAGGTCCGGGACGCCCATAATCGTCAAAGTTCCTGTCTGCGCTGACAGAGATCCTGCCACGCACGGAACGGGCGTTTTCAGGTGTCAGAGCATACTGGCTGCTGGAAATATCAAAGACCGCCTGATATCCCCTGGACGGAGCGTGGAGGATACCGGAGATCAGTTCAAAAACAAGATCATTCGTGAAAACCCGGCCGCTGTTGGCCCTGAGCTGGGATGCGGTATCAGGATAAATCTTTTTATACTGCGGCGAAAGGTACACCCAGAGAGGAATACGGAGCATGTCGTACTCCAGAGGTTCGGCAATGTGCCTGTACTTCATGTTCTCGCCGTGGTCAGAAAAGTAGATCATGGCCTGCAGGTTCAGATTCTCCCTGGCATAGGAAAAAATTTTCTCCAGCACATAATCCGTATACGCCACGGTGCAGTCATATTCTGCCTCGGTTCCGGTTCCCTGCACATTCTCCCGGTAAAACTTCTCAGGCACCCTCTCCCGGTAGCTGTAATGACTGCCCTGTATGTGCATGATCACAAAATTATTCTGTTCCCTGGGCACAAATCGGAGATACTGTACGAGTTTCTCATCGTAACTTTTGAGAGAATACTGCTTGTCGCTTGTGCGGGCGAAGATACAGGCCGCATCATAGACATCGCTGCGGTTCTGATTGGAAATCCAGAAAGTTCTGTATCCTGCGGCCCTGGCAAGGCCAATGACATCCTCGGCATTTTTCAGTTCCACGCCGTTGTACTGGTTTGCCCCTGTGAGGGCCTGTGTCAGCGCCATGGGCGTGTTCGGATAATTTGAATACGCCTTCCCGAACAGGATAATGTCTCCTGCAGCCGCAACCTTTGCCTCCCATGGTGTCGTATTCGTTGGATGATCCCTGTTGAAAACCTTCATATGATCGCGCGTTTCACTCTCACCGATAACCACAAGTATCGTGCCGGGAACTTTCGCCGCCGCTGTTTCTGACGCCTTCACGAGCAGGGAGACATCATAATCCTGCATATTTTTGGCAAGATCGACGAAAATCTGTGCCAGTACGCCGCCTTTCTTATGGGCATGCCTGTACACATCGAGAGGAAAGTACGACAGTTTGAAACTGAACAGGAAAACGAACAGGCAGGCAAGCAGGCAGGAAGCCCAGTCCCTCTTTCCGCCCGAAGTCAGGGGCTTCGTACGGCTTCCCGCATGCACTACCACAGTCATGGCAAAAGCGAGGGCTGCGAAGAGGAGCACGAGCAGTCCCATACCCGCCAGCTCTGGGACCGTAAACGTCGTGCGCATATATTCCGACGCTTCAGTCCTGGTCGTCGCGACTACAGAGAGAAAGGAAACATCATCGAACTCACTGCGGTACGTGCCAAAATAAATGCAGTATATTGTCGTGAACAGAATACTGAAAAAAACGACGCAAAAATACAGGGCACGGAGCATTACCCGGATGAAAAGCGGCTGCTGTCCATGTATCAGCAGGTGAGAGATGAGAAGAAGAAAAGGAAAAAGCAACGTCCCTGTGTAATAGTACAGAACAAAATTGCTCTTCAGGCTAAAAAGGCAGAGAACCGTATAGGCACCGCAGAAAAAAACTGAAGGAACGAGAGCAAGCCAGATGGTTTTTCTGTTTCTGAAAACGTCCGACGTTCTCAGAAGCACAAGAATTGAAACAAAGAACAGGGCGCAGCACGCGGCCAGAGATTCACACTGGATATACTTCAGCTTGAGCCGGAGTGGTGTCCCGAACATGAGAGCGGCGAAAAGCACGAACGCAATAACGTAAAAGCAAAAAGTGATAACTGCGCTTTTCTTCAGGTCATCCCGAAAACAACGACGGCCGACTGTTTCAGCACTCATTGATACTCCCGACAGCAGAAACTCCAGCCCGCGTTCCATCCGTCTGAGGGCTGAAACGGACTTGTCTGTTTCTCTTTGTAGATGAGAGTATCATTTTCCCGCCTGCCTGCAAGCAAATGGCATCATCAGCAAGGATTTTTAAAACAAATGAGCGCCTTTGAAAACGGAAAAGCCGCCGGAACACTCGGTTTCCGGCGGCTTTTCCGTTTAAAAAACAGACTGATTAGGCCTTTGCAGCTCCGCTGGCTTTGGCCGCACCCTTGGCTTTGGCCTTGGGGCTGTCTTCATAAAGAAGAACTGGCTCCTGAGCCTTCTGAACTACGGCTGAGTTGATGATGCATTCCTTGACGCCGGGCAGAGAAGGCAGGCGGTACATGATGTCTAGCATAACCTGCTCCATCACATTTCGCAGGCCGCGGGCCCCCGTCTTGCGCTCGATGGCCTTGTGGGCAATAGCCTTAAGCGCATTGGGCGTAAAGCTCAGGTGCACGCCGTCGAGCTCAAACAGCTTCTGATACTGCTTGGTCAGAGCGTTTTTGGGTTCCACGAGAATGCGCACCAGACTCTTTTCATCCAGATCGTCCACATGAGTGAGAATCGGCACTCGGCCTACGAATTCGGGGATAAGTCCGAATTTAACAAGGTCCTGGGGCTGAATGCTGTCCAGAAGCTGAGCGAGAGGCAGATCATGCGCCGTATGGACGCTGGCGCCGAACCCCATAGACGAGCCGGACATACGCGACTCGATAATTTTGTCGAGTCCGATAAAAGCACCACCCACAATGAACAGTATGTTACTCGTGTCCATGCGGATGAATTCCTGCTGCGGGTGCTTGCGGCCGCCCTTGGGAGGAATATTGGCGACAGTCCCCTCTATGATCTTCAGGAGAGCCTGCTGCACACCCTCGCCCGACACATCACGCGTGATAGAGGGGTTTTCGGACTTGCGGGAAATCTTATCGATCTCATCGATATAGATTATGCCCTTGGAAGCTGCCTCCACATCAAACTCGGCGTTCTGAAGAAGCTGCAGAAGAATATTCTCCACATCCTCGCCAACATATCCGGCTTCGGTAAGCGTCGTTGCATCGGCGATGGCAAACGGCACTTTGAGGATTTTGGCGAGCGTACGCGCCAGAAGCGTTTTGCCGCTCCCGGACGGCCCCACAAGGAGAATATTACTCTTCTCGATTTCAACATCGTTGTTGGACTGATCTGCGAAAAAGACTCGCTTGTAGTGGTTATGCACGGCTACAGAGAGAATCTTCTTGGCCTGATCCTGTCCGATAACGTATTCGTCGAGGCGGCTTTTAATCTGCTGGGGCGAAAGAAGAATATCCTTGTTCTGTCCGAGGGAATCATGCGCCATGGCCTTGTTGTCGGCCTGTACGAGATCATAACAGGCTTTGATACAGTTATCGCAGATGGCGACGTCATTCTGAACGATCAGATGCAGGACTTCGTCCTCACTGCGCCCGCAGAAGGAACAATGCATAACATTCCGCCCGCGGTTCTTATTACTTGGAGTTGTTGCCATTGGACTTGCCCACCTCGCTGCGAGAGGTCAGAACTTTATCTATGATGCCGAATTCCAGAGCCGCTTCAGGAGTAAGGAAGTTATCGCGCTCCGTGGCTTTGGAAACGGTCTCAAAGTCGCGGCCGGTATTCTCGGCAAGAATTTCATTCATCATCTTCTTGATCCGCTGCATCTCGCGGGCATGGATATCAACATCCGTCGCCTGTCCGGAATAGCCGCCAAGAGGCTGATGAATCATAATGGTGCTATGCGGAAGAGCGTAGCGCATGCCACGGGTTCCGGCAGCAAGCAGGAAGGCACCCATGGAGGCAGCCATTCCCATGCAGAGAGTTGAAACCGGCGCAGTAATATATTTCATCGTGTCATAGATGGCGAGACCGGCGGTAACAGAGCCACCGGGAGAATTGATATAAATATAGATTTCTTTCTCGGGATCCTGACTTTCAAGAAAAAGAAGCTGCGCGCAGATCAGGGAAGCGACAGTGTCATCAATTTCCGTCCCCAGGAGAACGATTCTGTCCTTGAGCAGACGGGAATAGATGTCATAGGACCGCTCCATGTGTCCTGTATTTTCAACGACTATCGGGACTGTATACGCAGGCATGCTGTGAAACTCCTTCACCCGGAGGAAGACCTCCGGCAATTTCGGGATACGTCATCTCACGGGCTGAAGTCCGTGAAGTTTTCCTATCTAATATAAGTACAAAGAAAAGAACAGGAAGGCTCAATGCTGAAATCTTGAATTCTCCGGCAAGGGGAAAAAAAGCGCCAGACAGAATCATCCGCCTGGCGCCAGAATCAGTCAGAAAAAGGAAAGCTTAGTTGGCTTCGCCGTCCGCAGGCTTCTCTTTCTTGTCCTCAGGCTCCTTGGCAGGAACCATGGTCACTTTAGCCTTGGCATAAATGGCATTCATGCCCTTATCAGCGAGGAGACGGTCACGGAGATTGAAGATAAGGCCGGAATTCTGGTAGAACTGCCACATCTGCTGGAAATCCTGGTGAGATTCCTGGGCAATGCGGTAGACGGCATTCTGCACTTCGCTGTCCTGAACGTCGAGGCCCTCCTTACGGGCAACGGCGATAAGGAACACGGTGGACTTCACCTGCTCACGAACCGAAGGCTCGAGAGACTTCTTCAGCTCGTCAAGCTTGGAGTCATCAAAGCGCTTGCCCATGTATTCGGCGTTCTGACGGCGCTGGGCAACAGCCTCGTTCATATAAATGTCGATCATGCTCTCGGGGAGCGGGAAGTCGACCTGCTTCAGGAGCTGCTCAAGAAGCTTGGTGCAGGCGCTGCTGCGATAAAGATTGTCGTACTGGGACTTAATGAAACCGGAAAGGCGGGTACGGAGTTCAGCCTCGTCCTTGCACCCCATTTCCTTGAGGAACTTCTCATCAAGATCAGCAGGCTTGCGAAGCTTAATGGCATGAACAGTAATCTTGATGGTGCCTTTCTTGCCGGCAAGGGATTTGTTGAAGAAGTCAGCAGGGAAAGTGACTTCGGACTCACCGGACTGGTCTACCTTGAGAGTCTTGATGAGCGTGTCGATTTCAGGAAGAACAGTGTGCTGTCCGACAAGATAGTCGTACCCATCGTTCTTCACATCATCAACAGACTTGCCGTCAACAAAGACTCTCATATCTATGTTGGCGTACTGGCCGTCTACAGCGGGGCCATTGCCGTCAACAGGAACAAACTTGGCCCTCTGCTCGCGCATACGGGTGAGAAGGGCTTCCACCTCGTCATCCGTGGGCTTCTTCTCTTCCTGCTCGACCTCGAGACCTTCATAGTTAGGAAGAGTCACCTCGGGAAGATGCTCGAATTCAATGGAATAATTGAGCGGAGTGTCACGCTGAAGCTGAGGATTGTCATTAACGGTGACACCGGCAATGGGGGTCACTTTAAGTTCACCGAACACAGTGTTGATATGAACGTTAATGAGATCCTGGCAGGCGTCATGATAGAGCTGGCCCTTGAAACGCTTTTCAATGATATCCGCAGGGACATGACCCTTGCGGAAACCATCCATGGCAATGCCTCTCTGCTGCAGTTTGACAGCCGTATTGATAGCAGCATTGACTTCATCGGCCTCAACGGAAATATTAACCTTCTTTTTGCAGGGGGTGAGTTCTTCTGTAGTATATTTCACAGGAAGCTCCTTCAGAATTCGTTATGGTGCGAAAGGGGGGATTTGAACCCCCACGCATAAAGCACTGGATCCTAAGTCCAGGGCGTCTACCAGTTCCGCCACTTTCGCAGGAAAAAGAAAATTACACTGTACCCAAAGGTATAGCAAGGCGGCCGGAGAAAAAACCGGAAACGCCTCTAAATACAAAAAAGGGGAGGCACTCCATCAAAAAAGCACCTCCCCTGAAAAACGCATGAAAAAACTTACTTTGCTGCTTCAGCAGCTTCGGCCTTGGGAGCTTCAGCGCTGGCAGAAGCATTGGTGTCCTTCTTGCCCTGCTGAGCTTCATAATCAGTAAACTCGATCACACACATGGGGGCGTTATCGCCGGCACGGGGCGTAGCGAGTTTAAGGATGCGGGTATAACCGCCAGCGACGGCGGCAAAGCGCGGTCCAATCTCATCGAAAAGACGCTTAACAATGGAGCGGTCGTTGAGTTCACGGTAAGCAAGACGTCTGGAAGCGACATCATTCTTCTTGGTGAGCGTAACGAGCGGCTCAATAACACGGCGGAGTTCCTTGGCCTTGATTACGGTCGTGCGGATCCTGCCATGATTAATAAGAGCTTTCGCGAGATTCTGCAAAAGGGCCTTACGGTGCGCAGGCGTGCGCGAGAGTTTTCTGCCGGAGTTGTTATGCCTCATTTTGCTGATCCCTCTGTTTCTTCCATTCCTGGTACTTTTTATCGAAATTATCGAGCTTCATGCCGAAATCAAATCCCATATTAAGCAGGACATTCTTGATTTCATCAAGAGATTTACGGCCGAAGTTCTTGGTCTTGAGCATATCAGACTCAGTGCGCTGCACAAGCTCACCAACAGTAGAAATATTAGCGGACCTGAGGCAGTTGGTAGCACGGACGGAGAGCTCAAGTTCATCAATAGGCATGAAGAGTTTTTCGCTGATCTCAGTAGTGCCTGCGGAAGATCCGGCAAGGTCTCCGGTCACGCGCTCATCAAAATTGATGAACACACTGATCTGATCCTTGATGATCTTCGCCGAGTAGGCGATGGCGTCTTCAGGAGTCACGGAACCATCAGTCCAGACCTCGAGAATCAGCCTGTCGTAGTTGGTCATCTGGCCAACCCTGGCCTGCTCAATGGAATAGCTGACCTTACGGATGGGCGAGAAGCTAGAATCCAGTGCGATGACACCGATTTCGTCATCAAGGCCGGCATGAAGTTCATGGGGCACATAGCCCTTTCCCATGCGGACCTCGAACTCCATGTCGAGCGGAACATCTTCAGTAAGAGTGGCGATAGGCTGTTCCGGGTTAAGAACCATAACATGCTGGTTGCATTTGATGTCCTTAGCGGTAACCTCGCCCTTCTTATCGACATGCAGCGTAACTTTCTGAGGATCATCCGTATCCATGGCCAGGCGGACCTGCTTAATGTTGAGGATAATGTCAGTGACATCCTCAAGAACTCCATGGATAGAAGAGAACTCATGCTGCACGCCGGTAATCTTGACGGAGACGAATGCGGCGCCCTGGAGGGAGGAAAGAAGGACACGGCGCAGAGCATTGCCAATGGTCGTGCCGAACCCCCTCTCCAGAGGTTCGCAGACGAAACGCCCGTGCATGCTGTTCGACGATTCGTCGCGGGTAATCTTTTCCGGCTTAACGAGCTCGGTCCAGTTCCGCGAATTAATAAGGCGATCGCCCTGTTTAATAAGCATGCTTCCCTCGCTTACTTGCTGTAAAGTTCGACGATCAGCTGTTCGTTGACTTCGGTGCGGATATCCTCACGCTGCGGCATGGCCTTAACGGTGCCCTTGAAAGCATCATAGTCGGCCTCGAGCCAGTTCGGGGTGCCACGGCGGCCGATGGTCTCCTGAGCGTCTGCAAAAATTTTCACCTGACGATTCTTTTCAGGAATTTCAACGGAGTCGCCCACTCTCAGCTGGATGGAAGGAATGTTGACCTTGTGGCCGTTGAGGGTGAAAAGACCATGGCGGACAAGCTGACGGGCCTGGTTGCGGGAATTGGCGAAACCGAGGCGGTAAACAACGTTGTCCAGGCGGCATTCGAGAAGAACGAGCAGGTTGGTACCGGTGACGCCCTTCTGCATATCAGCCTTGGTAAAATAGCTGTGGAACTGACGTTCCAGCAGCCCGTAAGTACGACGCGTCTTCTGCTTCTCACGAAGCTGGGTCGCGTATTCAGAGACCTTCTTACGGGCACGGCCATGCTGGCCGGGAGCCAAAGGCCTGCGATCAAAAGCGCACTTGCCGGTGAAGCAGCGATCACCCTTCAGAAAGAGCTTGCACCCCTCACGGCGGCAGATGCGGCACTTAGCTTCAGTATATTTAGCCATTGGAATTCCTCTTTGTGACGCTTACACGCGGCGGCGCTTAGGCGGCCTGCAGCCGTTGTGCGGGATGGGAGTGATGTCGCGGATAAAGGCAACACGCATACCAGTGTTAGCCACGGCACGCATAGCCTGCTCACGGCCTGAACCAGGACCCTTCACATAGATACCAACGGTGCGCATGCCGCACTCCTGAGCCTTGTGGGCTGCGGTTTCAGCGGCAACCTGAGCGGCAAAGGGAGTGGATTTGCGGGATCCCTTGAAACCGGACTGACCAGAGGAAGCCCAGCTCACGGCGTTGCCGCGGGTATCAGTAAACGTCACAATAGTATTGTTGAAGGTGGCATCAATGTGGACGATGCCCACAGGAATGCTCTTTTTTTCCTTCTTCTTGATAACTTTTTTAGCAGTAGGCTTGGCCATTGTAATTCCTCAAAAATTCGGACGAAACTTGCTGTACCGAAACGTCATAAAAGAAGCAGTCCGGAGACTACTTCTTCTTGGCAGCCAGGCCGTGACGCGGACCCTTGCGGGTGCGGGCGTTAGTGTGGGTACGCTGGCCGTTGACAGGGAGACCGCGGCGATGGCGCAGTCCTCTGTAGCAGCCAATGTCCATGAGACGCTTGATGTTGGAGCTGACGTCACGACGGAGATCACCTTCAACCTTATGCTTGCTTTCAAGCTCTTTGCGGATTTCGTTCACTTCGTCCGCATTGAGGTCGTCGATGTTGCGCTCCCAGCTGATGCCAGCATTGTCACAAATCTCAAGGGCGGTAGTACGGCCAATACCATAAATATACGTAAGAGCGATATCCACGCGTTTGCCGCGGGGAAGCTCAACGCCAGCTATTCTTGCCACAGTTGCACTCCTACCTAACCCTGGCGCTGCTTATGCCTGGGGTTTTCACAGATAACCCTAAGAACACCCTTGCGCCTAATTACTTTGCACTTGGGGCATATTTTCTTGACGGATGGTCTGACTTTCATAAATGAATCTCCTGCAGATATACTGCCATTCATCGGTGCACCAGGCACCAGGCCTGACACCATGCAGGAAAAACCTGCTCTTCCGCAGCCGCAACAGAAAGTAGTCAGGGGAACAGGGATGCATTCCGATGCTACTTATGGCGTGGAAACAGCCGTCTAACCCATTTCGGGTCGCCTGTCAAGCCAGACAGGATCCTGCACGATCAGCCTCAATAAGAAATACCGGGAACTGAATATAACCTAAAACTGATTCTGGGGGTACTGCGGCTTGTAACGGACAAGGCCGCGATCGCCGATGCTCAGAATCTCGGGCCCGTTCTTCGTCACAGCAATGCTGTGTTCGAAATGAGCCGCGTACTTATGGTCACGCGTCACCGCAGTCCATTTGTCAGGGAGAACGTCCACTTCGTACGTTCCCTCAGTGACCATGGGCTCAATGGCAATGCACATGCCATTATGCAGTGTGACACCGCGCACACCGGGGTTGAAGTTGGGAACCTCCGGCTTTTCGTGCATGCTGGCACCAACACCATGTCCGACATAGCGGCGCACCACGCCGAAGCCCTGGCTCTCGACAAAGGCCTGTACGGCAATACCGATGGAGTGAACATCGTTTCCTGCGTGGGCCTGTTCGATTCCCTTGTAAAGGGAGGCTTCCGTCACAGCCAGAAGGCGGTCAGCCGTTTCGCTGATCTGGCCTACGGGATACGTACGGGCAGAATCTCCGACCATACCGTTATACTCGACACCGAAGTCGACGCTCACGACATCTCCTTCCTTGAGGATGTACTCCTTGGAAGGAAAACCGTGGACAACAGCTTCATTTATCGAGCAGCAGATGGCAAAGGGGTAGCCGCCATACCCCAGAAAGGCAGGCTTGACGTGATACTGTTCACACATGGAGCGGGCGAGATCTTCAAGCTGCATGGAAGGAATACCAGGACGAATCTCGTCTCCGATTGCGTCGAGGATATTGGCCGTAATACGGTCAGCTTCCCTGAGATTGGCGATCTCGCGGGGGTTCTTGATAAAAACACCCTGAAACTTTTTCATGGATATCTCTTTAGCGGGTAAGACGCCCGCTCTTGCGCGCCCTGTTCATGAGACCGGCGTACTGGCTTGAAATCATATACGATTCGATCTGGTTCATGAAGTCCATCGCCACACCAACAAGGATCAGCAGGCTCGTGCCACCGAAGTAGAACGGAACGTTGAACTGAGCGATGAGAAGCATGGGGAGGAGGGAAACAGCGGCAATGTAAATACCACCGGAAAGGGTCAGGCGGGAAAGCACGCCATCAATGTAAAGCTGAGTGCGCTCGCCGGGACGGATCCCAGGAATAAAGCCGCCGTTCTTCTTCAGGTTCTCAGCCATATCCTTGGGGTCAAAGATAATAGCCGTATAGAAGTAACAGAAGAAGAAGATGAGGACAACGTAGAGAATATTGTACGTGAGGCTCATGGGGCTGAAGAATTCAGAGACCTGCTTCACGTAAGCGTTTTGAGAAAACTGGCCGATGGTGGCCGGGAAAAGGAGAAGAGAAGACGCGAAAATGGGCGGAATAACACCGGCCGTGTTGAGACGCAGCGGAAGGTGCGTATTCTGGCCGCCGAACATCCTGCGCCCCATCTGCCGTTTCGCGTACGAAATGGGGATGCGGCGCTGCGCTCTTTCGACAAAAACGATGAACACTACAACAGCAGCCATGAGCACAAGAATGCAGATGGCCAGGAAGATGCTGATGTCACCGGCGGAAATAAGTTCTGTGGAACGGATAATGCCGCGGGGAATGCCAACGACTATACCACAGAAAATGATGAGGGAGATGCCGTTGCCGATGCCCTTGTCAGTAATCTGCTCACCGAGCCACATAATGAGCACGGAGCCGGTACAGAAGGTCATCATGGTCACAAGACGGAAGGACCAGCCGGGATTCAGAACAACGGGCAGTCCGGAAGGACTGGACATGTTCTCAAGTCCAATACCGATGCCGAGCCCCTGGATAAGAGTAATGACGACAGTCAGATAGCGGGTGTACTGCGTAATCTTACGCCGTCCTGCCTGCCCTTCTTCCTTGTAAAGTCTCTTCACATCCGGGCTCACCACCTGCAGGAGCTGCATGATAATGGACGCGGAAATGTAAGGCATGACACCAAGCGCGAAAATGGAGACGTTGGAAAGACCGCCGCCTGAAAAGATGTCAAACAGGGCAAAGATCGTTCCGCTCATCTGCTGGAAGAAGGATGCTATGGCCTGGGCATCCACGCCGGGAATCGGCACATGGACACCTACGCGGTAGCAGCAAAGGAGAAAAAATGTCCAGCCAAGGCGCTTCGCAAGGCCAGTCTGACCGGGTGTAAGATTCTGAGGTGATGGCATGTATTTCTCGTCTCGTTATGCCTGCGGCGTGTTGCAGAAAACGTAATGAAGCGCCTTTGCCCGGGGTTTTGCTCCGGGCAAAGGCGCACTGCTGACTATCTATATTAGAAACGAAGGATTATTCCGCGGCAGCCGCAGGAGCCTCAGCTTCGTTCTTTTCAAGAGCAGTGACCTTACCGCCAGCCTGCACGATCTTCTCGGCAGCCTTTGCGGAAAACTTGTGAGCTTCCACGGAAATAGCGGAAGTCACTTCGCCGCGGGCAAGAATCTTCACCGGCATTTTCGGAGAAGCGAGGCCGCGGTTATAGATGTCCTCAAGCGTAATGGTGTCCTTGCCGGGGAAATGAGCAAGGAGGCTGTCCAGGTTGATGACATCGTAGGTTACCTTGAAAGGATAGTTCTTGAAGCCGTGCTTGGGGAGACGGCGCTGAAGGGGCATCTGACCGCCTTCAAAACCGGGACGGACACCGCCGCCGGCGCGGGCGTTCTGACCCTTGTGACCCTTGCCGGAAGTTCCGCCAAGGCCGGAAGCACAGCCACGGCCTACACGGCGGCGGGACTTGCGCTCTTCCGGAAAGGGAAAGAGGTTGTTAAGCTGCATTATTATACTCCTCAAATGGCCGTCGTTACTTAACGATGGTCACCAGGTGCGGGACTTTATTGATGATGCCACGAATGGCGGGCGTATCGTTGAGAGTCTTTTTGACTTCGCGACGCTTCAGGCCCAGAGCATCGAGGCACTGCCTCTGCGCGGGGGTTTTGCCGGCGCGGGAGCGGACGAGCATAATGGTGATTTGAGCCATGATTACTTCCTCGGGGCTTCAAGCTTCTTGCCGCGGAGGGCAGAAACTTCCTCTGCGCTGCGGAGAGACATAAGTCCCTGCATGGTGGCGCGGAGAACATTGTGCGGGTTGTTGGTGCCAATAGCCTTGGCCAGCACGTCACGGATGCCAACGGCTTCCATGATGGCGCGCACAGCGCCGCCGGCGATGATGCCGGTACCTTCAGAGGCGGGCTTCAGCATGACGCGGCCGGCGCCGAAACGGCCGAGCACTTCACAGGGAAGCGTGCCGTCGACCAGCGGGATGAACACGCGGGTCTTGCGGGCCTTGTCAGTGGCTTTGCGGAGGGCTTCAGGAACTTCCTGGGCCTTGCCGAGGCCGAAACCGACGTTGCCCTTGCCGTCACCGACGACGACCAGAGCGGAGAAGCTGAAACGACGGCCGCCCTTAACAACTTTGGCAACGCGGTTCAGAGCAACGATCTTTTCGATTTCTCCCATCTCGTTGGAGGGAGTTTCAGTTTTTTCACGCATATTAGAACTCCAGACCGCCTTCACGGGCGCCATCGGCTACCGCCTTGATACGGCCATGATAAAGATAGCCGTTCCTGTCAAAGACCACGCGGTTGATATCCTTTTCCTTGGCGAGGCGGGCGATCTCCTTGCCCACGCCAGTAGCGCCGGCGATGTTGCTGTGCAGGGCGTCACCGTTCTTCGAAAGGGTAAGCGTGGAAGCAGAAACGAGGGTAGTCCCGGTCTCATCGTTGATGATCTGGGCGTAGATATGTTCGTTGCTGCGGAAAACCACGAGGCGGGGGCAGTCAGCCGTTCCGTTAATCTTGCGGCGAATACGGGCCTTGCGGCTCAGGCGGCAATCATTCTTGCTGATACTCATTCTAATACCCCCTACTTCTTGCCGCCAGACTTGCCCACCTTGCGGCGGATCGTCTCGGTAGTGTACTTGATGCCCTTGCCCTTGTAGGGTTCGGGGAGACGGACGCGGCGGATACGGGAAGCGAATTCACCGATGAGGTCCTTATCGCAGCCGGTAAGCGTCAGAACGTTGCCTTCGACGCTGGCCTTGATGCCATCCGGTACATCAACAAGCACGGGGTGAGAATAACCCACGGAAAGTTCGATCATGTTGCCCTTGACGGCAACACGATAACCGACACCGATGACCTCGAGGGACTTGGAGAAGCCCTTGGTCACGCCGAGGATGCAGTTATGAAGAAGGGTGCGGCGCAGACCATGCTGAGCGTTGCTCTCGCGGGTATCATCCTTGCGATCGAGGATGATGTGGCCGTCCTTCATTTCGTAGGAAAGGAGGTTGCAGACAGGGGTCGAAATCTGGCCTTTGGGGCCCTTCACTTCGATAACGTCGGCGCCAATCTTGACTTCGACGCCAGCGGGCACCACGACGGGCATTTTACCAATTCTAGACATAACTGCACCGCCTACCAAATTTCACACAGAAGTTCACCACCAACTTTCTTTTCCTTGGCAGCTTCGCCGTCGAGGACGCCGGAAGAGGTGGAAAGAATGCAAATACCAAGACCATTCTGCACACGCGGGATGTCACCGGCACGTACGAAAACGCGGCGACCGGGCTTGGAGATGCGGCGGAGGCCGGTAATGGCGGCTTTACCCTTCTGGTATTTGAGGGTGATTTTGATACCGCCTTCATCAACGGTTACGTCATCGACGTACCCTTCCTGCTTGAGGATGGCAGCGAGAGACTCTTTCATCTTCGAGCGCGGCACATTCACTTCCTTGTGCAGGGCCAAATGCGCGTTGCGGATACGCGTAAGCATGTCCGCAATAGGATCTGTGAGCATCTAATACTCCTAAAAGGTTTGGAGTTGGGCGCACCATGCGCCTACTTTCCATATGCAAAGCGGCGGTATACCACAAAGAGCACGCCGCCGCAATCCCGGGCCCGAAGGCCCGGCCACATTTTTTCAATATTTTTTACCAGCTGGACTTGCGAACGCCAGGCAGCTCACCACGAAGAGCCATGTTCCGGAAGCAGATACGGCAGATGCCGAACTGGCGGATAAAGGCATGCGGACGGCCGCAGATAGGGCAGCGGTTGTACTTGCGGGTGCTAAACTTAGGTTCGCGTTTAGCCTTAATCTTGAGAGCGAGACGAGCCATGAGTTACTCCACCTACTTCTTGAAAGGCATGCCGAGCTGATCGAGAAGGACTTTGCCTTCCTTGTCAGTGGTGGCAGTCGTAACGATGGTGATGTTCATGCCCTTGGGATTTTCGACACGGTCAGCTTCCATTTCAGGGAAGATGGTGTGTTCCTTGATGCCAAGGGTGAAGTTGCCGCGGCCGTCAAAGCCACGATCCGGGATGCCGCGGAAGTCGCGAACCCTGGGCAGAGCGAAGTTCATCAGCTTGTCCAGGAAGTCCCACATGAGGTCCTTGCGAAGGGTGACGCGCACACCGATGGGCATGCCCTGGCGCACCTTAAAGTTAGCAATGGACTTCTTCGCACGAGTAACAACAGCCTTCTGGCCGGCAATGGCGGTGAGTTCCTCCACAGCCTCTTCCATCAGCTTGTTGTTCTGGGTGGAAGCACCCAGACCGATGTTAAGGGAGATTTTTTCGATGCCGGGGAGCTGCATGGGAGACTTGTAGTTGAACTCCTTCTGCAATACCGGAATCACTTTCTCCTTGTATATCTTTTCAAGGCGGGTCATAGGTTCACCTTATTCCATGACTTCGTTGCACTTCTTGCAGAAGCGAACTTTCTTCTGTTTGCCGTCAACTTCCACGAACTTGTAGCCGACGCGGGTCGGTTTGCCGCAGGCGGAGCAGACAACCATCACATTGGAAATGTGAATGGGCATCTCTTTCTCCACGATGCCGCCGGGCTGACGGGTGTAGGGGTTGGCACGCATGTGGCGCTTGACCATATTGGCCTTTTCCACAACGACGCTGTCGTGCTTCGGAAGAAGCTTCAGCACCTTGCCAATCTTGCCGTTGTCTTTACCGGCAATGATCATGACCTTGTCGCCCTTGCGAATACGAAAGTTTTTCATATCAAGTCTCCTAAAGGACTTCAGGGGCGAGGGAGATGATCTTCATGAAGTTCGCGGCGCGGAGTTCGCGGGCCACGGGTCCGAAGATACGGGTGCCGACGAGTTCACCGTTGGTAGAAACGAGCACAGCCGCATTGTTATCGAACTTGATGTAGCTGCCGTCGCTGCGGCGGACTTCCTTGGACGTGCGCACGATGACGGCACGCATGACGTCGCCCTTCTTCACCTTGCTGTGGGGAATGGCTTCCTTCACGGAAACCATTATGGTGTCGCCGACAGTCGCGTAACGGCGGTGGGAGCCGCCGATAACCTTGATGCAGGCGACCTTTTTGGCGCCGGAGTTATCGGCAACCTGGAGAGTGGATTCTACCTGGATCATGGCCTCACCTACACAGCCTTTTCAATGATGGAGACCAGGTGCCAGCGCTTATTGTGCGACAGCCTGCGGTACTCCACGATTTTAACTTTATCGCCAATGCCGCATTCATTGTTCGGGTCATGAGCCGTGAACTTCTTGCGGCGCCTGATGTACTTCTTGAGCAGAGGATGCCTGACCAGGGTTTCGACACGCACGACAATGGTCTTGTCGTTCTTGTCACTGATCACGATACCGGTCAGAGTTCTGCCCTTAACGTGTTCAAGAGCCTGCATACTTAGCCCCTCTGTTCCTTTTCATTGAGAATCGTGCTGATGCGAGCGACCTGCTTCTTCATGGCCTTGAGCTCGCTCGTTTTCTCGAGCTGAGCGGTGGCATGCTTAAAGCGGGCGTCAAGGAGTTCCTTGCGCTGGTCGGCGAGCTTGGTAGAAAGCTCTTCGACGGAGAGCTCGCGGAGTTCCTTAACCGTCTCGCGGGCGGGACTTTTCTTCTTGTCAGCCATTAGAATCCCTCCCTGGTCACAATAATGGTCTTAACGGGAAGCTTGTGTGCAGCAAGGGTAAGAGCCTGAACCGCGAGGTCGTAGGGCACGCCCTTGACTTCATAGAGGATGCGGCCGGGCTTAATCGGAGCACACCACCCGACCGGAGCACCCTTACCGGAACCCTGACGGGTTTCAAGAGGCTTCGCGGTAACGGGGCGGTCAGGGAACACGCGGATCCAGACCTTACCGCCACGGCGGATGTGACGCATCATGGCGATACGGGCAGCTTCAATCTGCTGGCTGGAAAGGTGTCCGTGCTGGGTGGTTTTCAGGCCGATATCACCGAACGCGAGGGTGGAACCACGATGAGCCAGTCCGCGGAGACGGCCCTTCTGCCACTTGCGATATTTAACTCTTTTGGGCGCTAACATTCTGTTCTACCTCTTTGTCAAGGATTTCACCCTTGTAGATCCAAACCTTGACACCAATTGTACCGTACGTGGTCCTGGCTTCAGCGAAGCCGTAATCGATGTCGGCGCGGAGGGTCTGCAGCGGCACACGGCCGTCACGGTACCATTCACGGCGGGCAATTTCAGCACCGGCCAGGCGGCCAGCGCAGGAAACCTTGATACCGTCGCCGCCGGACTTGCGGGCCAGGGTCACCGTGCGCTTCATGGCGCGGCGGAAGGCAACGCGGCGTTCAAGCTGCTGAGCGATATTTTCAGCAACGAGCTGGGCATCCACTTCGGGGCGGCGGATTTCGCTGACCTCGATGGAGAATTCGCGGCCGAATTCCTT
Organism: uncultured Desulfovibrio sp.; assembly: GCA_900546145.1. GTDB lineage: Bacteria > Desulfobacterota > Desulfovibrionia > Desulfovibrionales > Desulfovibrionaceae > Desulfovibrio. The sequence goes on along the minus strand of URBN01000005.1, from coordinate 8,764 downwards.
GCGCAGGTCAGTGCGGAGCTTCTCGATTTCCACACCCTTGCGGCCAATAATGATGCCGGGACGGGCGGTGGAGAGAATAAGACGGACTTTGCCGCCAGCGCGCTCGATTTCGATCTTGGCGAGACCGGCTTCAGCATTGCGCTGCTTCACGAACTTGCGGATCTTGCTGTCTTCAAACACGAAGGCAGGATATTCCTTGGCACTGAACCAGCGGGAAAGCCAGTTCTTGTTGTAGCCGAGGCGGATACCAAACGGATGTACTTTCTGACCCATAGCCTATTCCTGCCCTTCAGCGAGTATAACGGTAATATGACTGGTGCGCTTATGAATCTTGGTAGCACGGCCCTGAGAACGGGGCATGAACCTCTTCCAGGTCGGGCCGGAGGTAACCAGAATTTCCTTAACGAACATGGCGTCGACGTTCACAGCCATCTGGGTGGCGTTGGCAGCGGCGCTCTTCAGGACGTTGAGGATGGCTCCCGCGGGCTTGTTGGGCGTGAAGCGGAGGATATTCATCGCTTCTTCAATGCCCTTGCCGCGGACATTCCGCGCAATCAGAGCGGTCTTGCGGGGGGACACGCGCTGGAATTTAGCAATAGCTTTGGCTTCCATTACTTATCTCCCTACTTAGCCGCCGGCTTTGCGGCAGCGGCCGCTTTCTTTTCAGCAGAATGGCCGTGGAAGGTACGGGTCGGAGAAAATTCACCGAGCTTGTGGCCAACCATATTTTCAGTAACAAACACGGGGACGAACTTCTTGCCGTTGTGCACGGCGAAGGTCAGGCCCACCATTTCGGGCAGCACCATGGAACGGCGGGACCATGTCTTAACGACACGGCGATCACCGCTAGCCTGGGCGGCCTCAACTTTAGCCATAAGATGACCGTCTACAAACGGTCCCTTCTTAAGAGATCTAGGCATGTCTCACTCCTACTTGTGGCTGCGACGCTTGACAATGAGACGTCCCGAAGGCTTGTTCGGATCGCGGGTCTTGAAGCCCTTGGCCGGCATGCCCCACGGAGAGACGGGATGACGGCCGCCGGAGCTTCTGCCTTCACCACCGCCGAGGGGATGGTCAATGGGGTTCTGAGCGACACCACGGACTTTCGGACGGCGGTTGAGCCAGCGGTTGCGGCCGGCCTTGCCGAGATGAACGTTCTCATGGCTGATGTTGCCTACCTGACCGATAGTGGCGATGCAGGTGGCGAGGACCTTGCGCACTTCGCCGGAAGGCAGACGCAGGAGGACGTACTTGTTTTCCTTGCCGACGAGCTGAGCGTAGGTGCCGGCAGCGCGGCACATCTGTCCGCCCTTGCCGGGATACATCTCAACATTGTGCACAACGGTGCCGACCGGAATGCGGCCGAGAGGCAGAGCGTTGCCAGGCTTGATGTCAGCCTTTTCGCCGGAAAGAACCTTATCACCCTGCTTCAGACCGGCGGGAGCGATGATGTAACGCTTTTCACCGTCAACATAGGTCAGAAGGGCGATACGGGAAGTACGGTTGGGATCGTATTCGATATGGGAAACAGTGGCTTCGATGCCCTGCTTCTCACGTTTGAAATCAATGATGCGGTAGAGACGCTTATGCCCACCGCCGCGGCGGCGCATGGTCTCATGGCCCACGTTGTTGCGGCCGGCCTTTCTGGTCAGACCACAGACAAGGGACCTTTCAGGCGTCGTCCTGGTGATTTCCGCAAAATCGGAAACCGTCTGGGCACGACGACCAGCAGAAGTCGGTTTAAGCTTGCGAACAGCCATGACTTACGCTCCCTCGAAGTATTCGATCTTGTCATTTGCGCCCAGGGTCACATACGCTTTCTTGTAACCGGGCTTGGTGCCGACGGCCTTACCCTGACGCACGCGGTCACGGGGAGCAACGCTGACAATGTTCACGTTGAGCACGGTCACATTGAAGGCGGCTTCGACGGCTTTCTTCACTTCGAGCTTGTTGGCCTTGGGGTTAACAAGAAATGCAACCTTATTGGCACCTTCAGCAAGCTCGGTCATCTTTTCAGTGATACGGGGCTTAAGAAGCACCTGAGTAAGTTCCATCTTATTTCCCCTTTGCAACAAAGCGGGCCTCCACCGGGGCGATGGCGTCCTGGAGGAGAACAAGCTGCTTGTTCTTCAGAATTTCGTACACGCTGAGACGGTCGGGCGTCGTCAGGGTGACGTTGGGAAGGTTGCGGGAGCTACGGTCAAGATTCTCCGTCATTTCAGGAGCGACCACGAGAGCCTGAGTGAGGCCCAGGGTCTTGGCAACCTTGGCAAAATTCTTGGTCTTCCCATCGGGAAGATTGATACCCTTCACGACCAGAAGGTTGTTGCCGGCCACACGGCTGGAAAGAGCCATGCGCATGGCCAGAGAGCGGACCTTGCTGTTAACCTTGAAGGAGTAATCGCGGGGAAGGGGTCCAAAGATAATCGCACCGCCACGCCAGATGGGGGAGCGGTTCGAACCGGCACGGGCACGACCGGTGCCCTTCTGCTTCCAGGGCTTCACGCCGCCGCCGGACACGAAGGCACGGGTCTTGGCCTTGTGGGTACCGGCACGCTGAGCGGCTCTCTGCGCACGCACAACGAGGTTCAGGATCTCGGGACGGGCCTCGACCTCAAAAACCTCGGGAGCAAGCTCAACGGAACCGACTTCCTGCTTTTCCTGATCATATACTTTAATGGTAGCCATCTTATCACCTGCTACTGCTGACGAATGAGCACAATGCCGTTCTTCGGACCGGGCACTGCGCCCCTGACCAGAATGACGTTGTCCTCAGGACGAACGGCCACGACAAGGCAGCTCGGCTGGGTCACGGTTTCATTGCCCCAGTGACCGGCCATCTTACGGCCCTTGATAACGTGTCCGGGGAAGGTGTTGTTACCAACGGAACCGTTGTTCCTATGGACCTTCTCGTCACCATGAGTGTCTTTGCAGCCCTTGAAGTTCCAACGGCGCATACGGCCCTGGAAACCCTTACCAATGCTCTTGCCGGTAATTTTCAGGACGTCACCGGTCTTGAAAAGATCAACCGTCAGAGAGTCACCAACTTTCTGCTCAGGAGCACCGGCCAGGCGGATTTCACGAACATTGGTGAAAAGAGCCGTGCCGGCCTTGGCGAAGTGACCCTTCATTGCCTTGTTGGAATGCTTTTCCTTGCAGTCGCCGAAAGCAATCTGCAGAGCATTATAGCCGTCCTTCTCAACGGTTTTCACCTGAGTGACGGGGCAAGGACCGGCTTCAATAACTGTAACGGCCACAGAGGCACCATCGTCCCCGAAAATACGGGTCATGCCAAGCTTGCGACCTATAATTCCCATTTTCTCAGCCATGACTGCCTCTCACTAAAGCTTAATTTCAACGTCAACGCCGGCGGGAAGAGAAAGCTTGCCGAGGGCGTCAACAGTCTGCTGGGTAGGCTCAATGATATCCATGAGTCTCTTGTGCACGCGCATCTCGAACTGTTCACGGGACTTCTTGTCAACATGCACAGAACGCTGAATCGTAAATTTGTGAATCCTGGTGGGCAGGGGGATTGGCCCGGCCACACCGGCACCGGTGTTGCGCGCAGTGTCCACGATTTCCGCTACAGCCTTATCAAGGATGCGGAAGTCATAGGCCCTGAGCTTGATCCGAATGCAATCACTGCTAACTGTCGTCATTTTTTGCTCCGTTTTACCAAAATCCCGCGCCGGTTGGGTTCAACGTGGGTTCCTTGCACTGGGGCCAATAGAGATAGGCCCGGAAGCTGTCCAGCCCTTTGGGAGCGAACATCTGGGGAGCGTTTGTCTGACGACGTCAGATCACAAGAAGATGTATGTACGGAGATTTATTAGGGCGTGAGCAACGCGCCTGGCATCATCTTGTGACGCTCCCGGCGTTCTCCACACCCTTCCGCTAGAATAAGCGGTGAGAGGATGGTCCCGCAGGGTCACCAAATGAGGGTCTTTGTCCCTCCACCTTTACAGCCCCGGGCACGCAATATTTCAGCGTGGGATCCGAATGTGGGCTGGAACGGCTCGATCAAGTCGACGTCTGGTAACGCCTGCACTTGTCAAAACCAGAAGCTGCAGAGTGCAGCTCTGGAGCATCAGGACAGACTTAATCTGCCCTTCCCTGCCGTCCAGGGAACACCTTCCTTTCGGAAAGCTCTCCTTCTTTAGTCGTAAGCCGCGAGATTGTCAACGTAAAAAAGACAAAATCTTTGCATTCTTATGACGCACCGCCCCTTCACCGGGCCGTGCCCAGTGTCAGGGCGGTACATCATCCGAAAAAAACGCTAAACGGACGCCAGGAGAGCGTCGGCGTAATCATCGCCATTGAACGGACGCAGATCCTCCACTTTCTCACCCAGCCCTATGTAGGTAATGGGAAGCTTGTACTGCATGGCAACGGCAATGGCGACGCCGCCCTTGGCCGTCCCGTCAAGCTTGGTCAGAATAAGTTCGTCAACGCCCGCAGACTCCTTGAAGAGCTTGGCCTGCGAGAGAGCGTTCTGTCCGGTGGTGGCATCAAGCACCAGGACTGTCCGGTGCGGGGCCCCGGGATGTTTCTTGCCAATGACCTGACGAATCTTGGTAAGTTCATCCATCAGGTTGACCTTTGTCTGCAGGCGGCCTGCCGTATCCACGTACAGGACATCGACACCTTCCCGGATCGCCCTGTCAACGGCCTCGTACGCCACGGAAGCCGGATCTGCGCCAGGCTGCTTGGCATGGAAGAGCGTGCCCACCCTTTCGGACCAGACCCGGAGCTGATCTATGGCCGCTGCGCGGAACGTGTCAGCAGCGGCGATCATGACCTTTTTTCCCTGCATGCGGTCACGGTACGCAAGTTTGGCGATGGTCGTTGTCTTTCCTGCTCCGTTGACACCTATCATGAGCACGATTTCCGGCGGATTCACCGCACTGATGCGGCGGGGCTGAGCGAAAATTGACTTGATCTCCTGACGGAGCACTTCCCGCACGCCCTGCGAAGAAGTTACCCTCTCCTGCCGGCACCGTTCGCGCAGCCGGCTGACAAGTTCCTCGGAAGCCTCGTAACCGAGGTCGGCCATGATGAAGATTTCCTCCATCTGTTCCCAGAACTCATCATTCAGTTCCCCGTTGCTGGCAAAGAGGCCCTCAAGGCGCCGGGAAAACTGCTCACGTGTTTTCGCCAGACCATCTGAGAGCTTAATGAAAAGCCTGCTCCGCTCGTCTTCCTCGTCTTCAAGATCGAGGGCAAGAGCGAGCCTGTACTGCAGTTCTGAGCGGAACTCATCCAGATTTCTGTACTCCATCCGCTCCAGCCAGCCCGAGAAGTCGCTGACGAAGGAATCGATCTCGGCTGCCGGCGCTTCCAAGGAAGAGAGCAGGAAGCGGATTCTCTTTTCAAGCAGGGGTCCGGCTTCCGTCACGCCGTCAAGAACTGTATCAAGCCAGACCGAAAGCCTGGGTTCACAGGAGCGGAGGCGTACAGTCAGTTCTTCCTCTTCATCAGAAGCCGTCGGTGACGCTGCCGCTCCGGCCGGCTGTTCTGCAACTTTTTCAGGCACCGCGGCCGCAGAAGGAACTTCTTCCTCTGCCGGAGCAGCGGATTCGGAAATCTGCTGCTCAGAAGGAGCCTCCTCAGGCTCTCCGTGCACGGCTTTTTCTTCTCCGCTTTCATCCCGGCCTGCGGAAGCCACGTGACAGGAAGTCTCTTCACTCTGCCTGGGGGAAGGCTCTCCCTCCCCGTCCGCAGGCTGCTGAACCGGAGGTTCGTTTTTTTCCTGCCCGGAGATTTCGGCCTCTTCACCCTGCAGAGAGGTACCGCCTTCGCCCTCCTGTACTTCAGCTTCCTTCTTTTCTTCTTCGGAAGAAGCGGACTCTTCCTCCTTGCCAGAGAATATTTTTTTCAGCTTTGTAAAAAAGCCCATACAGCCCTCCTCAGGAAAGAGATCTCGGCGCACTTTTTCAGGTATCCCTGTGACGCGCGGGATTTTCAGAATTTCAGCTGTCTAGAATAGCCGCAACAGTCCTCCATTCGCAAGCCCGCCCCCTGAATTCGAAGCCGGGGATGCGTGTTCTTCACTCTGAGGAATTTTTTCCATCACAATGGCGGAAGCTGTCCCTGTCCTGAGCAGAGCCTCTGGGTACGGAATGTCCAGGCTTCTTTCCCGCCTTCCCAAACAGAAGCCTGAAATCATCCGGAAGCAGTATCCGTACAGAGACAAGCCAGCATGCTCCGCCCCCGCACACGGCCAGGACCAGAGTCAGGAGGCGGTTCTCCAGGCCGGACATCAGAACACCCATGGCAGCGGCCCCCGCAGTCAGACCGCAGAAAATGAGTCCAGCCAGCACCTGAAGAGAAAAAAATGTTCCGGTAAACGGATGCTTTCCGGAGCGGGCTCTTACAAGAAGCCCCCAAATCAGGATGCCGGTCTGAACCCACAGGGCAGCGCTCGCGCAGAGAGGGCCGATGACAGAAGCCGGGAAAAATTCAGAGCCAGCCCACATGAAAGTCAGGGAGACGCCGGTCACACCGGCACCTGCAGCGGAGGCGGCCGTGCTCAGGATAGCAAGCCGGTCCATGCCCCAGGCATGACACGCGGCGACAAGGGTTCGCAGCATAATGCAGGCGGGAAGAGCGGGAACCAGAGCTCTGAGACACAGAACCGTGCCGGAAAGCCCCGCATCTGAATATTCTCCATGCCCAAGAAGCAGGCCGACAAGGGGGGCTGAGACGGCAAAAAGCCCGGCCGCCGCAGGAATGGCGAAGAGCAGCCCCGTATGCAGGGCAAGCCTCAGACTCTCCATAAAGCCGCTCCGATCCTCGGCTGCCGCTTCTCGGGTCAAATCCGGCAGAGCCGCTATCCCCATGCAGGCACCGACGACACCAACGGGGAGCTCGAGGAGGCGGTCCGCGAAATAAAGCGACGTTATGGCGCCCTCACCCGTCAGAGACGCGGCCCCCAGGGCGGCAAGAAAGCAGAGCTGCAGGGATGAGCAGGAAAAAACCACACCCGGAAGGCGCCTCAGCGCTGTGCAGAAAGCGGCGGCATGCTCCTTTCCTTTGCGGGGAACAGGCTGTTCTCCCTTTCCCACTGCTCCGGCCACGTTTCTGCCGCGAAGCACGAAAAACCACAGAAGGAGAGCCTGAACAGCGCCGCCTGCGGCAAAGCCTGTGGCTATCATCTCATCTGCCTGACCGGCCCCGGCCCAGGCCGCAACGATAAAGCACAGGATAACGATGTTGAAACACACCGGCGCGGACGAGGCGCCGGCGAAGGCCCCGCGGGCATGCAGAAGTCCCATGGCAGGCGCGGAAAAAAGCACGAAGAAGGAAAACGGGGCTGCCAGACGCAGAAGAAAAGCAGCCTTCCCGATCCATGCCGGATCCTGACCGCCGCCGGGAGCGAGGCACTTCACCACAACCGGCGCGCAGGCGAGGAGCGCCAGCAAAAGAGCACCGGCCAGAGCGAGAATGCGCAGAATCAGCGGGGAGAGCTCCCTGCCGGCAACGCGGGCTCCGCCCCGTGCTGCGGCGGCCGTGAAAGGCATGGACAGGACGCCGTCAGCGAGAAGCTTACGCAGGGCGTGCGGTATAACGGTTGCTGCCCCGAGTGCGTCGGCAAGCCAGCCTGATCCCACAAGCCAGGCCATGGACAAATCCCGGACAAGCCCCAGCAGACGGGAAACCACTGCCCACAGGGCCAGAAGAATGACCTGCCCCATCCATCTGCTCCGGCCCGTTTTCCTTCCGTCCTCTCTGCCCGAGGACTCATGAAAAGCCATACCCGTATTCTTCCCGGATGCTGTTACGGACGGTGAGGATCAGGTTCCATCTTCCAGTCGCGCACGAATTCGTGCAGTTCGGCTGACCCGGAGGCGGGAAGATCGCGGAAATGCTCGGCGAACACGTGTATGCGTGTTCCCCCGCGGGGAACAAAAAGGCCCTTCACCCTGGCCCAGTCCGGATCAAGGAGCGTAACGATGTCGTTCAGGACATTGTTGGTAATGGTCTCCATGAAGGAATGGTGATTGCGGTAGGCAAACATGTAGAGTTTAAAGCTCTTGGATTCCACGCAGAGCTTAGCCGGAACGTATTCGAGTACAATGGTTCCAAAATCCGGCTGTCCGGTTACAGGGCAGAGAGAGGTGAACTCGGGAAAACTGATGCTTACCACGTAGCGGCGCTCGGGGAAACGGTTGGGAAAAGCCTCAAGAATACTGACATCCGGACCTTCGGCCGGCAGATACGCGTGTCCGCCCTTGAGGGAATGAAGTCCGCTGATATCGTCCTGTCTTTCTGTCATAACATGTGTCTCCTTGCATCTGACTGGTGTGGAGATGTACCCTAACACATCTCACGCTTCAAGGAACACCCGTTCACTATGTCATACCAGCGAAGGATGAATCATGGCCCACAGAAAATCCTATCAGTGGGAGCCTGAAACTCCCGAAGAGGAAACGCAGCGCAAAAGCAGATCCCAGAAGAAACGCGAAAGCACGGCGCTGCAGGATCTGGGCGAGGAAATCTCGAACCTGCCCATGCGCGTTATAGCCGATCTTCCCCTCACCCCAGCTCTGCTCACCGCTTTCCGGGATCTCCAGAAGATTCCGAGCCATGGAGCTCACCGCAGACAGCTCCAGTACATTGGCCGGCTCATGCGCGAACTCGGCGACACATCTCCTCTCGAAGAAGCGCTCGAGCGCTACCGTGACGGGCTACGCAAAAAAACAGAGGCCACACCTCCTGAAAATTAAAGCCCTGATCGCAAAAGCGCCCGGCTCTTCTGAGCCGG